>JAGXGH010000123.1 GCA_024636835.1 Verrucomicrobiales bacterium | reverse complement strand
GGCAGCGTCAGATGTGTATAAGAGACAGGGGTAATAATGACGCTCATCCCGATGGGCAGCGTGACGCGCTCGCCGCTAGGGATTTGAATGGCTTGGACTTCGCGTTTAAGTTCGACTTCTCCTTGTGCTTGCATAATTTGAAAGATTTGGTGCTTGTTGGTGGATGGGTAAAATTTAACTATTGGGATCGAGCTTGACGATACGGATTTTGCCGGATGTCTGTGGTCCGCGCAGACTGTCGGCGAGGGTTGGTCCTGAGACAAGTCCTTGCGTGTCGCCGGGCGCTTGAGTTGTGCTTCCGCCGTCGAGGGCGTTTTTTAACGCCCCTTCAACGAGCTGGCCACAGTGAATTTTCATGGGGGGCAGCGGACCGAGTTCACCGGTCATTTGTTCGGCAGAAAGTTCACGCGCTTCGTCGATGGTTTTGCCTTTGAGCATTTCGGTCGCCATCGAAGCCACGGCGATCGCGGTTTGGCAGCCAAAGGATTGGAAGGATGCGCGGTCGATCGTTTTGCGCCCGTTTTCTTCTTTGAATTTCAGCCACATGCGCACCATATCACCGCACTCGGGTGATCCGACGGTGCCGATAGAATCGGCATCGGACATTTCGCCGAGATTCTGTGGATTGGCGATGGCGTCGTTGAGTGTGTTCTCGTTCATGATTGTTTAGGTGGGGTCAAACTCGAGTTTATAGCGAGCGACGCTCGAGTCGATTTCTTGCGACCAAGCATCGATACCCCCTACGAGTGCGCGAGTGTTTGCGAAACCATGACCGACGAAATAAGCGGCTGCGTCCGGTCCACGGTTGCCGGTATGGTCGAAGACGACGAGTGGTGCATCTTTTTCCCAGGTGGCAAAGATTTCTTGCTGAAGATCGGCGGAGAAAAACCGAGCATTAGGAAGTGTCACCGCGTTGTGCTCCTCGCGGGTGCGGATGTCAATTAGCTCCGGCGGGTTGTCTCCGGCGAGCGCTGCTTGTAAATCCTGCGGAGAAATGGACAGCGAAAGTTCCGACTGATAGCTGGCGAGAATGGTCGCGATCGCCTCATCGATATCGATGTCTTCATTGCGTTTGCAAACTTCGGCGAGGGTTTCCGTCGGTTGAAAACTACACGCGGAACATCCGCCGATATGGTAGGCGGCGAACAAGGCACGCTGCGCGCCGGGAAATGCGGTCAGCACTTCGATCATGGTCATGTCCGCGCGGATCTCCTGCGGTTGGTTGTTAGGGGATGGGTCCATGGCTTTGAGAACCCTACGCTACTCAATCCTCCTCATGGGTCAACTTGTGTCGAGAGGGGTGAGAATTTGGAAAATCCCGGTGGTCGGAGGACAGTTCCAGGGACTATGCGGATTCGCAAGTTGAGGGTGAGAAGTAAGCCTAGGGGTAACGGTCGCATCAGGACGAAAGCACAACATGTAGTGTTACCTCACCCTTTCCGCATACAATATATTGACATTTCTTGGGAATTCTGTAGTTCTTGAATTCTGCCATGGACTGTTATTTACGATACATTTGCCACTCGGTCGGAGTGCTTGAAGTGCCCGATGAGATTTCATTGATTTACCATGTTTCAGGTTGTCCGCTGCGTTGTCAGGGATGCCATTCTGCGGATTTGCGTAATCCGGCAATGGGTGAGGTCCTCGATGAGGATGCCCTGCTTGCATCGCTGTGTCGGTATCGGGATTTGGCGACTTGTGTGTGTTTTCTTGGTGGGGAGTGGCATCAAAACGCCTTGGTCGGTCTTCTTGAAGTGGCGCGCAGTCAAGGAGTCGCCACCTGTTTGTATTCAGGGCTGGCAAACGTGGACGATCGGATTGTCGAGCACTTGGACTATTTAAAGCTCGGGCCGTTTATCCCGTCGCGAGGTGGACTGGACAGTCCGAAGACCAATCAAGTTTTCCTCGATCTCCGCAGTGGAGAAAATCTCACCCATCGTTTTCAGCGCGCCTAAGCGCGTGTTCGATAACAAAACCCCAAAACAACCCCCCAAAACCAACCCCCTAAACACTCCCAGTGAACACCCACCTAGAATTCATCGATCACTACATCAACGCCAAGAACTCCGCCGACGGCAGCCGCGTTGATGCCAACGCCAATATGAGCTGCAAGAACGTTGCTGTTCTTGCCAATGAGATTCATAAACAAGCGAACATTCAGATCCATCGCGATTTGATGGACGCGAAGCTTAGCGAGCTCTTCGGAGCGGATACGGCAGCGACTTATGCCAAACAGTTGGCGAAGCACGAGATCTACACCCACGATGAGACTTCGCCGTTTATGCCCTATTGCGCGAGTGTCAGTCTTTATCCTCTGCTGCAAAACGGGCTGATCCCTCTGGGAGGAGAAAGCGATGCGCCGCAGCATTTGGCATCGTTTTGTGGCAGCTTCATCAACTACGTTTTTGCCGTTTCGGCATGCCTTGCTGGTGCTATTGCGACGGTTGAGTTCTTAAACTGCTTCGACCATTTTGCGCGCAAGGACTATGGCAAGGACTATCTCAATACCCATCGTGACGAGATTGAAAATCATCTACAGCATGTTGTCTATGCGATCAATCAACCGGCAGCAGCACGAAGTTATCAAAGTGTGTTCTGGAACATCTCCGTGTTCGACGAAGGGTACTTCGAGAGCATGTTCGGTGATTTTGTGTTTCCCGACGGTGGTCGTTCTGACGCCTTAAGCGTGCGTCGATTACAAGAGTTTTTCATGCAGTGGTTTAATGCCGAGCGGGAGCGCGCTCTTCTCACATTTCCGGTGGTCACCGCGGCGTTGATCCACAACAACGAAGAACCTTGCGACGCGGAGTTTGGTGAATTTCTCGCCTCCGAACTCGCGGCTGGTAATTCATTCTTTATTTACTCCAGCGACTCGCCGGACTCGCTTTCGTCGTGCTGTCGCTTGCGCAACGAACTCGACGGTGACAACGATTTCTCGTTCTCTCTGGGGGCCGGTGGAGTGATGACCGGATCGATGCAGGTGATGACGATCAATTTGAATCGCTTGTTTCAAGATGGGCGTGATTTGGGTGAGCAGGTGAGCTTGCTGCATCGATATTTGGTAGCTCGCCGAGAGATTTTAATGGGATTCCATCGGGCGGGTCTGCTGCCTATTTATTCGGCAAACTGCATTCTTCCGGAGAAGCAATTCCTGACTATTGGAATCAATGGAATGGTCGAAGCCGCTGAGTTTCTTGGCATGGATCCCTCGAATAACGATGCTTATCTCGACTGGGTTTCCGAGCAACTGAAGATCATCAATGTGCTCAACCGCGAGGCTGCGAAGACCTATTCCGCCCGGTTTAACACAGAGTTCGTTCCCGCGGAGAATCTCGGTGTGAAATTCGCCCGCTGGGATAGGCAGGATGGCTATAAGGTAGGGCGAGAGTGCTACAATTCTTATTTCTACCCCGTCGAGCGAGACGATATCCATATTCTCGACAAGCTGGTGCTGCAAGGCGTTCGCACCACGAAGTATCTCGACGGTGGGGCGGCGCTTCATTTGAACTTGGAGACCTACGCGTCGAAAGAGGCTTTCCGGAAGTTGCTCCTGGCGGCGATCCGTACGGGTTGTAATTATTTCTGCACCAATGTGAAAGTGACCGCTTGCAACGATTGTGGGCATATTGACAAACTGACCCGAGATCACTGCACGGCGTGTGGGTCAAAGGACGTCGACCATGCGACGCGTATCATCGGCTACCTGAAGCGTATCGAGAGTTGGTCGAGCGAGCGCCAACGAGAGCACCAGCGCCGTGCCTACCATCTTGCATAGAAGGTATTGGATTATTGGCTGGCAAAGTGGCAGTGGGTTATCGTTGGCATGAGGGGCTATCATCTCGTATGCTGAACGCGATAATGCTTGAGATAGCGCGAACTCACTGCACGGTCTAGAAGTCATGAACTCCAACGAACCTAAAATCTACGTCCTGCCGAATCTAATGACGGCGGGGAATCTCTTCTGCGGATTCATGGCGGTGCTGACGATTTTTGAAGGCATGATGACGGAGCCGGATAATTTCCTCGGTGGGAGTGAATCTTACAAACATGCTATCCTGCTGATTTTCGGTGCGTGTTTGTTCGATCTGCTCGATGGGCGGCTTGCTCGCCTCGGTGGGCAGGAGTCACCGTTTGGTCAGCAGTTTGACTCGATCGCCGACGTAGTGTCCTTCGGTGTGGCGCCAGCCTTGTTGGTGTTTAATATCGTGTTGATAGATCTTCCTGCACAGGCGGGGTGGATCGTTGCTTTCCTCTACCTGCTGTGCGGCGCGATGCGCTTGGCTCGCTTCAATTGCATGATCAATAGTCCGTCCGATGATGGGTCGAAAGACTTTCTTGGTTTGCCCATTCCGATGGCTGCTGCGACTACCGCATCGTTGACAATCTTTATGATATGGATCGAAGAGGCAGAGCGAGAGCTCGGTGCGGGACGCTTTGTGCTTCCCATCCTCTTGGTCTTGCTTTCGCTGATGATGATGAGCAGCCTCCGCTACCCGAGTTTTAAGAACCTGGGGTGGAAGAGTCGTGGGTCTTGGCTCGGTTTGGTCGGCATGATCGTGATTCTCGTTGTGATGGTGAAATATTACGAAGTTGCGCCAGCGGTAGCGTGTGTTTCCTACGTGCTTTACGGGCTCGTCCGTCCGTGGATTTCGGCGCGTTGGAGACGGGGGATCGAAGAGCCTTTCGACGTCGATGTGGAGAACGTTGAAACTGCCGCCGATAGCGACACCGATACGGAAAGTAAAAACTGACGCAGTCGGACTATGGATAATAAAGGTAACCCTATCGAACTGGCTGACGGAGCCATGACCCGCCGGAAAATCACCTATCCGGTAAACGAAAAGCTGCACAGCTATCTGGAGCGCTATCACCGGCATACCGATATCGAGCTCACCTATAATAGTCTGCTCGACTTCAACAACGCTTACCCATTAGAGGATGAAGATGGGAATGATACGCTCTGGCGTATCGTCGCCTATGAGCCAATGGTCATGAAGGAGCTCAATCAGAAGCTCACCCGTGCTTACGCAACGATGAAGACCGATGGAGATTTTTCCGTCCTCGATCACCTCCATGTGGAGCGCATCGACTACTGTGAGTTTGGGAATTCTCACCCGTTTCGCATTCGTATCGTCAACCGCTACAACGACAACTACGATCATTTCTACGTCAAGCAGGCCGATGCCTCACGGATCTTCGGTCTCGAGCTTGAGCATCTGCTCTCACCGAATCGGATGAACTATTTGGTACACGATGCCACTCTCTTTGAAGAACACATCGCCGGTGTGCCCGGTGATCAGTTCATCTCTCACTACTTCAAACGTCGTAGTTTGAACCGCGTGCGTCTGGCGAAAGAATTTGTGAAGTTTAACGAGCGCAGTTTTGTTCGCTTACTCGGTGATATGCGCTGCTACAACTACGTGGTCGACATCACTCCCGACTTCGAAGATGAGCAGTATCGCGTGCGTCCGATCGACTTCGATCAGCAGAGTTACGAAGGGAATATCAGCACCTACATTCCCCACCGCTTTGCGAACAACTCGCCCGTCATTGATCTATGCCGCGAATTTATTAACCCAACATCGATGCGACAGTATCAGCTTGAGGAGCGTGTGCTGATCGCCAGGCGGTGGAGAGCGGTGGAGAGCAGAGTCGAGCGTCTGATCCGCTGCATGCGCGCCAGTCCATGCTCGACAGACGCCAAGGTCGCCGAATTAGCACGTGGATTGAACGAGTATCATGGTACGGATAGATTTAGCGAATGCCTGAACATGGGGGATTTGCTCGAAAGCCAGCTCGAAGTTTCGCTCGCCGTGGCAATCCGCAATCTCGCCAAAACGACCGAGCGCTAAAGGCGCGGGATTTTATGCGTCTTCCGAGGTAATAGTTCTGAATTTCGTGCGTATGGTATTTGATTTTCGGTAGCTAGACAATCTCGGTACACTATAGCGTGGATGATTCGGTTTCTTCTAAGACGTCAGTTCTCTCAATCGTTCAATTTTCCGATATCATGATTGTTCGAGCCTTTCTAATTAGTCTCATTACTCTGGCTCACGCGGCTTGGGCTGGATATCCTTCCGACTATATGACCCTCAAGGATACTGAGGGGCGGGAGATTTTTGCCAGAATCGTTGCCGTTGAAGGCGATGGAATCAAGATCGAGCGCCAGGATATGAAGCGATTCGACTTACCTTTCGAGCGTCTTTCAGAAAGTTCTCGCGAGCGAGTGGCTGGCTGGATATCCGACAATGTATCCGCGACGATTGGTAAGCTGCTTGTTGATGGCGAGCCCTTGAATGCCGAAGTTCTCGAGCAGCTTGAGAAAGCAAATACCTTGGAGACCGCGGATGACGGTAAACTGTATCGCCCGTTCTACCCGCGTAGCCGATCCGAGGTGAAGGCCGGGATTCGTGAGATCGAGTCACGCAAGCGTCCTGATGATGTCGATAAGTCCAACTTTGAGGCCGTCACCGAACTGAATGTTTTCCGTTTTTTGTGTGGGGTGAGTGACGATGTGAAAATCTCACCGAAGCTGGCCGACTATGCGCAGGAGGCAGCGGAGGCCTGTGCGAAGGCGGGGGAGATTTCCCACGATCTCGGGCATTATACGAATCAGAGTAATCTCTCTTCAGGTGTCGGAAATGCAGCCAAGACGGTGAGCCAATACATCGCGGATAACGGCGACAATAACCGAGAGAAGCGAGGGCATCGTCGTTGGTGTTTATACCCAAAACTGTCGGCGACAGGCTTTGGTGTGGAAGGGGGCTATTCAGCCATGCACTGCTTCGAGCACGAAGGTAGCGAGTTGCGCGATTCTCATGCGTATCCCGGAAAGGGGTTCTTTCCCGCTGAACGTGTGCTCGGTAATGCTTGGTCACTCTATTTGACCGAACCCGCGCCTCCGGTTTCAGAACTTACTGTGGAGGTTTTTCAACTCGGCAAACGACCAACTGGAAAGTTTGGGTGGAGTGAAGCTCCCTCTGGACGGAAAATGCCAGTGCCTTACGTTTATAGTTATGCAAACACGATTAATTTCGAACCAGATTCCGATACCGTGAATCGACGTGGTGTGTATCTCGTCCGAATTACCGGAGGAGGAATCAGAGAACAGTATGTCACTGAGTTGTTTTAGTGGGCAATCGGTGCCAATCGCGCTGCGCGTTCTGTGGGCTGTGTTTCTCGTGGCAGCGGTATCGACGGGTTTTGCTGCCGATGATCCCAACCGACCGCTGACACTAGTAGACGAAGAGGGGAGATCGTTTGAAGCGAGAATCCTTACCGTCGATAAGCGAGTGCTATTGGTCGAGCGCCTATCTCCCAAGCAGATGTTTACGCAGCCCTTTGATGATCTTTCTGCCACAACTCAAGCTCAGGTTATCGAATGGGTTAGGAACTTTATCCCCGGGCCAATGAGGCGGGAATTAGAGCGCCGACCTAAGCCCAAGTTAAGAGCGAGTTCCTCACTTCGCGGGCAAGTTCGACCTGCCGGTGTAGTTCCCGAGATATACTACCCGCGTAGTATGAAAGAGGTCATCGACGGAGCGCGTCAGATTCAGGAGCGTCCGCAGCCTGCTGGCTTTACAGAAATGCACCTGGCTGCACTGACGGAGTTGAATCTCATCCGCTTTCTCTGCGGGGTGCCGGCAGATGTGCGGCTCTCTGCCGACCTCAACAATAAGGCGCAGCAGGCGGCTGAAGCGTGCTGGGAGAATGATGCGATGTCTCACGATCTGGGGAGGTTTACCGAATCGTGTAACCTTGCGATGGGTAACGAGAGCTTACCTGGCGCAATCAAGCAATACATCGATGACATCGGAGAGAACAATCGAGTTGCCCGCGGGCATCGCCTATGGTGTTTACATGATGAGATGCAAGAAACCGGATTTGGGATCGTTGGCGGTCGGTTTTCGGCGATGTGGGTGATTTCGTCCGGTGGTGAAAAGGCAACGAAGTCCTATGCATATCCGGGTAAGGGGTTCTTCCCGAAAGATCATGTCTATGGCGTGGCGTGGAGTCTTTATCTGCTTAAGCCCGCCCCGCCAGCCGAAGAGTTGAAAGTGGAATTTCACCGTCTAACTCGACGGCCGGTTGCCGAGGTTCCTATCGATCTCGCCATCCCCGGAGAAAAGTTCGAGGTCCAATTCGTTGCTACGAGTCAGAACGCGATCAACTTCGAACCCTCCGACGAAGTGGTTAACCAAGCAGGTGTTTACTTCATCCGTATCACCGGCGGCGGTGTGGCTGAGCAGTATGTCGTTGAGCTGTTTTGACTAGGCGTTACGGCCATCCCAAGAACTCCACCAATTGCGGAACAGGGCATGTTGCTGTTCGATGAAAGCCTTTTGAGCAGGACTGAGCTTGTCGTCTGGGTTGATATGATGTTCGTAGGCGCTGTGACCTTCGAGAACCATCAGGTGCTTGTAGTAGAGCACCAGATCCGGTTGTTCGTCAAAAGTAGACAAGACGTTCATGGCGGCGCCGAGTTGCTGCGCGTAAACGCGGGCCTGGGCGTCACCAGCGGCGGCACGATTACACAACTTGATCATGTGGAGAACTTCTTTCGGAAGGGCATTGCCCACACCTGTAATGGCGCCACCAGCGCCACAGTTGACGATGCCGTGATAGGCTTGGGTGTCGACGCCGACCATCAGGGTCAACTTGTCGTTGCCGGTGGTGATGTATTCCGCTGCGTAAGTCATTGCTGCTGCACCACCGAATTCCTTGAACCCGATAAGCTGAGGATATTTCTCATGAAGTTTAAAGAATAGGTCAGCCTTGGTTTCAAAACCGTAGTAGGGCGAGTTGTAAATCACTGCAGGAAGGTCTGCGCCCCCGGCCTCAAGGATGGCGGTGAAGTGATTGTATTGAGCAGCTGGTGAAGCGCCGCGTGAGAGAACACGTGGGATCACCATGAGTCCGTGCGCGCCAACCTCGCGCGCATGCGCTGCATGAGCGGCTGCGAATCGCGTGTTTTGTGCGCCGGTGCCAACGATCACTTTGATACCCGCATCCACGAGTGCTTTCACACCGGTCATCCGCTGTTCTTCGGAGAGAAGCGGCCAGTCACCCATCGATCCGCAGTAGACGACGGAGTCCATTCCAGCATCGATAAGTTCGAGGCCGGTGGTGACGAGGGCATTGAAATCAGGCGTTCCCGCTGCATCGCAGGGGGTCATCAGGGCGGGGATTGTTCCGGAAAATATAGAGCTCACGCAGGAACAAGGCGCAGTGGTCGGGGTTTTGCAACTGCCTCAGGCCAGTTATGCCAATTCTCTAATTCTAGGTCGAAAAAATGAGAATTAGCAGGCCTGAAAAATGAGTTTAACACTGTCTAGGTTCGCTGTGGAAAGCACCGATCAAAGAGCAAAGGCCAACAGATCGTCGTCGCTGATTTCAGCATCATCGTCGAGCAGCCGCATGAGTTGCATGTCTTTGCGGTCTTCAGGGAGTTGTGCATCTGCGACTAGGACGGCGAGATCGATGTCTTCGGTATCTGCGATAGCGACGGGCGTTTCGGTTTCGGGTGCGGTATTAAGCGCGTCGAGAGAAATGGCGAGCACCACTGCTGCTGCTGCAGCGAGTGAAACGATTTTCAGCCAAGGGCCACGAACGACATTGCTCTCTGCCGGTTCCTGCTCGATACCCCGTGCTGCCGCGACTGTGCGCGCCACAAAATCTCTGGAGATTTCAGGCTTGGGTTGTTTCGCGATAAGATCGCGCAGGGAGTCGTTGTTAGGAGTGCTCATGGCCTTAGGTGGATTGCTGATGAAGTTGTCCACACTATATCAAACCCACCTCAGGAGTAAAAGTTGCGCCTTGTGCTGCGGTTTTCCTTTTTAATAGGGGATCGTTGTTTCGATAAACCCTTCCAGTTGGCGGATTCGTGTCGGGTGACGCATTTTCCGCAGTGCTTTCGCTTCGATTTGACGGATGCGCTCGCGGGTGACTTTGAACTTTCGTCCGACTTCTTCGAGCGTGCGGGAGTAGCCATCTTTCAATCCGAAGCGCTGTTCGAGAACCTCGCGCTCACGCTCGGTAAGGGAGTCGAGCACGTCCTTGAGACGGTCTTTCAGAAGCGCGGCGGAAGTGAGTTCCATTGGGCTTTCGATCGTTTTGTCTTCGATAAAGTCACCGATCTGGGTTTCGCCTTCGCCCTCGCCGACGGGGGCCTGAAGTGAGATTGGCTGTTGCGCCATTTTCAGCACAGCGCTCACTCGCTCGGCAGGAAGGTGGATCTCTTCCGCGATTTCTTCTGCACTGGCCTCGCGACCGTATTCTTGCACCAACTGTTTTTGCACACGCATCAGCTTGTTGATGGTTTCGATCATGTGGACAGGAATACGAATCGTTCTTGCTTGATCAGCAATGGAACGCGTAATCGCCTGACGGATCCACCATGTGGCATAGGTCGAGAATTTGTAGCCGCGGCGGTATTCGAATTTCTCCACCGCTTTCATTAACCCCATGTTGCCCTCTTGAATGAGGTCGAGGAATGAGAGTCCGCGGTTGGTGTATTTCTTCGCGATGGAAATGACCAAGCGAAGGTTGGCTTCGACCATCTCTGACTTCGCTTTGTGAGCCTCTGCCAAGGCGGATTTGACGCTTGAGTGGACGCGGCGGAATCCTTCGAGAGTGCGCCATGTGCGGCGTCGGAATCCGGCAATCCTCGCGATCCGCTTGCTGCTTCCCGGGGCGAGGTTCTCGATTTCCTCGATCTCATTCATGTAGGAGTCAACGAGATCGACGAACTCTTCGGCAATCTTTTGTTTGAAGTAAAAGCGCTTGTAGAGTTTCGAAAGGTTCTTTATTTCTCTGGTACGTTCCTCGCGAATGGCTTCAAAATCTGATTCCGGCGCTGAGAAGAACTTCTCGTGGATGGCGTCAATTTCACTGCGGATGTCGCGCACTTTCTCGCAGAGTTTTGGTAGTGCGCGCATGTAGCGTTCACGGCTTTCGATTCGCTTGTCCAATATCACACGATCAAAGCGCTCACGGCCGGTTTCTAATTTTTCTGCCATCAGCAGATAGGCGTCGGCGGCAAAGCCAAACTGATGAAGAGAGGATTGCACCGCAATTTCGGCCTTCTCGATACGCTTGGAAATCTCGACCTCCTCCTCGCGGGTGAGGAGAGGAACTTGCCCCATTTGTTTGAGATACATGCGGACGGGGTCGTCCAGCGACTCCAGTTTCTGATCCGCTTTGCGAGATCTCGCGGGGCGAGCATCTTCCTCTTCGTTATTATTAGCGTCGGCGGCGTCGGCTTTGGTGGTGCGCTTGTAATTGTCGACTTCGGACGCATCAATGATGTCGAACTCCATGGCACGAAGGCGGCCAAGGAGTGCGTCGATGATGTCGGGTTCGAATACATCGTCAGGCAGGATTTCATTAATGTCCTCGTAGGTGAGGTAGTCTTGTTCCTTGGCGAGCTTAACGAGCTCGCGGAGTTTTTCCTTATGCTCCGGCGAGTTCAGCGTGACGTCTTGCTTCTTCTCGTCAGAAATGTCGGTGATTTTTGCTACCTTAGCGGCACGCTTCTTAGTGGCGGTTTTTTTCGCGGCGGGTTTAGCGGTCTTTGCTTTCGGTTTGATGTTGGTCGCCTTTGGAGTCGTGCTAGCGGCACGTTTCTTCACTGGTGACTTCGCTTTTGGAGAAGACTTCTTTTTTGCGGCGACTGTTTTTTTAGGCGCGGCTTTCTTTTTTACGGCGACTTTTTTCTTTGCTGCGACGGTAGTTTTCGATGGTTTCACCATCTTCTTTTTCGTCACTTTTTTGGTAGTCGTTTTGCGGGTGCTTTTTTTCGCCATGTTGTGTTGATCGGGGGGTGGGCAGTTCGTGCCGTTGTGCGCCATTAAAACGGGTCTTCTTCAGGCTGCGGTGCAGTTTGTGGAGATTCGTTGGAAGCGGCACTATTCTTGAGTCGTTTTTGCAAATCAAGCACTTCTTTCATAAGTGCCAAGTGCTTGTCAGGCGTGAGTCCTTTCTGAACGAGGGCAGATTTTTTTTCAAGGATACGCCTGCGTATTGAGAGTTGCCGGATTTTTTCTAAACAATCGTCGATAATCCGCGGGATTTCTGCGGGCAGAACTCCGTCGAGAAGTGACGAGAGGTAGTGCTCAACTCGTGCGTCTTTGTCGCTGAGCCATGTGTTCACACTGGATGGGTTAGCGGGATCGATGTTCGCTTCGAGGATGGCGGTGAGCAGCTTTCCGTGGTGGATATCGTCGAGCCACGCATGGTTCCACGACGTGTTTTCGAGGAGTCGGTTACGTCCTTCGTCCGAGCCCAGCGCAATGTGGCAGAGGATTTCCAATGCGGGTTCGCTGATGGTAAGTGGTTCCTCCTTGGCGGGTCCGGTATTTGTTTCGCCGCGTGTTTGGGCGGCGGCATTGCGCGAGTTTTCCAGAGACTTATTACGTTTGCGGGCGAATTCGACTTCACGCATCAGTAATTGATCGTCAACGGTGAGACGGCTGGCGACTTTGTGGACGATGGTTTCACGCATCATTTTGTCGGCGAGTGATCCGATGAACCCGGCAAGCTCCTTGGCGAGCTTGGTGCGCTCACCGGCATCGCTGAGGTCGACTCCACGCACGCGGCTTGCCAGGAGGAAGTCGTAGAAATCCTGGGCATCGTCGATTTTCTTGCGGAACGCCTCTGCGCCTTCCCGTTTAATAAAGGTGTCTGGATCGTCGCCTTCGGGTAATGGTGTGACTTTGACGATCATTCCTGCGGCAGCGAGTTCGCGTTGTGCGCGTTCTGCGGCTTTGATCCCGGCGGAATCGCCGTCGTAGCAAATGACCACGACTTCGGTATAGCGGCGAAGCATCCGTGCATGCTCTGAGGTGAATGCTGTGCCTAGGGGGGCGACAATGTTTTCGATTCCTTTTTCGCTGGCAGCGATCAGATCGATCTGTCCCTCGCAAAGAATCGCGTGTTTGGCCTGTCCAATCGGTCGTTTTGCTTTGTTGAGGCCGAAGAGAAGTCGCCCTTTGTCGAAGACGATGGTCTCTGGCGAATTGAGATATTTTGCGGTTTTCGCTTCGGGATCCAGAGATCGGCCGGAGAATCCAACGACATCATCATAGTCGTTGTGAATGGGAAAGATTAAGCGATCGCGGAAGCGTGCATACAGCCCATCTTTCGGGCGGTTTTCATCGCGGGGTGAGGCAACGCCTGCATCGATGAGCGCACGACCGCTTACGCCGAGGGTTCTCGCCCAAGTGAAGAACTTCTTTTGATCGGCGGGAGCGTAGCCGATTTTCCATCGTGCTGCGGTTTCGCTATTGAACCCACGAGACTTGAGGTAAGTGCGCGCCTCATCTGCCGAGGGATCTTTCATCAGCAGCTCGTGGAAAAATTCGGCCGTCTTCGAGAGAAGGGTGAGCGCTTGAGATCGTCGCTTTAGACGTTTTTCGGATTCTGGATCAAGCTCCTCCTCAATCAGAGCGATCCCGGCGCGCGATGCGAGTTTCTTGATCGCGTCTTGAAACGAGATGTTCTCGTAGTCCATGATGAACCGAATGACCGTCCCGCTGGCACCGCAGCCGAAGCACTTAAAACCTTGGCGCGATGGGTTGACGTAGAACGACGGAGTCTTCTCGGTGTGGAACGGGCAGTTCGCTCGAAAACTACCACCCACGCGTTTGAGCGGGAAGTATCCTTCAACCACATCGACAATATTTGTCGCGTGGAGGATATTTTGGATGGTGTCTTCGGCGATCCTTTTCATGCCACGAGTTGCGGGACACCATCGCTCGCAATCGGCAGCTTGCCAAGTTCTGAGAATGAGGAATGAGGAATAGAGCGTCTGTAGCGGACGCTTTGCAAGCGCCGAACGAATGTCGCTCAGTTTCCGCCGCCTCCAATGATCCACGAATGGGGAATGGGGAATGGCTTGGTGGCAGGATGCCACCGCCACGGGGTGTGCTTGGCAAGGCGGCAAGATGCCACCGCCACGGGTGGGGCTTGTGCCCGTTGCTATCTGACACCTGACCCCTGGGGGAATGGACACTCTGTCCATTGGGTGTGGTGAGGAAAGCTGAGGGTCGCTCCACGGCGCTTGCAAAGCGCCGCTACAGGGGAGGTGTTTTTTTAAACGCTAAAAAGGCACTGGTTACTTATCCTTCTTCTTCCCTTTTTCCGATTTTGGTTTGCCGTCTTTCTTCGTCTTGGCGGGTTTGGCAGCAGTAGCTGTCTTTTTCTTAGCGACCTTTTTTGCCGCAGCTTTCTTTGTCGCGACTTTTTTCACGGCTGACTTCTTAGTCGTTGCCTTTTTCTTCGGAGCTGTTTTCACAGCGCTGAAATTGGCGGGCAAGGTCGTGTCGACGATAGAGTTGGACTCACCCCATTCGTTGGTGTGGTAGTCGTCGGCTGCGTCGTCGTTCAACCACATGCCGCCGGTGGTGAGGAATTTGAATACAAAGCGCTGGTTGGTTGGCAGGCTGATGCTGGTAGTCAGATAGCCTGATTTGTCCGCCTTCAGTTTGTTGGCGCCTGGTGTCCAGTTGTTGAAGTCGCCAACGACCGAGCCGCCGGAGATGTTGTCGGCGATTTTTAGTTTGAAGGTCACTTGTGTCCGTGTGCCGGTAGTGGAGAATGTTCGTGTAAGCATGGATGATTCTGGGTTGATGCGATAAGTTGTTCAAACATCGTTCATAAGGCAGGGAGGATTCAAGAATCGATGTCTATGACTGAGTCGTAGCGTAAGCGTAAATAGTGCCACTTTCGCTAATCTGCCTTTCGTCCCGTCACGGTGATGGATCAAGTTATCGATGGTGAGTATTTTGATTTTCTTCTGATGCAATGACAAATGAGAATAAATCTGTGGATAGGATAACTCCTCGGAATCGACCTGAGGGTGATCGTGTTGTGATGCATCAACGCTGGACCGATCTGCTCTTTCTTCACTGGGAGGTCGCCCCCGATATAATTCAGCGAACGCTGCCGGATGGACTGACCGTTGATTGCCATGACGGCAAAACCTACATTGGACTGGTTCCGTTCCTGATGGAGCGGGTGCGTCCAGTGGGCTTGCCATCAATGCCGTGGATATCAAAGTTTACCGAGATGAACGTCCGCGCTTACGTGATCGGTCCGGACGGACGGCCCGGAGTGTGGTTTTACTCCTTGGATGCCTCCCGCTTGATTGCCGTGGAAATCGCCAAGACGGCATTTCACCTTCCTTATGTGTGGAGCAAGATGGACTATCGACGCGATGGCGCTGAGGTTCGATATTCTTGTCGGCGACGTGACAGTGGTGATGCGGTATCGCTTCGTTATGGAGCAATGGGTGAGCTGACGGTCGCTACACCGGACAGTTTGGAGTTCTTCTTGCTCGAGCGCTACTTGCTCTATTCCCATGATGTGAAACGCAAGCGAATCTACTCCGGTCAAGTCCACCACAAGCCTTATCAGTTTAGCACGGCAGCGGTGGATACTATGCCGTCAGATCCTCTGCGATGGAATGGGTTTGACCATCTCGGAGCCACAATTACCCCACTCTTTTCGCCGGGCGTAGATGTGGATATCTATCCATTGAACATTAACAGAATCCGCTAACCGGCGAAGAATGGCTGTGGTGCTCCTTTGACTCCAATGTTGCGTACGATAAAAAGCCTGCCTGCGTGTTGCTCTTCCTTGGTGGAGTGAATACCTGTGGTTACATAGAGATCGGTCATGTCAGGTCCGCCGAATGCGACGGCGGTGGTTTCAACACAAGGGAAGTTGATGGTCTCCATCGCTTCGCCTGTTTGTGGGTCGAAGCACACGACGCAACCACCGTGGCAGAATGCGATCCATAGTCTGCCGTTCACGTCGATGGCCATTCCATCGGGTGACGCGTCGACCACCGGGTTGGTGTCGATGACGGTGCGGCGGTTGGTGAGAGATCCACTGCTCGCGTCGTAGTCGAAGGCGTCGACTTTACGTGTTGGCGTGTCGATGTAGAGGCAGGTCTTGCCGTCTGATGACCACGCGATGCCATTGGAGTTGGTGACATTTTCTACCATGCGGGTGACGGAAAGATCGGCGTCGAGACGGTAGAGAGCGGCGGTCGGGTTCTTCACCAGTGAGATGGTGCCGGCGAAAAATCGTCCATCAGGCGAACATTTGCCGTCGTTGAAGCGTTGGTCATCAATGTCTTTTTCAGGATCACCGATCGGTTCGATTCTGCCGTCCGAGGGGTCGAGAAAATGAAATCCATTGTCACCGGCGATGACGAGTTCGTCCGAGTTTTTGCGGGGGACGACTGTTCCGACGCGCTCGCCGACGGGCCAGGACTGTTCATTGTCGTTTTCTGGATCGAACGAGACGACTGTGTGGCCTTCGATGTCAACGTAGTAGAGCACGCCTTTTCCAGGGTGCCAGATCGGGCCCTCGCCCCATTTTGAGATGCGTTTTCCTGCTAGTTCGGGTTGATGCATGAATTAGTGATAACGTTGGTTATTTCGCCGGACAAGGTGAAACCCTAGGCACGCGCACCAAAGATGGCCGAGCCGACGCGGACCATGGTGGACCCTTCTTCGATGGCGATTTCAAAGTCGTCGCTCATCCCCATGGACAGGCCATCAAGCGGGGTGCCAGTTAGCTTGACGAGTTCGTCGCGGAGTTCGCGGACGGCGGCGAAGTCCAGACGGATGAGGGCTTCGTCATCGCGGGATGGTGGGATCGCCATGAGTCCCATGATTTGCAAGCGGTCGAAATCAAGAAGCTGGCCGTAGGCGGAGATGAGTTCTTCACGGGAGAATCCGGTTTTTGTCGTCTCGTTGGCGAGGTTGGTCTGCAGGTAGACTTTGGGAATGAGTCCCTCTTCACCGGCGATGCGGTTGATGGCTTCCGCAAGTTCCAGCGAGTCTACGGAGTGGATGGTATCGAAGAGCGGGAGAACTTTACGGATTTTGTTTTTCTGCAAGCGTCCTATCAGATGCCACTGAATGGTTGCAGGTAGGACGGGGATTTTCTCCTGCGCTTCCTGTAGCCTGCTCTCGCCGAAAATGGTTTGCCCGTAGTCGAAGGCCTCGCGGATTTTCTCAGAGGGATGGCGTTTCGAGACAGCGATGAGTTGAACGCCATCGCGCGATCGACCAACGCGCTCGCAGGCTGAGGCGATACGAGCATTAATCGTTTCGAGTTGGTCACAGATGAGATCAGACATGAGATAAACCTAAGGTCATTTGCCAGTGGTGTTTTTTGCGACGTGAACATCCATCTGCGGGTAGGGGATGGTGATGCCTTTTTCGTCGAAGGTCTTCTTAATGTCCTCGATGAGCTGATTGTGTACTGGCCAATAGTCCGATGTAGCGGTCCAGACGCGCACCGCGAAGTTCACTGAACTGTCTCCTAGCGATGAGATGACGATGGCGGTCTCGGGTTCCTTGAGGATCCGCATGTCGGCGTCGATGAGTCCTTGGATGATGGCTCGGGCATCGTCGATGCTGTCGTCGTAGCCGATGCCGATTTCGAGGTCCACGCGGCGCGTTTCCTCGGTGGAGTAATTGGTGAGGCTGCTGGTGGCGATGTCGTTGTTTGGGATGGTGATCACTTTGTTATCTGGGGTGGTGAGAATGGTGTTGAAGATATGAATCTCCCTCACGGTTCCTTTGAGCCCACCAGCTTCCACAAAATCGCCCACCTTGATGGGGCGCTGGAGAAGGATGAGAATTCCTCCCGCGAAGTTTTGCAATGTGCCAGAGAGCGCCATGCCAATGGCAAGGCCTGCTGCACCGAGAACGGCGATGAAGGATGTCGATTCAATTCCCAATGTGCTTATGGCACTGAGCACCACGGCGACCTGAATGAGTTTGGTAAGTAGGGCGGAAATGAACGGACGGAGGGTGGCGTCGACTTCGCGTTTCTCCAATGCCTTGTTAACGAGGTTGCCTGTGATTGTGGCAATTTTCCATCCGATGAAAAGAGTAAGTAGCGACCCGACCACGCGTGGTGCGAACTGGAGCGTGAGGTTCCAGGCTTGATCGGTGATGGACTGAAGGGTTTCCGGGCTGAGGTCTGCTAGGTTGGCCATAAGTATCGTGCGTGTGATTACGTGTTTCTTTTAACGCACGCAACGAAGCCACCGCAAGCAGAGATGCGGACACAATGAATCAATGGCCTGGCAGTTGTCCGTTTATTCAGACGGCGGGCGCCATTCCGGATACTTCTGACGAAGCTCGTTGGTGAACTTGATCGCGTCGTCGCGTTTGCCAAGGCGCTGCAGCATCTGAGCCGTGCGGAAAAGGGCGAGCGGCGTGATCTCCGGGTCGACGAAGGCCTGGCTCGGGATGGTGTAGAACTGCAAGGCCTCGTCGAGCTTGCCGCGCGCACGTGAAATGTCTCCACGAAGAATCCACAGTTCGGCGTTGATGCGGCCTTGTTTAATCAGCGCTTGTGCTTCTTCGGCGTTGGTCATCGCGCTGTCGTATTGTTCAAGTTTGTAAAGAGCGTAGGCCTTATCGCGGAGCGCACTCGCCTTTGCGGCAGGCTGATCGGTCGACACGAGGTAGTGGTCGATCGCTTTCACCGCGCTGTCGTATTGCTTGAGTTCAATGCGGCACTTGCCGAGGTATTTCCAGATCAGTGGACGGGTAGAAGCGGGTTCGTCCGGTGTGCTGGTGACGCGGAGAAATTTCTCGGCTTCGGCGACTTCGCCACGGTCATAGAGTTTAATCGCCAGCCAGGCGAGAACTTGTTGGGGCAGGTTGACGCGTTCTTTACCTTTGATGTAGGTCGTTGCTTCCTTTTGCAGTTCGTCGACATCCTTGAGCGCGAAGAAACTGAGGACGATACGACTACCGGCGATTTCTTCGTAACGATCGGGGTCGAGTTCACGAGCCTTACGTAATGGCTCGACGGCTTTGGTGTAGTCCTTGAGTTGGTAGTACCCACGTCCGATCCAATAGTAGGCTTCTGGTGCGGCTTCCGTTTCGGGGAAAGCTATTAGCATTGCTTCAAAGGTTTCCACCATGGCAGGAGTGTTGCCTTCTACCTGGTGAAGGAGTCCCGCGTTTTGATAGGAGAACTCCGCTTCTGCGCTTTCAGGGAATTTGGTGAATACGGTGGTGAAGTCGGCGATGGCTTGTTCGTTCGCGCCGGATTGCTTATAGCAATCGCCTCGTTTTGCGAGTGCGGTGGGGATGCGTGAATCATCTTCCGGGGCTGCGGTGAGGAACTGTGAAAACGCTGCCGCTGCCGCTTGGAATTGAGCGAGGTTGGCTAGTGCCCACGCGCGTTGGTAGTGGAATGCCGAGCGGTAGGTGTCGGAGATGTTGGTAGCGCGGATTTGATCGTATTCGGCGACTGCCTTGGTGTATTCCTTAGCAGCGAAGTAGTGCTCGGCTTTCAGCAAGAGTGCGCGATCGATGAACTTGGATGCCGGGTCGGTCAGTCGAAGTTGCTCGATGAACGAATCGGCCACGGCGATGAGTTCTTCGCGATCGGCTTCGTAGTAAACGAGCAATTTGCGGTAGGCGGCTTCTTTGCCTTCCTCGCGGTCTTTGAAGAAATTTTCGAGAATGCCATAGACTTTGATCGCCTGATCGCCATTTCCAAGTTTTTGGAAGGCGTTACCGACCATCAGGAACATTTGCGCACGCACGTCGTCGGAAAGTTTGAATACGCCTTTCTGATAAGCTTTGACGACGCCGTCCCAATCCTTCGCCGCATATCGCGATCGGATGAGACCAAATTGTGCGATGGATTTCCATTCTTCAGCACCTTCGAGGTCGAGCACGGTGGTGAACAGCGCATCGGCTTTTTCCGAGTTGCCGAGATCGGATTCGATCAATGCCGCCCGGGTGGCAGCCTCTGCTTTGAGGGCTGGATCTTTTGATGTGTTGATCAGAGTGTTAAAATACTCCAGTGCCTTCGCGGGGTCATTGGCTTCGAGGGTTTGGCGAGCCAGTGCGAGTGTTACGCGCTCGCGGAATGGGTTCGGGTCAGGTGCTTCGGCAACGACTTTAAGGAAGGCGATCGCCTCACCCCCACGTCCAACATTCTGTAAACTACGGGCAATGCGGTAGCGGGTGTCGAGGAGTAGTTCGCGAAGATCTTCGCGTTTTACGAGTGCAATCTCGGCTGCCTTGAAGCGCGGTAGAGCGAATTCGTAGTTTCGTTGGTTGTAGGCGATAGCTCCCGCCTTGTAGGCGCTTTCCGCAACGTAATCGCCAGCTTTGAAGCGGGTGACCAACTGCATGTAACGTTCGGATGCCAGGTCGATTAGCTGGAGCTTGCGCAGAGCTTCCGCGCTGTTGTAGAGCGCTTCGCGTGCCTCCGGACCATCAGGATTGAGGGCGAGGTATTCGGAATACTTTTCAAGAGCGAGTTGGAAGTCACCCGCCGCAAAATGCATGTTGGCGAACTTCAGTAGATCACTTTTCGGATCGGCTTGAAGGATGCCATCACCGCCCTCTGCAACATCGTTGTCAGCGTCGTTAGGCAGCACCTCGCGGGCTGGGCGCACTTCAGACGGTTCTTCATCGACGCTGCGTGGACGTCGGATTTCTTGCGCGCTCAAGGGAAGTCCCGAGAGCAGTGCGAGAGCGGAAATAGCCGCGCAGCCGAAAAGTGATGATCGGACGGTGTGGCGGGAAGTTGGCAAATCTGTATCCATAGTTCTTGCGGATTGATGCAAAAAGCGGCATCTCTCGTTAAAGCGGTGCCGATTGGGATTTCCTTAGCACTGAATGCACCATAACATCAACTTTGCCCTAAGAATACGAAGATGGAACCAATTTCTTCCAACACTCTCGTCGACGCAATGCGCTGGCGATACGCCACCAAGCAATTCGACAGCGAGCGCCGAATCCCCGATGCGATCTGGGACGATATTGAAAAAGCCCTGGTGCTGACGCCCTCGTCTTACGGGCTTCAGCCTTGGAAGTTCATTGTCGTTACCGATATAAAGGTTCGTGGAAAAATTCTCCCACATGCGTGGAACCAGCGCCAAGTCGTGGATTGTTCGCATCTGGTGGTGATCGCCAGGCCGACCCATTTCGGAGAAGAAGATATCGACCGTTTTATTGCGCGCACCGCTGATGTGCGAGGTGTAGACGCCGATTCTCTCGCCGGTTTCCGCAATATGATGGTGTCCACTTTGATCGACGCAATGCCTGATCGTTTGGGTGACTGGGCGGTGCGCCAGTGCTACATCGCGCTAGGAAATCTGATGACCGCTGCCGCGATGCTAAAAGTCGATGCCTGTCCAATGGAAGGGTTTGTCCCCGCTGAAGTCGACCGCGAACTCGGTCTCCCCGAGCGCGGGCTGACAACAGCCGTCATGTGCCCCATGGGATACCGCGCATCCGAAGATCGCTACGCCGCACTGCCGAAAATCCGCTACCGTGCGGAGGATGTGGTGGAGCGGGTTTGAAGGCGAGGTTATTGAGATGGCTGACAAGTGTAGCGACTAAGAGTCCTTGAATGCTAGATTGAGAAACTGCTTGATTAAGTCAGGTAGAATGACTGATCATGTATCGAGTCGAGAATGATTGTAAGATAAAATCGAGGCGGTATTCTCGGTGAATGCAACCCGATATAGATCTTTCCAGAATCAGGCCTTACAAGACTTCTCGTAACAAAGGGTTTGAAGAGATTTCCGTGCAGCTGTTTAGAGATTCCCAAAAGGGGGCAAAGACGTTTTATCGCGTGGACGATAAGGGAGGTGACGGCGGTGTGGAAGATTTCGCGGTTTTTGACGGCGGTAAAAAGATTGGGATGCAGGCTAAGTTTCCCGAGAAATTGGGGCAGAGCCAGTGGACCCAAATCAACAAGTCAGTGAGAACTGCAATTTCTGGCCATTCTCCCGATCTAACCGAATACCATATTTACTGCCCATTTAATCGTTCCAAAAAGACGGCAACCTGGGACAACTATGTGAGAAAGTGGAATATTTATGCTCAAGAGTGTGGCTACGAGCATGAACTTCAATTTGTCTGGATGGGTGAAACGGAGATTGTTCTCGCCCTGAGTGAGGAGCGATCTCGTGGTGCTGTCGCGTATTGGTTCGGTTGTGAAACCTTTTCTTTGGATTGGCTGAAAACTAAGTTCGAAATATCGGAGAGGTTACTTGATTCGCGGTATACGCCAGAGAGCAATGTTCGCACTGAGTCTGAGCAGAAGATGGGGGCGTTTCTACAGACCGATGATTTTATACGCCACTTCCTCAAACTGAATCGAGCACTTGCTGAGACGCTGCGGGAATCGAGAGGAATATTTATCAGTAAAATCACCCCTAAGCTTAGGGCTGAACTTGAGTTACGAGAGGCTGAGTTTTTTAGGATAGTAGGAGTCGAGTTCGATTTGAATTCATCAAACGTGCTAGAGGCGGTTAGTGATCTCAGAACAGCGATCATGCAATGCCGGAAGCAACTTTTGTCGTTGAGGGAAGAGGAAGATGCATCCGCTAAGAAGGCAAAAGATAGAGAGAAAAGCTATTCTTACCAAGACCGAGCGTATTCATACGAGCTTCATAAAGTTTCCCGAATTTCTAAGGAATTGGATTCGTTTAGTGAATTTCTACAACGCTTTGAGCTCTATCGTGGATCAAAGCTTCTTGTCTTCGGTGAAGCAGGTTCAGGCAAATCTCACCTCATTGCGCACAGCTTCGAAATAGCCTTAAATGTTGATCAGCCTGTAATACTCCTCCTAGGTGAGGTATTCAAAGATGGGGATATTCTCACGGAGAAAATCGTCAAATTCCTTGGGTGGGAGCATGGATTTGAGGCTTTTCTCAGCTGTTTAGACATGCAGGCAAGGCTAGCAGGAAAGCCGGCTGTGATCGCGATTGATGCTGTAAACGAAAGTCGGGGAAGAGACTTGTGGAAACAGCAGTTATTTGTATTGCAGCAGCGTCTGGAGAATTACCCCAACATCCGTCTAATTGTTAGCTGTCGGACGGACTTTATGAGCTTGGTTTTACCTTCTCAGATTGTGGAAAGCTCAGCGAGTGAATGGGCTGAAGTTGAGCATTTTGGCTTCAATGTTGAACTTTTCGATGCGGTGTTGACCTACTTCGAATCCTATGGGGTTAGATGGGATCACTTTCCTCAAATTCTGGAGGAATTTAGAAACCCTCTGTTTTTGAAGACCTTCTGTGAGACTTTTCAAGGCGAGAAGCTTCCCGCCGGTATAATTGGACTAGATCGAGTTCTTTCGCGGCGTCTTAAGTTGTGTCAGGAAACAATTTTAGAGAGAATCGATTGTCCTGAGTATGTAACGAAAAAGGCTGTGGAATTGCTTGCGGAGAAGATCTGTGAGCTACAAGGAGCAGCCTATCCATTGGACAGCTACCGCCCCTTGATCGATGAGATGTTTGGCGGAGGGGGCGAGTCTCGATCTCTGTATCGGCATTTAAGAGCGAACGGAATTGTTGTTGAAACAGTCGGCTACGAGGAAGGTTCTGATGAGCCTCAGATATGTGTGAGGTTCGCCTATGAGCGGTTTAGTGACTTTTTTATCTGTTCAAGAATTCTAGATGAGTTTGGCGATCTCAAAGCTCTAAGAAGCGGATGGAGCGAAAAGGGACTGCCTGAGAAGTGGGTAGAGGATTACTCTGATTTCTGTGAGAATAGAGGGCTGCTTAGAATGTTCGCTGTTCTTGTGCCGGAGCGTTTCGGGATTGAGTTTATTCAACTTTTTGAGGAGAAGATGATTTACTCTGAATTACTGGAGGACTTTTTAGCTTCATTTGTCTGGAGGGCAGGCTTCCAGTTGGATGAGGTTCACAATGATCTCTTGGCAGCGAGCTTCGAGCGTCTTGGGTTTGACCGCTACTACAGGGAACGAATGAAGGTGTTCCTTGTGCCTGATCATCCATTGAATGTGTTACGTCTACATCACGGCTTGATGGGGTTATCTCTGCAGGATCTGGAGAGATGTTGGACTTTGCCTATCTGCAACATGACGGCTGATGAGGGCTCGAACCCTGTTGATAACTTTCTGAAGTGTGTTTTCAAGTTGCCCGGGAAATCGTGGTCAGATGAGCAGGTATGGCTGGCCTCGATCTTTTTAGCGTGGCTATTGGGAAGTAATTTCAGGCTTCTGCGTCTGCGTGCGTCTTTGGCACTGATCAAGCTTTTGAGGGAGCGGCCAAAGTTCGTTACGCTGATCTTGAAGGAATTCGCGAATTGCAGTGACCCTTACATCGTAGAGCGGATTTATGGTGTTGCGTGTGGTGTCGCTTTGCGTGGGATTGATTCCGAAACCCTTGGCGCTATAGCTTTGACCGTCTATTTTGAGATGTTCGAGCCTGACTCAACTCCTCCGAATGTGGTTCAACGTGATTTTGCTCAAGCGATTATTTTTTGCGCAGAAAGTCGTGAGTGTTTGCCTTCGCAGATTGATGTTAACCGTTGCAAGCCGCCGTTTCGAAGTAAGTGGCCCAAGATTATGCCCGAGTTGGAGGTGGAAAAGCTAGAAAAAGATAAGCAGAGGGGCTGGAGCCGGATCTGCACTTCGCTTGTTCCGGAGGAGGCCGGCATGTGTCTCTATGGTGACTTTGGTCGCTATGTGATGGACGCTGAACTGTCTCACTTTTCTCGTAGAACTTTGCGCCAGCCAGCTGTTAAGAGCTACCGCGACGATCGTTCCTTTAGTGGACTTATTGGGCGTCGGTTTATCCTGCAGAGAATCAAACAACTTGGTTGGAAGCCTGAGCTATTCCAAAAAGCAGAAAGCTTGATGAGTTCCGGACGTCTTAGGGTTGATCAGGAAGATGCAAAAGTTGAGAGGATTGGTAAAAAATATCAGTGGATTGGTCTGAGGGAGTTTACTGGGCTAGTTGCTGACAGGTATCGTATGAAGAAGGATTGGGGCGATATAGAGCAAACCTATGAAGGAGCTTGGCAGTTATATGCGAGAGGTTTTGACCCGACCCAACCTCTTGAAGATCCCGTTCATCACTACGATGACTACAGGGGAGAAGAAGATCCAACGAGTATCTCCGAAGCGAACGTAGAAGATTGGACAGGATACCCTGATCCATTTGCCGGTGGGTATGGGAAGGACGAGCGAAAGTTATGGGTTGAGTCTAGTCCTTTCGACCAATCTGGCGTCATTCAGCCGACAATAGTGAATGGCTTGGCTGGAAATTGGTTGAACCTTTCGTGCCATTTGACATGGAAGGAAGAGCTAGATGTATGGCAAGACGAGGCAAAGGAAGGGACTCTTAAAATGTGGACGGATATCCGTTGTTGGCTTCTCCCAAAAGAGAACTTGGAAAGTTTTCTTGATAAGACAAGTGATGCCAAATTTTATGGTAATGGGTGTGATCTACCTGAACTGCATAAGGGCTGGATTGGAGAATTTCCTTGGGCTCCTTCGATAGTTGAGTGTCGAGAGTATGAAAGAGAAGGTTGGCTAAGCGAGATCGAGCAATCTGTCGAGCTTGCTGCATATTCTGCTTATGATTCACGGTCGGAAGTCTCGGCTCGGATACCTTCTCCAAGGCTCTGTGAAGTTATGGGATTAACTTGGGGAGGGGAAGACTATCAGTATATTGATATTGAAGGGGATTTGGCCGCAATATCGCCGACTACGTCCCACTTCAAGGCACGCCATAGTCTTCCCTTGCTGGTTAGGGCAGAGGCATTCTTATCAGGCCTTGAGAAGACAAAGTTGTCTCCTGTATGGGCAGTTCTATCTGAACGCAGTTGCTACAGTTATCGAGAGCACAAGTCGATCGTTAAGATTTGGGGTGTGACGCAGAGGCTCTACGGGCTTGAACATGGTCGTGTAAAAATGCTTCAAGAGCACCGGTATGAAATTCCGCTTTACCGCTAAGCCTCAAGCGGTCGACTTGTCGGCTGGAAGCCAACGTCACGGGAGGTTTAGCGATTCACACGCGCGGTGCGACCGTTGAGAGACTTTTCGATTCCGGCGAGGGTTGGTATTGTGATGTGGACATGCTGGGCACATTTTGAGGGAATCTTGATAGAGAGGCCTTGGGTGGTCATTATTATGCAGATGACCACCAACACTGATGTCCGGTGTTGGGTTCAGTAGCGTTGCGATGATGTACAAGGCGAGCACTTTAGATAAGGCACTGGGGCTAATGTTGCTCGTGGCCGTGTCGGTGATGGCAGTGCCGATGCCTAAGGGTGCTCAATCGATTGCCGAGCCCTGCGCATATCACGACTTCCGCCTGCATCTGGAATTGTCCGAGGTCTCTGCGGGATCGGTTCAATTCGGCGATGAGCAGAGCATCAAGTTTCAAGCGGGTAAGATGCATGACATCGCGATCGAGCATCCACCGGTCGGCGGTGCGGTGATGCGTCTCTGGAGGGATGGTAAGCAGGTTGGTGGACAGTCCAAAGTCGAGCGCTTGATCGAGGAAACTGTCAGGACATTCCCGGATGCGGGTGTCTCGTTTGGCGAGGATTTCACGGCTTCGCTGGCGTTTCAGACGAGCTCGGACGGCACTCTTATGGCCAAGTGCCCAGCGACGGGTAAGTGGGCTCCGGGATCTAGGGCATTGATGATTAAACAGGGCACATTGGTTTATGAAATTGGCTGGCTGGGAAAGATGACCGGCGGTGGAAACGTCAGCGATGGTTTACCTCATGTGGCTGTGTTGGTCAGTCGGGAAGGTCATGTGAAGCTGTGGCTCGATGGGGTGATGGTGGCTGAGAGGAAATCGTTTTCCAAACCTGATGAGGACAAGCACGTCCTGAAAGTGGCGGCGGCGGCAGAGGATTTCGGGGGTGTTCTAAGCGAGGGCCAAGTCAGTAAACTGCAGGTTTGGCAACGCGCCTTGCCGGACGATGAGATTCATTTGTTGTTTCAAGGCTATGGGAGAAGTGCCAATACACCGGATTTTGCCAATCAGTTGAGTGAGGTCGCCTGGAGGCCACTGGTTCATTTAGAGAATGCCGGAGCCAAGGTGGTGAACGCCTGGGTGCAGCCCTTGGAGCGTTCAGACCATGGATTGCTTGTGTCGCAATGGAATGGTAGGACACTGAAGAAAGGCGGGCAAATCTATCAGTCGTTATGTGTGATGTGTCACGGGACCAAAGAGTTGCCGGGGTCGTTACCGACGGCTCGCAAGTTTTCCGTGGAGGCTTTCAAGAATGGAGCGGACCCGCATTCAATTGTCGAAACGCTGACTCATGGTTATCAGGCGATGACAGCGATGCCGCAGCTGACGACGATGCAGAAGTATGCGGTGGCTCATTACATCCGTGAGGAGTTTTTGCGCGAGGATAACCCAAGCCAATACACTCAAATTACCGCGGAGTATTTGGCAGGATTGCCAAAAGGCTTGGCGTTGGCAAAGCGCGAGGTCGAGCATCGCGCACCACCCTATTATTTGAGTATGGATTTCGGTTCGACGATGATGTGGACCTATCAGGTCGATAAAAGCAACATCGTTCAAAAAGGGATCGCGATTCGTCTTGATGAGGGGCCGGGTGGGGTGAGCAAGGGCAGGGCCTGGATGGTCTATGATCACGACACCATGCAGTTTGCGACGGCGACCACCGGTGATTTTATCAACTGGCGCAGCATTGCTTTCGATCGCAGCCATGGCACGCATCTCAGTTTAACGGGAGATAGGCACTTTGTGAATCCTATTGGGCCGGGGTGGGCGTCGCCGAATGGTTCATGGGAAGACGATCGTTTGTTAGGAAAAGATGGAAAGCATTACGGGCCCTTGCCAAAAGAGTGGGCGGAGTATGTCGGGATGTATCAGTATGGTGACAAGGCGATCATCGAGATTAAGGTGCATGGCGTGCGCGTGCTGGAGTCGCCGAGTTGGATTGAGCTGGACGGCAAGGCGGTGTTTGTCAGGACGATCAATGTGGGAACGGCGGATGATGCGTTGAAATTGCGCGTCGCTCCTGACTCGGTGAACGTTGCTTTGGTCGGTGAAGGAGTGCTGAAAAAGAGCGAGGGGTTTTGGGTGGCGACACTGGGTGGTGGGGCAGTTGTGCAGGTGTTGATTTCTCGCGACACGGTTTTGGATGTAGATGTGCTCGCAAAAGCGATGGACGTCCCGCTGGAGTTGGAGTCGCTGACTCACGGTGGGCCAAGACAGTGGAAAGATGAGATCGTGACACGATCGATGGCAGGTTCGGATGCGGTGCCATTTGCGGTGGATGTTTTTCCCCTGCCTATGGTTAATCCATGGAATAGTCTGGTGCGTCCGGGTGGGTTTGATTTTACTCCGGATGGCAAGGCGGCCATCGTTGCCAGTTGGACGGGTGATGTGTGGCGCGTCGATGGCATTGCCGAGCCAGCCCCGGCTGATTTGCGATGGCGGCGAATCGCTACAGGATTGTTCCAACCGCTGGGCGTGAAGTTTCGGGGCGATGATTTGTTCATCACCTGTCGTGATCAATTGGTGAGGCTGCGTGATTTGAATGATGACGGAGAGATTGATTTTCTCGAATGCTTCAACAACGACCATCAAGTCACCGAGCACTTCCATGAATTTGCTATGGGTTTGCAGACCGATGACGCGGGGAACTTTTATTATGCGAAGTCCGCACGTCATGCGCTTCCCGGCTTGGTGCCTCAACACGGGACACTGCTGAAGATCAGTGCGGACGGATCGAAGACGGAAATCCTTGCAAGTGGTCTCCGAGCCGCGAATGGCGTTTGTTTGAATGAGGATGGGTCCTTTTTCATCACCGACCAGGAAGGCAACTGGACGCCCAAGAACCGGATCAATCGGATCGATGATCATGGGTTTTATGGTAATATGCTGGGTTACACGGATGTCACTGATCCCTCGGATGATGCGATGGAGCAACCGATGGTGTGGATTGACAATATCAAGGATCGCAGTCCCGCTGAGTTGGTTTGGGTGCCGAAAGATGCCTGGGGCAACTTAGCAGGATCGCTCCTGAATTTGAGCTACGGGATGGGCCGGGCCTACATCGTACCTCATGAAAAAGTCGGCGATGTCTGGCAGGGCGCGGTGTACGATTTGCCGATGCCTGCGTTTCCTACCGGCATCATGCGTGGGCGGTTCCATGATGATGGCGCGCTCTATACTTGTGGAATGACCTCGTGGGCGAGCAATGCTTCAGACCCTGGCGGGTTTTACCGGATTCGCCGGACTGCTCAGCCCGCGAATATTCCGCTCGCGGTGCACGTGAGATCAGGCACGATGGATGTCACCTTCAGTGATCCGCTTGATTCCCAGAGCGTAAACAAAGACGCTTTTGTGATGAAGACCTGGTCGCTCAAGCGATCCCAGCAGTATGGTTCGAATCACTATAACGAGAAGGTGTTGGAGATTACTGGGGCTAATCTGAGTGAGGATGGGCGGATCGTCTCGATTCAGATCCCATCGTTGGCACCAACTCAGTGCTACGAACTTAATATTGTTGTGCAGGGAGAGAATGGCATACCGATCACCAACTCGATGCACGGGACGATTCACGACCTAAGCGGGAAATGATCGGGCTTTGCTTCTCAATCCTGTAAATCTTGTAAATTCTGTCCGAGATGATGCCTGTTGTTTGGCTTGGTGGCTGGAAGCCACCGCCACGGTGGAGCTTAGCGATCGACGCGGGCTGATCCGCCGCCGCCGAGTTTTTCGACTTCGGCGAGGTTTGCCATGGTGGTGTCGCCGGGGGTGGGAAATTAACCAGGATGGCCCTGCCACGGTTGTGTTGTTTGGCTTGGGGGCAGGATGCCCCCGCCACGGTGGGGCTTGCGCCCCTTGGTTGACTAATGACTAAGTTTTTTAGTTTCGGCAGGATTTGGCGAGGGTAACGGCTTCGGCGACGGCGGCGCGGACGGCGTCGAAGTTACCGTCGGCGTAAAGTTTTGGAGCGACCATCCAACTTCCGCCGCAAGCGATAACGCGGTCAAAGGCGAGGTAGCTGGCGAGGTTGGATTCGCTGATGCCACCGGTGGGCATGAATTCGATGCCGCCGAACGGACCGGCGAGCGCTTTAAGGGTGGAGAGTCCGCCGAAGGACTCCGCGGGGAAAAATTTCAATTCAGTAAGGCCGTGGGAAATGGCGGCGCAGATGTCGGATGGTGTGATGACACCGGGGAAGATGGGCAGGCCGATATTCTGACAGTGATTGACGACGTTTGGATCGAATCCAGGTGACACGGCGAAGGTGGCTCCGGCGTCTTTCGCGCGGTCGGCTTGTTCCTTGGTCAATACGGTGCCTGCTCCGACGAGCATGTCACCTCGGCTCGCCATGGTGCGGATGACGGATTCAGCAGCGGCGGTGCGGAAGGTGACCTCTGCGACCGGAAGTCCGCCATCGACAAGTGCGGCAGCGAGGTCGGTGGCTTGATCGGCGTTCTCTAGGGCGATGACGGGAACGAGGGCGTGTTGACGGAGTGCGGTGGCAAGTGAAGAACTCATAAATAAGGATTAGCTATGGAGATGAGGGAGCAATTTACGCTAGCAAGTAAGCCCTATGATACAACCGAGATTCGTTGGAGGTCATAGATTCGGCGGAATTTTAGGTGGGTATCGAGAGGGCTTGTGAAATAATTAACGGATTTTCACTAGCTGGCGCGTTTAGTTATGGAATACTCACCAAGCTGTATGAAAGAATCCCTGCCAGCACCAGTAATACCGAAAAAGACGGTGTATCGACTTTCGATTTATCAGCGATGCCTGCAGCGCTTGATCGAAAATGACGTGAACACGGTGTCGTCGGAGTCGCTGGCGGGCGTCGCCGGGGTGAAACCGACGCAGTTGCGCAAGGATTTGGCGCACTTCGGGCATTTTGGCACGCGAGGGTTGGGATATAATGTGAATACATTGGTGGAGATGATCCGCGATGCATTGGGGCGGAATCGGCTACAGCCTGTGGTGTTAGTGGGTGCCGGTAACCTGGGGTCAGCATTACTGCGCTACAGCGGATTCCAAAAGGAAGGGTTTGAGATTCTTGCTGCATTTGATATCGCTGCGAGGCGTGGAGACCCGAAGGTGGATGGCGTTCCGGTAATCCCGCAGGAAGAGATGATGGGTTTTGTGAATAAGAACGACGTGCGGATGGCGATTTTGGCGGTGCCCGTTAGCGCGGCGCAGGATGTGGTTGATCAATTGATCGATGCTGGAGTGCAGGCTATTTTAAATTTCTCACCGACGGTGGTGGACGTGCCGGATCACGTGATGGTAAAGAATGTCGACCTCGCCGTGGAGCTTGAGAATTTGAGCTATTTTGTTCGCAACTAATGAATGTCGACTTCGCTTTTGATCGAAGTTCTCGCTGACTTTTTGCATGTATATCCGACCCATCCATTACTGGCTTGCTACTGCGGTATCGCTGTCGGTTGTGCTGATGATTGCGATCGCTGCTCAGACGGTGTTCGTTCTGAGCGAAAAGCCTGATGTGGTAGTGAAGGTGGAGGAAGACCAACGCTCTCCGGAAAATGAGCCTGTGGATAAGGAGGAAATACTTGAGGAGTTAGCTAAACCGCCGACCGAAGTGATGATATTGCCGCCTCGTGACCGAGCGAGGGACGTGGCGAAGGAGTTGCCGGAAACGTGGCGTGAGATGCTCTCCGAGCCTGAGCAGTTTGTAGTTCCCGAGCCTGAGCCGAGCCCTGAAGAGGAAAAGATTGCGCGCGAGCGTTACACCAGGTTGGTGGAGTCCTTGGGCCAGGCCAGTGAGAAGCCGCCGGAGGACACTAATGCGATCAGTGATCGGGATATGACAGCGGCGTCTGCCTTGGCGGCGGCGGACCCTGATGGTGAAGAGGTGCCGACTACCGACGAGGGTATGGAGGATGAACGCTTGGACTCGTTGGTGGAGACCAAGTATGGTGAGGGTGAACTGCCGGGCGACGGTGGCGTGCTTTCACTTGGATCACCGGCACCGATAGCGCAGGCGGCGAGTTCTGGTGCTGCGGCAAAGGTGGTTGAGGACGTGATGGAAATCCCCGGTTTGCAACCAGTTCCTGTCGAGCCTGAGGTGACTGAGGCTGAAAAAGATGAGAGCAAAGGAGTGGCGGATACCGGCGATTCCGAAGAGCAAGGTAAGGAAGGGGAGGCGAGCATTCCTAATAACGGTCAAGGCGCAGTGACCTCTTCCGGCGGAGGAAGCGGCGATATCCAGCGGGTGAAGCGACGCTATCGCGGGCGTTTGGATGCACGAGGGATCGACAGTCTTGCTGCGCGTGGAACGGAGATTGGGAAGTATCTTTCAGGGGCGTCGAAGCGGGTGACAAAGAATTGGCAACGTGCCTGTCACGATCCGGTGAACGGTTCATACATCACCAACGGAATGATCCGTGTGGTGATGGAAATACGTTCTGATGGCCGCGTCGGGCTGGTGAATGTTGAACACGCCGACGGTGTCACCGAGGTTCAGAAACTCTTCACTACCGAAGCGGTGAAAGGCACGCCGCTACCGGCATTTCCAGATTCGTTGAAGAGTGAAATTGGAGAAGAGCCGATCGAGGTGGTCTTCGACTTTTTGTTTTTCGTCGGCTAGGTTTCCCAATTACTAAAACTTTCGTAGATAAGTTTACCGTAAAATATTCATGTATAGTTTCCCCATATTTCAACCTGTGCTCGGTGAGAGCAGTGCGTCACTCTATTCATCGTTTGGTGATTTTATTTCCCAAGGAGGTCTGTTCCTTTGGCTGATTCTTGGCTGTGGATTTGTCGTGGTATTCATCGTTGCGGTGCGGATGATTGCTCTGCGGATTGATAGAGTGATGCCTCCTGTGCTGTGGGGCTCGCTCTCTGAGCTGTCTGGCTCAACGGGTACGGCTCGCTTGGAGCCTGTGCGGATTGCACTTCATCGCGAAGATGGTGAGTCACCACTGCGAACAATCGTCGAGGCGGCGTTTCATGAGTCGCGTTTGAATGGGAGCGAAGAGGAAACCTCAAAGGCGGTGGAAGTGAAGGCGAGGCGAATGGTTGTAGCGATGCAATGGGGGCTCAGTGCGCTGGAGGTGATTATTACGATCAGTCCGCTATTGGGACTTTTGGGAACGGCTGCCGGATTGGTTCAGGTGTTTGGCGGCTTGTCTGAAGCGGACAAGGACGTTGGGCAAATTGCGCTGGGCATCGGTCGTGCACTTTCGACGACGATTGCAGGTCTGGCGGTGGCGGTGCCGGCGGTGATTGCGCACAGTGCGTTTACGCGTTCGGTGGAAGTTCGAGCTTCTGAAGCCGAGGTCGCTTTGCAATCACTGGTGTCGCTGTTGCATCGCTCGCGTCGAGAGGATGAGAATGCGGTCGAGGCTCCGGTTGCTGCTACGCCGCAGGTGTAAGGAGTGGATGATTATCAGTTGATACGATGAAGATTCTCAATCCAAGAAAACACCGTCCCGTAGTGCCGGTTCTATCGCTGATCGATATTTTGGCGATTTTACTGATCTTCTTTGTGGTGACAATGCAGTTCCGCAGTGACGAAGCAAAGAGCGATGCGGAGTCGCAAACGCAGACCGTTTCGCAGAACGAGAATGAAAGCGGTGGGGAGGTGGATCAGCGGCGGTTGGATATTCAGTTGCCCTCCGCGGCGAACATTGGAGGTGAAGCGATACAGGCTGCTGATGTGGTGATTTCGATCGATCAAGACGGAGCGATTTATATTGACGGGACGGTGGTGGAAAATCCGCAGTTGATGAAGCAGATGTTGGAGGTTCGCAAGGCGAGTATCGGTGCAGGGGCGAGGTTCGAACTAGAGCCCGACCGTCGCGCACCGCTCGAGGCATTGATCGCTGTGTGGGACGTGCTTACGGCTGCGGGTATCGACGTCAAGGACGTGCCTGCGCGACTTCAGGGCGTGGGCGAGTGAAAGGTAATCCTTTCGATGTCCCTATTGCTTTCCGTTCATCAGCACCGCGCGTGAGGTGGCTTTTGTCGCTTCAGTCAGGCTGTGGACGAGAACTGGAGGGATGCCTTCGGCGTCAATGTCCAAGCGCTCTCCCTCGATGTTGGTATCGTCATGAGTCCAATGTCCGAAGATGATTGGTAGTTCCGGGAATCGCTCGCGCAAACGAATAGCGAGCATTTTTGCAACGGATACTTTCCCTGGAGGGAGTGAGCTGATCAAAAATGCGCTTGGTCGCTGTTTGTCGATTTCTTGAATAATCTCTGAGCTGAGGAGGTGTGTTGATAGGATAACAAGTCGGAATGATTGCGAAGCATCAAGGCCGGAAAACATATGGAGTGGAAGCTCGTCAATCTCATCTCCGAATGCACGAGCCAGGACGAGAGGGCGTTCGTCATCTGTAGACTCAAGTTTGTTTTTTAGGTTTTTGGAGCGGGTGAGTTGTTCCACGATGGCTCGAGTGCTCTGTGCGATATTGAAGACCTCACGATCATATAGTCGTCCGTGGTTGTATTCGCGTTTGGTGATGGTCAATGCAGGGATGACTGTATCGTCGATCACTTGGGAGAATGGACGCCTGGTGATTTCTTGTTTGAGGACTCGGGCGGCCTCTCGCTCATCCATGGCAAGTAATCGTTGATAAAAGACCAGGCTGGGATTCATCAAAGGTTTGTCGGACATCAACGTGTCGACGAATTGCCATTCCGGAATATATTTACAAAGGACGACAAAACACACGGTCATGGGTGTGGCAAGGAGGAGACCAATAGGTCCCCACAGCCATGTCCAAAATGTAATTGCTACCAACAGCGCAACCTCGGAGACACCAATGCTCTGTCCGTAGAAGATCGGCTCGAGAATCATGTTGGTAGTCAATTCGAGGGAGGCGACGAGGCAAACAATGAGCAGCGGCTCTTGCCAAGTGTCGAAAATGGCGACCGAAAGAGTCAATGGGATGAGTCCGCTCATCCATGCGCCAATATATGGGATGAATCGCAAAACGGCAGCGAGACAGCCGAACAGAATAACATAGGGAAGACCGATGAAATAGAGCCCAACGGCAAGTGCAATTCCAAACACTGAGTTGATCATTGTTTGAGCAAAAAGATAGCGACTCATCCGGCTCCCCGCCTCGTCGAGCGCGCGAGTAGTCGCAGTGAGTCGGCTAGTTCCTGCTAATCGCATGATCCTATTCCTGAGGTCTTGTTGACGAATAAGGAGGAAAATGACGAGAACCATGGTCGCTCCAAACATACCGAGACCACTAAGCATGGGGGTGAAGACCACCTGCATCATGGTCTTGTTGATAGGTTCTGGATTCACCAAACGGACAGCCTGAGCGTCTTTGTCTTCGTCGCTGAGATCATCATTTTCCTTGGCTTCGGCACGGGTGACGATTTCTTCGTAGGTGTTTGTGAGATCCTTGAGCACCCCCTTCTTGTTGAATTCACGAAAGCTATCGATTCTTTCGCTGATGTTTTCTTTATAGCTAGGAAGCTCGATTGCGAGAGAACGAAGCTCATTCCCTAATGTGTAGCTGATTCCACCTAGTAGTGAGAAGATCGCGATTGTCGTTAGAATGACAGCGAATGTGCGTCGCACGCCGATACGCTCAAGATATCGAACGATTGGATTGAGAAGGAACGTCAGTAAGCAGGCAGACGCGAAGACAATAAACACTTCCTTCGCTAATTGGAGGCTGGCCACGATCAGGAGGAACGTGATGAAGCGAAGAAGCGGTGAGGGTTTCCGAGCGATTAGATTCATGGAGCTATGAATATGACGCATCGTTGACTATTCACGATGCGTGTTTTCTTGGCAGCTTGCCAAAGCAATCAATAACACATGGTAGGAGCTAGTAGCCGAAATATCTCGCCACGCCTTCTGCCATGAGTTTGGCGATGGCTTTTTGATACCATGCGGAGTTTGCCCGTCCGCGCTCCCAGTTGTTGGAGATGAACCCACACTCGACGAGGATGGCCGGGTGTTTACTTTCGCGGATGACCTTGAGGTTCTTGCGCTTGACGCCGAGGTTTCTGCTGCGCACTTTCTCCATCATCGTCCCTTGCATGACAGAGGCGAGTTTTCTCCCTGCGGGGCTCATGTAGTAGGTTTCTATTCCTTTGACGCTACGATCGGTATTGGCGTTGTAGTGAACGCTTACGATGATGCCTTTAGGGACTCGATTGGCGATGCGGACTCGTTCACCGAGTGAGACAAAGGCATCTGTCCGGCGGGTCATCACGGTGAGAAAACCACGGCGGCGCAACTCTTTTTCCAACTCCTTGGCTGTAGCGAGCGCAATTCGACTTTCACGAACGCCTCCCCAATAAGACCCTTTGTCTTTTCCTCCGTGGCCGGCATCGATAATAATTATCGAGCGCTGTTTGGCTAAGAGTTTGTCAGGAAATGCTGCGCCAAACGCCAAACATACCATCCAGAGAAGGATGGTAGGGGAATGGATCGAGCGGATACAGGTAGAGGTCATGGTCTGAAGTCTTGGGATTTAGGCGAATTGCTTAATACTTAATGAATGTTAAGCAATTCGGCAATCTTGGATTATGGAAATTTGAAATGTGTCTTTGTGGCAAATAATTTGTCGATGCGGCGAAGGTCCTGCGTAGGGTAAGCGACTAAGGGAATTCTCGCCTTGTTGTTAAGCGCATGAATTCATCTAAGCCCTGTCTGCTTGCCAACGTTTTACATTCATGACACTCGACGATCTGCCATTGGTTAACTCCTTTTTGAATGGAACCTCATTCCTGCTACTTACGGTTGGATTTATTGCGGTAAAAACCAAGCGGATCACCTTGCATCGCGCGATGATGGTCTCTGCTCTGTTGGTCTCTGCCGTTTTCCTGGTGCTCTACGTGACGCATAAGATTCATGTTGGCGGTGCGCATACACCGTTTCAAGGGGAAGGAGCGTGGCGAATGGTCTATTACACGATGTTGATTTCGCACGTCATTTTGGCGATGGGAATGCTGCCCTTGATTTACATGACGGTGAGAAGGGCGATCCGTGGGGATTTTGAAGCCCACAAACGGATTGCGCGATGGACCTTCCCGATATGGTATTACGTCTCGATTACTGGGGTTTTGGTTTACTGTTTCCTCTATGTTTGGTTTTAATAAGATTATGAAGATCATCTCCACAATTGCCTGCTTCGCTCTGTGTGTTGGAAATCTCCTTGCTGGAAAGCTGGAGTTTAAAACTACGGCTATGACCATGCCGAGTGAACCCGGCGATGAAACGCTTACGGTGAACTATCCTTATGTGAACACCACAAAGGGTGATGTGGAGATCGTTGAATTTAAAAGTGGCTGCTCGGCATGCCTGAGTGCCGGTCCAAAGCGAAAACTTAAACCTGGCGAGGAAGGTGTCGTTGAGGCGGTTTTCAAAGTGGGCTCGTTTACGGGGTCGATCAAAAAGATACTTAAAGTGATAATGCGGGACGATCAGGGCCAGCTTTACGAGGAGGTCTTGGAGTTGACTGTGATTGTGCCAGTGCTCGTGGAGATCTCACCGAACAGGCTCCAATGGAAGATGGGCGGAGCGTTGGAGACGAAGACTGTGGATGTGAAGATACCTTGGAAGAATCCGATTAAGATCACTGATGTGAGTTGCACACGTTCGAATTTCGAAATATCCGTTGAGACCGTGGAAGAAGGAAAGCACTACCGTTTGCATGTCACTCCGACATCTCTAGATCTTTCGCAGATGGGCTTGGTCAAGGTGTCGACTGACTGTGAGTTTAAGAAATTTCGTGACCACATGTTCTTCTTGAGCGTCGGGAAGTAGGTCTGTTAGAGCTTTCGTTATGTATCGACTCTCGATCCAACTTTTGGCGCTCATTGTCATCATTACCGTGGTGTCGGTTGCGGTTCGTGCGTTTCACCCTGATGCGTCGACTTTAGATGCTGGATTGTCACGTGATGAAGTCGGTGAGGGAGAGATCTGGGTTAATGATGCTTTCGAGCTAAGTCGTCAACCAGGTGGAGTTCTATGGATTGATCTCCGTCCTCCAGAGGTTTTTGCGAGTGACCATGTCCCGGGTGCATTGAATTTTTGGCCACATGGTGATGGTGGCTCTATCGGCAATGTGCTTTATGAGCACAGCGAGAATCTCGGCCCTGATACAACAATCGTGGTTTACTGCGCGTCTATCGGCTGCAATGACAGTCATCAAATGAAGTCTGAACTCGAAGAGTCAACACCCTTCAAAGTCTTTGCACTGGCGGGAGGGTGGCAGGAATACCGACGCTATGTTCGACGGACCGACTCTTAGATTAGGAACTGAGGGAATCTATTAGTGTGGCAAGTCCCTCTTCGTTGAGCACTGTCACTCCAAGTTCCTCGGCCTTGGTGAGCTTTGACCCTGCAGCTTCGCCCGCGAGGAGATAGTCTGTATTTTTACTGACGCTTCCGCTCACTTTTCCACCGAGTGACTCGATCTGCTTTTTGAAATCTGGGCGAGGCTTGCTGAGTGTGCCGGTGATCACAAAGGTTTTTCCTACGAAGGGAAGTGCGGAGGTGTCGGCTTTAGTGGGTTTTGGAAGGTAGTTGTCTGAAACAGGGTCGATCTCCAGATGAGCGAGTTTTTCGAGAACATGTTGTCCGGCTTCTGAGGTGAAGAACTCGCGCACGCTGGCCGCAGCTACAGGGCCGAGACTGTCGTCAATCTGATAGTCTGCGAGACGCGGGTGGTTCTCTTTTTTTCGCTTTGAGACTGAGAGCTCGGCAAAGTTTGGCAGGTCGGCGAGATCGCGAATGATTTCGGAGGTGGCGACATCACTAAGGGTTTTGTGCAGTCGTGATAGCTCGATGGCTGAAGATTCTCCAACATGGCGGATGCCCATCGCGTAGAGCCAACGGGAGAGCGGGCGTGACTTGGTTTTTTCGAGTGATTCGAGAACTTTAGTGGCACGTTTTTCGCCGAAGATTCTCGGCTCCTCTGCGGTTCCAAGGTTGAGTGTTGCGAGAGTGTCGAGTTCGAGATCGAAGAGATCGAGTGCGGATTGGACATGGCCGTCGCGGACAAGTGCTTCGGCAACAGAGGTGCCCAAACCATCGACGTCGAGCGCTTTGCGTGAAGCGAATTGTTTGATGCCTGTCACCGCTTGAGCCGGACAGGCGAAGTTGCTACAACGCCATGCGACAAACCCATCCTCTCGCGAGATGGGTGCTTGGCACGATGGGCAGCTGCCGTCTACGGCGTTGAAGAGAGTGTAGGGAACGCTGGTTTCCGGGCGTTTTCCTAGTACCACTTTCACCACGGCTGGGATGATCTCTCCGGCCTTTTCGATGATGACGGTATCACCAACACGAACGTCCTTGCGGTCGATCTCATCTTGGTTATGGAGAGTCGCGCGCGACACCGTGGTGCCAGAAACGAGCACCGGGTCGAGTTCGGCAACTGGTGTGAGCACGCCGGTGCGTCCGACTTGGATGGTGATTGCTCGCAGTTTCGTCTCGGCCTGCTCCGGGAGAAACTTGTATGCGGCTGCCCAGCGTGGTGCGCGCGAGGTGGCGCCGAGTTGGTCACGAAGGTTGCGGTCGAGTAGTTTGATCACCGCGCCGTCTGTGGCGTGATCGAACTCGTGGCGTTCTGTGTTTAATGTGGCGACGTGATCGAGGATTTGAGTCAGACTATTGGCATGCCGGACTGGTTGGTTGGCAGGGATGTTTAGACCGCTGAGCAGTTGGTGGAAGTCATTCTCCGAATTGAGCACAGGTCCGTCATAGGCGCCGAGTCCGTGGGCGAGGAAGGCTAGTGGACGTTTCGCGACTTCGCGGGAGTCGAGTTGTTTGAGCGTTCCTGCGGTGGCATTGCGCGGATTGGCAAAGGTCTGAAGCCCTGCTTCGTCGCGCTCCTCGTTCATCTTGGCGAACGCACCGTTCGGCATGAAAATCTCACCGCGGACTTCGAGTAGAGCTGGGGCGTTTTCACCGAGATTCAGTGGCACATTGCGGATGGTTCGGACGTTTTCGGTGATGAGATCGCCTCGTTTTCCGTCGCCTCGCGTCGCTGCGTAGTCGAGTTTTCCATTGCGGTAGACAAGTGACACGGCAACGCCATCGATTTTGGGCTCGACGGTGACTTCAGGATTTTCGAGCGCGGTGTTTTTGCGTAGCCGCTGGTAGAATTCGATAAGCTCGACTTCTCGCGGTGTGCCAGCTGGGGCATTCGTCAATTGTTCGTCACTAAGCTCGAAGACATCATCGATCGAGAGCATCGGGACGAGGTGTTCGATTTGTTCAAAGGAATCCAGAGGGGTGCCCCCGACGCGTTTTGTTGGCGAGTTTGGATCGTCCAGCTCGGGGTGGGATTTCTCCAGTTCTTCGAGCTCGCGAAAGAGCTTGTCGTAATCTGCGTCGGAGATTTCCGGCGTGGCTTGGTTGTAGTACAGTTCGTCGTGGTGGCGTACTTGGTCACGCAGCGTGGCGATGCGTTTTGGCAAGTCTTGGTCGTCTGCGGGAAGGTTGTCGAAGAGATCCATGGCGATGAAAACCTGGCGTTAGCTGAAGCGGGGAATGAATTTAGCGATGGGGCGGTGGATCCAATACGAAGCAATGCCGCCGAGAATGTCCGCAAGCCAGTCGAACGGGTCATTGCCTGTGCGCTCGGGGATCCAGCTTTGATGCCACTCGTCGAATGCGCCGCAGATGGCGATGATCACGGTGACGATGATGAGTTGCGAGAACGGTGGGCGGGTGAGCTCTCGCTGGGATTTGAAGTGGAATGCCAGGTGCAATCCGACACCGCCGCCTGCGAAGTAGAGAAAGTGCAGGAGCTTGTCGAGATTTGGGATGTCCGGCCCATCGTTGATGGGGACGGGGCCATTGGACAAGTAGAAGAGTACGCCAAACCAGCAAAGGAAGGCGATGACCCAAATCCGCGATGTGCGGGCGTGATGCACGTCTTTTACAGGAGGGTAAAGTTATTTCAACTCCTGTTCGAGTCGCTCACTCAACCATTGCTTCATCATGCTTTGGTAGTTGAGGAAACGGCCACGTGCCAAGCGCTTGATGCGCGCGAGCATGCGTGGATCGAAGCGTAGGGTGATGGTGGTGGATTCACGTGAGTCGGAACGGAGGACGGACTCGTTGATGAGCTTCAGGTCGATATGACTTGTCGCCCAGAATTCAGCTTCGCTTTGTTCGTCATCGAAGGACGGGATGTCGCTCCAGTTGGAAATGGTTTTCATGGCTTGATCGTTAAAAGGTTTGAAAATTCTGGATGACGAGGATCAGAGAAGATCGGCGTTGCGGCGGTGGTAGAATGAGGATTCGTCTTCGGTCATTTCACGCACGGCAATCACGCGCGCTTTTTTACCGTCTGTCCAAAACACGATGAAGAGATCGCGGTTGGTAACGGTCTTGCCGAGCAGGAGAAAGCGCGACTCGTCGTCGCCGTAAGGGCTTTCAGGAAGTACCCGGATGCTAAACGGATCTTCAAAAGCCTCTTCGAGTTCTCGGGGCTTGAAGGCTTTCATGTCAAAAGGGGCGTCGAGCCAATCGAATTCCATAAGTGTATAATTTCTACTGTCTTAGATAGGGCATGGAGGCGGAGGGGAAAAGGGAATAGTTTAACCAAGTTACCTTTGCAGGATAGTTCTTACTGGTGGATTTTGGTTGGCTGGTCGAGGATTTGCGGTGAGAAGTGAAGGGTGAGCATGAAGAAAACCTTTCGAGTGATGCGGCGCACCTTGGCAGCCAAGGCGCTGCCTTCGGTGATTGCCGGGTTTATTCGTGCGCTGGGATCGACATTAAAGGTAACCGTGGACGATCCAGACGGATTGCTGGAAAAGGGTTTGGGTGAGCCGGTGATCTGGTTGTTCTGGCACAACCGTCTGATGGTGATGCCGGTGATTTTTAAGAAATATTTTCCTGAGCGTCAAGGCGCGGTGCTCACCAGCCCGAGCGGAGATGGAGAAATCATTGCAACGGTGATGCGAAAGTTCGGCGTCGATGCGGTGCGCGGGTCGAGCAATAAACGCGGCGCTGCTGCCTTGCGCGAAATGGCGGCACTTCTTAAGAGTGGTGGAGATTTAGTGATCACGCCGGACGGTCCACGTGGTCCGCGGTATCGCTTGGGTCCAGGTGCGCTGCATGTTGCTGGGGTCACGGGTGCGGCGTTGTTGCCGTTTAAGGTCGACTATGACAAGTTTTGGGAGTTGAATACGTGGGATGGCTTCCGAATTCCCAAACCGTTCAGCTCAGCCACGGTGCGAGTCGGTCCGCTGATGGAAATCGAGCGCATTAGAGATAGTGATGCCTTCGAAATAAAGCGCCAAGAGGTGGAGGCGCGTCTCGGTGGCGAGAAGCCGTGAGCAACTAGAGCGTTCCAAAATCGGCGGGAAATTATCCGTTTTGGATTGCGACGAGTGTCGAGGTTTCGCACAATGCCGGACGTATGTGGAATCATAAAAATACAAAAACAGTTGTGGCTGGAGTGGTCTGTATCATGGTCGGTGGGGTATTTGCAGATGAATCACCGATAGATCCTGCGAGTGTAAAAGAAATCACCAAACGGGTGGCGGACTGGCAAATAAAGACATTTCCCGAGCAGGTGAAATTCCGCGCAATCTCTTCCGCAATGCAGGAGCAATTGAAGAAAAAGAAGGAAAATCCAAAATATAAGCTCAGTGGACATGTCGCGCGATTCACGTCGACGAACTGGCATGATCTCGATTGGCATAATGCGGCGCTATATGCGGGGATGAATCAATGGCGGAAGATTGCCGACGATGAGAAATATGCGGATTGGCTCAAGATGATTGGCGAGCGGAACGGCTGGAAACTGCACAAGCGACCTTATCACGCCGACGATCATGCTGTTGGCCAGTTCTACCTCTCTCTTTATCAGGATACCCAAGACAAGTCGATGATGATGCCGACCAAGGAACACTTCGACTGGATCTTGGAGAATCCAAAAACAGGCTCACTGCTTTGGGGCAAAAATACCGATTCCCATGTTCGCTGGGGGTGGTGTGATGCATTATTTATGGCACCGCCGGTCTGGGCAAGATTGGCAAAAATAACTGGTGAGCAGAAGTATCTCGACTTCATGCATCAGGAATACAAGGCGACCTATGACTTACTCTGGGACAAGAAAGAACATTTGTTCTGGCGCGACAGCAGCTTCTTTAAAAAGCGTGAGAAGAATGGCGAAAAGGTCTTTTGGGCACGTGGCAATGGCTGGGTATTCGGTGGTTTGGCCTTGATGATTCCGGATCTTCCCAAGGACTGGAAGCATCGTGATTTTTACCTCAAAACCTACAAGGAAATGGCGGAGAAACTCAAAGGGATCCAACGCGAAGACGGCACATGGTCGATGGGCTTGCTGGGGGGCGAAGAAGGGTATCCTGTCAAGGAAACCAGCGGCACCTCATTCTATGTCTTCGGTTTGGCGTGGGGCGTGAACCAAGGCTACCTCGATAAAGAGGAATATATGCCCGTCATCACGAAAGGTTGGAAAGCTCTCACCAAATGTGTGCAACCTGATGGTCTGCTCGGCTACGTGCAACCTGTAGGCGCTGCGCCGGGCGACTCCTTTCCCGATAAATCAGAAGTCTACGGCGTTGGCGCATTTCTTGCAGCTGGCTCAGAGGTTTATCGTCTCGCTGGCGGCAAATAATACCGGTTTCGAATAATCATACTATTCTTCGAAAGCACTAAGAGCCACTCAGGGTGACAGGCGGCTGATTGTCCAATTATCCGCCGATTCAGTTTGGCGGGAGTAAAGGAAGCGGTCGTGGAGCCGTGCCGACCCACCTTGCCAGAATTCGATTTCGCGGGGGACGACGCGGTAGCCTCCCCAGAAGTCTGGAAGTGGAACCTTGCCTTCTTTGAATTTGCGCCCGATCTCAGCAAGCTTCATCTGAAGAAACTTTCGGTTGGGGATGACCGAACTCTGTTGTGACACCCACGCCCCAAGTTGGCTCTCGTGAGGGCGGCTGGTGAAATATTTGAGCGACTCTGTGGTGGAGATTTTTTCTGCGGTGCCGACAATAATAACCTGCCGCTCTAAAGCGACCCAGGGGAAGAGTAGGGAGACGTTGGGGTTTTCGCTGATTTCCCGCGATTTCCGGCTGGAATAGTTGGTAAAGAATACAAAGCCATTCTCGTCGAAATATTTCAGCAGGACGGTGCGCAAGGATGGGCGTCCTTGCTTGTCCGCTGTGGCGAGAGACATCGCATTGGGTTCGTTGATGCCTGACTCGATAGCCTGTTCGAACCAAGTGGTGAATTGCTTCACCGGAGTGGTGGCAAGTTCCTCGCTGGTGAGTCCGCCTTGGAGATAGTCTTTGCGAAAGTCGGAGAGATCCATGTGATTGATGTGGTCGTCTGTGATACGTTACAGGAACGTGTTTGCAGCAGTTTAGCATGCGGAATTCTCAAGTTTGCAAGGAAATAGATTGTCACCACGCTGTATGGGGCACAAATATAGAGAAGTAACCATTCTTGAAATCTTATGAGTTCATTTTTCAACAAAGTCTTTGGGGGCTCCGAGGAGGGTGACACAAGGCCCCAGAGCAACCAGCCAAAACCGAACGCCGATAAAGAGCGCCAATTGTTCGATTCCGAGCTGAATACGTCCAGAGAGTGGGTTTCGCCGCTCAGTCCTGCGAGCGATCAAGAGGCGCATTCCAGAGGGTTTGTTCGTCCTGAGAAGCTTCCGGTGCGTGGCTTTACGGCTGGGGAATTGGCGTCGCTTTTGCCGCCGGAGTTTATCAACCAGCAGTCGATGCCAGCAGGTCAGGAAGTTGATCTCGACCTGACTCGGGCTCGTCAGTCAATGGCATCGGGACGGCCCGTGGTGATGCTTTCGGACATTTACGAAGCCTGTCCACGTTTGTTTGCGCGTCCGATCACGAGTGATCAGGATTTTGAAGTTCGTCTGCCTAAAAAACGAGTAGAGGCCTTATTAGGAATGACTGGTGGAGGCCAGGCTGGTGGCCCGTCCTCTCCATTTCAGATGTCGTCAGATTCGTCACAGCAAGAACCGGTAGCAAGGCCAGCTGCGTCTGAGCAATCGCAGCCAGCATCTCCGTTCGAGATTGTTGAGCCGGGGACTCCTCAGTCTGCGTCTACGCAGCAATCCTCTGTGCCCTTGTTTTCACAGCCAGCTCCTGCTCCGGTGTCACAGCCTGCGCCAAAGGAGATGCTTCCGAACGACCATACGTCTTCTTTTCTTTCGATTCCAGCAACTCAGCAGCATACATCCGGTGAAATGGTCAAAGTGCAGCTGGGCAAGGCATTGCGCTTTGTGGGTGTCGAAGTTCTGGGTTTCTCGGCGAGGAATGTTCCAGAATTTGTGATTTCAGAAATCCCATATTCTGCTATTGAGCCTCGAAACCCAAACGGTTCGGCTACAGTGCCTCTGAGTGTTTTGGTGAGCGGTCTTGAAGCTGATAATCGCTCGGGATTCAATCAAGCCGATATGTTCGCACATATCACCATTCCAGCGGATGCACTCCCCTCAGCTTCGAAATGGGAAGCTGAGTCGAAGTGCGAAACCGCACCGTTTTCGCCGAATGATACCGAGCCTTCTTCAACACCGTCGGCATCCGTTGAATCCCCGTTTGCGGCATTTGCCCGTGCGGATGAAGCGAAACGCGGAGCCGCCGTAAGACAGAGTTCGTCCACCGAAAAATCATTCGATACCAAGCAAGAGCAGCCCTCAAGTGACAGCGTAGCAAAGCCTGCAACGCGCGGTGTGTTAGAAGATACCCGCGCGCTTCAAGATCTCAGCAAACGTCTCGGGGCATTCCATGAACAGACATCTAAAGAGACGACAAAAGGCAGTAACTCACCTGTAACACCGGGTCCAGCCGAGCCAGTGAAACCACTTGCACCGCTCTCGGGATTAACTGCCGAGCCAGCTGCCAACCCGCAGCCGAAGTTCCGCGACCTTCAGGAGGAGACCCGTCTGCCAGAGGGTAGTGACGAATCGTTCATTCAACCTACAACGCAACCTACGCCCGAGCCTGCGGCTGCGCCACAAACGTCAGGGCAGGTTGCCAATACGGAGCTCGATGAGGATGAGGATTGGAAGCAAGTCGAATTAAAGGCAGTCTTTGGTTTGGAAAAGACGCTAAGTTTAAAAGGGGTGTTTGATCTGATTATGCAGCTCGATGATGTGCGTTCCGCAGCATTCGTCCTAGGGCAAGAGACCAAGTTCTCGACTGATGGGTTCGGCGGATCGGCACCTATGCTCGGTGGACTGATTGAGAGCGTTCGACAGTTGAGCAACGAAATTGGTATTCAAGGTGCGCAGAGTTTCGCGCTTCAAACCAGCCGCGGTGCAGTAGCATTTTTCAGTGAAGGCATTGGCACCATCGCGGTGATGGCGAAAAGTGAAGATGTTTCACGTGCATCGAAGCAACGCATCATTGTTATTCTTCGTGAGCTCGTTCGCGGGTTTTAGCGCTACACTTTGGTTTTTTTGGTAAATCGATGAGAACGTATACAATGCCGCGGTGACATCGATGTGCCTTGATTTTTCCTTACACCTCATGCCCGTAGTCAACGATCATAGCAAAGAACTCCGCTTTAAGATTGTCTATTGCGGGGCGGGGTTGAGTGGGAAGACCACGAATCTTCGCTATATCTACCAGCGGCTCGGTCAGGAAATGCGCGGCGAATTAATCTCGCTGGCGACATCGCACGATCGCACTCTGTTTTTTGATTTTTTGCCGATTCATGCGTCTTTGATCAATGGTTACCATACGAAGTTCCAGCTCTACACGGTGCCGGGTCAGGTGATTTTTGGAGCCACCAGACAGATGGTTCTCAAAGGAGTGGATGGGCTGGTATTTGTCGTTGATTCTGATCCCTCAAAAATGGAGCAAAATAAGGCGGCCTTCGAGGCGATGTGCGTTAATATTCGCGACAATGGAGACCTTCCTACGAGCATACCTATCGTGATTCAGTTTAACAAACGTGATGTTCCGGGTGCGGTTCCTCTTGAGCACCTACAAGAGCTTTTCACCTCGCCTGATTATCCTGTGCCGTCATTCGAGGCGGTAGCGGATACAGGATATAATGTTTTCACGACTCTGAGTGCTATTTCCCAGCAGCTCATTGAACGTTTCTTCGCGAACCATGGAGAGACAGCCTCGCAGGCATAGAACGATGAGCTCGACCTTTCCAATGACTAGTTCAAAATCCAGTGACAGACTTACAGCGGCATTTTCATCGTCGCTCGCAGGGCAGCCTTCTTCTGAGAAGAATACGCCGAGTAGCGGATATTGGAAATTATCGTCCGATCTGCGTAATCGAATGCGACGCTTGGTTGATACGATCCGTGAGGAGTCGAAAGCGAAATGTATAATGGTGATTACTGACAGTGGTTCGCCGCTGGTGACGAGTGGTGAAATCGACGGTGTCGATGGAATCGCCGCGCTGGGTGTTGGGGCCTACCATGCGATGAGCCGTCTGATCTCATTGTGCGGACTCGGTGTAGGGCGTAGCGTTTATCACCAAGGTGAGCTCGGCGGTGTGCTGATGGCAGCTCTTTCTGAAGGAGTGATTGTGGTATTGGTTCTGGAAAACGTGTTGTCTCCTGGCCTCGCCCGTTTCGTGCTACAACGAGAGGCACAGAGCCTCGACAACATGATCTCAGAGGCGCTATGTCAGTAGTTGTTTACTCCGTCGCACGGATGCAGTCGTGAACGAGCTTTGGTCCTCGGAAAATGAATCCGCTGTAGATCTGAACCAGCGTCGCACCGGCGGCGATTTTTTCTGCGGCGTCCGCTCCATCGGTGATTCCGCCAACACCGATGATGGGAATTTTTGGATCCAGGTAGCCACGAAGCTTACGGATGATTTCTGTGCTCATGTCACGCACAGGGGCACCGGAAAGGCCGCCCGTTTCAGTAGCGTGAGCCATCCCACGAACGGTTTCGCGGGAGATTGTCGTGTTGGTGGCAATGACACCATCCATCTTGAGCTCCGCGAAAACGTCGGACATGGCGGCGAGTTGTTCATCATCGAGATCTGGTGCGATCTTCACCGCAATCGGTGTGTATTTGCCGGTTTTGTCGGCAAGTTCCTTTTGCGCGTCTTTGAGAGGTGCGAGTAGTTTGCGAAGAGCTTCGGCAGATTGAAGTTCGCGTAATCCCGGTGTGTTCGGCGAGGAAAAGTTCACCGCGATGTAGTCTGCGGTTGCGGCTGCTGCGCGAAAACAATAGAGGTAGTCATCGACGGCATTCTCGTTTGGCGTGACTTTGTTCTTCCCGATGTTGATCCCGAGTATGCCTTTGTATCGGCGTTGGCTGGCGCGGGGCAGGGCGGCGTCGATCCCCCCGTTATTGAACCCCATACGGTTGATGATACCCTCCGCTTCGATGATGCGAAACAGTCTGGGTGCGTCGTTGCCCGGCTGCGGTCGCGGGGTGAGTGTGCCGATTTCAATCGCGCCGAATCCAAGCCCGCCGAGGGCGTCGATAGCGATGCCATCTTTGTCGAGTCCGGCGGCGAGACCTACGGCGTTGGGGAAGTTGAGTCCCATACAGCGGACAGGTTTCCCGCTCGGTAAAGCTTTTCCGCGTAGACCAATCGCTTGCAGTTTGCTGAGCACTTCGAGCGAAAGATGGTGTGCGGTTTCAGCGTCGAGATTGAAGAGAATGCGGCGAGCTAGTGGATATGAGCGAGCGGAAAGTGAAGCGACGAGGCCGGGATTGAATGATGACATGATTGGGCGCAATGGATGGTAGTGACAATGTAGACATGGATTGTTGGGATGCCAAAGAGAACTGCATCGAGAAAGATTTCTGCAACTTTTTCAGAGGTGGCTGGGTTTTATCGACCATGAAGCGTTTAACCCTGAATATGGTGCTGGCGATGCTGCTAGCTGTGGTTCCCTTGGGCTTCGCTGCTGGCGGTAGGCCTGAAGTGATCACACCAAAACTGATGAAATCATATTCGATGGCTTGGTGGAGATAGCTGACAAGTATGAAATGAAGGGTGAGGCCAAGGAGACGGTGGTCCAGGATTTTCACTCGTTTCGTCAGGCGCTTAATGTTGCGTCATCGGATCAGCGCCTACTCGATCATTTTTAATAGCGCTTCAAGAGCGTGGATTATCTCCGCTCTTTCATCTTTCCGTTTCCTTGTGTGCGATTGCGGCTACATTCGGACATGTTTGTCGATCAGATCAGAGTCCACGCACGCGCCGGAAACGGTGGCCAGGGAAGTGTGCATTTCTTCCGCGGTAAGAATAATCCAAAGGGCGGCCCGGACGGTGGCGACGGCGGGGATGGTGGTAGTGTGATTTTGGAGTGCACGACGAATGTCGATAACTTGAAGACGTTTTTCTATGATCCCAAACTGTTTGCCGAGGATGGGAGGCCGGGTGAGCGCTGTCAGTGCACTGGCAAATCTTCCCAGGACCGTGTCTTTCGCGTGCCGCCGGGAACGATTGTCTATCGCTGCAATGTAGAAACACTCGCGGAAGCGAACGAGATGTATAAGGTGTCAGATCCGGAGCTTGAGCTCGAGATCGTTGCCGACATGCGCGAAGTTGGTGAGCGATTCGTTTTGGCGCAGGGTGGAAAAGGTGGAAAGGGGAACTACCGTTACAAGACATCGGTGAACCAGGCACCTGAACAATTCCAACCGGGCACACCGGGTGATGAAGGGGTTTTCATGTTCGAGATGCGAATGATCGCGGACATTGGCTTGGTGGGGTTTCCGAATGCGGGAAAATCGACCTTGGTTTCACAGGTTTCCGCGGCGCGGCCCAAGATCGCATCCTATCCGTTTACCACGTTGCAGCCGATGATCGGGGTGATTGAGTATCCAGGATTCGAGCGCGCGACGATTGCAGATATTCCGGGCTTGATAGAAGGAGCACATCAAAATGTCGGCCTGGGTCATGAATTTCTGCGGCACATTATGCGCTGCCATATTTTGCTTTTCGTGGTGGATGCGGCGGGAACAGAGGATCGCGACCCGATCGAGGATCTGCAAAAGCTCCGCACAGAAGTGAAGCTTTATAGTGAGGAGCTTGCTCAACGCGAGTGGATGATTGTCGCTAACAAGGTCGACCTTGAAGAAGCCGCCGAAAAGATCGAGCAGATTCGCCAGCGTTTTCCAAAGAAGGAAGTGATGGCAATTTCGGCGTCTACTGGCGAGGGTGTGGAGGCCCTTAAGGAGCGTCTTGGGTCGATGGTGGCACGTAGAATTGGCTCTTAGATGAGCTTACCCGCCGCTCTTCGCTGGATAGGTTTCCATGATCCAGGTGATCAGTGCATCACGCGTGTTCACTGTGAGTTGTGTGCCCTTCATGAACCAGACCGGTTTGTCCTGGTGGGTGTGACATTCCCAGTGATGATCGGCATCTTCGAGCGCTGTGCAGCGTCGGCGACAACATTCAGCCCCCAATCGAATTCATGGTTGCCCATCACCCAATCGTCGTAGTTCAGCTTGTTGAAGAGATCGATCATCATGCGGCCCTGAGATTGATATCCAGCGATGGTTCCTTGATAAATATCGCCGACATCGATCAGCAGATGGTGCGGTGAGGCTTTCTGCCACTGCTTGATCTGTGTCGCACAACGAGCGAGTCCGCCGACGTTGGTGATGCCGTCGTAGGTTGATGTTGGCTGTAAGTGGCCGTGCAGGTCGGTTGTGTGGAAGATGGAAACCGTGCGGATTTGTCGGTCATCGCGAGCCCATGCGGGGACGATAGATCCAGCAACGAGACCTGCTGCACTAGTGATGAAATTTCGACGGGAGAACACGGTGGAAAACTATGGTTAAACCACCGCAATGCCGAGGACGAAATCTTGCGTCCAGGATTCTTTCTTTGGTGATAGTCCGCCCACCTTCAGGGTATCATCCAACTCCACGTATTGCTGTCAGATCAATGCCATGGTTTGGTATTACCCATTACCATAAATCACAGTTTATCAGAAAGTTACAAAATCACACACGAAATATACGGAACTCGCCGCTTCGCTCTCCAACTTGCATACTCCATGCTCATGACCATTACACATCGATACCTCATCACCACATTCGCCTCGGCTGCGCTCGTTTTACCTGCCCCAGCAGGCTTTTTCTCCAAGGACAAAACTCCCGAAGAAGAGACGGCCAAAGACATCGTCGCTGTGTATGACTTCGATCAGCCATTGAACGAAAGCGGCATGGGCTCAGCAGGTTTACTTGGAATCAGCACCGAAGCCGAGCGCCCGCTGACCACCGCAGAACTCTCCTTAAGCCTTCAGGCAGCAACCAAGGACAAGCGAGTAGGGGCAATCGTCCTCGACCTTGATCAAGGTGGATTTTCTCTTTCTCAACTGCAGGAAGTGCGGCGCAATCTCGCCGCAGCACGGAAGGCTGGAAAGGACGTTTGGCTCTACACCGAATATCTGAGTAACGGCACCGCTCTGGTCGGCAGCGCCGCCAACAAATTCTGTGTCATGCCGGAAGGGAACGTCTCGTTCAACGGGCTCGCGATCCAAGGGATGTATTTCCGCGGATTGCTTGACAAGGTCGGCGTCACTCCGCAGATCATCCACATCGGCGATTTCAAATCCGCTGGTGAGCCATTTACTCGCACCGGCCCAAGCGAGGAAGATTCGAAGCAACGTGGAATCCTTCTCGATTCGATCTTCAACCAAATCGTCGACACCGTAGCCACTGGACGCAATCTACCACGCGAAGAGGTTCTCGAGCTCATCGATGATCCGTTCATGACCGCAGCCGAAGCAAAAGAGACAGGCCTGGTCGATCTTACCCTTTACCGCGGTCAATTCATTGATGCCGTAAAAGAAGCCTATGGCGACACCGTGAAGATCGACGAAAACTATGCTCTCCCCGAGCGAAGCGGACCTGAGATTGAGGGTATGATGGATCTTTTTAAGGTCATGCTGGCCGGCAATAAGGACTCAACAGTGAAAACAGACCACATTGCCGTGGTATCGTTGGAAGGCGCGATCTCCGACGAGACCGTCGCACCGGTCCGCACCCAGATTTTGCGAGCTGCAAACAATGAACACGCCAAAGCACTCGTTTTCCGAGTGAACTCACCAGGCGGTTCCGCTCAGGCGAGCGACGTTCTTTGGCAGGCCACTGAAGTCTGGAAGGCTACTGGCAAGCCGTTCATCGTCTCGATGGCAGACGTCGCTGCAAGCGGCGGATATTATGTCAGCGCAGATGCCGACACCATCTTCGCAGAAGAAGGAACCATCACCGGATCTATCGGTGTGATCGGTATGGGGTTTGTCATCACCGACATGCTCGACAAAATGGGCATCAACGTTCACACAACAACTCGTGGTGCCAACGCCGACATCATGAACTTCACCCGACCAATGACTGAGTCCGAGGTAGATTCCGTCAGGGGATCGATGCTCGATGTTTACACCACGTTCAAAAGCCGCGTCACCAGCGGGCGTGGCGAGAAACTTACCGATGAAATCGACAATCTCGCCGGTGGAAGGGTTTACAGCGGCATCGACGCCAAGAAAATCGGTCTCATCGACGAACTCGGCGGCGTGGGCGAAGCGATTATAGAAGCAGCCAAACGCGCGAACCTTGAAATGACAAAGAGCGGCACCCCGCCGATCGCCCTTTATCCCGAGCCAATCTCCGGCCTCGAAGGTTTTTTTGCGAAACCAGAGGATGACCCCAATGGCGAATTCATCCGAGCCACCGCAGCTGTGTCAACGAACACCAAGCTCGTGACTCAAATGGCAACCTTGCTCCGCACATCCGGCATCGCGCTTCCTTATGGCCAACAAAAAGTCATCAACGACTTCCTCTCGCTCGTCAATCAGGTGATGATCAACCGCCCAGGACAGATCTTCCTCATTGCTCCGACTTGGAATGGCGTTGGGATGTAGCTGATACCGATTGATTGGGGGAGGGACACAAGGAGATATAACGTGGCGGTGGCTTCCAGCCGCCAAGCCCCCCAAACCCAATCCAACCTAAAAACGTCAATTACAGGTTTTCGATAGAGCCTGCACAAAGTCATCAAGATAAAAACATGGGAAATAGGACTGGCATCTTTTGGCTTTTTCCCCTCGTTCGGCTCTTTTCAAGGAGTCAAGTGGCCGGGACATCCTGCTCCCAAGCCATATCCAATGATCATGTTTTCCCGACGGAGAGGGAAAACTCAGTTGCCGATCCCCATCCCCATACCCGAGATTTGTGAGCTTGCGGGGACTGCCCCGAATGGTTCTATTATCAACGTCAAAGGACAGACGCGCCGTTGGGCATTGCTTTCTCCTCTTTGTTCGCTGTCGGTTGTTTTGTGGTCATTATAGGTTCTGCATGCCACTCATGAACTATGTCGCGCATCAGCAATGCATGGTCGAACTCAATACTGTCTTGCGGAAAAAGTGAAGTATCATCGAAGTAGGCCGACCGAACGTAATTTACGATCAAAGGCGTTACCCGCCAATCCGGGACCTTAAGCAGAAGGCCATCTAGGGTGCAAGAATCGGGGCGGGATGAATAGCCGACGCATCCGGTCTCGAAGAACTGAGATGACTCTTGAAGCGTGCTAAAAATAGATCCCGCTGGAAATTCGTTCGTCTCGTTGAGATCAAGATCTACCAGAGGAGCTTCAGTGTCACCGGCATCAACTCGGAGCGAAATCCGACCATCCTGATCCCTCACAGTGAATCGCGAGAAATGATGGACGCCAGGAAAAATCCGCCCACCTGCCAGAGCATTCAGTCGTGAATCAGTATCACGTCGGGGGACGAAAACTCCTTCGCGAGACCCGCTATCGTCATCCCATTGGACAGCAATACGATGAGCAGAATTCTCGCTCGAAATACCTACTATCGCCGACATTCCTTTCGGACGAATCTTCTCTAGGCGGATGAGGCAAATTCCCGCGATCGCATATCCATCAATTATTTTGGGGCGGAAGTTTTCAGGGAGGCGCTTTTGAACGACCTCTGGCGCAACTCGGTAGTTGAGCAAGATACGACGCCGGATGATTCCTGTAATTGCGGGTAGCTTCATTTCTTCAGTGAACGTTAAAGACTGCAGCGGCCTTAGCCCTTGCCAGCTATGCCTCGGATAAGATCAGGATAATAAGATCGGGAGATAATAAGATCGTAATAAGATCGGGACAATAAGATCGGGAGGACAATAAGATCGGGACACCCATTATTCACTCTAATAAGATCGGGAAAATAAGATCGGGACACCCATTATTCACTCTGAGATCCTCTATGTTTACACTTCTCCCTGCAAGCCAATTTCCCGCGTATCGCTTTCCCATGCCCCATGAATCGCTCAACGCTCGCTGCATCTCTACGCCGATTGCCCGATCTAGCCCAAATCACGC
>JAGXGH010000122.1 GCA_024636835.1 Verrucomicrobiales bacterium | reverse complement strand
GGCGACGGCGGCAAAAGCATCTTCGATACCGACGACGACAGGCAATCCTTACTCCACCTGATCAACCAGATTCATGAATCCCACGGCTGGATCGTCCATGCCTATGTGATCATGGGCAATCATTTCCACATACTGCTGGAAACCCCTGAGCCGAATCTGGTCGATGGCATGCGTTACCTGATGGGGGTGTTTTCCCTTGGCTGGAACAAACGGCGCAAGCGTCATGGCCACGTTTTCCAAGGTCGCTACAAGGCAATCCCTGTCGATACCGACGAGAGGAGCGACGGCTACTTCAAAATAGTTGCTGATTATATCCACCTCAATCCCGTTCGCATCGGCTGGGTGGGAGGAGAGACCGGAAAGACGCTGTCTTCCCACCTATGGAGTAGTTTTCCCTATTATGGACGCCGCAAAGCACCAAAATGGCTATACACGTCCCGGGTTCTCAATGAATTCCAGCTCAGCAACGACCGATTCGGCAAGAAAAGCTACAGCGCTTATTTGGAACAGCGCGCGAAAACAAAGGCTGCCGAAGATTCCGATGACGCATTCGCCAAATTGCAGCGAGGTTGGTTTATCGGGAATGAACAATTCAAATCCCGATTGCTAGACCGGATCGGGATCGGGGTATCCACCAAGAAGACCAAGCGCGAGAACCTGAGCGGACCAGCGATGCGTTCATACGATACGAATGAGGCAGAAAAACTTGTGAACTCCGCTCTTTTTGCGTTGGGACTTCCGACGAATACATCTGAGCTCGTAGGTAGGGGTAAATTCGTCAATGATAAGGCATTGGTAGCCGCACTGGTTCGCGGTAGGACCAGTGTCAAAAATGCCTGGCTGGCAGATAGGCTTTCCCTCGGCCATCCATCCAACATCTGCCGGGCTCTCGAAAGAGTACAAAACAGCTCTGCCCTGCGTATAAAACTCAACGAGCTTAAACAAACGCTTGAGTTCAAGGACTGACCCTTTTACTCAGCGGGCACCGCCACGTTCGTGCTTACGAAACTCGCTCGGGTTTATCCCGCTAAGTTTACGAAAACTTCGGTTGAACTGCGAAAGAGACTGAAAGCCGACTTCGAACGCAATCTCGGCGATACCGAGGTTTTCGTTTTTCAGAAGACACATCGCGTGTCCGATGCGGACGGCGGCTACGTAACGACTCAGCCGGTTTCCGGTCTGTTTCGAGAAAGAATGAGAGAGGTAGTCCTCGCTTACCCCGCAAGCAGCCGCGACGCCCGCTACCGTGATTTTATTCGCGAAGTTCTCGTCGATGTAGCGGCACGCGTCTCTCACGACCTTGGGAAAATCGCGTGCCGATAGCAACAGTTCCATATGCAAACGAAGCCTGAGATATGGGAGAAAAAGTTCGATCAAATCCAAAGACCCTTGGTAAGCCATTGTGGAGATAGCGCCCGCTCCCCCCGCGTCATTCTTCTGCACGCGACCGGTGAGAAGAAGGATTCCTGCGCCATCGAATTCGTCCAGCGGACAGACTGAAAAACTCCGACCTGCAAAGCAAGTGACCGTGTGAAATTTCTGTTGGCGGAGCGCGACACGACAGGCATCCCTGAAGCATTGTTCACACAATCCGGCTTCTTGTGCGTCGAGCGTGTGCTCACGGCAGCTTGGACTCTTGACGCGTCCCGCGACCGAATTCCATGGCTCGCCATCCGCATATACAAGATCCAGTTCCATGCCGGTCGCCTTCCAGAATGAATCGGCATAGTGGCGAAAGAACCCAAGCCCCATCCCAAGCCAATCCAGCGGATTAGCTTGTTCATCATAACGAACCCAACTCATCGCAAACAGATATAACAACGGTCATGATCAATGACAATGCCTGATTGAGAAAAACGACAGAGGATAAGATACCAGGCGATGGCGGGATCGGGTCAGGAAACGTAAATCAAATTTCGCTGAACCATCGTTGCTGAACTATCTCAGCTCCACCCCGCCATCCTACCCCATTCGTGTTGAGCCAGTGCTCTGTGCTCCGAGCGTAAGCACATGGGAAGCGTCAAAAAGCCATTTTTCGACCTTAGATCAATGCTTGCACCGGATCGCACTTTAGCAGAGGATAAATATGCTCTAACAGACGGGCATTACTTTTATCTACTTATGACTGATTACGAATCCCGCTCGGTTGACGCCCACTTAGCAACTCGTGGCAAATGGGAAATTGCCGCCAAGTTCCCCCTGGAAACAAAAGACGACCTCTCCATTGCTTACTCCCCTGGTGTCGCAGGTGTCTGCCGCGCCATTTCTAATGGAACCCACGATGCTAGAGATGTCACATTCAAGGGCAATACGGTAGCCATCATTTCCGATGGCACCGCCGTGCTGGGGCTCGGCAATATCGGTCCCGAAGCATCGCTCCCCGTCATGGAAGGCAAGGCGGTGCTATTCAAACGTTTCGCCGGAATCGATGGCGTTCCTATCGTGGTAAACTCAAACAGCGCGGAAGAATTCATCCAAGTGGTGCGCGCCATCGCCCCTACTTTCGGCGGAATCAATCTTGAGGACATCGCTGCACCGGATTGTTTCAAGATTGAAGAAGCATTGCAGGACATCGGTATCCCCGTCTTTCACGATGACCAGCATGGCACCGCCATCGTGCTAACCGCCGCCCTGATTAATGCGGCCAAGGTGATTGGTAAGAGCGTTTTTGGACTAAAGGTCGTCATCGTCGGTGCAGGTGCAGCTGGCACAGCCATTGCACAACTATTGAAATGCCGCGGTGACGATACCGGATCATGCACCGCCGTGCGGGAGATACTCATCTGCGACTCCAAAGGCATCATTTCACCCGACCGCAATGATCTGAATCTCTACAAGCGCCAGTTACTCGCGTTTACCAATTCATCCAGGCAGTCAGGCACCCTAGAGGATGCCTTAATAGGAGCCGATGTCTTCGTCGGCGTATCCAAAGGCGGCCTGCTCAATGAAGATCACATCCGCTCGATGGCGCCCGATGCCATCGTCTTTGGCATGGCCAACCCCGATCCGGAAATCATGCCGGATATCGCCCGCGCAGCGGGAGCCGCCGTGGTCGGCACCGGGCGCAGCGACCTCCCGAATCAGGTAAACAATGTCTTGGCCTTTCCCGGCATCTTCCGGGGGGCACTAGATGCCGGTGCTGAAAGAATCACCAACGCCATGAAGCAAGCCGCCGTCCTCGCCTTGGCAAATGCTACGACCGACCTCTCCGCTGAAAAGATCCTGCCCGATCCCTTTGATCCGGCAGTTCCTGAAATGATTGCGAAGGCCGTCTTCGATGCAGCCAAGGGAAATTCATAACGCGGTAATGAAAAGGGAATGGGGTCGGATAACGAATATCAAGTTTCGCTGAACCATCGTTGCTGATTTTTCACAGCTCTACCCCCGCCATTACCCCATTCGTGTCGTAAAAGAGCGCAGGACGATAAGACACTCGCCAAGAGGTTGATCGAACTAAGCAAATCGCTTAATTGCGAGGACTGACCCTTTTCTTAACTTTTGGCTCTCTGCTTGAAGTAATGATCGACTTTAAAACGGATTGTCAGTAGGTCAAAGGCATGAGAAATTCCTTTATCGGACTGACTTGGGTTGTCATAGTTTTCGGTTCCACGATGGCTATCTCTGCGGAGATGCGGACTTGGACCGACCAGAAGGGGCGGACGCTTGAAGGGGAACTCAGGGAGTTAGATGGCACGGAAGCTGTCATCCTGTTGAATACGGGGAATGTCGTTCGAGTCGACAGGACGCTACTTAGTGATGGAGACAACAAATATCTCGACGAGCAAGGCGCGAAGGAAGAAGTTGTGGTTCCCACGGGGGATGTCGGAGAACCGGAGAAGGACGCCAAGATCGACACCAAATCTTTCGTCGAGTTGGAGGAGCCCTTCGTCTTCCCTGAAACCGAAATACAGCTGGACGCGATGCAGACGGAGCATTTCCTCGTGCTGACAGATGGGTCGATCCGTCCGAAAGATATAGCCGAGACTGCGGAGCGCATGTGGCACGGGATGGCATTCCAGCACCCCGGTTTCACTGAAAAATGGGGAGAAGAGAGACGGGCGATCTTTGTCCTCGAGGACAGCGCAACCCACGCGGCAATCGGCGAATGGTTTGGCAATTATTTGGAACAAAACGGACAAAGAGAAGAAGCGGTGAAAGTCTCAATGACCTGGTCGAAGGCTTCCGGCGGCTCACTACATCTTCCCGCAGAGGCGATCGCAAAATACAAGCTAATGAAGGCTGCGAGGATTTTCAAAGTCACCGATAGCAACAAGTCAGCATACAAAAAGGTCTTCACACCGTTTGTCACCAACTGCCTTGCGAATGACATGATCTCCACGCAAATGGAAGCAAACTCCGGATTTGGTTCGGAAGGACGATTCGCGATCGTGATGGGCCATGCCTATTACAAAGAGATCCAGCTGGCGGGAGAATCGGGGACAGCGATGATCACGGCAGAATACGATTCAGATGAGATAAAGCACGCGAAGGGATTCGCCAACGGAACTTCCTGGGCGAGAGAGTTGAAGAAGCTGGTGCGGAAAGGTGACGTAGTGCCTTCGATCGAAAAACTTTATGGATATAGCGTCGAGGCCCTGAAGCCCGAGGAATTGGTTCTGAGCTATTCATTCAGCTACTTCATGCAGAGTGAAATGTCCAGGCTCACCAACTACACCAAGATGATTGCAATGGCGGACTCCTCACGTAAGATTCCCGCTCCGGCCGAACTTGCCAAAATTTTCGGATTCGAGACAGTTGAGGAACTGGAAACAGCATGGACCGAATTTATCAAAAGCACGGATTTCAAAGACTGAGCCGATTATTCTGATCCAGATCCATCTACCATACCGTCAAAGCTTCATGACGGATCGAACTGATCACGGGGCCGCTTGAATGTGGATACCTTTTTCTGAGCAACCAATGTAAACGCCGGCAGAGTGGCCGATGTAAGTGAAGACTTTCTCACGGGGAACTTTATCCAACATAAGTTTACGGATTTTCACCTTCTTATCCACGCCCTCTTCAAAAATCACCGGAACCTCGGGGAAGATTTCATTGAGCGCCTCTATCAGAGGAGTCTCCCTGTATTTGCCATCAACTTCACCCAGAGGGTCGATGCCATGCTTTTTCATCTGTTTGTAATAGGCCAGATACTTTTCCAGCGTAGCGATGCGTTCATCGGCTTCTATGGGCTTCTTGACCATGATGCCTCTTGTAAATTCGATGAGTGCCACTTTGGGCCGGTCATCAGCACCAACCATACCCATGGAATTTTCGCTGAGGTGAACTTCTGCACGGGTATCCGCATGGACATGGCTTATAAGGGCGAGAGATGCGATCAGGAGTATTGTCTTCATGTTGATAACCTTTTACGAAATGGACTGGTACTACAATTACAACTTTACTGCGACATTGTAACAAGCTCATTAGTGTCCATGACAGAGGACGAAACGCGCCGGGGGAAGTTGATCCTAACTTGTATGACTATTTTAGAAGGGTAAAGGAAGGTGGGGATCCCATCCAATTTTGATATTGAGCCAATGCTGAAATGATAGGTGCCGACTGGACTTTATGGTTCTGAGCTTCGCGCGGAACAACTCTGATCCTATCAGTGATGGGGGGGATGGGCGGACAGTCGGAACCCAGTTTGAAAACACAAACCAGCTTTACTATGCCGCATTCGGTGCAACTGGAACTGGTTCCCAAGGCGCATTAGATGGCGACACGGCGGCCAGCGGCTACTACACCGTGACGGCAGGTGACGGCTCCACCTTCACCCCTCATGTCTATGACATAACCAATGGGGCGGGGCGCTTGACGGCAGCTACATTTTCGGTGATTCCGGAGCCTTCCATCGGGTTGCTCGGATTGATCGGAGCAGGACTGCTGCTTCGCCGCCGGAGAGACTGATGCATGCATTCAAGGTTTCTATGCAGGCATCTGCCTTAAGATTACATGATTGGGTTTGGCGCCCATGTGACGAAAATCAAATTTCGCTGAAACGTCAAAGTCGAACATTCGCAGTTCTATTGCCACTATCTTCACCCATTCGTGCCGAGCTAGTGCTCAGCGCTCCCAGCGGAGAGTGAAAGAGTGAAAGAGTGAAAGGGATAGCAAATATCAATTTTCATTGATCCTGTAAAAGGCAAAGGGTCCTGAAAAGGGGGGAGGATTTCTGAATTTTACCTGTGTAATTTCCCTTTTGGGATTTAGGGTTCCAACTCTTCTATGCCTGCTAAAATCAGTTTCACATCCGCATCAGCGCTCGACCTTGTTCTTGCGAAAATTGGTCACCCACAACGCGATGAACCGCTTCAAACCTCCAAGGAGGTTTTCAAGATCGATGAGAAAGATCGCGAGTCGCTTGCTACGATATTCCTCAAGCCATTCCGAAACCTCACACCCCATCATTTCAGCCATCATACGTCGCTAAGCCAGCATGAAATGAACAACCACGTCGCGGCCATCTTCGCTTCGGAGGACGCGTTGCTGGAACATGGGTGCAGCATTGCAAAGCGTCTCTACGCTAAATCGAACCATCCGAACATCAAGTCCGGCGATCTCTGTATTTCCGCAGTCAAGGACATCGAAATCGACGGTAAAATTACCAAGGGGCTGTGTATCCTCAAATCCGAAAGCGTTGTCCCCTTCCTCAGCATTTCAACCCGAAACGGAGATCTGGAGATGCACACCGAGCAGGGCATCAATCCCGAGAAAATCGACAAAGGATGCCTAATCCTCAATCACCTGGAATCCAAAGGATATTATGTGCTGACATTCGACCGCAGCGGATCAGATTCGCGCTTCTGGGTTAGAGATTTCCTTGGCGTGATCCCGATTGCAGACAGTCCATTTCTGACCAACAAATTCGCCAACCTGGCTGCAGAGTTTATTGAGAAGGAGAAAAAGGAAAATACGGCTGAAAAGCAGGACTCCCCTCCATGGGATGCCTCCAACGCGGCGATCACTTACTTCGAAGAAAAGGAAAAATTCGATTTGGACGAGTTTGAGGACGAGGTGCTCAAAACTCCTGAAGCCAAGGCGAAGTTCTCCAAGCACCGCAGTCAGGTCGAAGAGGAGCAGGGGCACAAGCTCGAAGATTCCTTTAAGATTTCAAAGAAGGATGTCACCAAAGCCAAAAAGAAGATCCGATCCGCGATGAAACTCGACACGGGCGTAGAAATCCGGCTCAAGCCAGCCTTGGCCGCCAAGCCAGAGAAAGTGCTGGAACACGGATTCGATGACGAGAGGCAGATGAAGTTCATCAAAATCTACTTCAACGAAGATCTCGCCAAATAGTCATATTTTTATTCGAAAGCGGTATTATTTCATCATTGATAACATTGCCTCGGCAAACTGCTTGCCAATGCCACCGAGAATCTTGCCACTGCCATGGTAGTGGAAGCCTTGGTTGGATACTCCATCTAGAGCCGCCAGCTCCTCCTTGCTGAGGAGTTTAGTGAGCTTCTCGTTGTAGATTTCCTCTCGCTCAGAACGGTCTAGCTTTCCTTTCTCCTTTTCCAATTCCTTCATTTCGCGATTCACTTGGCCTCGCTTTTCGAGCGCCTGGTCTTGGAGTTCATCCCAACTCTCTTCAGTGAATACGGCAGCCACATTGCCTTTGAATTCGGAGTCCTTGGCCGGTGCAGCCATGGCCATCCGGAACCCATTGTGAATCGGGGTATAACGGTTTGGATTTTCAAGATCTAACTTACCTCCAACTCCGAGCACGCCGATTACGAAGGGCATTTCAGGAGATTTGAATTCCTTGCGCACATCTCGTATAAAATGGCGCAGTGTGTCGCTGTAAAGGTCGTATCCACCTGGCATGTGGCGTTGCGGATACGTTTTGCTGTCGACCATGTCGTTCCAACCTTGGAACCAGACAAAACCGGCAATCTCATAGCCGTCTTTTTCATTGTAATCCGGGTAAACTTTCTTGGGATCAGCCAGCACCTTGTTTACATGATTGACCATGCGTTGGTAATATTCGCCAGGTTCACCAGCGCTTGGCGGGCGGAACTGGCTATGCAGATTTTTACCACCCCAAGCCGTCTTGATGATGAGAATAGGTTCATCAAGGGCCTTCTCCATAGTGATACCGAAAGTAAATTCCGGACCTATCTTGTCGTCGCCAGCTCCAAAGCCAGCTGTCAGTTTACCTTCCTTGAGAGTCGGCTCCTGATTGCGACCCTCCGACGAGTAGCTAATCCATACCTTGTCACAGGTCACAGGTTCGCCCTTGCTATTGGTCATGGCCTTCAGTAGCGGCGCAGTCTTGGGATCCATTCCGATGTAATTAAACGTGCTGACCCTGGCATGGCCCTGCATATTTGACTGTCCGGCGAGGATGAAAACCTTAAGCGGAGCCGCGTGGGTCAGAGAGCTGAGGAAGATTAGTGAAGTTGCGCAGGCAAGGCGTAACCATGGTGTCGAATATTGCATATAATTAACAACGCAAGCTCAACTCGGAAGCTTTCAGCGGATGACCCTCTCCATACCCCGATCCTGGGCTTTGAGGCAAGAAATGGGGTCGGGCGATGATAATCAAATTTCGATGAAACGCCGAAGTCGAACTTTCTCAGCTCTACACTTCATCCATTCGTGCCGAGCTAGTGCTCAGCGCTCCCGGCGGAAGCACATGTGAAGCGTCCAAAAACGATTCGGAAATATGGAAGCACCTTATTGAAGAGATTGAGCAAATGTTGAAATGTAATGACTGACGCTTTTCCGCACTTTTACACCTTGTGCTATCAAATCCCGGCTTTGACCTGACGCGATCGAACGCGAAGCTAGTTGATCGTGACCCACTTATACGTAGTGAATAGTCATATTTTTATTCAAAGCCGGTATGATAAGGATCTCCCCATCACCGCGATATCGTCTTCGGCACCAGCCGGATCTGGTAAATTTTCGGCCAGCACTTCCCCGTGACGAACAATTCCTGCGCCACTGGATCATAGGCGATGCCGTTCAGTACATGCTCGGGATCACGCCTCTTTTCCTTCGCATCGATACCGCTGAGATCAATCACTCCTACGACCGTCCCAGTGGCAGGATTGATGCGCACGATTTGATCAGCGTGCCATATATTCGCAAAAATCTCGCCCTCAACGAATTCCAGTTCGTTCAACATTTCAACAGGCTTGCCATTGAAGCGCACCACCACCTCTTGAGTCACGCGTAGCGTGCCTGGGTCGAGATAGCGCAGTCGATCGCTACCGTCACTCATGATCAACGATTTACCATCTGTCGTCATACCCCAGCCTTCGCCCTGGTATCTAAATTCTCCTAACTGCTGCAAGGTCTTTGCGTCGTAGATAAACCCCTGCTGACTCATCCATGTCAGCTGAAAAAGCTTCCCGTTCAACTCCACCACACCTTCTCCAAAAAGATTCGCAGCCAGATTTTTTTTCATCAGCACCCTGCCCGTCGTTTTTGCGACACGACGAATGCTCGACGCCCCATAGCCGCCCGTGCTTTCAATCCAATCACCATGCGACAGCAGCAATCCCTGCGTGAAAGCCGATGAGTCATGGGGCAATTCTCGCACCACTTCATAGCTCAACAAAGGATGCGCTTTCCACTCTGAATCCGGATGGCTCTCTGTCGTCGCAGCAGTTTGGACTTTAGCAGCGTCCGGCTTTTTCTCACAAGCAACACTGAACAGAACCAAGAAAGCGACGCAGAAGAAACGATATTTCATAATGATAGAAGATTACTCCTTGAATGAGATTGCTTGACTAGTAAGGAATCGCCAGAACGGCCACTACACCGGTGGCATGCTTACGGTTGGTCAGGCTTGTCCGTCCTCCGTGCAGCGACGCGACTTCACGCACCATGGCAAGTCCGAGCCCTGATCCTTTTCTCCCTGTATCCGGTCCTTCGAGCGAGTAAAAATGATCGAACACCCGGTCGATCGCGTAGTCGGGCACGCCCGCACCTGAGTCGCGAAAGATGAACTCTACACAGCCATCCTTCTTTCCGACTTGCACTTCAATCGCCGCATCCGAGGGCGAAAATTTGATCGCATTCTCGAGCAAATTCACCAAGGCCGATCTCACCAGTAATGGGTCCACCTGCAAGGCCGGTAAGTCAGGCTCCTCACGAACATCAATCGACAAACATTTCACCGCGACACGATCCGCGCACTCCTCTAAAGCCTCGTCGACGAGCTGACGCGGAGCCACCACTTGGGTTGTCTCTAGCTGATCGAGACTTTCGAGTTTCGAGAGTTGCAGCAAGCGCTCGATAATGCGCTGCGATCGGTCGGTCTCACGGCGGATATTCTGCAAAAACTTCTCTCGTTGGTCAGTGGGCATGTCAGGTTCTTCGAGCAACTCGCCGGCTCCACGAATCGCCGCCAGAGGACTCTTTAACTCGTGCGTCAGCGTTTGCACATAACGCTCGACGTAGCGGCGCCCTTCGAGCCTCGTTTTCATTTCCTCCATCGCCCGCCCTAGAGACAACGCCTCACGGCTCTTCCCGATCTCAGGCAGAGCGACGCGCTTTCCGTCGCCAATGGCTGATGCATAATCCGCCAGACGACGGATCGGGCGCAGCAGCCAAAAGAACACCGCAAGGCTTAGCGAAAGAACCCCGGCACCTATGGCCATTAGCGAGCCAGTGATGCGCTGCACCCTGCGCTCGATAAATGGGCGCACCTGACTCTGAGCCTTTGATACCGTCACCACACCGACCACCTTGTCATCGATCTGAATGGGAGCGGCGACGTAGAGCACTGAACTGCGAGGGTCATTCTCTACAGCTCGTGACGACCTGGCACCATATCCACCTCGCAGAGTTTTCAGAACATCATTGTAGGCAGAAAAATCTTTGCCGACTAAACTACTATCGGACCCGTAGACAACCATGCCATCCGCATTGGTCACATACACGCCAACCCCGACCTCGGTTTTCGTCAGTTTGAAAATTCGCGACTCAAAGCTCTTGCGGTGAGCGCGGTCCATTGCTTCAGAAAGCTCCGCCAGATGGCCCGACTCCACCTCACCTTGGAAGTCTCGTGCAACGGCTACCTCAATGGATGCCGCCAACACTTGCGACAAGTCTATCATACATTCTTCCGTCGCCTCGAAGGTTTCGAACTCCGTGTCCGCGAGCAATTGCCGACCGAGTAAAACGAACCCAGTAGCGATCAAGCCCAGCACGAGCAATTGCACGAGCAAGGTGATACGCATGGTGGGGAATTTTAGTCGCATAATCTCAATAGGCTAAATGGCCGCCTCATCCAGCGAGTATCCGAGCCCGCGGTGGGTCACAATAGGATCAACATCCGGTGCCAACGCACGCAGTTTGGCGCGCAGGGTTTTCACATGCGCATCGACCGTGCGGTCCATCGCTGCCAGTGGGTCTGCCCACGCGGCATCGAGCAATTGATCACGCGAAAACACCCGACCCGGTGCAGCGATGAATACGGCGAGCAGTTGATACTCGTTTCTCGTCAGTTCGAGAACCGCTCCTCGGCAGAGAATACGCTGACGAACTTTATCGTGCTCAAGCAGTTGTCCGCCTGCTACTGGAGACGCGGCAACAGATGCCGCCGTGCCGGCGCTTCGTCGTAAATGCGCCCGGACCCTCGCCGTAAGTTCGCGCGGGCTGAATGGCTTCCTCATATAGTCATCCGCGCCCAGTTCCAAACCGAGCACCACATCCACTTCACTCTCTCTAGCCGTCAGAAAAAGTATCGGCAACTGAGAAGACTCGCGCATTTTCCGACATACATCGAACCCACTCATATCGGGCAAGCCGATGTCCAAAATCACCATCGCATATTCCTCCACACCAAAGGCCTTTAGCGCGTCGCTACCAGTCGTCACGCGCACCACTAAAAACCGCTCAGACTCCAAAGCGTATTGCAAGGTGTCAGCAATCGACGCCTCGTCTTCAACGACGAGTATTTTCGGTAAGTCTTCATTTGGCATACTCAAGACATTGCCTGCCAATACGAGTTTTGCAAAGCAACGAATCACGCAACACAGGCACACGACCTGGCCTCGCCAGTGCTATCGCAATCCACCTAACCTTCGACTACCTCTTCCTTAGGCTCTACAAAAAGATCACGTTTCTGCATGCGAATAAATTGCACGCGGAATTCCTCATCTTTGGACGCGGCCTCGCGGATCATATTTTCCATATCTGATTGTTCCTTCACCAGGTAGCAAAACAGCCCAAACGCTTTCGCGCGGGCAACTCGTTTATTAACGCCTCCCGCACTCTCATATGACCACTTTCCAATCTTCATCAAACTCTCCACCGGTAACTTGTCGAACGCCACAGTAAACACCGCACCACGGCGCTCCACGGCAAGGCTCGCACCAGTAGCTTTCACGATCGAAACGTTCGTTAAGGTCGCTCCGCCACGAGTGACTTGGAAGGTTCCTGTGAATGGAGTGCCGGCCTCCACCGCATCATTGAGGTCGCTGACAATGATATCGACAAAGTCCCGAGCGCCATTGAAAACAAACCTCAAGTCCTCCAGATAACGCTTTGCATCATCGGTGGTCACACGAACGCTATCCAACAAAGCAGAGGCTTCCCTGAATTCATAGTTAGCGAGAAAACCCACAAGATGAGGCTTCAATGCATCGAGTTTTGCCGTTTCCTCGGCGACTAATTTCTGCAACTCCGCATTTTGATCGATCGACTCTAACTTCAATAATTCATCACGCTTCTCTCTCATCCGTGAAAGTTGGTGGTCAATAAACCGCAAAGCTCGACCATCGGTGCGAATCATTTTTCTCACCCGCTCTAGCGATGCCATTTCCAAGTCGATCTCCTTACTCGTCTCTCCCTCGACCACCACAGGCACTGCGGCAAGCTGGCTGGCATCGAGCACGTGATCACGCACTAATCCGCGGTAATTGCGCAGCCATGCGAAGCGCTGATCGCTTGCCACACCATCGAGCGAGGTGAAAAAATCCGCACTGGACTCAAAGCGGCCGTGCTCCCAATTCTTCATCCCATAAAGCAGTGCAGCCAAGCCCCACTCTGCCTTCATTTCTTTTCCTTCCAGAACTTTCACATCGACCGGCCACACCCCAAGCATTGTTCGGCTAACCGTGTCGAAATACTCCCGCTGATCATCGGACATCATCAGATCTTCGAACTTTGGCTGTGAGCGCATCTTACGCAAGACCTGGCGGGCATCACCGGGCCTACCGGCCAAATATTCAGCAAATGCGGAGTTCAGTCCCGCCCAATTCGCCAGCGGTTGAGTCGTCCTGGGATCCTGCATAAGTAGCGCGAACTCCTTGGCCGCATTCTTATACTCGCCATTGATCAGACTCTCGCGCGCATCGACAAATCGCTGACCGATCTTACTATCCGCCCCAGTGGAAAATTCGTCACCACCTGTATCGAGAGTGTCGATCCCACCGGTGCCACCGACATTAACGTTCGGCTTACCCCCCTCGTTCTTCAAATGCCACGCCATGAAGCCACCAAAGAGGAGTAAGAATACTGCGAAGGTGATGATCGCATTACGATTCTTGTTTTGCTTCCTCGCTTCGGAAGCTTTCGTTTGTGAGCTTCTCACCAGGTTGAACGACTCGCGCAAACGCTCGCGCGCCTGGACCAATGCTGCGTGCAATTCATCGTAGTCTGAGAAACGATCATCCGGTCTCGGCATGATCATTCGGTCGATAATTTTACGTGTCGCTTTAGACGCCAAGGGAGCAACCTCACCGAGATGCACCTTTTGTTTCTTCAACTCACGCAACTCATCCACACTCGTCGTATTCGTGTCATACATCGGGCGCCCCGCCATCAGGTGGAAAATTGTTGCGCCCAGCGAGTAAATATCACTGCGGATATCTTCGGGTTTATCGTCCAGTTTCTCTGGCGGCACATAATAGGGCGTCGCCCAAAGCTCGTCGTCTTCATCAACGTCGGACTCGAAAATCAACGCCAAGCCAAAGTCCACAATCTTCGCGTGACCATCGATAGACTTCAAAATATTCCCCGGCTTGATGTCACGGTGAATCAAACCAACCCGAGCAGCAGCGCGTAAACCCTCCACCGATTCAATCGCCAAATCGAGCACTTTAAGTTCGCTGAGCTTGCCATTTTCGCGGAGTTGTTCTTCAAAGCTCTTACCGTCCACATACTCCATCGCGATGTAGAAGTTCCCTTGCGCGCGCCCCACGGAAAACACCCTTACCACATGCGAGTCCGAAACCGATGCCGTCAGAGTCGCCTCGCGCTCGAACTGCTGGATCCGCATCTCCTTCGAACTATTCTCACGGTTGAGGATTTTTAGTGCCACACGACGGTTAAGTGTCGTATCCATCGCTTCAAAAACCTGACTCATCCCTCCCACACCCAGCACACGTTTGATCACATAGTGGTCAAACTGCACACGTACACGCATTGCTCCACTACACTCCGGACAAGCTATCTTTTCGTAGGGATCAAATCTCGCCACCTCCACCATACACTGACAGTGGGGACAAGAGTTATACAGTAACTCGCCGGATTCCTCCGGCTCTATGGACACTTCATCTGACATTCGTTGCGAAACTACTAAGGCATCGTAAATACTACAATCGAAAATCTGCGACTCGTTCACGCATTAGCGCCACATACGCAAATATTACGCCACATCTCGCACAAGCGCGAATAATCGAGGAAAGAGCGGGCACACATAGAGCAAGTCATCAAAAATTCTCTCAATATGCACGAGAAATGCAAATTTGGGCACAACTCTTTGATTATCCGCCTTGACTACCTGCGAAACACTGCTTTCTTCACTTCCCTGCCGCGCCAATCCTGGACGGCTCATCCCGGCTTCGCTTACCTCATTCTCGAAAGGGTAAGAACCGGAACACACAACATTTAGTAACGCACCAAGGAGAAAACTTATGGCAACGACCGATGTCATCCTCAAAGAGAAAATCGTCAATCTTGGCGTTGAAGCAGATGTAGTCACCGTGAAATCCGGTTACGCACGCAATTTTCTAATCCCACAAGGCAAAGCCTACGAAGGAACCAGCGCGAATCGTCGCCACATGCAGGCCCTCAAGGTCGCACGTGCTGCACGCGAGGCTGTTGAGCTTCAAGAGGCACAAGAGCTTGCCACCAAGATCCGTAAAGCCACGGTGAACCTTGAGTTGGAGACCGGCCAAGGCGGCAAAGCCTTCGGTTCCATCACCACTCAAGATATCGCTAAAGCGCTTCTCGATCAGGCAGGCATCGAAATCGATCGCCACAGCATCGACCTTGAAAAACCGATCAAAACGACCGGCAGCCAAGTGCTCGAAGTGAAAGTGCACGGCGAGATCAGCGCCAAGCTTACCGTCAATATCGCCGCCAAAGGCGACGACACCGATGGTGCAGAAGAAGCCTAAGCTTTTACCCGATACTTTTTAAATCCGCTCTTTCCACATTGGGATGAGCGGATTTTTTTTGTGTCCGGGGCATCCTACCTGTAGCCAGATCAATGGCTGATTCGACTGCGGGGCAAGATGCCACGGTCACGGAGAGCCACCCAGAACCATCCCTTGATCTTTTAAGGTTAGCGATGTGGTATAATTCGCTCCCCTCCAAGCCTTGATCGAACAGGTTTTCACGCAGCTTGCACAAAGATTTCCACTTCACTGCTTGAGGAGGAGGCCGGTCTAGCCGTATTCTACACATCACTTCCCTATTCACTTTCCGCACCCCTCATCCATGGCACAAGACTCATCCAACGCCCCCAATCAAACGACGAAGCGCCACACCTTCAAGCCCTGCCCAGCGGCGGGAAAAAATCCGGTGACAAAAAGGGCAAGTTCAAAGAAAGGCAACCAAAGACCCTCGAACAAGTGGAGGCACTTCGAGCCGTGCCCAGTAGCCATGCCGCCGAGCGCGGACTTCTCTCGTCGATGCTTCAGGACGCATCGCGCGTCGTTGACGAAGTGATCCCAAAAGTAGCAGGCGAGAGCTTCCACCACCCTGCGCACCAAACGATTTACGACCTTATCGTCGAACTGCACAACGCCTCAAAACCCATCGATCTCGTCACCGTCACCCAGACATTGATGGACCGCCATAAACTCGATGAAATCGGCGGGCCCACCTATCTCGTCGAACTCTCCGACGCCGTGCCCAGTGCCGCAAACTACGCGCATTACGTCGAGATCATCCGCGACAAACACATCCTCCGCCGTGTGATTTCCTCATGCACCGAGTGCATCACCCGTGCCTACGAAGAACAAGAGGACGTCGCACCACTTCTCGACGATGTGGAAAAACGCATCCTCGAAGTGCGTCAACTCGGCATCAACGATCAGAAGAAGAACCTCAAGGAGGAAGTGATGGACGCCATCAATGCCTTCAACGAGATGGTCAAAAACAAAGGCGGCACCCATGGCACAACCACCGGCCTTGCTGATTTCGACAAAATGACCGACGGCCTTCACGGCGGTGAAATGGTGATTATTGCCGCCCGTCCCGCCATGGGGAAAACCTCACTGGTGATGAACATCATCGAGCACATCGCCTGCGATCGCGAGGAACCTGCCTTGGTGTTCTCGCTGGAGATGAGCACCCAGCAGCTCATTCAGCGCATGCTTTGCGCCCGCGCTGGTGTGCCCTTGAACAAATTCCGCGACGGCTTCGCTAGCAAAGAAGACTTCCGCAAGCTTACCCGTGCCGCCAGCCAGGTTGCCGCGTCCAAGCTGTTCATCGATGACACCCCCGGACTCTCCATCCTCGAACTTCGCGCCAAGGCCCGCCGCATCCACAACAAGCACGGACTCAAGTGTATCGCAGTCGACTACCTCCAGTTGATGAAGTCCACCAGCAAGCGTGCTCAGGAAAACCGCCAAATCGAAGTGGCCGAAATTTCCGCCGGACTCAAAGCCATCGCCAAAGAGCTCGACGTGCCAGTGATCGTCCTCGCACAGCTCAACCGAAATCCCGAAGGCCGAGCTGACAACAAACCAAAACTTTCCGACCTGCGTGAATCCGGATCCATCGAACAGGACGCCGACGTCGTCGGTCTCCTCATCCGCTCCGCCTACTACGCCGGCAACGACGAAGAGCGCGAAGAGAAAGCAGGCGAAGCCGAACTGATCATCGCCAAACAACGCAACGGCCCAACCGGCGAAATCCCCCTCACCTTCATCAGCGACATCATGCGCTTCCGCGACCGCGCCAAAGTGAAGGATGAAAACTAATCACGCTCAAGATTCGTCGACAGCATTGTTGTAGCCCGTTTGTGTCGGACATCAAACTCGACCATGCGCGTGTATCAAGTCTATTGGTGCGACGATGGGATGTATACAGTTGTCCATTCGATGCGACCAGGCATTGAAAGCACACGATCCACGCCCTTGCCAAAGCACAGGCCTCTAAAGTGCCGCCCGATCCTCAGAGCGAGTGAATCAAGCAACGCTCCCAACGGGAGGGATGACTTCCACGTCGTCCGTAACTTTCCTTCACTATCATCCGCCATTGCCGACCCGAAGCCATCACGAGCGCCACACATAGTCACGGACGCTTAAAAAGCGTCCCTCCCGATGTTGAATGAATAGGACAACAGGTTCGCATCCAATTTACAGCAATGCCCCATAAAAAACCCGCAGAGCGCCGCCCCTTCTAGCGTAAGGCACAAATCCAAGACCAAATCCAGGGCACCCATAATTCAATTTCAACTTCTAAGAACTGGTACCATTCGTGCCTAGCATCTATTTTATTCGACTGCTTGATTCTCAAACCAGCAGAGAGCGCCGGCAATCACCTCTCCATTCTCATCACGGTGGAGTATGTTAACAATTGGTATCTGGGCAGCATTGAAATCTCTCGTTCCTACTTTCGAGTTTTCAGCATGTACATAGTCAAATCTATAACCTGCATACCTAAACTCTGATCGATTCCTCCATACCCTCGCAATATGAACACAAACCGTGCTGTGCACTTCGTCACCGTCTAAATTTCGAGGAACGCAATTCAAACGCGTGCCGGAAATAATCGCTGAAACAGCTTCCATCTGGGTGGGAAAATTTTCTGGAGGGTCTTCGGACTTGTGTCCATCAATTGAGTTCTTCGCTTGAAAAAGTATCCAATTCCCTCGTGGCAATACTAGATGATTGAAAGTCACCGTAATGTTTCCCCTTGGATCTTCGGTATGCTTGAACACTACTGGCTGACCATCCTTTGCCTCCAAGATCGCTCTCTCATCTAAAATGCAGCCAAATGACTCGATTTTCTCTGCCACCAATTTTAGACGTCTTTCGTTTACAGTTGGTAACTGATGGAAGGCATTGTCCTGCTCTTCAGTAATCGCAGCACACGATGAGAACAAATGAGCCGCTATTATTGTCGCGGCTATTCTGTAGATTGGTGACATTTGCTTTGTGGGGTCAAAGAGCACGCACCGCCACTAGCGGGGGCGAGTGTTTAGACCGTATGACATCAGGCGACGTAGATCAAATTTCTTAAGCCACCTTCGCACTGACAAATCCGACATAGAGCCATCCATCTGATCGGACATCCGCACCCACTGATGGCATTTCCTGCGTTGCGCAACTTCACTCGTTCAGCGATTTACCCCAGCGGCATCTTTGTCCGCTTTCTAAGTGCCCACGCGATAACCTCATGTTAAAATGTATTGCCTGACGTTTTTCGCTGAGGCTCTACAGCCGATAACGAAAAGCCTAGCGTAGACAGAGTGCGCGTATTGAGTTCTTACGGATTGACAGATGCCCGGTAAAACCGTTTGGAACCAGTTGCCAGCAAGGCATCATGGACGAAGATCCACGACTCGGTGACTGGAGTCGCCGTGGTAATGGTGGTCCAGCTCTCGAGATCCGTGCTGGTTTGGAGTGTAAAGGGAATATTCGGGGCGGTTCTGAGTTCAAGCCTTACTTCCCCTCCGGATGTCCGCGAAATATCGGTGAACTTCGGCGTTTCGGTAATCGTCGGCACCGCATCCATCGCCGCCAGTGCCGAGTCCCTTGCCGTCGTCACACCTGCCAGATCAGTCGCCGCATTAATGGCAGAGTCGCCATCCATTACGGCGGTGTTCAGCGTCGTCCAGTTCTCGGCGCTGTAGTCCGCTTCAAGATAGCTCGCCAGTGTCGACGCTAGGTCGTCCATCGCCAAGGCCTTGGATGCCGCCAACGTCTCGG
>JAGXGH010000121.1 GCA_024636835.1 Verrucomicrobiales bacterium | reverse complement strand
GGGATGGAGGGATGGAGGGATGGAGGGATGGAGGGATGGAGGGATGGAGGGATGGAGGGATGGAGGGATGGAGGGATGGAGCTGACTACGACTGGTCCGCTGTGTGGCAGTAGGGCTTACCTGCACTCGCCCAAGACATTCGGTCTTGAGCAAATGGGTTGTCGTGGTTGTCATAGCTGTATCCCCTACGACATCTACGACCAGTCTGTGTAGTGGTGCTAGGTTTGACGCTTACGCTTACGCAACAATACCGCGTAGTCATAAACGTCGTAGGTCACGCACATACGACGCTTATGACTACAGGCGATTGGTAGGACCCTTATTTTTGATCCTATCAGGGTAGTGGTGCCACGTTTAGCGCTTACAACTCGACCACGGCTTACGCATTAAGCTCGGCCATCAACACGGAGTGCACTACAAACGGGGAAGAATTACTTTTAGGCGTATGAAGGCGCGGTCTTTGCCTGTGACGTCGACTTTTACACGCCGTATAGGGTCGCCTGTAGCCGGATCCGGGTTGGGGAGAAGTTCAGTCACATTGGGCGTGACTGTTTCCCATGCGCCAGGTTGTAAGTCCGATGAGGTCTGCACTTCAACGGAGATATTCGTTGCTTGCGCATTATCGCGGTAAGTCAGTGTGAGGTATTCGACCTCCCCCACGGTTTCGAGTCCAAGCTCCGGTAAAGCAGCTCGATCCTCGGCTGTCATTGCAAGCATTGGATTGATGTTATGCAGGAATTTTAAGACATTGGGAACTCCGTCCTTCAATGGAATTGCCTCGGGGTCGGAAATCGTGGCATCAGCGAGTTCCTCTTCAGTGAAATGTATGGTGCTCCAATAGTTGAAAGGAATGAGCACCTCAAGTGCCGCGACTTCGCTGGTGACGCTTCCTGCATTGTTGCTGACTACCACCGTGTAGTTCCCGGTATCCGTGTGGTCTACATTAGGTAGATAGTACCCCCAGTTGGTTGCACTGGGAATCTCTGTGCCGTTAAGTTTCCAATGATAGTTTAAAGGCGCACTACCTGTCGCACCGACAGAGAAGCTTGCCGCACTACCTGCCACCACAGTCTTCTCTTGCGGAGCACTGGTAATCGATGGGGGCGCTAGTGTGACTTTTTTTGAGAGGCGATTTCCGGCGGAGTCGTAGGTGAATTGAGTGCTTGTACCGTCCGCATATGTTATTGATGTCACTCTATTCATATTATCATACCTCACCGTCGACTGACCAGAGCAAATGGCAGTTCCAATAATAATACTGATTATAAATAAGATCCTCATAATTTAGCTAAAAATTTATCCCTTTTTTTCAATCGACCCACCCCCACTCGTAAATCTTTCCACCTAAATAACCACCACCTAAGGCACCTCCAAATGTATTAGCACCCTTATAAAATGTATCTGCACCCTTATAACCATTTAGGTATACATTATTCTTTATACTGATATTACCATCCCTCTTTTGCGCATCCCAGAAAGGAACCACGTCTTCAGCCAGGTGCCCCAATGAATCGGTGCGTTTATTGTATGTTGCTGCATATTTTGGATCAACGTATGGCTCATAATCTCCTTTATCCGAAAAATCCTTAGTGAAAACTGCTTCTCGACCATCGTATTTATTAACGAATTTCAATTCAGGATCTTTATCGCCGTTGTCGTGGTATTCTGTTTTCCATGCCGGTTGTAAAACCCATGCATCGCTATCTGCTATAACCTCATTATACGTAGGATGTCGGCCATTTAAACGCGTTCTCTGCGCTACATAGTTCGCCACATTTGGGTTATTTTTTTCCCACACGAAAACACCAAAAGTTCCTGATTCGAATTCGCACGGAGAGAAACCTGATACATCTACCAAACGAAGCGGGTTATTCTGAGCATAAACATAACGATGTAGAGATTGAACTGCATCTTCTTCACCAAGATACGGATCTTTAGTTATAAAACGACCTATCAGGGGGGCATAATACCTAGCACGAACATATTTCAACCCGTTGCCATCGTCCAAAAGACCATAGCGTCCAACATATCGGAACGGATTAGCATTCGACCCTGAACTGTTTAAGATCGTTCCGAAGGAGTCATACGCGTAAGAGTCACTCACAAATGACGACTCATCCGTGAGGGCAATCGTGCTGCCGCGCACATCGTAGTGGTAGTAGGCCGTCCCAGAGGAATCGATTCGTGAGGTGAGACCACGACCGTATATGTAGTAATTGCTAATTGAGCCAGTCTCATCTGTTTCCGCCAAGACGTGTGAAATTGAATCGTTAATGTCTAATACATAGCGAGTCGTTTCGCCACCGGCGATGGCCTCCTTCCGGTTTCCCACACCGTTGTAGGCATATTGGTAAGTTGCACCATCTATAGTTGTTTCACTAAGTCGATCCTCGAAGTCATAACTGTAAGTGTCCGAACCATGCGAGGTCATATTGCCATTGTCATCATAGCCGATAGCTACACCACCGGCACTAGTTAGACGATTGTCGGCATCGTAGGTGTATGCCGTATTCTCAGCTTGGAAGTGCGGTTCGAGCGGTTCGTTGTGGGTGGATTGCAGGTGGTTGCCGACACCGTCCAGTGTTAAGCTGTAGCTGCAAATCACCGATGCGTCCGGTTTTGCATTCACAAGGCCGACAAGTCTACTCGCGGCGTCGTGAGTGTAGACAGCAGTGGTGCCGTTCGGATTGCTTGTGGTGATATGCTTGCCCGCTGCATCGTAACTGTAAGTGGTGATACCGCCGAGCCAGTCGGTTACACTCGTCATTCTATTGGCAGCATCATAGCCGTAGGTGACGGTATTCGAGCCGGGATAGGTCATCGTGCTTCGATGGCCGACTTCATCGTAGGAATAGCCGATCTGTTTTCCATAGGCATCGGTTGATGCTGTCATCCGATTCAATGCATCGTAGCTAAAGGTCGAATTACCGAGGCTGTCTGTCATCGCCGTGCGGCTCCCGTTCTCGTCATACGTGAACGTGACAGGAGCCCCGGATGGGTAGGTAATCTCGGTCAGTTGGTTATTGGCGTCATAGCTGTAAGTAATTGTGTTGGCATTAGGATCCGTCTGACTTACCCGGTTGCCGACTGCATTGTAAGCGTATTGGTAGATGCCGCCGGAGGGTTCCTGTTTCTGAATCAGTCGATCCAGGTCGTCGTAAATAAAAGTCGTGGTGTTTCCATTTGGTTCGATCATGGAGAGGCGATTGCCTACCGCGTCGTAAGTGTAAGTCACCTCGCCCCCGGCAGCATCAGTTACCTTCGTCAAGCGACCGAGTGCATCGTATTCGAGGGTCGTGCTGTGACCGTTGGCGTCAGTAGTACCCGTCCGGCGTGAAAGATCGTCGTATGTGATCGTGGTGATGTGGCCAAGCGGGTCTTTCGTCTGCACGAGACGATCTAATTTATCATAGACGAATTCGGTCGTGTTACCGAGAGGATCGGTCGTGGTGATTCGGTTGCCGTCTTCATCGTAGGTGTGCTGGGTCTCCTCACTCAGAGCATCGATTTCGGTGATTAGGTTGCCGACCGTATCGTAAACAAACTGAACCGTATTACCACGAGCGTCGGTCACACTGGTACGCTGGTCGAGCGCATCATAGCCACTGGTAGTCTCGTTGAGCAACGGATCTGTGGTGGTCGTGCGAAGATCCTTCTCATCATAGACATAAGCCCAGGAATTTCCCCGGCGGTCGGTCGAGGACAGCTTGTTGTCATTGCCATCGTAAGTGTAGCTACGGATTTCTCCCAACGGATCTGTAGCCGTGAGCAAATTGTCATTGGCATCGTAGGCCCTCGTAGTGACACGACTGAGTGGATCGGTTACCGTAAGAGGTCTGCCAACCCCATCGTAGGTCAATGTTGCCGTATTATCGAGCGCGTCCGTTTCGGTAGCCGGATTGCCTTCGGTATCATAGGTAGTCGTCGCCACCCGTCCCAGCGGGTCGGTCACAGTGAGTGGCAGCCCAATAGAGTCGTAGGCTATCCTAGTCTCGCCGGCCAGAGGGTCGATGGTCTTAACAAGGTTGCCCGCAGAATCGTATTCAAAAGTCGTTGTATTTCCAAGAGCATCCGTCCTGGTTAATGGACGATTTTCCGCATCGTAAGTGATCGTCGTGGTGCTCCCGAAGGGGTCGATCTTGGCAGTGACATTTCCGCGTTCATCGTATTCATACTGAGTATTGTAGCCGCGCTTGTCCGTCACCACGGTTCGGTTACCCGCTTCGTCATAAGCGTAGAAGGAGGAATTCCCCAAGGCGTCCTCTCGCTGAACAAGGCGGTGGAGAGTGTCGAAATGGTCTACGGTGACGCGTCCCAAAGGCTGGGTAACCGTAGTCTTACGGTTGACCTCATCATAAACAAAGGTGGTCTGACCGCCCTTCGCGTCCAGCTGTGAGTTGACAACCCGTTTTTCCGCATCGTATGCGTTACTGACGAGCGTGTTGCCGCGAGGGTCTACGACGGTAAGCACCTGGTGATTGGCATCGTATGTGTAATTGGTGGTGTTCCCATTCGGATCTGTTGAAGTGACAAGGTCTCCACTGGCGTCGTAAGTATATTGCACCGTGCGTCCAATCGGGTCGGCGATCTGCGTGATTCGTCCATTTCCGTCATTTGTCAGCGTAATCGTGCGTCCTGCGCTATCAATGATCGAGGTAAGATTCGACCCAGTGTAGTGAAGGGATACCGTATTTGAATTCTTGTCTACAATTGAGATGAGACGATTGGAGAGGTTAAAATTGTAGACCGTCTGATTCTTCTTTTCCAAAGAATAGGTCCCATCAGGGTTTGCGATCAGGGTGTCGAAAATACCGTATTGTGTCGTAAAGCCCCCTGAACCATCCGAAACGTAGGCATCTTCACGGCTGTCACCCCAGCGGACAATGACATTACCGCCTGCGATGACAGACAACCCGACGTTATAGGAATGGTTCCAACCAAAGCCGAGTGGACCGTCGGTAGCATCCTGCGAATTATAATGACGTTCAAAGACAAAGGGGACTCCCGGCCCAGAGATACGTAGGTCGATTGTGTTGGAGAAGTAGTTACCGGTCGCCGTATTCACCGGGTCAGCATTCTTAGGAGAGGGATTGTCTCCACCGTATGAAGATGGGTTTCGCGCTAGCAGGATATTCTTCGATCTCGTGCCAGTGACGCTCAGCGTCTCGTTATAGTTCGAGAAATCAGACGTAGAAACGTTGATCGTGTAGGAAGCGGGTGTAAGTGAGGAAAAGCTGTAATAGCCCGAGCCATCCGAGACTGTCGTCAGGCCGCCAGTCAGGCTGACAGTTACATTAGGCTGCGCAGTGCCCGTCGCCTTATCTCTGACGAAGCCGGATAATGAGCCAGACGATGCGGTATAATCCGGAGTGAGGTAGATGTTCTTAACTGAGTTGCTCGCCGGATTAATGGAGAGTGAGTATGGATCATAGCCCGCTTGTCCCACCGAAAGAGTAGCGGATATTCCGTGTAGGCCAGAAAATGCGTAGAACCCACTACTATCCGTCTGTGTCGAAGATCCGCCAAACGTGACCGTCACATTAGAGAGTGCCTGATTGCTGACACCATCACGCACAAAGCCCGATAAGACCTTGTCTGTGCTCGTGCCCGGATTGGCGGGCATGGTCACAGTCATTGTGTTGGAATCGGTGGTGCCTTCCGCGTTGGAAGCCCGGACGAAATAGCTATAGGTCTGGCCGGGATTCAGGCCTAGTTCGTTGGTATAAGAAGTTCCGGATATGCCAGCCTCGTAGACCGAACCATTCCGATAGACCGCGTAAGCTCCGACATCTTGTGAGGCGGTCCATCTTAGACTAACAGCCGGGCCTGCGGGAAAGCTATAGTCCCAATACGGTGGGTCATTCGAGAGGGCAAGGGCTCCGGGAGGACCTGCGGGTGTCGTCAGATTTACTTCGTTTGTATAGGGCGAGTTCCCCTCGCCATTGTAGGCACGGACGCGGTACAGGTAGGTCGTATTTGTGGCTATGTCGTTGTCGGTGTAGTAGCGGGTATTGTTGGTGCCACTACTCAGCGTTGCAATCTGCGACCATGCCCCGTCGCCCAATCGCCGCTCGACCTTGAAACCGGATTCGTTCACCGAATTGTCCGACCAGCCTAGTTCAACACGCCCTGAAAACGCCTGAGCTTCCAGATTCGTGGGGGCAGGTGGGGTTCCTGAAATTTTTGTCAGAAAATTCTGAGCGGTATAACCGCTTACTCCGTTATCCCAGTTGATGTAATACCATCCGTATCCGCTGCCCGTCACCGGCCCCGAAACAATCGTCCCCTGAAAACCGGCGGAGACAGACCCAGTGGGGGCGCTGCTGGTGCTGGGAAAGTTGCGCACGTTGACTTCGTTTTCGGTGCATTGCACCCGGTCTCCGTTGACACCCAGTGCGATAACGTTGAAGCCAGCCGTGTTGGAAGTCTGGCCATCGGGATTTGTGACGCTCAGCGTCCACGCATCAGGGGTGACATCAGTCGCCAGGGTAACATAAACTTGAGTCGGACTGAGAACCGTTACGTTGGAACTGCTCACGGTCGCCGATCCTCCAGTCCATGTGGCGGAAACCTCCAAGCCATCGACGAAGCCTGAGCCGTTGATAGTGACTGGAACCCTCCCTGGTATAGGCAGTCCAACAATCGCATCGGGACTGATGCTTGTAATTCCGAAGTTTGGTGCGGAACCTTCGCTTACTGTGATTTTGAAACCGGATGTAGTAATGTCCGGGTTAACGATGTATCGGTTGAGAGAATCGCCGTCCAATTCATTGTATTCAGATCCTAAATCTAAATTAAAACGGAGAGAAACTTCGGGTTGATCTGGAATATGATCTCCGCCGTAAAAACTTTGAAGCAAAGTCAAGGCATCTCCAGTAGTTACTGTATACGACAAATCAACGGGAGGATCCAAAAGCACGATGTCTATATCATCGCCATTGTTTTCTAGGTGACTTCCTATAAATTCATGCAAAGGATCTTTAGCCCTCTGGGAGTCGCGATAAAATAAGGATGTACCAGTGGTTGTCGGATCCAATTCATCCAGCAAGTAAACATCCAGCCTGTAATCACTTTGAGAGAGATCTCTATAGCTAGTGATTTGACAGGTAAAGGTAAACGATTGGATCACTTCGCCTGGTTTTAAGGTCGGTAAAGTATAACGGTAAATTAGATTTTGGCAGTATCTTTTATCAGTAAGCGTGGAACCAATAGCCCCGACCAAGTGAGATCTTGGAGGACTCACGTGAGCCTGGCTTGTGGTATCCACGTAATATCCAAGTGCGGGGCCGTTATCTTGCCGATATGCAACAACGGCGTCCACCGAAGAGCGGGTGAGGTCGTAGGTTGTCGCAGCATAGGAACCTAAATTCAGAAGTGCGCTCGCAACAAGAATAATAATAGCGTGAGCGTGAGTAAATCTGGGCATTGCTGACAGCATACATTTGACATATTCTACATTCAGCAATCTGGAGCAATGACATAATTGGGCTTTCCGTCAATTTTGCAGAGAGACTTGGGCTTTCCGTCAATTTTGCGCAGAAAATATTAGGACACCCAATATGGTTGAAGGCTAATCCCTCTCAATCGATGGCTTTAGGCCGTCATGATTGAGTCCGCCGGCAAGCGAAACACCGGCACCTGCTCACGCCCATAGCGGGCTGGTTGTTGCAAGGGAAGCCCCCCACAGTAATCTGTAGTCTTTGCGGTGAAGAAGTGTGGGCCGGTTACGCGGTCCGTCCAGCGCGTTGCTTGTGACAAATTTTACTAAAGGCTGCCAGGAAAAGCCGGAAGCTCGTGAGCAGTGTAGAAAGACACGGCGTGTGAAAGGACTGCTCTTAAGCTGTGTGGAGTCAACCTTTGCGATGAATGTTCCTCGAATCACGGCCATTGATGGAACTAGTAGAATGGCACAGTTAAAATAGGTGGCATTTATGATTTTTATACTTGTACTTTCGTAAGTTAGGTATCTTATACTGGATGCCCAAGAAATACCGCATCGAATTAACTCCGTCGGAACGCGAACTGCTCAAAGCAGTTTGCCGAAAACAGCGCATCTCTGCGCAGAAAAGACAGCGTGCACGTGTCTTCTTATTGAGTGACGAAAGCAGCGAGGGGAAAGCTCTCAAGGATAGTGTTATCGCTGAGAAAACCGGTATGTCGACCAGTTCCATCGAGCGGCTGCGCAAGCTGTGCCACGAGCGTGGACCAGAGGAGGCTCTTGAGAGCAAGGAGCGCCTCGTGCCTCCCCGCGAAATCAAGGTGGATGGGAATTTGGAGGCCAAGATCATCGCGATGGCCTGCTCGGCTCCTCCGGAGGGTTGTGCCCGCTGGACGCTCCGGTTGTTAGCCGAGCGCGTCGTCGAACTCGAATTGGTGGAGAGCATCTCCGGCGAGTCTATCCGCAGAGCATTAAAAAAAACGGGTTGCAGCCTCACCGCAGTCATTACTGGTGCATCCCTAAAAAAGAAAATGCCGCCTTTGTAGCCTCGATGGAAGATGTGCTTGAGCTCTACGCTTTAAAGCCCGACCAGGCACGACCGTTGGTCTGTCTCGACGAGTTCTCCAAGCAACTGCTTGACCATGCCAACGCCCCACTTCCAATGCGCCCCGGTTGCGTAGCTAGAGAAGACTACGAATATGTCAGGAAGGGAACGGTGAGCGGCTTCATGATGGCTTCTGCTCATCTTGGACTCCGCGATGTCTATGTCTCGCCGAGCGGTCGGCGCACCGCGAAGGACTATGCCTTGGCGATGCGCCACCTCGCCGACGAGATCCATCCTGAGGCGGAGAAAATCGTTGTTGTTCAGGACAACCTGAACACACACAAAATCGAATCGTTCTACACTGCGTTCAAGGCACCGGAGGCACGGCGGCTGGTGGAGCGCTTCGAGTTCCACTTCACGCCCAAGCAGGGGAGTTGGCTGAACATTGCAGAAATCGAAATCGCTGCGCTGAGTCGGAGTTGCCTCAAGGAACGCATCGCAACGGTGGAGGAGTTCAAAGCAGAGACGGCAGCCTACACTTCACGAAAAAATAGGGGCACGCCGATTGACTGGCAGTTCACGACTGCCGACGCGAGGATTAAACTCAAGTCATTATACCCTTCAATTTAAGCGTGATGTTCTACTAGGTGGTGTGACGCACACCGCTACAATGAACCGAATGACGTTGTTAGCTGCTAGCCATGGTGCTATTGAAACATCACGCACGAATAGACTGCCCAATTGCTGATGATCGCTGTTGATCGAGATCGCGTGAGGTTCATGTCCACCTCACACCTCTGGGCATTTGCCCCCTCTCCTCCTCCATTAAACAGATTAAACAGGTATGGGGGTAAAATAGGCCCATATGTGGCAAAAACAGTGAAATCCAACGCCCTGCCAACAGACTCAAAAGGGCTTATAAGTCAATGGATTACGAGGATTTTAACCTCATAAAACAGGGCGGATTCGAATCCCTTACTCTCCGCCACTTGTGCGGCTCCCTAATGGTCGAACTGTTCCGCCCTTTAGGACTCGAATAAAGTTTGAGAGACTGCAAATATAAGTCCTATAGGTCTGATAGGACCTATTTCCTGTTGATCGACCTCCACTTCGATCAACGGATTTAGTGTAACACCTCCTTAAGGAACACACCAACCTTTCATCAATCCCTCACTACTCCTCCAACTCTAAAACCAGCGCAGTGGTGTTATCCTTGCCGTCGGTTTTTACCGATTCTGCAACCAAACATTCGGCGGGGTTTAATTCTTTTGCCATGGGGTTGCCCTTGCGGACCAATCGATTCAAGCCGCTATCCCAAAGACCTTCCACCAGGCCATCCGAACAGAGCAGAAAACGATCACCCGCCTCGTAACCCACCGCGCCGAACTGTGGAGATGGATTCTGATTCTTCCCACCAAGGACTTGTTGCAGACCATTACGCCCGGGATGTGAACGTGCTTGGCGTTCGTTCAGTTTACCCTGACGCTGCAACCAGCCGACGTGTGTATGGTCTTCGCTCAGTTGTTTAATCCCACCGCCCTTTGGCAAGTGATAAATGCGGCTGTCACCAATATGGGCAAAATACAACCACCCGGGCCGCACCCAGCACAAGGTAAGAGTCGCCCCCATACCACTTAACTCCTCATAGCACTGTCCCATGTGCGCCATTTCATGGTGAATATCATCAAAGAGCTGTGCCAAGAGTTCTTTGAATCCGATCTCAATCCCCATCGCAGCGGAGCGGAAACTTTTTGGCAGAAGTTGTGTGATTTTATTCACCGCGATCCTACTAGCGAACTCTCCGGCATTTGCACCGCCCATCCCATCGCTTACGGCGAAGATATAATCACACGTTTCAAGTTTCGCTTCACCATATTTGCCGAGATAACGCACTTCATACGCATCGAGTTCCAGCGCCAAAAAAGCGTCTTCGTTATTTTTTCGATAACGACCAATGTCAGTCAGGCCGAACCAACGCAAGACAGTTGCCGGCAATTCGAGATCATCTTTATGCATTTTTTTCGTAAATTGGCTAGAGATACTCGCTCCTATCAGGGTGGGAATCCATAGGGGGCGACGGCGGATAGCCTGGCTCGAGAATTGTCGCAAACTCGAAATCGATGACATAAAAACGCCCATCTCGATGGTTGTAGGTAATATTCCGCGTTTCGGCATCTTCATGGCGGACTCCAAAACTTTCCAGCTTAGCAAAAATCTTTGCCTTCTTTGCATCGCTGACGTGTTCGACCCTTGACCCGCAGTTACTGGTAACCAAGTAGAGATTTTCGTCATCACACCCCAAGGTCTTGGGCACAAAATCGCAGCCTTTTTCCTCGAGATATTTTAGCACCCTTACCTCATTTTCATAGCGCTTTTGTGCCTGTGGCCCTTTGAACCATTTGTGCACGCGGCCATCATAGCCAATACGCACCCTTGCCCTTGCTGTGTTTTTTTCATCATCCATTCGCTATCAACATGAGCCATGAGAGCCGAAAATTGCAAGGATTCCCGCAGGCCTTGGTAATCTTTTAGTCCTTTACTGACGAAATATCTTGCGCGGTGAAAATTGGCATACACTTTGCTTAATTGTGATTCCCCTTTCCGGGATCACGAGGTTTCCACCGCGTATAACGGAGGTTCCCAAACAACAAACACCTACAAAGCATACTACATATTATGGCAAAGATTAAACTCGAATACATCTGGCTCGATGGTTACGATGTCGCGAACTTGCGCAGCAAAACTAAAATTGCTGAAGGCGACGTTGAGAACTTTTCGCTCGCTGACTGCCCTGAATGGGGTTTCGACGGTAGCTCCACACAACAAGCAGAAGGCGGCGACTCGGATTGTATCCTTAAGCCAATTGCTTGCTTTCCAGATGCAAGCCGCATGGATGCTTTCCTCGTCATGTGTGAAGTCATGCTTCCAAATGGCGATCCGCACCCAAGCAACACACGCGCTACCATCCCTGATGACAAAGGTCTCTGGGTTGGCTTGGAGCAGGAATACTTCCTCTACAAAGACGGCCGTCCACTAGGCTGGCCAGGCGAAGGTTTCCCTGGGCCACAGGGACCATACTACTGCGGCGTAGGCTCCCAGAACGTTGGACCAATCGCTCGTGAGATCGTCGAAGAACACCTCGACCTCTGCCTCGCAGCAGGTATCAACCACGAAGGCATCAATGCTGAAGTGGCAAAAGGTCAGTGGGAATTCCAGGTCTTCGGTAAAGGTTCACACCGCGCCTGCGACCAAATTCACGTTGCTCGTTACATCTTGATTCGCCTCTGCGAACAGTATGGCGTCGACGTCGAATTCCATTGCAAGCCATTCCAGGGCGATTGGAACGGGTCTGGAATGCACTGCAACTTCTCCACCGATTACATGCGTGAGACTGGCGGCAAAGAATATTTCCTTAAACTCATGGACAAGTTCGACGAATACAAGGACGAGCACATCGCTGCTTACGGCCCTGACAACCACCTCCGCCTCACCGGCCTCCACGAGACACAGTCCATCGACAAATTCTCATGGGGTGTTGCTGACCGTGGTGCTTCGATCCGCGTGCCACATGCATTCGTTAAAAACGATGCTTACAAAGGCTACCTTGAAGATCGTCGTCCTAACTCACAGGGTGACCCCTACGAGATCGTTGCTCGTGTCGCACAGACCGTCAACGAAGTCGAGGCAGCACTCTAGTATCCGGCGACACATCACGAGAGTATTTCTCTCAAAAAAGAACATCGATCCCCTCCCCGGGGTCGGTGTTTTTTTTGTGACTTTCTTTAGACAATGCCAAGCTACTCATCCAACTTACGATAGCGTTGCTGGAGCATCTCATCGTCGACAACGAATGTCTCGGTGATTGGCTCAGTCGGCGCTTTTCCATCCTCTGGCTCGTAGCGCCAAACAATCACCGGCAACTGCCGCTGTGGCTCATCCGGCATCAGGTAAAGACGCACCACGAAAGGCGCTCGATCATCTACGGTGTCGCGAGGTTTGTCATCCCCAAGCAGTTTTGAAACATCGAGACGGATAGTGTTTTTACCGCGCTTTAATCCGCCGATGACAACTTGTGCTGAACGATTTGCCTTGAACTCATGATCGCTTGCACCACCGTTAATACTGATTTTCGCTTGCTCATTGAGAGAGATCGCGAAAAGCTTGGCAATATAATCAGCTTTAGGTGCGCGCTTCGGAGTGGCGGGAACCTTGCCATCAACGACAAGCTCGGGTTGATCCAGTGCCTCATAGCGAAACCCCTTAATGTTGCGCCGCACAATGGGCAAGGAGTCCAGATCAATCACTTGAACTCGACCAACTCTCCATGTTCCTTGCTCTTTTCCGAACCAGATCACCAACAGATTCTCCGGCATGTCGCCACCACCACCTTCTTCAAGCTCAACTCTTCCAAAATACATCAGCTGTGCCTCGTTACCGACTGCCTTGGCCCGGACAAATCGGAGTCTTGCCACTTGAGGAGCCGCCATCGGCGATTCAAAAAGTGCGCGTGGAAATTGCATCTTCTGCGAGCGAATCTGATTCTCCACCTCGACTTTCAACCATGAGGTGGAACATTTCGCCCAAACTGGATAATCCTTGGCACGCATCGCGGCAGCCCATGAACGATATACATCCTGCAGCTCATCGCGAAGGGCTCGTTCTTCGTCACTTACGCGTTGCCCGTAGCTCACCGGAACAACCAGCACACAGATCACCAAAAACCGAAAAAACACAGCCCTCAGATCCGCTGAACCACCCCATCTTGAAGTCTTACTTTTACTCATAATTGATACAATGCACACCGTTCTGTCCTATGACCAGTCACAAGCAGGAAAAATGCATCACCAAATTGATGAATTCGTGTTGCCCTTGGACGTGACCTTCGCCATCTTAGCACGACTGTCGTAGCCCGGACACTACGCACACCTCATTTTTTTTGCCACATGGAAACACCAGCTGAACGCGCGATTCGATCCGTCGACCGCAACCGCGAACTTCTCGATCGCGGTGAGCGTTACGCCTATGGCGACGAAGATCCTCCGAACCCACACCGCTGTATCTACGTGTTCCGCGCAGATCCAGAAAAAGCTCTCCACTCTCCGAATGGAACACCAGCCATTCTTCTCTTCTTCAGTGGATTTTGGGAAAGTGGACAAGTCAGTCAATTCGCCCCACACTGCCTGCACTATGCGCAGCGCGGAATGACCGCAATCGCCGTAGACTATCGCATTGAAGACACCGGAGGAAACGGTGCACTTGATTCACTAAACGACGCTCGCGATGCATGGAAAACAGTCATCAACAATGCCGCCGGTCTAGACATCGATCCATCACGTGTCGTCATCGGTGGTGGTGGTGGTGGCGCATGGCTTGCAGCTGCGGTAGGCATGGGATTGCGGGAGAATAAGAGCATCGATGTCCCTGCGGTATTACCTGTTGCTCAAGTCTTTTTCCACCCACTGCTCGACGTGCGTGACAGTCCGGCAGCGGTAAAGCAAATAGCCACCCGCTCCGCGATCCGCGGACTAAACCCCACCAAACACATCAAGCGTGGCACACCGTCCACCTTCATCGCTCACGGTGCCATAGGGTCGCTCATTCCGATCAATTCCTCGATCAAGTTCGCCAAGTGGATGAAGCGCCGAGGCAACCACTGCACCTTCGTGCGCTACGACGGCGTCGACGGAACGTTCTATAATCTCAACGTCAACGAGCGCCTCTACGAAAATGTCATGAACGCCAGTGATCAATTTCTCGTTGATGAGGGATTGCTCGAGCCTATTGACGAAGAAAGCCACCTCGTTTAGCCGTGTCGATGCCATTGTCCAGCACCCCACGGGAAGATGGGTTCGCCATGCCCGCTGAATGGGCACCGCAGTCCGCAGTCTGGCTCTCGTGGCCAACTCCGGTCGCTGGGCTTTGGGCAGCAAGCAGCAACCCAATCCCCGCTAAATTCGCAGAGATCGCCGCGGCCATCTCACGCTTTGAACCAGTACGCATCAACGCACCGCAAGACCAACATCGCAGTATTCGTGATCTGCTCAATTCCGCACGTGCCGACCTCGCAGTAATTGAGCTTTTTGACCACCAACACGATGATGTTTGGTGCCGGGATCATGGACCTATATTCGTCAAGCATCGCGACACAGGCGCGCTGGCAATTACCGACTGGGGGTTTAACGGATGGGGTGAGAAATTCACCCCTTTCGACCTCGACAACACGATACCCTCTCAAGTCGCAAGCACTCTCGCAATGCCCCGATACGAAGGCGGAATGATCCTCGAGGGTGGATCGATCGAGATAAACGGCCGTGGACAACTACTCACCACCAAGGCCGTGTTGCTAAACGCCAACAGAAACCCTCATCTGTCTCGCGATGATATCGAATCCCGCCTTCGCGACTTCCTCGGTGTCGACGACATCCTATGGCTCGATCGAGGTATCGAAGGCGATGACACCGATGGTCATATCGACGACCTCGCACGGTTCACTGACGACGACACCATTGTGGCGGCAGTCGATCACGATACCGAGTCACCAAACCACACAGTGCTCGCGGATAATTTCTCGCGGCTCGGTGAGTTCAAAAACGCTTCGAACCGTCCATTCAATCTCGTCGAAATGCCACAGCCGGAAGCCTGTGAAGTTCCCGGCTGGCGTCTGCCCATTCTTCCCGCCAGCTATGTCAATTTTCTGATCGTCAACGACGCGGTGATCGCCCCATCCTTCCAACAAGCGAAAAACGACGACCGCGCTGCAGGAATACTCCGCGAACTTTTCCCTGGACGCGATGTTGTCAGTATCGATTGTCTCGATCTGGTGCAAGAAGGCGGTGCCCTCCACTGTATCTCACAACAGCAACCGCGGTGAAGAACTGGTAAGCAACAGCCTCACAAATCCAGCACGGGCATAGATAAGTTGTTTAACTCCCCTTCTTTTTGCCGAATACATTAATACATTTCATCCTACGTGACGCCTCATATCACCAGCTCGTCACTCGCGAATCGATCTGAAAAACCTGTCCTGAGATATTTTCCATCGTCGCAAGAAACGCGATAAACCGCGCCGCATCCTCGACCGTATTTAGTCGACCGAGTGTGTGATCATTGATTACATCCGCGACAAGCTCGCTGCTCAAACCCGCAGTCATTTTCGTCGTTAGGAAACCTGGCATCACCGCGTTCACTCGGACATTTCGCGAGCCGAGTTCTTTCGCCAGCGATTTCGTGAATCCAATCAACCCAGCCTTCGCCGCGGCATAGTTGGCTTGGCCAAATGGTGGCATCAGCGCGGAGTATGATGACACGTTGATGATCGTTCCTGAGCGCCGCTTTATCATTCCACGAGCGACTGCCTGTGCACAGCGCATCGCTCCAGAAAGATTCACATCGAGCACCCGTTGCCATTCGTCTTCAGTCATTCTTAGCAATGGTCTATCGGCAGTGACACCTGCGTTGTTGACCAACACATCAACACGCCCCAAGCGCGCGATGTATCCAGTCACGGATTTCGTATTTGTCACGTCGAGTTCCGCCCTGCCTGGCGCGTAAACCTCTGCACCTTGGTCACCAAACGCCGCGGCAATATCACGCCCCAAACCACCCTCGCCACCGGTCACAAGGACGGTGAGCGGTTCTTTGCGATCAGTTTGAGGTTGGGACATGGCGCACGTTCACTAGCACGCCGATGATTCGAAGTCGACCATCACTCGCTCTTTGGTCGGAATTCCACCATATCACCGCGATAGCTTGCGGTGAATCCACCGAGATCACACAGGTAGCGAATCAGTTCAGAAACTGGAATATTGTTGAGCTCCAGGTCAGTGGGAATTTCTTTGTCAGCCAAGCCATCCTTATTGAAAACCACAAAGTTCACATTCACGTCTTTCTTGCCATTTTCTCCAAGCACCTCGGGAACTTTGACGCGCATGAACTTCACCGCATCGTTGAAGGTGAAGTTTTCCAACTTCACTTGTTTGATTTTTACCAATGCCAAGTGATGAGCGAGCGTCACCTTCGGCACGTTCGCACGCTTCTCTTTAATTTGGAAAAGATAAGAACGCGACGCCGTATGCGAGGGCTGAATCCGCAGAATTTCCTTGAAAATCTTTTCAGCACCATCGAGATCGCCTTGCTCATACATCTTCCGTGCAGTTCGATAGTTACCGTCGATATCGTAACTAGTCGCCCGCGTCTGTGCAGCTACAGGAGCCACCATCATCATTGGCATCACCCCACAAGACCCAATTACCAATGCGCCGCAAATCGCGTGAAATCGGCCATTCAACCATCGTTGTTTAAAGCTTCTGTGCGTATTCATATCCTTATAACGTACCATCCCACCGATTTATTAAAAGAGAATTCAGCATTGAGCCTCAGCCAAGTCGTCGCTACCTTCATCAGCAGTGAATGTCTGCCAAACGCAGCAGCGCCCCCATTCCCCATCCACCATCGCGTGCGGCGCAGCCGTTTTACGCGACTCCATTCTCCATTCTCTATTCTCCATGCCCAAGTCACCAGCGTTCGATCTTTCCGCATACCTTGCAACACGCACCAAACTCGTTGAGCAAGCCTTGAACAATGCCTTGCCCACGACTCGCACCCAACCATCAGTGCTGCACGAAGCAATGCGTCACTCGGTGTTTGCCGGCGGAAAGCGCCTTCGGCCAATCATCACACTAGCCGCCACCGAGGCTTGTGAAGGTGATACAAAAGCAGCACTCCCTCTCGCCGCCGCTGTGGAATGCGTACATACCTTCTCACTGATACACGACGATTTACCGTGTATGGATGACGACGATATGCGCCGCGGCGTGCCGACCTGCCACGTCGTCTACGGTGAGGCCAATGCCCTACTCGCTGGAGATGCCTTGGTCGCGCTCGCCTTTGAACTGGTAGCCACACACCCCGGCACATCAAACCACACGACGGCAAGCATGGTGAGTGAACTCGCCCACACCTCGGGAAGTCGGTGGTTGATCGGCGGCCAAGTCCTCGACCTCCAAGCCGAAGGAGATCCGAGCAAAGTGAACGCCGTGATGCTGAAAAAGATCCACATGTCGAAAACCGCAGCACTACTCACCTGCTCACTACGTCTTGGCGGCATGTCGGCAAATGCATCACCACGAGAACTCGATGCGCTCACTGAGTTCGGACACGCCACGGGATTAGCATTCCAGATCATCGACGATATCCTCGACGCCACGCAAAGCAGCGAGAAGCTCGGCAAAACCGCTGGCAAAGATGCCGCCTCTGGAAAAGCCACCTACCCCGCCATTCACGGCATGGAGAAATCAAGAAAAGAAGCGATACGCCTCACCCGCCGTGCGCTCGATTCACTCGTCATTTTCAAAGAAAAGCGAGCCCCCCTCGAGGCGATTGCACACTACCTCCTGGATCGGGAGTTTTAGCCTACCTCACTCTAAACAAGTAATTTTCCGAACCCGAAGCGCTTCTCAGATCATGAACCACACGTTCCCACCGTCACGCCAAGGCCGCCAATTCACGGCGCTAGCAATCGTCCTGCTTGGCTTGGCCATCCCCATTTCGAGCTTTTGCCAGGAAGAGAACAAGCCCGACGGCGACATCATTCAGATAGAACGTCCGCTAACTGCAGGAAACGCATTCTACGAAAAGACAACGCTCAAGTATTCCAGCGACGTTCTGGCGATGGACGAGAACGCGGAAAAGTTTGTCGAAAACCCAACCTCGACCATCGAGTTCGAAGCCGATCAGTTGATCGTAGCCATCACCCCTTCAGGTTACGCCAATGAGCTGATGATGCGCATTGATAAGCTGACATCCTTAGCGGCCGATAAAGACAGCGAAACGAAAACCCTGATCAAACCGGGAACCTACGTTCATGCCGTTGCCGCCGAGTCAGGCTGTACCTTCTCCATCGACGGCAAGGAGCTTGAAGACGAAGAAACCCATCAGATTCTCAACGACTTGATCGGCCTTCTCGAAGAAGACCCTCAAATCACCCGCGAAGAAATGCTTAGCATCGGCGAGAAACATCCACGAAAAGCTGGTGAACGCTGGTTTCTCGACCGCGCCATATTAGCGAAAATGATGAGCACCGACGACCGTCAGGTCAGTCCCAGCGAAGTCTCGGGTTCCGCGCTGTATCACGGCATCGTTGAAGCACGCGGTGCCGAATGCCAACGCCTCACATACACCCACGCCATACAAATCTCCTCCGACCATGACCCCAACCCAACGCGTTTTTTTCGCAGCCTGACCGTCGACCTCCCTACGGACACATCACTTATGGAGCGATCATTTAAACTGCGCCGATGGACGCGATTCGACCAAAGATTCAACAACCGTGGCATGGTATTTCAGGGCGTTCGATCGGTTGTCTTACTGCTCGATTATCATACTGACATCGACCTTGTTACCGACGAAGACATTCTGGCGAAACTTCGAGAAGCGAACGAATCCCACCAAGTAAAAGCTGCCGAAAAAGAAGCGCCAAAAAAGGAGGCTCCACTGGAAAATAAACAAGGCTCCGTGGAGCAAACCGAGCCTGTTGAATAAGCAACGGGGCTATCCGCGCACGCCCGGTACACTACCGTAGCCGATGAACGACGCCTTCCGCCCCTCGCTCTCGCGCGGTGTGAATGAGAAGAAATCCACCCCACCACCGTTGATACCGCGCTTGCTGGTTCCTCTACCTCCGAACATCCAGTGTTTCCCCGTGCTTGGATCGCGCCCCATGTAGACCATCACATGGGAAACATCCGGCCAGCGTTTGCCGGTATTGTAAGTCCCCTTCCAGAACATCAAATCGCCCGGTCTCATCTTTCTCAATGTCTTCTCATCAAGCTTTGACGCTTTGTTAAACTGGCCCGTTTTCACCAACCAGTAATACTGATGATTACACTGACGCGGCACGTAGCGATAGCCCACTCGGCTCAACACGTGATGAACCGATCCCGAACAGTCCATCCCGCCTTCGACGAAGCTTTCTCCACCAAACACGTAAGGCAAACGATGCTGCGACATCTCGTGACAGACTTTTTGGACCTGCGCAAGTTTCACCGTTCGCCTCGGCACTTCGACACGCGCGACAACTCTCTCCGCCAGTTCCTTTTGCTGACGCGACGGCCCGCAGGAGTTCAGTGACACCACCACAGCACAGCCCCCCGCAATTGCGAGTAGCCGACGAGCGTATGTGATATAGACTTTAGTGCGCACGCCGCGGATAATACCAAAACATTCCTGATTGCCAAGAACCCTTTAGTAAATTAATGACCAACTCACTTCCACTTCGTTGCCCCGTCACCGGCGTCACCCTTCACGCAGCCTCCACAGAAGACATCGCCCGCATCAACCAACTGCTCGAATCCGAGCCAACTCGCGTCACCAGCCTGCAAGAAGTCGAAGGCGTAAAACTGTCGCTCCCGCTCGTCATAGCATGGATCAACGACACCAAAACCCACGCCTATCTCGATCAGGAAGGCCTCCCCATTCTCGTCCCCGATGCGGCGATCGTTCTCTGATACCGGTTTTACATGAAAAACTGACTTTTCAACGCGCAGAAGTCGTTACCTATCAACCCACCCACCACTCGCTCGCGTCAGATCAATACCAGGATTTGGTATGAGAGTTCTCAGATCATTGCGACAATGTCTCTGTGCCATTCGTAGCCCGTGTTAACGGCTTAGTGCCGAATCCAACACTCACCATGGCAAAACAAGACAAAAAGAAAATCCGCAAAGAAATCACTTTAGATAACAAGCTCCGCAAGCAGCTCATCAAAGAGTTGCAGGTGGCCTACGGGATGGAAATTGAAACCGTTGCCAACTATTTGGCGAACTCCATTCACCTCGACGGCATGCTCGCACAAGAGATCAAAGAGAGCCTTCAAAGTGATATCAATGATGAACTCACGCACGCCAAACGCATTGCCCATCGCATCAAAATCCTCGGTGGCGACATTCCAGGTTCTCTTAGCTTAGACTTCAACCAAAAAAGTCTGCAACCACCCAACAAAACCACAGATCTAAAATCTGTCATTCTCGGCGTGATCGAAGCCGAAGACGGAGCCGTCGAGCAGTATCAAAAAATCATTGAAATGCTCGACGACGAAAACGATCCCGTCACCCAGGATCTCTGCATCGAACTCAAAGGTGAAGAAGAAGAGCACCGCCGCGAGTTTGTCGGGTTCCTCCGCGAGTATGAATCCCTCGCCGAGAACTTAGGTCTTACTAAGTAGCGAGTAGAAGGTGACGGGATATCAAACAAGCTAACACTTGTCGTAAGATTCCGTCCGAACTACACATATATCCCATTGCCTCTAAGGGCCGCAGATTTCGCGGCAGATTCTTCTGCCGATTCACCCACTCTGCCACTTTCTTCCGAAAGTAGCTACGTTTGGAAAAACGTGGCGAGGGTGACGACCAAATCATACAAAAAGGATCATGGCTACTAGTGCCGCATTCGAATAAAAATAGGACTATTCGAATGGCTGTATCAGCCCTCGTTGATGGATTCCCCTTTTTCGTCAGTTGCGATGACCCGTGCGCCGTTTTTGAAGGATATGTAGGCCCACAGCCAGCTAATGAATACGGAGAGGCGGTTGCGCATCCCAACCAGGAAGGCCAAGTGGATGACTAGCCATCCGAACCATGCGAGTAAACCGTTGAAGCGAAACCCCATGCTCTCGGCGACGGCGGCGGATCGCCCAATCGTTGCCATCTGGCCTTTGTCAAAATAGCTGAATTTCGCGCGCTCACCTGCCGAACGCACACCACCCGCATCGCAGTCACTATCAATGATACGCGCAACGTGCTTACCCATCTGCATTGCAGCCGGCGCGATCCCAGGCACGGGCGTCCCGTCTTCGTTCATGATACTGGCAATATCCCCAATGGCGAACACCTCGGGATGATCGGGAACGGACAGATCCGGCTCGACCTCAATGCGCCCTGCTTTGTCCATCGGCACATCCAGCGAGCGAATCACCGGCACACTCTCCACACCTGCCGCCCAAATCATCGTGGCGGCGTGGTGCCTCTCATCAGCAATGTCCATCCACCCCTCGCCTACATCACTCACGGGGGATTCCGTTTTCACGGTGACTCCCATGCCGCGAAGTTTCTCGGCGGCATATTCTGACTGATCCTCGGAATACATACGGAGTAAACGCGGTAAGGCCTCGACTAATAGAATCTGACATTCAGTAGGATCGAGGTTGCGGAAGTCGCTCTTCATCACACGACGAGTCAATTCCGCCAACGCACCAGCCATTTCCACTCCGGTCGGACCTCCACCAACGACGATCATGGTCATCAGCCGCTTGCGTTCTTCGGGGTCATTTTCGTTCTCTGCATGCTCGAGAGAAGTAATGACCACCGACCGAATTCGCCGTGAATCGGCGAGCGATTTCAACCCCAGACAATGTTCACGCCACTCTTCTTTACCGAAAAACGAAGTGCGCGCACCCAGCGCCATGACCAGAAAGTCATAGTCTAATGCACGGCCATCCACCTGCACGGACTTGCCATCGAGGTCGATCTTGTCTACCTCACCCATGATCACCCGCACGTCCTTGCGCTTTGAGAGAATGGAACGAAGCGGTTGCGCGATATCCGGCGCGGATAGTCCCGCGGTCGCTACTTGATAGAGCAATGGCTGAAACAAATGGTGGTTCTGACGGTCGACCATCACGATCTCACAATCCTCGTGTTGAAAATCAAGGCAGAAGTTCAACCCACCGAAACCACCTCCAAGGACGACAACACGCATCGGTTTATTTTTTTTCCATTGATCAGTCTGGCTTGAGGTGCTGTGTGGATCGGTATTCTTTGCCATAAAATTCTAAGGTATTGAGGGTGCTCTTGGCGGACGTATCCCATTTGGGAAGCAGGCTCTGAGCCCGCGTAACAGTCCATGTTACGACTGCTATTACGTTTTCTTAACCCCGCTTGTGAAATTTTTCACAAATTCACCTTGAGAACCCTCTGCATGGCTCAATATTTGACCACTCTCTCCAAAAGCATCCCCGTTGCTTTGCAATGGAGTGCACTCTTCCGCAAACACCGCGAATTATGGCTCAAACCGTTAAGGAAATCGAATCACTGGACGCCGCAGCGAAGGCCGCTAAGCACTCCGAGGAATATCAACAAACGACCGAGGATATCATCGGTGAGAAGTTGACGATCAACATGGGTCCCTCCCACCCAGCCACGCACGGTGTGTTGCGTGTCATCCTGGAACTCGACGGCGAAGTCATCACCAAGGCCGATCCAGACATCGGATTCCTCCACCGCGGCGACGAAAAGATCGCGGAAAACATGCACTACAATCAATTTGTTCCCTACACGGACCGACTCGATTACCTCGCGCCTCTCGCCAATAACGTTGCCTACGCGATGGCAGTAGAGAAGCTCATGGGTTGGGAACTTCCAGAACGTGGACAAGCCATACGCGTGATTGCCTGCGAAATGGCACGTATCTCCGCACACCTTCTCGGGATCGGCGCCTACGCCATGGACGTCGGTGCGATGACCGTTTTCCTCTACACCTTCACCGAGCGAGAGAAAATCTACAACCTTTGCGAAATCCTCACTGGAGCACGTTTCACCACATCGTGGACGCGTGTTGGCGGACAAATCCGTGATATCAACGAGGACTTTATTCGCGAAATCAGCACCTTCCTCGATCACTTCCCGACTGTGGTCAACGAAGTCTCCAGCCTGCTAGATCGCAACAAAATCTTCCTCGACCGCACCGTCGACGTCGGCGTGATCAGCAAAGAGGACGCGATCGCCTACGGACTCACCGGCCCTAACCTTCGCGGGTCAGGATGCGATCACGACATCCGCAAAGCGCATCCATATCTCGGCTACGAGAAATACGATTTCGACGTTCCCATCGGCGAGAATGGCGATAGCTTCGACCGCTACCTCGTTCGCATGGAAGAGATGCGTCAATCTGTTCGCATCCTCAGACAAGCCCTCGCCAGCCTTCCTGAAGGACCGATCAACATCGTCGACCCAAAGAGCACGCTGCCACAAAAAGAACGCGTCCTGATGTCGATGGAAGAACTCATTCACCACTTCATCGTTGCCACCCAAGGCATTGATGCACCAGAGGGCGAAGTTTACTTTGCCGCTGAGAATCCCAAGGGAGAGCTTGGCTTTTACATTAACAGCAAGGGCGGCGGTGTTCCTCACCGACTAAAAATCCGCGCCCCATCCTTCTGCAACCTATCCATCCTCCCAAAAATCCTCCCGGGCCACATGATGTCCGACGTCGTCGCCATCCTCGGATCACTCGATTTCGTGATGGGCGAGTGTGATAGATAGTTCTCATAGGACCTATAAGACCTATTTGATTTGCCTCAGCCCACAACCACTTTCCCAAACCATGTCAGACTGCACTAACTTTACCGTCCCTGCCGCGCTTGAGGCGGAAGCCGATGAGGCAATTTCTCATTACGAGGAGAGCAAGCGAGCTGCAGTGTTGCCGCTGCTCCATCTCATCCAGCACGAGTTCGGATTCATCTCCGAGCCAGCCGTGCATTGGGTCGCCAATAAGCTGGAACTCGAACCAATCAAGGTGCTCGAAGTCGTTACCTTCTACCCAGGCCTCCGCCAGCACGCGCCGGGTGAATTTCATATCCGCGTGTGCCGCACACTTTCCTGCGCCATGGCAGGCAGTGGTGAGTTGATGGAGAAATTCTGCGATCTCGCCAAAATCGACCGCAGCAAGTCCGACAGCCATCATCATCCCATCGCCGTCAGCCCGTGCGGCAAGTTCAGCGTCGAGTTTGCCGAGTGCCTTGCGTCCTGTGGCACTGGTCCTGTTTGCCTGGTCAACGACGACTTCCACGAGGCCATTACAGAAGACAAAGCAGAAGCGCTGCTGAAGCAGTATTCCTCCAAGACTGCAGCCGAATAATCAGTAACGAATAACATTTTCCATCGTGAGCGAATCCAAAAAAATCACCTACAAATCCGGCAAAGAGCCCGATGCCCGAGAGTATCGTCTCATCTTCCGGAACATCGACCGCGAAGGATGGGATCCATCCCTAGACTGCTATCTCAAAGAGGGTGGCTATGAGATGCTCAAGAAGGCGCTCAAGATGGAGCCGAAGGACATTACTGAAGAGGTGAAGAAGTCAGGTCTCCGCGGCCGCGGTGGTGCAGGATTTCCAACTGGACTCAAGTGGACGTTCATCCCACCGAACAACACCAAGCCGGTCTATCTCATCTGCAACTGCGATGAGTCTGAACCCGGCACATTCAAGGATCGTTACATCGTCCATCAAGATCCTCACCAACTGATCGAGGGGATGATCATTTCCTGCTTCGCAGTCGGTGCCAAGAAGGCTTACATCTATATGCGCGAGGAATTCCCCGAAGCTGCAAAGATCGTGGAGAAAGCGATAGCCGAAGCTAAAAAGAAGAAATTCCTCGGCAAGAACATCCTCGGATCTGGTTTCGATCTGGAGATCTACATCCATCGCGGAGCAGGTGCCTATATTTGTGGCGAAGAAACCGGATTGATCGAGTCGCTCGAAGGCAAACGCCCCTACCCACGGATCAAGCCACCCTACTTCCCTGCTGCACTAGGACTATGGATGTGCCCAACCATCGTCAACAACGTCGAATCACTCTGCCACGTGAAACACATCGTCGAGATGGGCGGCGACGAATACGCCAAACTCGGCGTGGCACGCAACACCGGCACCCGCATCGTCTGCGTCTCCGGCGATGTGAAAAAGCCAGGTTACTTCGAGATTGAAGTCGGCAAAGTCACCATGCGCGAACTGCTCTACGAGATGTGTGGCGGACCAAAGGACGGTCGTGAGTTCAAAGCCGTCATCCCCGGCGGATCATCCTCAAAGATTCTCCGCTGCGACGAAAAATTCAACCTCAAGAATCCCGACGGCACCGAACGCGAACTGAACTTCTGGGACATCCCGATGGACTTCGACACCCTCGCAGCTTGTGGATCGATGGCTGGATCTGGCGGCGTAATCGTCATGGACGACTCGCGCAAAATGTCGTGGGTGCTCAACAACATCAATCATTTCTACGCTCACGAAAGCTGCGGACAATGCACACCGTGCCGCGAAGGCTCGATGTGGATGCGCAAGATCTCAGACCGCATCGCCGGAGGCGAAGCCCGCCCGGACGACGTAGCACTCCTCGAATCCGTCGCTTATCAAATCGACGGCCGCACCATCTGCGCATTCGGCGAAGCCTCTTCGTGGCCAGTCGAAGCCATCATCGCTAAATACCGTGACGAGCTCATCGCCGAAACCTCCGAAGAAAACGACTACCACTCCGAAGAACAAACCCTCCGCGAGTCGATGCTGATTCGGAAGTAATTTTAGACAGGATTAACAAGATTTTACAAGATTTGAAAGACGAGCTAACAGAGACAGTGATTGGATGCGCGATGAAAGTTCATCGCACGTTAGGCTCGGGCTTTCTCGAGAGCGTTTATTCGAACGCTCTCGCTCACGAGCTTCAAAAATCCAACATCGAGTTTGAACGAGAGAAGTTCATTGAAGTCCGCTACGATGGGGTGGTTGTTGGAACTTTTCGCACCGATTTCACTCTTGGAGAGCAACTAATCGTCGAACTAAAATCCGTCGAAGCTCTCCTTCCCATTCACGAGGTACAAGTCGTCAATTACCTCACGGCAACAAAAACTCCGGTCGGCCTACTAATAAACTTCGGAGCACAAAGCCTCCAATTCAAAAGGAAACACCTCTTTAAACAAGACCTACAGCAGAAAGCGCTCGGACTCGCCTAAGCTTTCCGAATCACCCCATCAAAATCCTGTTAATCTTGTTAATCCTGTCAACTTTCTCTCCTAGCCATGTCTGACACCGAAGCTACCAAACAACTCCCAAAAGACCTCGCAGCCAGCGAGGGCAAGGTCAACGTCCAGATCGACGGTGTCTGGCATCAATTTCCTAAAGGCACTCGCATGATCGAGGCGTGCAAGCAGGTGAAAGTGGAAGTTCCTCACTACTGCTATCACCCTAAGCTCTCGTCGCCGGGGAACTGTCGAATGTGCCTGGTGCAGATGGGCATGCCTCCACGCCCTGCTCCAGGTCAGGATCCCGTTTTCGAAGATGACGGCTACCAACCAATCGGATGGATGCCTCGTCCCGTCATTGCCTGCGCGAACACGGTAGCTGAAAACATGGGGATCCGCACCACCGGCCCACTCGTCGAAGAAGTGCGCAACGGTGTGATGGAGTTTCTCCTCATCAACCACCCTCTCGACTGCCCTATCTGCGACCAAGCCGGCGAGTGCCGACTTCAAGAATTTTCCGTTGAGCACGGACGCGGCACCTCGCGTTTCGTTGAGAACAAGGTTAAGAAACCAAAGAACGTCGACATCGGACCACGCATCCGCCTCGACGACGAGCGCTGCATCATGTGCAGCCGCTGCATCCGCTTTATGGACGAAGTCGCCGACGATCCAGTCCTCGGCTTCACCGACCGCGGAACACACACCACACTGACGATCCATCCCGACCGTCGCCTCGACCACAACTACTCGCTCAACACCGCCGACATCTGCCCGGTGGGTGCGCTCACGTCGAACGATTTCCGCTTCAAGCAGCGTGTTTGGTTCCTCAAGGAAACAAAAACCATCGACACCAACTGCGGCACAGGCATCAACGTCACTGTCGGAGCGCGTTCCAACAAAATTCTCCGTGTCCAACCACGCGAGAACAACGACGTCAACTCCTCATGGATACCTGACAGTCACCGTCTCAGCTTCCACACCATCATCGATGAAGCACGTCTCACTGACGCCATGGTGATGGAAAACGGCAAACACCAGACGGCAACCGTTGCCAACGCGATCCAGCGTGCAGCCACCGAGCTGGCGAAATTCAAAGGAGAGCAAATTGCCATCATCGCCTCCGGACGGATGACGAATGAAGAACTCTTCATGGTCAGCCGTTTGCGCGATGCCCTAGGTGCCACTCACTGCGATATCGTGCCGCGCACCGGCGAGTCTGATAACATGCTGATCTCCGCAGACAGAAACCCAAACACAGAAGGAGCCAAAAAAGTGCTCGGTATCTCCAAGCCCGGTAGTTCTCTGAAAACAATCAAATCCGGTCTGGCATCCGACAAAATCAAGGCACTCGTCATCCTTCAGGAAGATCTCACCGCCGATGCTGGGTTCACTCAAAACGACATCCAGCATGCATCACTCATTGTCAGTTCGCACATCCTCGCCAACCCGACAGCTGAAGTGTCGCACATACTCCTACCAGGCGCATCGTCTTTCGAGAAGCGAGGTTCAATGATCAATGTCACCGGTCGCCTCCAGCGTCTCAACCAAGCCGTTCAACCGAATGGCAACGCCACTGACGACTGGGAACTTCTCCGCGACCTCACCAATGCCGTCGGTGGAGGCAACGGCCTCTATCTCATCGAAGACGTCTTCAAATCGATGGCGTCCGAAGTGGCCGAGTTCAACGATCTCTCACTCGGCAAGATCGGCGACCAAGGCATCCAACTCTACGAAACCGGAATCGAAATCCCACTCCTCACCCGCGAACGCAAACGCGCCGAGAACGGTGAGATCGTTGGGTGAGCCTTCGGCTCGGTTATAAGTTATGCGTTATTTGTTATAAGTTTCATGAGCGACACCATTCAAAGTTTCGAAGATCTCAAGTGCTGGCAGGCCTGCCGAGCGCTGCGCATCTTCGTTGCCAAGAAACTCGCTCTCTTGTCGACAGCGCAGTGCAAATCACCCGCGGCTACATCGCCTATCTCCACGAAGCCAGCTGCTCCAACTCTCGAACCAACGAGGACCCTGCCCTCTACCTCACCGCTAACGACCCCAATCCGTATAACGAATAACCAATAACGGATAACTTTTTCCAGCCCATGCTCACCATTCTCATCATCACCCTCATCAAGATCATCGGATTTACCTTCTTGATGATTTTGCCACTCGTCGCCTACTCGGTTTATGCCGAGCGCCGTGTTTCCGCAGCCATGCAGGACCGCGTTGGCCCTAACCGAGTCGGTATTCCATTTACCAAAATCCGTTTGGCAGGATTGGGACAGCCTATCGTCGACGGTTTGAAATTCCTGCTCAAAGAAGATTTCACACCGAACCACGTAAATAAGTTCTACTACTGGCTGGCTCCGGCCTTCGTTCTCATTCCAGCGCTGCTAACCTGCGCGGTGATTCCCTTCGGCAGCGAGCTGAACCTTCCCTTTCTCGACGACCCGGTAAAACTCGTTATCGCCGATTTGAATGTCGGCCCGCTTTTCATCTTCGCCATCGCCTCACTCTCCGTTTACGGCATCGTCCTGGCAGGTTGGTCATCAAACTCCAAATATTCATTCCTTGGTGGTGTCCGTTCCTCGGCCCAAATGATCTCCTACGAGATTTGCCTCGGACTATCACTCGTTCCTGTTCTTCTGATCTTTGGCGAGATCAACCTCACCGACATCGTCAAACAACAATCAGAGAACGGTTGGCTGCTCCTTCCAGTCGTGTGGAACGAAACCGGTTTCCACATCAGTGCCGAGTCCGCCCTGTTGTGGATTCCTGCGATGATCGCGTTCTTCATCTTCACCGTCTCGATCTTCGCCGAAACCAACCGCACACCCTTCGACCTTCCGGAATGCGAAACCGAACTCGTCGCCGGATATCACACCGAATACAGCTCGATGAAGTTCGCGCTTTTCTTCCTTGGAGAATACGCCGCGATGATCATTGGTTCAGGCCTTATCGTGACACTTTTCCTCGGCGGATGGTCACTCCCCTTCGGTCTCGATCAAAATTTCATCGGCGACGACGGACTCGTCCCATGGTGGCTAGGACTCGCCCATATCGGCGTCTTCTTTGCCAAGGTGATCGCTTTCATCATTTTCTTCATCGCCGTCCGCTGGACCGTCCCCCGTTTCCGCTACGACCAACTCATGAAACTCGGCTGGGTAGTGTTTTTCGAAGCCGCTTTGGTCAACATCTTCGTCGCCGCCGGCATCATCATGATTTTTAAATAAAAAAGAGATCAAACCGAATTATTTCAGACAGGATTCACAAGATTTTACAGGATTCAGACTCAGAAAACCCCTTCATACACTTTCGGAAACCCCTAAGCTTACCGCTTCACCGATGACTTTCTGACAGAAAACCAATCCTGATAATCCCGTAAATCCTGTCAAAACTTTCCACTCCCATGGCTACAATCACCGTAAAACGCCCCAAACTCACCTTCCTCGAGAAGCTCTTCATTCCGACGCTGATCAAAGGATTGCGACTCACTCTCTCTCACGGAGTTCGCTCGCTCAGAGGCAAGGCAGAGGGTAAAGAGCAACTCGCCGCCGGTCACCTCGGCGTCACCATGCAGTATCCAGAGCAGAAATGGGACAGCCACCTACCCGAGTATTACCGAGGCGCGCCAGCGCTGGTCACCGACGAACTCGGGCGCGAGCGCTGTGTTTCCTGCCAGCTCTGCGAGTTCATCTGTCCGCCAAAAGCCATCAAGATCATCCCACAAGAAATTCCGGCGGACAGCGAATGGGCGAAGGTGGAGAAGAAGCCCCAGGCATTCGATATCGATATGATCCGCTGCATCTACTGCGGAATGTGCGAAGAAGTTTGCCCGGAGCAAGCCATCTACCTCCGCAAAGATTACGCCATCACCGGAACGTCACGGGAAGAAATGGTTCACGACAAAGACAAACTCTACGAAATCGGCGGCCAGCGCATCGGACTGGTGAACAAGTGGAATGATCTTAAGTAGCAAAGGGAGTATAAGGCAGAAAGTATAGAGTATAGAGGGATTGACCATGACCAACGCTAAGACATTCGAAGACCTAGATGTCTGGAGGAAAGCTCACCAACTCGTTCTAGAAATTTACAAAACCACCAAAACATTCCCAAAAGAGGAACTCTTCGTCCTTACTTCACAAATTCGCCGCGCAGCCATCTCTATTCCATCCAATATCGCCGAAGGCTTTGGCCGTCGAAGCCAAAAAGACAAGATTCACTTCTACAATATCGCGGAAACATCAGCCAACGAAGCTCGTTACCAGTTACGGCTAGCCCAAGATCTCTCCTACTCCACGACCAACGACCTCCAAGACGCAGCTCAAGAAATTCAGCGCATGCTAAAGGGCCTCATCAACAGTATCGAAGCCCGTTAAAAAGCCCTTTCTACCCTATACTTTATACTTTCTACTCCTCTCTCTACTCAAATGGAACATTTGCTCTTCTACATCCTCACCACCATCATGCTCGGAGCCGGGCTTGGTGTGGTGCTCAACCGCAACCCGGTGGCGAGCGCTCTTTGCCTCCTCCTTTCCTTCATGGGACTCGCCGGGCTATTCATTCAGCTCAGTGCCTTTTTTATCGGCATCATACAAATCCTCGTCTACGCAGGCGCAGTGATGGTGCTCTTCATCTTCATCATCATGCTCCTCGATGTGAAGGAAGAGAAAAAAAGCAAGATCAACCTCGTCGCCGTCGGTAGCGGCTTATTTCTCGTTCTCTTCTTTGTCGGCCAACTGATCAGCGTTGTCGGACAGATCGAAGGCGGTGATCAACCACTCGCAGAAATCGACACAGCAAAAGCGGCCGAAGTTCGCCTCGCAGCCTTCGATCAACAGCCCTTGGAGAACGACCGCATCCTCGAAAACCTTCAAGAAGGCCAATTCCCGGACGTCCAGATCGTAGGTGAAACTCTCTTCACCCAATACAACTTTCAAATCCAGATGATCGCGGTGCTGCTACTCGTCTCTGCCATCGGCGTCGTCCTCCTCTCCAAAAAGCGCCTCACCTGACCTGCGGTGTTATCAGTTATTCGTTATCGGTTATAAATCTCCAATTTCATCTCACTCTCGATTCCACCGCTCCCTTCCCCTCCAAAGCCTCTTTCAAGTTATTCAACGCAATGCCGAATAACCAATATCATATAACATATAACTCACCACAATGACTCTCGCAAACTACCTCATCGCCTCCGGCCTGCTGTTCGCCATCGGCCTACTCGGCGTTCTCGTGCGCCGCAACTTGATCATCATGTTCATGTGCCTCGAAATGATGCTCAGCGCCGGCAACCTCACCTTGGTCGCGTTCTCCCGCTTCAATGGTGAAGCCGGGCTGCCCAACATGCACGCCCAAACCCTCGTCTTCTTCATCATCACCGTCGCCGCAGCAGAAGTCGCCGTCGGACTCGCCATTATCGTCGCTCTTTTCCGCGCCCGCCAAACCGTCCATATCAACGATATACAGGTATTGAAGGGCTAGCCATAGAGAATAGGGATTGGAGAATTGAGATTAGTTAAATTGGCAATGAGTCGTTCACACACATTCGAAGACCTGCAGTGCTGGCAAGCTTGCCGAGCGCTTCGGCTATTCGTTGCCCGTGAACTTGCTCCTAACTTACACAAAGACGAACAGTTCCGACTAAAAGATCAGCTCTTACGATCTGCGCGATCCACCACCGCAAATATCGCCGAAGGTTACGGACGATTTCATTTTCAAGACAACGCTAAGTTCTGCCGAAATGCCCGGGGATCTGTTTACGAGGTGCTTGACCACGTGATCACTGGACACGACGAATCGCATTTCTCCCCAGCCCAACTCGAACAAGTCCGGCATCTTGTGGATCAGGCAGCAAAGCTTTTGAACGGCTACATTAATTATCTACTGCGCAGCAAAACGAACTCTCATATCTCCGAAGAACCCGCAGATTACATCATCTCCCAACAAGAGATCTGACAACATTCTCCATTCCCCATCGCGTACGGCGCAGCCTTTTTACGCGACTCCATTCTCCATTCTCCATTCCCTAACCAATGACCAACTTACCCTGGCTCCTTCTCATCATTCCGCTCGCTTCTGCGCTGATCATCCAGTTCGCCCTGCGACAAATGTCAGGCACCGCCGCGCTTCTCGGCACCGCAAGTGTCGCCGCGACATTCATTATCAATCTTGTGCTTCTTGGACAAGTGGGGACCGACGCCTTTGAAGGCATAAAGGCACTCCACTGGATTGACGTCGGCGATTTCCAGGTCTCATTCAGTGTCATGCCCGACAAACTGGCGCTGGGCATGATGTTTGTCGTCACCACCATCGGCTTGCTCGTTCACATTTTCTCCCTCGGCTACATGAAGGATGATGAAGGCAAATCGCGTTACTTCGCCGGGCTTTCGCTCTTTATGTTCTCCATGACCGGCATCGTGCTGGCAGACAACTTCCTGATGATGTTCGTCTTCTGGGAACTCGTCGGGGTGAGCTCCTATATCCTTATCGGCCACTGGTTTGAGAAAAATTCAGCTGCCGACGCTGCCAAGAAAGCCTTCATCGTCAACCGAATTGGCGACTTCGGGTTCATGGCTGGCATCCTCATCCTCTTCGGAGCTACCGGCACCGTCGGATTCGTCGGACTCGAAGAAGCATTCTCTGCGGAAACCTTGCCTCTAACCGGCACCCTTCTCACCCTCGGTGTTCTCGGCATCTTTTGTGGAGCTGTTGGAAAATCCGCCCAGCTGCCGCTTCACATCTGGCTTCCAGGCGCGATGGAAGGCCCAACACCAGTTTCCGCACTGATCCACGCAGCCACCATGGTTGCTGCCGGTGTTTACATGCTCGTCCGCGTTGATTTCCTCATCGCAGCCGACCTATTCTCCTCCACCACGATTTCATGGGTCGGTGGACTCACCGCCCTCGCCGCCGCTCTGATGGCAACGCAGCAGAACGACATCAAACGCATCCTCGCCTACTCCACACTCTCGCAGCTTGGTTACATGGTGATGGCGGTTGGTCTTCTCGCTGGCTACGCCGGAATGTTCCACCTCTTCACCCACGCCTTCTTCAAAGCACTCCTCTTCCTCGGATCCGGTGCGGTCATCTATGCCTGCCACCACGAGCAGGACATCTGGAAAATGGGTGGACTGATCAAGAAAACACCGATCACCGCGATCACCTTCATGATTGGAACCGCAGCGCTGATTGCGGTTCCTTACGTAAGCTCCGGATTCTGGTCGAAGGAATCCATCCTCTTCGCCGCCGAGCACACCAACCCGTCTCTCTTCTGGATCGCCGTATTCGTCGCCTTCCTCACCACCTTCTACATGCTGCGACTCGTCCTGGTGACCTTCTTCGGAAAACCTCGTGCACACGGAGCTGAAGAGGCACACGAAGTCGGGCTCACCATGTCAGTCCCGTTGATCATCCTCAGCGTGCTGGCCGTGATCGCTGGATATGGATTCTTTGCCGGGAACTTCCTGCCCGATTCCTTCCACGCCCATCTCGGATGGGATGCCAACCACCCAGTGTCACACGAAGGAAGTAAAGCACTCATCGCGTCACTCGCCTCTCTTGTTCTCGGCATCGTTGCTGCCATCGTTCTCTATCGTGGAAAAGACAAAGATCCCATCTCCATCGGGTTCTTCAAAAACCGTCTCTACATCGACGATATCTACGAATGGGTCGTCAAAATAGGCCAAGACCTCGTGGCATTCATCGCTGCAGCTCTCGACAAGTTCCTTATTGGCGGGCTCCTCGTCCGTGGTGGCGCAGGGCTCTGCTCCGGTGCTGGATATCTCTTCCGCCGTGTCCAATCCGGCAACCTTCAATACTACACCATTCTCTTTGGCATCGGCGTGATCGCACTCATCTATATCGCACTCTCGTAGCGGCTTAGCCGCTGATACTCGTTATCAGTTATTTGTTATTCGGAATACATCGCATACCACTCATACCGCTTTCGAAAAAAAATGACTATTCCCCGCGCACAAGTCACTCTCAATCAAACATTTAAACGACTGTTCGCGTCAGATCAATACCAAGATTTGGTATCAGAAATTCATCCGTCCATTCTCTCACACCCTAAAACCGTTATCGCCCATTCATCTTCATTCTATCGCCAACAGTCCCGCAGTAGAACACCAATAACGAATAACCGATAACTTATAACCTTTCCCATGGAATCCATTCCCATCCTCATCGTCGCGATACCCATTCTGGCCGCGATTCTCATCGGCTTCAAAGCACCGGCCCGCACCACAGCAATGCTTGCGGCAATCGCCAACGTGATGCTCGCATCCCTGCTCTGTCTGAAGTTCGACCACACCGCTCCGGCCGGTGTGTTCCAGTTCGCTTCATCGCTCGCTGTTCTCGATCAACCAAGTATCTCCCTCGCGTTCGGCGTCGATGGCATGAGCCTCATCATGTTGTTACTCACCGTGATCGTCACACTCGCCTCGCTCTGGACAATCAGCGACAAAGTAAAAAGCCCGCGTCTCCACTTCGTCTCTGCACTATTAATCTCCGCCGGCGCCCTCGGAGCTTTCCTCTCCACCGACGTTTTCTTCTTCTACGCTTTCCACGAACTCGCACTGATCCCTACCTTCCTGATGATTGGTATGTTCGGTCGCGGTGAGAATCCGCGAAAGGTCGCATGGACCATCACCATCTATCTCGGACTCGGATCACTCATCCTACTGGCTGGACTGGTTGCCCTCGTGTACCACACACCGGCACAGTCCTTCGACATGACCACACTACTCGGCTCCGTAGTGGATAGCGGTGCTCAGAAATGGATTGCCGCTCTGTTGATCGTCGGCTTCGGCACATTGGTTTCTCTATTCCCCTTCCACAGCTGGGCAGCACCTGCCTACGCGGCAGCACCCACACCCGTCTCGATGCTTCACGCTGGTGTGTTGAAGAAGTTTGGACTCTACGGTCTCATTCGTCTCGCCGTTCCACTCCTCGGAGAAGGCATGGCAATCTGGGCTGACTGGCTACTCGTTCTGCTCTTAGGGAACATTCTCTTTGTCGGTTTAGTCACCGTCGCACAACGTCGACTCGACCTCATGCTCGGCAACTCATCGGTGATGCACATGGGTTACATCTTCCTCGGAATCGCCGCACTGATCGCCTCAGGTGGCAACAACTCACTCGCCCTCAACGGCGCATTGCTCCTGATGTTCGCACATGGTGTTTCCATCGCGCTACAGTTCGCACTTGCCGGCAAGATCGAAGAACGCACCGGACGTCTCGAATTTGAAAACCTCGGCGGCCTCGCCAAAAAACTGCCTGCCCTTGGCCTTCTCTTCGGTCTTGGAGCCTTTGCCTCAATCGGACTTCCCGGATTCGCCAATTTCGCCGGTGAATTGATGATCTTCCTCTCCGCCTTCAAAGGCATCGCCGTCGGCGATACCCCACTCGCAGAACTCGGCAACCTCCAATGGGCAGCCATCGCTGCTTTCTGGGGCGTGGTGATATCCGCAGTCTATATGCTCCGTGCCTACCGCTCTATCTTCATGGGCGACGAACCGCGCGGCGGCATCACCGCCGGTAAACCACTCGATTTCGAAGAGAAGCTCCCCTTTATCATCCTCGCCGTCGCACTCGTTGTCGTCGGATTCTTCCCAAGAATCCTCCTCCAGTATCTCGGGTAAGCTTCTTCCTCTCTCTACTTTCTACTCTCTACTTTTCCCCAGAAAATGCCTGCTTACATCCTAGAATTTCTCCTCGTTGGCTTCGGTCTCATCCTCTTGATGATCGAATCCTTCACCACCCTCAAAAACAAAGCCGTGCTCGGCAAGCTCTCCGCCGCAGCCCTGCTGATTGTTTTTGGACTGCTCTTCGCCGTCGATTCCTCCGCTGATCTTGGCGACACCTTCAGGGACTACTACCATACCGATAGCGCAGCGATCTTCTTCAAAGGCATTGCCTTGCTAACCACACTTTCCGTCGTCCTCCTCTCGCTCGACTTCCTTCCAGTGCTTCGAAGAGGCATCAACGGCCCTGAAGAAGCAGACAAGGGCAGCCAAGGTGGTATCGGCGAATTCTTCTCGCTCCCTCTCTTCACCTGTGCAGGCCTCATGTGGATGGCATCCGCCAAGGATCTGGTCACCATGCTCGTCGCTCTGGAAACCGTCACCATCAGCTTCTACGTGCTCGTCGCCTCCATGCGCCGCAACGTGGGCTCGCTCGAGGCAGGCGTGAAATATCTTATCCTCGGCGCACTCTCCACCGGCTTCCTCGTGTACGGCATCGCCTGGGTATTCGGTGCCACCGGCACACTCTCACTCGAAGCCCTCTCCGCCGCATCACCCGAGCAATGGTCCACCTGGGCCGCCACTCCAACTCTCATGTTTGGCGTCGTGTTGGTGCTGATTGCGCTTGGATTCAAAGTCGGTGCCGCCCCCATGCAATTGTGGATCCCCGACGTCTATCAAGGAGCACCCACACCGATCACCGCGTTCCTCTCCGTGGGATCAAAAGCCGCTGGCTTCATCGTCTTGTGGCGTTTCCTCACTCCCTTCCTCGCCTCCGAAGCGATGGCTCCAAAGATCATTCTAATCCTCGCATTCATTACCGGTGCCACCCTGATCATCGGCAACCTGGCCGCCATCGGCCAAAGCAACTTCAAACGTCTGCTAGCCTACTCATCGATCGCCCACGCAGGGTTCCTGCTACTCGGCATCGTATCCGACGCGCCATTCTCCACCATCGGATTCTATCTCGGAGCCTACCTCTTGATGACCATCATCGCCTTCGCGGTCCTCACCGTGATTCGTTCGCGCACCGGCAGCGACGAACTCGTCGCTTTCGACGGACTGGCGAAACGCTCACCCTTCCTCGCCTTCGCCTTGGTCGTCTCCATGTCGAGCCTGGCCGGGGTCCCGCTCACCGCAGGATTTTGGGGGAAATTCCTCGTCATCGCCGCAGCTGTGGACGCAGGACACTACATCCTCCTCACCATCGCCATCATTGGCGCAGCAGCTGGTTTCTACTACTATCTCAAAGTCCTTAAGAACGTCTTCTGGAACGAACCCGACGAAGGCATCGACCTCGATTCCCAACCCATCGGCATCACCACCAAAGCACTGATCATCGCCTACACAGCAGGCATCTTCTTCTTCGGCATCTACCCAACGCCGCTCTTCAAGGCCCTCGAAGAACCAGCTCCCGCTGCACAAACCGCCCAGCGTTAAGCCGTTTTGATACTTCGTCACCTAGCAACGCCGCACAACTGTAGCCCGTGGCGTTGGCATCTTGCCGACGCGACTACCCCGCTTTATTGGCCTTCTTTTTGGTTTGTTTGTCTTGCGCTGCCCTAGATGCTCTCCAATCCAGACCTTGATGAGGGATTGTCGGGGCACGCCAAGTCGGCCAGCTTCACGGTCGAGGCGATCAATCATCCAGATGGGAAAATCCACATTGACCCGCTTATGTTCTTGGCCAGGGCAGAACGCCTTCGAGAGATCGAGGTAGTCGTTCATGTCAACTTCCCCATCATCGAAGATTATATCTAAGTCTTTACACAGCTGCGTAGGTACGCGGAGGATGATGATTCTTTTACCAGAAGGGCTGGAAGGACAAGAAGACGTAAAATGGGGGACAAGTTTTATAGCGGCGTTTTGCAAACGTCGTAGGGTGGTGAGGGAAGCAGAGAGACCTTCAATCGGCGCTTGCAAAGCGTCCGCTACAGGAAACCCTGATCCCATTTTTCACAGTGATACAGAACACTCATCATTTACGGTCCTGTGGAACCATGGATATTCTGACCATGTGCGGCTTCCAGTAGACATAATACCGCTTCCAAATAAAAAACTGACTATTCGCCGCGCACAAACAACGTACGATCAAGCAGTTAAATATATACGTTCGCGTCAGATCAATACCAAGACATTGTATCACTCGTAAACATCGCCTCGGTGGCCGACCTTGATCACGAGAACGGTAACGACATCATCCTCGATCTTGCAGAGGATGCGGTAATCATCGACGCAATAGCGCCAGAATTCGCCAAGATCACCCTTCAAGCCCTTACCGAAGCGTCGAGGATCTTCGTTCCCTTTGATGCGCGTCTTGAGGAAAGAAACGATACGCCTTGCTGGGTCGTGACCGAGCTTACGCAGCTCCTTAAGGGCCTTTGTGGTGAAGCTATAGTCCCAGTTCGCGCTCAACTTCTTCAGAGGTATAGATTCGTCCAGGGTTCTTCAATCTGTCAGCGGCAAGGTAATAGTCCTCGAGGTCTTCGAGATGTTGCTCAATAGCCTCACGGGCGTAAAAGGTTTTGGTCCTGCCGGTCTTCTTGGCAAGTGCGGTAAGCCGATCTTCAAGATCGGGGCTAAGACGTATCGCAAGCATGCACGTAGTATACGATTGCTATACATGTATAGCAAACCTTCTTGTTTAATCGCATTTATGTTGCCTTGCGAGTGGTTCAGCAACTATATCGATGTCCACGCTTACTGAATGGCTGCGAAACGAGCATCCGAACCCACCTGCACTTCGCATCACCCCAGTCCCAACTCTCGCAACCGTTTACGGAGAGTTGAGCGGTTGAGTTTGAGTTCGTGAGCCATCACTGAGGGCTTGCCATCGAACCTCGTTAAAAGGTCGGTCAAGAGTTTAGATTCAAGGCCCGCGATCAGTTCGCGATATTCTGGAATCTCATCCGTAGAGGCTAAGGCTTCATCCACCCAATTCCGAATCTCCAATGCCAAGGGATCGCTAATTTGATCCCTTCTCACCTGCGCTATCACTGTCTCAGGCAAGTCTTTTACCTCAATCGTTCGATTGGTGGCAGACTCGGCAGCAAGATGCAACACATCACGCAACTCACGTAAGTTACCGGGCCATGTATTTTCACGAAGTAGCTTGAGCGCCTCTTGGGAAACATCGAGCTTTTGATTGCTCTCGTATTTATCTAGAAACCCTTCACAGAGCGCAGGAAAATCTTGCTGACGTTCCTCCAAAGCGGGCAACTGCACCTCAATCCCTTGAAGATAGTAATACAGATCGGGATGAAATCGATGGTCTTTGACAGCTGGCAGCAGACCGCGGCTATTACATATTGCGATCACTCTCACCCCTGTGCCTGCTTCTTCAAATGCTTTGGCCAAGGCTACCTGCTGATCGAGCGCCAAGGCCTCGACATGATCCAACACGACCGTCAAAGCTGAGTCGCTAGCGTCCAAGTCTGGAAGCGACTCCATGTAACGACCATCGATCACGACAAGTTTTCCCGGCTTCTCCGATTTCCGGTAAATCAAATTGGCAACATGGCTTCGTCCGGTTCCCGGTGAACCACTTACCAGAACGGGGCGATTCGAAACGCATGCCTGGGCAATCTTTTGAAAAACCGGACGCATCGACGCGGACTCTCCGATAAAATCTCCTGCAATATCACGATTTTCAAGCACTTCGCGATCGCGCGGAACTACCGTCCGTAGAAATTGATCAAGCGCCTCGAAATCCACAGGCTTCACAAAGAACTCGTTCACCCCCGCTTTCTTCGCAGCGATCGCATGGTCCAACTCACCATGAGCAGTGATAATCGCGGCGTAGGGCAGATCTTCCTTAAGCAATTCCATCCCACTGCCATCGGGTAATCCAAGGTCGAACAACACCACGTCAGGTCGCATGTTCACAAGTGCCTTCCTGGCTAGCGCAAGAGTCGGCGCAAGCTCAGTCGCAAATCCCCAATGCGCCGCCTTCGCCGCCAATGCCATCGCTAATGCGCGGTTATCCTCCACAATTAAGATTCTCGGTTTCATCTCTGTTCACTTTTTAAAATAATCTCTACTCCCGCTCCACCCTCTCGAAGATTCTCTACCTGCACGGTTCCGTCATGTGCTTCGATGACACCCTTCACAAGCGCCAAACCGAGCCCCATTCCACCCTCCTTTTCCGTATAAAAAGGCTCACCGAAATGCTCCAAAGCAGACGTCGAAAACCCAGGACCTTCATCGACGACAGAAAGCACTACATGGCCATTTTTCTCGCACCCGTGGATCGACAAACTCCCACCGCCGGGCATCGCGGCTATTCCATTATTGATCAGGTTTCGGATCACTTGCTGAATGCGTCGAGCATCACCGCGGACTTCCAGCGGATCAGTCAAATCCAGCTCAATTTTCACTTGGTGAAACTCCGCCTGAGCCTTCATCCGGTCACATAAATCACGCACGCATCCTGTCAAACTCATTGGTCGAACCTGAGGTGGCTCAGGTCTCGCGATGAACATCCACTGATTAACGAGCGCCAGCACTTCTTCGGCTTCGTCATGAATCAGTTCGGCCTCATGCGTCCCACTAGCTTTAAGAACCTCAGCCTGCGCTAAAATTGCGGCTGCCGGATTTCGGATCTCATGAGCCAAGCCTGTAGCTATCTGCCCCAACATCGCCAGCCGCTCGGATTGCTTCCGCCTATCACGCTCCAGCAACATTCGAGACCGCGCATCGCGCAATGCTCGAGCCAATGTCCCGAGCTCATCACCGCGCTCGGTTAACGCATCCGGCAATTCCGAATAATCCATCGCCGGTGCACGCTGCGCCAACTCACGAAGCGGTCCAACAAGATGCCGGGACAAGACGAATGCAAAGACGGCACCTAGTATACAGATAATGCCAAAAAACCACCAAGAGGAAGCTTCTCGCCACGAAAACCACGACACTCCACGATTGAGTGCCACAAGATACTGGCTAGTCCCTACAATAGGCACCACTAACAATTCCGTATTCTTCCGCCTATCCCAGCCGTCGCCCTCACGCTCGATATCCAATGCCCACGAACGTTCATCAGTCGTCCAATTGCCACTAAATGCCGACTTCCTTCCCGGCCCAACCACACCCAAAGGTCGCCCCATCGCCGTGGAAAAATTCTCCATCAAGCGCTCGGATAAGGGCAACTTTAAGCGCACGATCAACTCTGCATTTCCACGCATCGTCGTCATCGTGCGTTCGCGAAATTCGAGAGCTCTTGAGCGTCCATTCCAAATCGCGCCAACAGCGCCCGCAGCTATCACCAAAACAAGCATCGGCACAAGCAAGCGACGAAACAGACCGCCATTTTCATGTCGTCTTTTCACTCTGCTAACTACATCGGTCATACAGGAGTCACTTTAGCCGATCTTCGACAATGGACAATTTTTATCCATTATTCATCCCCATCATCAATTCAAAGATAATCAAATTTGCCCGTTCTGATCGAGGTCGCTAGCTTCCGTTCATGCACAAAATCAAACTCTCTTTCGTCTACACGGTAGGCACCCTGGCGTGCGCGCTACCTCTGAATGCACAGGAACCGGCTCCAGACAATATCCTGGATCCTATCACCGTCACCGCCACTCGCTCCAATCAGACAATCGAGGAAACGCCATATACCGCTTACATTTTGGACCGCGTGCTCTTGGAGCAGTCCCAGAACCGATCCATCCCAGACGCCTTCCGTGATGTGCCCGGCGTGCTCGTTCAGAAAACTGCCCACGGACACGGCTCTCCTTACATCCGCGGGTTCACTGGCCGTCAAAACCTACTCCTCATTGATGGCGTGAGAATCAACAACTCCACATGGCGCTCTGGTCCGGTCCAGTATTGGAACACCTTCGATCAAGAGAATCTCGATCACTTAGAAATCATCAAAGGACAAGGTTCGGTGCTCTATGGATCGGACTCGATCGGCGGCACTGTGAACCTAGTGACACGCGGCAGTGATTTCCGCGACGAGTCTGGTAGTTTTTTCCACGGTCGCAGCCATTACCGCTTTGACAGCAACAGTCAAAGCCATGTAGGGCGACTCGAAACCGAATTCGGTGTGGGTGGAAAATGGGGAGCTAGCCTCGGCGCTTCATGGAAAGAGTTCGGCGATATCGAAGACAGCGCCGTAGGACGCATGCGCCACACCGGCTACCCAGAACAAGCCTTTGATTTCAAATTTGAAGCAGCGGTCAACGAGGAAACAACCATCACCCTCGCCCACCAATACTTCAATCAAGACGATGTCTGGCGGTGGCACAATACCGTCTACAATCCGGGCTGGAGACACGGCGACTCATTCGCCACTCCCGGCAGCGATGCCGCCCGTACCTACGACCAGGAGCGGTCGCTCACCTATCTGCGTCTCGACGGGGCGCTGACGGATCATTTCATCGAAACTTACTCGGCGACACTTTCCTATCAGCGCTCGCAAGATTCAACGTTTCGCGACCGCTCCAACAGCGGACGCGATGTGACGGATCAATCCATCGATCTCGACACCTACGGGGCCGACATTCAATTCCAGTCCGCCGTTGGTCCGGGCACCTTGGTCTACGGAGCTGACTACTATCACGACAGCGTTGATTCCTACGCCACAACAAATGGTAATTTTGATCCGACTCAACGCCCGGTTGCCGACGATTCCAGCTACGACATCTTTGGGGCGTTTACCCAATATGAATGGCAGGCACTGGAAAACCTACAAATCACTGGTGGCATGCGTTATTCCTACGCACGTGCCGAGTGGGAGAAATACCGTGTGGAAGGCGCGACTACCGACAGCTCTGGCAGCAATTCCTGGGACGATATCTCACTGAGTCTTCGCGGGATGTTCGATATTGACGACAACTGGTCATTGTTCGGCGGTGCGTCACAAGCATTCCGTGCTCCGAACCTGGACGATCTCACCGGCCAGACCTTCGCCCTTAATGGAATCGACAGCTCCGGCTCGGTGGGTGTCGACCCCGAGGAGTATATCAACTACGAACTCGGCATACGCTTCTTCAACGACGAGATCACCGCATCACTAGCCGGATACTATAACGACATCGACAACCCCATCACAGGTGTCGACGACGGTAAGGGCGGACGCACCTCAATCAATGCCGGTGAAGGTTACGTCTATGGTTTCGAGGGGGATATCCAGTGGCGCTTTGCAGAGAACTGGACAGCAAGGCTCTTTGGTGCCTGGCAAGATGGAAAAATTAAAGCTCCGTCTGTCCTCGGAGGGGCGGAAAGTTGGGATACAGCAACCCGTATGCACCCACTGATGGGCGCGTTCTCTATCCGTTGGACAAGCCCTGATTCCAAATTCTACATCGAGCCCCGTATTCGCGCCGCCATGAAGGGCGACAACCTTTACGCAGAAGCTGCAGATGATACCCAACGCATTCCTATCAATGGCACACCAGGCTACATCGTCTATTCGATTTACTCGGGTTATCAAATCAACGATAACCTTGAGATCACCCTCGGTCTAGAAAACCTATCGAATGACGACTACCGCTTCCATGGATCGGGACAAAACGAATCAGGCTTCAACGCCATCGTCGGTGTCACCGCCACGTGGTAAGCTACTCTCTACTTTAAAAAGACTACGCTTTACCGCGAAAAAACTCCAGCGTTTGGCGGATGCCGTCCTCGAAGGCACTGACGTGTTTAAACCCGACGCCGAGTAGTTTATCGACTGAGGCTCGAGAATGTTTCACATCGCCCGAGCGCTCAGGAAGGTGCTGAATCTCCGAAGAGGACCCTGCCGATTTTACGATCTCTTCGGCGAGTTGATTCACTGTGATGCTTCCCCCATAGCCAACGTTGAATACACCGGGAAGTTCGGGAGTCGTCGCTGCGAACACAAGTGCGGCAACGATGTCCTTCACGAAAATGAAGTCGCGGGTCTGCTCGCCATCTCCAAATATCGTAATCGGCTCGTTAGCGAACGCTTTCGCCATGAAGATCGGCACGGCTGCCGCATAGGCGCTGCCCGGGTCTTGGCGAGGACCGAACACATTGAAGAAACGCAGCGCAGTAGCGTCGATCTTTCCTTCTTGGCGATACATGTCCAAATAGAACTCACCGTCGAGCTTGGTGATTGCGTATGGGCTCTTTGGCTCCGGCAACATGGTCTCGAGTTTAGGAACCGTCGGGTTGTCACCGTAATTGGCTGCGGAACTGGCGAGAACGATTTTTTTCACACCAGCGGCTGAGGCTTCATCGAGGACATTGAGTAGTCCCATCACATTCAACTCCACGCATTCCTGCGGCTTGCTCATGCTCTCTGGCACGGAAATCATCGCCGCAAGGTGGAAGACATAATCCACTCCTTGCACAGCCTTTTTCACCACCTCGCGGTCAGTGATCGAACCTTCGATAAACTCGCAGTCGAAACCATCGAGATTCTCGCGGTATCCGCTACGAAGGTTATCGAGAACCACCACCTCAGCCTTGCCCTGAAAGTGCTCGACGACGTGACTTCCAATGAATCCGGCACCACCGGTAACGAGAACGCGCATATTTTTTTATTATTGTTAGTTTAATACTGTGTTGCGACGAATCTCTGCCAGTCGTCTTCTTGTTCCTCAATGGACTCCACGAGGCGCAACTGGGTGCGACATCGGTCGAGGTTGTGTCCATCTCGCTTGGTTTTGAAATACACATCACCCTGAAGGTAATCGGTCAAAAAACGCATCCCGCACTCAAAGGAAAGTAACTTTCCAGAATGCGCGAGGTGGTCTTTTTCGATCTGATTAAGGAAATCGCCTGCTGAACTGAGATAGCCAGTCACCAGTGTTTCAAACATCTCACGACGGCTGTAAACCTTACTCAAGTCCTGCTCATCTTCTGCAGCCGCGTTCGTTGCTGCGCGAATCATGTCGCCAATATCATACAGCACGAGACCTGGCATGGTCGTATCGAGATCGAGCACACACACGCCCTTACCGGTCTTGTCGTCGAGCATGACGTTGTTGAGCTTTGTATCGTTATGGGTGACTCGCTCCGGGATCGCGCCGCAGGCTTGTAAATCGAGTAGCACGTCGACCATTGACTCACGCTTCATCACAAAGTCGATCTCCGCTTTCACTTCAATAGCTCGGTTTTGGCTATCGGCTTCGATCGCCGCCATCAGTGTGCCGAAACGAATGCGAGTGTTGTGAAAGTTCGGAATCGTTTCCACAAGCCGTCCGCCGGGCAGATCGACCAAAAGTTTCTGAAACTCACCGAAGGACTTCGCCGCTTCATACGCCCATTCCGTCTTCTCGATAAGGTCGTAGGTTTGCGCGCCTTCGATAAAGAGATATGCCCGCCAAAAATTACCTTCGGCATCGTTCACATAAGGTTTGCCATCAATGCTCTGCAACACCGTTAGCGACTTCCGCGTCGCGTTGGGCTCATTGGCGGCAGCAAGCTTCTGCTGAGAGTGCTTGGTGACTCGCTCAATATTATTCATTAATGCGGGAACATCTTTGAAAATATTGTGGTTCACCCGTTGGAAGATATATCGAACGGGAGTGCCGGCTTGTCGGAAGTAGACGCAGAACGTATCGTTGATGTGACCACCGCCGTATGGCTCAGCCTTCAGAAAATCGCCAAGTAGAGCGAACTGCTTGGATATCGCGCCGAGATCAAAGTTGCTCATGATAGTAAAGTCGGCTGAGGGTTATTCCCAAAGGTTTTCCGGATAGCGTCCTGCGGCGATGAGCTGCTGAATGGATGCCATGACATGCGGCTTGTCTTCTTGATAGGTCACGCCGAACCAGGTGCTTTTGGTTTCTAGAACTTCCACTTCAGCGACATCCTTCTTGATCAAGTCGTCGACAATCAATGGCACGTAGCATTCGCTCTTCATTTCGCTCCCCTGCGCTTTTAGAAACTCGACGAACTGCTCTTCAATCCGCTGATTAAACGATGGAGTAAATCCCCACATGTTCATCGAGACCAACTCATCGCCACTGAGTTTCACCGGCGCGGACTCATCTTCCAAATTCTCTGCACCCGTAGGTGTGCGCACGATCTTGGTCATCTCTGTCACCGAGACGAGCTTGCCGTTGTCATCAGGTTTACACACGCCACGCGCCACGCTGCCGAAATCTGAAAGTGTGTTCTTCAACTGAAAACCAACCATACAGAAGGTTGCCTTCTCCTCGGTATCCTTGGCAGAGCGAAGAAATCCAGCAAGTTTCTCGTAAGCATCCGCGCCGTAGAAGTCGTCGGCATTAATCATTCCATAGGATCCGCTCACCACATCGCGCGCGGCACGCACGGCATGCGCGGTGCCCCATGGTTTCTCGCGGCCAGCAGGAACTTCAAAACCCTCGGGAAGGTCGTTCAAATCCTGAAACGCGAAATCCACTTCGATCTTATCGTCGAACTTTGCAGCCACAGAATCCCGGAACTGAGATTCGAAATCGCGACGAATCACAAACACCACTTTCCCAAAACCCGCGCGAATGGCGTCGTAAACGGAGTAGTCCAGCACGGTTTCGCCATTCGGCCCCATGGCATCGAGTTGTTTCAGACCGCCATATCGGCTGCCCATTCCTGCGGCTAGAATCAAAAGTGTTGGTTTAACGTCGCTTGTCATGATTCAAAATCATTGTCCAGAGGGCGAGCTGGTGCAATGCAGAGTTTCCGTCACTTTGAAAAATTAGCGCATTTCCCATTTTATCTACCCATTCCCATAGTGGGAAGACATTCCCGCCACAAAGCCTTCGGAGTTGCTGACCGTCTGGCAGGATGTAGCTACGCTAGTAAAAGCGTGGCGAGAGTGGTTCTGAACGACGAAAATTCATCCACCCCACCCTGCCACTTTTTCACAAAAGTAGCTACGACGTCCATACCATGCCCCACTAAAAAAGGGCCGACACCCTCGTGCCGACCCTTTCAAAAAAAACTTCTCTTTTATTTGCCCATCCGCGCTTGTTCCATCAGGAAAATCTCCGCCATGCGGAACGCACGCTCGGCAATTTTCTTCGCATCGCGGTCGTCGATCAAGGTCCCCCCCTCTTCGCGAATCTCACCCTTGTAAAGCTGCCAGGCATACTTCGAAAGCAGCTCTGAATTCTCTGTGTATCGCGATGGACGGCGATCGTGCTGACGCTGACTCTCCGGCTGACGAACTTTCACCCGCTGACTCGCCGGACGCCCGTCATTCTCTTCATCGCGATCATCAGATGGCTCGTTATGCGAACGCGGATCTCCACTTTGCTCGCTACGGTTATCATCGTCCCGACTATCTCCTCCGCGACGGCGACGGCGGCGGCGGCGCTTCTTGTCCCCATCTTCATGGCGATCTGAATTGTGCGATCCGCTTTCACGACGAACCTCACCCTTCTCAGGCCTCGTCGACGGAGCGTCGTCTGGCGATTTATGTCTTAAATCCGCCTTAGGCTCATCAGAAGAAGGCGCTACGTCGCGCTGGTCATCAGCGGGCACCGGTTTTCTAGCGACACGCTTACGTGCCACTTTTTTCTTCGGTGCTGGGTCTTGCTGCGCCGCAGGCTCTACAGCTGGAGCGTCGGCAACTGCTTTCACTGCTTTCTTCGCCACACGCTTGCGAGCGACTTTTTTCTTCGCAGGCTCAGGACTATCTGCGCCAGTTTCTTGTTTTTTTTCAGAGGGTTTTGCCATGGTAAGTTTAGAGTAATTCTGTCTTGATCATCGTCTAATCCTTTCAATTCGCTAGCAAGGAAACTGCTATTTTATCGCGACTTTTCCCATGGATGACGCCCACAACCATCTACAATCCCCTCAGCTCACATCAATCGCTAGTTCGCTGATGTCGTGGGCACCGCCGCTGGGCATAGCCCGCATGGTCGTCAATGGGACCAAGGAGAGCGACTGGCACCACGTAGCGGAACTCGCCGCAGCCCATCCATCGATCATCCGTCCGGCATTTGGTCTCCATCCGTGGTATCTCAACCAACGCACCACACATTGGCGCGACGTCATCGAGCAGCAGCTCGTCGCATATCCCAAGGCATCCATTGGCGAGTGTGGGCTCGACCGCTGGATTCATGATCACGACATCGATGATCAACAAAAGGTCTTCCGGGAACACCTTGCTCTAGCAGTAAAGCACGACCGCCCCATCACCATTCATTGCCTGAAAGCATGGGGAGCGCTGGTCGATACTCTTCAAAGCGCCACGAAACTTCCCCGTGGATTTCTCGTCCACGCCTTCTCAGGATCGATCGAAACAGCGCACCAACTCGAATCACTCGGCGCGTATTTCTCCTTCTCCGGCTACTTTCTACACGAGAGAAAAGGCACCATTTGCGAGACCTACAGCCAACTCCCAATCGAGCGATTGTTGATCGAAACCGACGCCCCATCAATGCCCTTGCCTGAGGAACACAATCGATTCCCCCTCCCCCCGGAAGAGGACGAGATTCCGGTAAACCATCCAGGAAACCTCGTCGTCGTGCGCGACGCCTTGGCCAAACTTCGAGGTATGGACACTGACGAACTCGACGATCAGTTACGTATGAATTTCTCCCGACTCTTCGGCAAGTAGGCAATAAACTGGGAGGGATGACTTCCACGTCGTCCGTAACTTTCCTTCACCGTCACAAGACATTACCGCCCCGCCCCCTCTATCGCGAGGGCAAAGCCGTTATACGCGATCGCACAAAATCACGGACATCTGAAAAGCATCCCTCCCTCGTAAACCAGCAGCTTGCACGGTATCCAGCTCGCCTAAAACACCTTCCGTGTCGGTGTTTTAGGCTCCTCGAAATTTAGCCACGTCCGTGACAGAACTTTTTGCGACTCGGGGTCAACCTGATCGACACGGAGTTGTTTCAGCATCCAGGCTTTGTCGACTTTGCGCGCACTGATCACTTCAAACTGCTTGATGCACTTACCGTTCCAATCGTAGCCCTGCACCCTCATCAGCGCGCCGCTCTCCTTATCCACCCAGGCAAAAACCACCGCGTATGGCCCTGACTTATTCGGATTGTTTGCACGGATTTTGTAGCTATCGCGCGTTGCCACACGCTCGACTTTTTTACTTCCATCCGATTCCTTTTCAAATGTCGGGTTCGGCCAGAAAAGAAAGCGCAACGCAATATCTTCAAAGTTTGCATCTGTTCCACGAATCGACTCGCCAAAACGCTCGGCTGGCACAGACTTCATCTCGCCACCATTGATGCTCTCACTGATCGCCAAATCCTCACCACTCAAATCGAGTGCCACCACTTGCTTCGGATTCTCGAACGCGAATGACATTCCGCCTTTCTCCATCGTTAGGTTGAACGGTACTTTCTTACCATCGGAGCGGCGAAGATTCCCATCCATACTCCCCTCTTGTACCGCCCCATTGATCCGCACCCATCGCAGCATTTGTTCCGCTGTCGGCTCTTGCTCGGCAATCACTGGTAAGGCCATCACTAAGGCAAAAACACTTGTACAGAGATTGGTTTTAAAATTCATGATTCTCATTTTACGTCCGACGCGCAATAACGCGACAAAATTCATGAGGGGTGCACGATATCTGTAGTTGGTGCTGGGAAGCCGCAGCCAATATCAGACTACGCCCCAATCAAGACCGACGCGCAAACGGAGCCATGTGCCATAACACCCACTTCATCGACGCTATTGGCCCGCGTAAATCCATCATCGGCGCAACGTCGAGTAACTTGATCGCTCTTGCCATATCTGTCTCACTAACCAATACATTCTGACCTTGGAGTGTTTTCTTGGCGATCATCGCTGCCCGCAGATCAATTCGCAGCGTCATCAAATACATCACCAAGCTCACCACACAGGCAAGGGCGAATAGTATCAGTGCACCTGCAGGGTTAACCCGCTTCAGAAGCATAAGAAAGATCGCGAAGAAGAGCGCCAGGCCTGGCAGCGCGGACGACCATCGAAGGGCTATCCTTCGGCGCCGCCATGCTGCCGGTGACTCCCTCGCCACGACCGCTCTCGATGCCTGCATCGCCGCCACCGCGCAAGCTTCCGGCGTGCGTTGTTCGAAAATTTCCGGTGCGAGTATCACTTTCCCTATCCCATCATCGTAAGTCGACCATTCCTTGAACCACCCTTCGGTCACCTGAATTTTCGGCATTCCGGCCTCCTTCAACATCCCTGAAGCCACTAATCTGGCGGGAGCCGATGATGGACGCTCGGCTTCGCCTCTCAACAATAGACGCCGTGCCCACCCGCCAAGTCCAACCGTCAACACGGCATATACCAAAATCGCAACCACACAGATGAACAACATGGCACAAGCGTCATACAAAACGCAGCCCACCGCAAGCAGCACCCGATGGCAAATAGTGTCTTCAATGTTCCCATATTTCGCATTGCCCGTGATCGATAAAAGTCGCTTCATACCAAATCCTGGTATTGGTCTGACGCGACCGGACAGGAAATTGCTTGCTTGCGGTCTGCTTGTGCGCGGCGGAACATCATGTTTTTTATCCGCTAGCCGTTTTATTCGAGTGCTCGATGAACATCCTCTATCCACGAATTTCAAAATCCCAGTGGCAGCCTCTGTGGAAAAGTGCGCTGACAGGCTTTCTCGTTGCCGCTGTTTACGGAGTCGTCCATGATCTTTTTACCTTCGCGATTGGACCTGAGTATTTCACAAAATTCAAATTCGACCAATTCGGGTGGGCAAACATTGGCCAAGCTCCTGTTGTATTCGCTGCAACTGTTGGCGCGATTGCCGCAGGCGTCGTGGGTCTCTTCGGTGGATGGTTCCTCTCTCGAGTCGCCCTGCCCCGCCATCAACCAGCAGTCGCCAAACGACGAATTCGAGTTGGGATCGCCTTGACCCTCATCTTGGCATCACTCGGTATGGTTTGTGGATATTTCTATGGACTAATTCGCGGACCCAGCGCCGACTACTCGTTCTGGTCAGCTACTGTCGATCCCTTAAGGATCGAGGATAAATACGCTTTCATCCGTGTCGCCTATATTCATAACGGAAGTTATCTAGGAGCGTTAATCGGACTGTTCATCGGCCTCATCAACGCCCGTAAAGCAAGCACTGAGAAATAGCTTTTGAGTGCTTCTAACATGCTCAGTCCTACATTTTAAATTTGAACGGTTCGCAATGTCGTTCAACTTTATATCCGGAGTCACCAAACTCGCGACGCTTGAAAAACCCTATTAATTCATTCCATGGAGAAAACTCTGCCTTTAGGCTTGCATCACTCCATAGACTAACGGCAAAACTTCTAGCCCAAACGAGTCTCACCTTTCAACCACAGGCACTCCGTGATAGGTGGTTAAAGTGTAAACTCCTCCCGGTATCCAGCCCCTGTAACACACCCATTTCATGAGCGACAACATCGAAACCCACCAAAAGGAAGACCGCGTCTTCAATCCACCCGCCGAATTCTCCGCCAAAGCACGAGTGAAATCCATGGAGCAATACGAAGCATTGCACCGTGAATCCATCGACGATCCCGATACCTTCTGGGCACGCGAAGCCAGCGAACTGACGTGGCAGCAACCGTGGAATAGTGTGTGCAATTGGAATCCTCCGCATGCCGAATGGTTCGCCGGCGCTAAGGTGAACATCACCGAGAACTGCCTCGACCGCCATATTGATGCCGGTAAAGGCGATAAAGTCGCCATCTACTGGGAGGGCGAACCCGGTGATAAAGTGCAAATCACTTTCAGTGAACTTCACCGCGCAGTGTGTCAGTTCGCCAATGTTCTGAAGGCAAAAGGCATCGAGCAGGGAGACCGCGTTCTGGTTTACATGCCGATGATTCCAGAAGCGACAATCGCCATGTTGGCATGCGCACGTATCGGCGCAGTGCACTCGGTGATCTTCGGTGGCTTCTCCGCCGACTCGATCAAGGACAGGCTCGACGACTCCAAAGCCACCGCAGTGATCACTGCCGATGGCGGATGGCGACGCGGAAAGATCGTGCCGCTAAAAGCCAACGTCGACGAAGCGCTCGAAGGTCGCGACGATGTAAAGTCGGTTTTTGTTCTCAAGCGCTGCAGTAATGATGTTACATTCGTCGAGGGACGCGACCTCTGGTGGCATGAAGAAACCGCCAAAGTGGATGCGGACTGCCCACCGGTGCCTCTCGATGCCGAGCACCCGCTTTTCATCCTCTACACCTCAGGATCCACCGGCAAGCCGAAGGGAATTCTTCACACCACTGGCGGCTACATGGTTGGCACATACGCCACGTGTAAATACGTCTTCGACATGAATGACGATGATGTTTACTGGTGCACGGCAGACGTTGGTTGGATCACTGGTCACTCGTATATCGTTTACGGTCCGCTTCTCAACGGTGTGTCCCAGGTGATCTACGAAGGTGCACCGAACCACCCCGACTTCAGCCGATTCTGGCAGATCGTCGAGGAATACAAGGTCTCGATTTTCTACACCGCGCCTACGGCGATCCGTGCCTTCATTAAGGCCGGCGATCAATTCGTCGACGGACACGATCTCTCGTCACTGCGACTCCTGGGAACCGTGGGTGAACCCATCAACCCGGAAGCATGGATGTGGTATCACAACAAGATTGGCGGCGGCAAGTGCCCTATCGTCGACACATGGTGGCAAACCGAAACTGGCGCGATTATGATTTCGCCAACACCGGGCGCAACTCCAACGACACCGGGAACAGCGACTCGTCCGTTCTTTGGTATCGATGCGGCAATCTTTGACGAGAGTGGCAATGAATGCGGCCCCAACGAAGGCGGCAAGCTCGTGATCAGAAAGTCGTGGCCTTCCATGTTGCGCACGATATACAATGACGACCAGCGCTACAAAGACACTTACTGGAGCGAATACGAAGGCGTCTATCTCGCCGGAGACGGTGCCCGCGTGGACTATGAAGGTAATTTCTGGATCACCGGGCGCTTGGACGATGTGTTGAACGTATCCGGTCACCGCCTTGGCACGGCTGAAGTGGAGAGCGCCTTGGTCTCTCACCCATCCGTCGCTGAAGCGGCGGTGGTTGGTCGTCCAGACGATCTGAAGGGCCAGGCAGTCGTCGCATTCGTGACCCTGAAGACGGGCATCCAGTCCAGCGACGAGCTGTCGGTGGAGCTTCGCAACCACGTCGGTAAGGCGATCGGGGCGATTGCCAAGCCGGACGACATTCGCTTTGCAGCAACCTTACCAAAAACACGCTCCGGAAAAATCATGCGCCGACTGCTCAAAGAAATTTGCGCAACCGGTAAAATTTCAGGAGATACTACTACCCTGGAGGATTTTGGTGCAATAGCTGCTCTTCAACAAGGCTCTTGATTCGTCGTACTGACACTCTATGAACATTACGCCCCCGTAAGTTTGGATACTTGCGGGGGCACCGTTTTGGGTGAAGATAGCGATACTCATGACATCGCTTAGAAAATCACTTCTTCTGAAGCGACGATAAATATGGTCACCACCAACTGATGAATTCGTTCGCTTATCTGTTCCATCAATTTGCTGCACGCACTGGCATCGTCCCAACGCGTTCTTATTTAAGGAACGCTACTGAAGAGGCAATTCTTCTCGCCGAGGCGGAAGTTCTGCTCGGAAAGCTTGCATGGCAAGATATCGAGCATGTCGACGAAGTCTCTACAGAGTATTGGAACCTCCGGGAACTTCAGCGAGAACAGGATATAGCTCACGAAAAACTCACCGTGGGCAAGGCCGACCAGGAAAAACTGATGGCGGAGTCCAATGAGGCACCGACCGATCTCCTCGACCGTGTGGCCAGCATTGAGCAACAGGTCAGCGACAACCGCAGCGACTATCTCGACAGCCTTGCCGAAGTGCAGAAACTCATCAATCAGTCCAACAAACTCTACAAACGGTTCAATGGCCAAAAGCTTAAACTGAATGTTCTTAAGACCGAGGGCGTGGACGAAGCCAAATTGGCAGAGATACGCGACCAACTCCGGGCAACGCGTGATGAGTATTCACGACTCGCCCGCGTTATAGCCAACGACAAGCAGCGCACTCGGCAGCTCGAAATGCGCGGAACCGCCTTACAGGAGGAAGCTGACCAGGCGCGCGACAAAATCACTCAGCACCACCGCAAACGAACGAGGAACATTGCCGAGACAAGCAAAGTCATCGTCGAGTATTCCGCACGTATCGAGCAGTTGGAAAAAAAGAAACGCGCTCTGCAGAAGGATATTGGGAAATTCTTGTGCCGCGAGTGCGGCAAGCTGGAGGAACTCTCTGAAGTTTCCAAGAAATTTTCACCACTCATTCGGCGCACCCGTTCGTTAATGGAGTCAATTCGATTGAACTACCGTCTCGCCGACTTCCGATAATTCCCCACCGCGCACTATGTCCAACAAGACGCTCACCGTTCTCATTATCATCAGTGTCGGCCTGTTGTCCACTTCTGGATTGTGGTTCTTTCACTACCTACCAAAGCTCCGATCCGTATCTACCTCAAACCTCGCCTACGCGATCGAGGATAAAATTCACGTCTTCAAAACGGAGACCGGAAATTTCCCAACCGGCGACAATAGTGACATTCTCCATCAGTTGCGCGGTGATAACAGCCTGAATAAACGCTTCGTCACCTCTGAGAACGGCTTCAAGATCGAAGGGAATCAGTTCGTCGACGAATGGGGCAATCCTTTTAAAATCACGATCGATCCAACGGCTACCCCTGCCCTAACGGTTCAATCACCTGGCAAGAATGGTAGCTTCGGCGATGACGATGACGTCGACAGCTCCATTGTGCGCCAAATCCTTATCGATCGAGGCGAGACGCCCGGCCCGCAATAGCCCTCGGTTTTGCCGTGCGGGATTGACTTCATCTGGCATCGAGATACGATGCAAACTCGATCTTTGCTTCGTTATCAACACCCTCGTTGCCGCGCTCATACATGAAACAATATCACGATCTCCTCCGCCTCGTTCTCGACCAGGGCACGTTTAAAGAAGACCGAACAGGAACCGGCACGTATTCCGTTTTCGGTGCTCAGGCGCGCTACCGACTCGCCGATGGATTTCCGCTGATCACCACAAAAAAGCTCCACACGCGCTCGATCATCCACGAACTCCTGTGGTTCCTCAAAGGCGAAACCAACATCGCTTACCTCAAGGAGAACAAGGTGCGGATTTGGGACGAATGGGCGGACGAAAACGGCAACCTCGGCCCTGTCTATGGAAAGCAGTGGCGGTCGTGGGAAGGCACTGACGGCGCTGTCATCGATCAGATCGCTCAAGTGCTGGATAGCATCCGCAACAACCCTGACTCGCGCCGTCATATTGTCAGCGCGTGGAACGTTGCCGATGTGCCAAAGATGGCTCTGCCCCCCTGCCACCTGCTTTTTCAATTCTACGTCGCCGACGGCAAACTCTCCTGCCAACTCTACCAACGCAGCGCCGATCTTTTCCTCGGAGTACCTTTCAACATCGCATCCTACGCCCTACTCACTCAGATGATTGCTCAAGTCTGTGGACTAGAGCCTGGCGATTTCGTCCACACCTTCGGTGATTTGCACCTTTACACCAACCACATTGATCAGGCGAAATTACAACTGACTCGCGATCTGCGTTCCTTGCCGATTCTCAAACTCAATCCAGATGTGACCAAACTAGAGAATTTCACCATCGAGGATATCGAGATCACTGGCTACGACCCTCATCCGCACATCAAAGGCGCGGTGGCGGTGTAACTCTCCAACCAATATCCCCTGTCTGAAATGCTCTACGCCGTCGTTGCCATGGATCCCAATCGATTGATTGGAGCCAACGGAACCCTTCCCTGGCACTTGCCTGAAGATCTCAAGGTGTTCAAGAAAATCACCATGGGCAGCCCGATTATCATGGGGCGCACGACCTATGAATCCATCGGCCGCCCACTGCCAGGTCGGCGCAATATCGTGGTCAGCAGATCATGGGACGAGGCGCCAGAAGGTGTCGAGCACGCAATATCCGTCGACGATGCCTTAAAACTGGTCGCCGATGCACCTACCGCCTACGTCATTGGCGGCACTCAACTCTACGCGGCAATGTTAGAAAAATGCGACGGACTTTACGTCAGCCACGTCAACAAGAGCTATGAGGGCGACACGTATTTTCCGGAATTTGCCCATTTGTTCTATCGCGTGGAAACCGTTGAGAGCTACGAGACATTCGACCTCGTTCGCTACCAGAGGAAGCTTAAATAGATCCCAAAATCCGGATTTACTTAAGACATCTTAATATTACGGAAACCTCAATATATTGTGTTCTCAATTTAGCGGAAACCACAATATCTTGTGCTTTACACTTGACCGACCCCCATAATCGTCGCAATTTAGGCACCTGTTTGGCGGGTATGAAATCGCCAAATCCCCCTAGGAATCAGCCTCCATTTCTACAATTATGTATCTTAAGTCACTCGACATCCACGGTTTCAAGTCATTCGCGGACAAGACAAAAATTGAGTTTCACCCTGGCGTCACAGGGATTGTTGGTCCCAACGGATGCGGAAAATCCAACGTGGTCGATGCGATTCGCTGGGTGCTCGGTGAAACCTCGGCCAAAGCCCTGCGCGGCGGTGAGATGGCAGATGTCATTTTCTCCGGAACAGAGAAGCGCAAACCTCTGGGAATGGCAGAGGTCACTCTCACCATGGCGGACTGCGAAGAGGCGCTCGGTGTCGATTACAACGAGTTGGCGATAGGTCGCCGAGTCTACCGCGACGGACGCTCTGAATACCTCCACAACGGTGTAAAATGCCGCCTTCGTGATATCACCGATCTCTTAATGGACACCGGAATCGGTCGCACAGCCTATTCCATCATGGCGCAGGGGCAGATCGATCAGATTTTGTCATCCAAGCCGGAGGAGCGCCGCGCTGTGTTCGAAGAAGCTGCGGGAATCACCAAGTTCAAAAAGCAGAAGAAGGAGACCATTCGTAAACTCGAATACACCGAGGCGAACCTACTTCGCATCAACGACATCATCGCCGAGGTGCGTCGCCAGATGAACTCGCTCCAGCGCCAGGCAGCCAAGGCAAAGCGCTACCGTTCGCTACTCGAAGATGTGCGCGTTCTTGACACCCATCTTTCGTTCAAGCACTTCACCGAGCTCTCCGCGCAGAAGGCAGAGCTCGAAACCTCCGTCGGCTCACTCCAGAATGAGTTCTCCGAGTTGGAAACCGCTCTGACCGAAAAGGAAGAGGCGCTCGAACAAATGCGCGAGCAGATCATCGATGTGGATGCCCGGATTGGCGAAAACCGCTCACAGCTCAACGAACGTAAAAACCGCATCGAGTCTGCACGTTCCAGGATCGCTTACAACAGTGAACGCAGTCGTGAGTTGGAAGATCTGATCGCCCGCAACGAGGCCGATGTCAGTGCGACCGCTCATAAAATCAACCAACAGAAGGAAGATCTCGCGCAAGCCGAAGAGGCAGTGGTCTCGATTCAGAATCGCATCGAAGAGCAACGTCAGTTGGTCACCGAAGCAGAGCAGCATGTATCCTCGTTCCGCTCGCAACGCGACGAACTTGCACAACAACTTTCCAACCATCGTAACCGCGGCAACAGCGCGGAATCCCGCACAGTGACTCTTCAGGCGCAGATTGAAAGCATGCGCACACAGTCCGAGAGCGATCGTTCTCGTGCTGAATCTCTGCAGGGTGAGATCCATACACTCCGCACCAGCGAGAGCGAGCGCTCGTCGGAAGCAGAACAGCTCGACGTTCGACTTCGTGAACTTGAAGAAACCGGCGAGCGTCAAGACGAAGAACTCGCTGAGACCGATCGCCAACACCGCAAGTCGCAAGCCGATCTGCAAAGTGCGCGCGAGCAAGCATCCAATGTGCATCGCGAACTCACCGGTATGGAAAGTCGCCTCAATGTGCTGCGCAAACTGCTCGAAAGCGGAGAGGGTCTGGAGCGCGGCACCCAAGCGGTGCTCAGCGGACTTGATGACCCGGAATTTTTCAGTATCGGCGTGAAGGGCGTGCTTGGATCATTCCTTGAAGTGGAAGACGATTACGTCCGCGCGATTGAAGCCGTGCTCGGATCGCGTTTGCAGACCGTGCTCGTCGCCGACGACGCCTTCGCTCACCGCGTGATCGAAGTGCTCAAGGAAAAGGAACTCGGCACTGCAGCGGTGCTTTCCGAAGCATCTATTCTAAGCGACGACGCGGGGCAAATGATGACCGTCCCACAGGGCGCGATTGCTTGGGCGCTCGACCGTGTAAAGACGAAGGGTAAGAGTCGCGCGGTTTTCGAAGCGCTTCTTCGCCAGGTGCTTTTGGTCCATGACCTCGATACGGCAACCAGGCTGCGTAAAGATTTTCCCGATGTTACCTTTGCCACCATCGATGGCGAAGTCGTTTTCCCCGAAGGCATCATTCAAGGCGGCGCATCCAAAGGCGATAGAGAATCTTCCGTGCTCTCGCGCCAGAACGAAGTCCGCACCCTCGAAACTCAAACTGCTCAACTCTCCGTGAAACACGACAGAGTCGCCGCCAGAGAGAAAGAACTCACGGAGCTCATCCAATCGCTGGGCGATCAACTTGAGCAAGCCCGCGAAGCCGCGCAAACGACAAAAGTGGAGCGTTCGACACTCGAAGGCCAACGTTCCTTGATCGGACGTGAGGTCGATCAGATCCGCAGTCGCATCGAGAATCTCACATGGGAAGCCAAAGAACTCGGACAACGCGACGACGATGCCTCGAACGAAATCGAATCGTTCATCGAAGAGCTCGCCACAGCGCGTGAGCTCGCTGAAGAGGCCTTCTCTCTCGTCTCTGGTTTTGAACAGCAACTCGATGAGATCGCCACACGCGAAAGCGAATCGAGCGATGTGCTCAGCGAACGCCGCACCTCGCTCGCTGTGGAAGAGCGCTCACTGCTTGCCTTGGAAGAGCAGCGCGAGCCCATGGCAAACCGCCTCAGCGAACTCAATGAGATCACTTCACGGCGTAGTCAGGAATCGGAAGCCTACCGCATTCGTATCAACGAAGCGGAAGCTCAGAGCGCCGAGCTCGAGAATGTCATCGAAGACGCCACGGCAGGAATTGGTCAGCTCGAAGAATCGCTGGAACAGGATGCCGAAGAGCGCCAGCGCCAACAAAACCAAGTGCGCGAGTTCGAATCCACCCTGCAAAAGACCCGCCACCACATCTCAGCCATCAACGACCAGCGCGGTCGCGAAGAGGTGAAATCCACGCAAATCGAGCTGCGGCTGGAGAACATCACCAACACCTGCCAGGAACGCCACGGAGTGGATCTCTCCACATTTGAGCAAGACGTTCACGCACTCAAAACATCCATCGAGCACCAGAAAAAGCGCGTAGCTCGTGGCGGTGATGTACGCCCCGATTCGGAGAACGAAGAGACGGAAACCGAGGCCGCGGCAGCCGCTGAGGATCAAGAAATTGATCATTCTGTCGATGCAGACCACGAGATCGATTGGAAGTTTGTCGAGTCCGTCGTTTCCGACCTGCGCCGCAGGTTGGAATCGATGGGTCCCGTCAATCTCGATGCGATCAATGAGTTTGAAGAAGCCGAGGAGCGTTACAATTTCCTCGATAAACAACAGACCGATTTGGTCAACGGTAAGAACGAGCTGCAGGATATCATCGAGCACATCAACAAGGAGACGCGTATCCGATTCCTGGAAACCTTCAACACGGTGCGCAACAACTTCCAGGATATGTTCCGTGAGCTCTTCGGAGAAAAGGGTGAAGCCAACTTGCTGCTCCTCGACGACGAGGATCCACTCGAGTCAGGTATTGAAGTCATCGCCAAACCTCCGGGTAAAAAACTGCAATCGATCACCTTGCTCTCAGGTGGTGAACGCTCAATGACCGCGGTCGCCCTACTCTTCTCGATCTACATGGTCAAGCCGAGCCCATTCTGTGTTCTCGATGAGTTGGACGCACCGCTCGATGAAACAAACATCGGCCGCTTCGTCAAAGTGCTCGATCGCTTCATCTCGCAGTCGCAGTTTATCATCGTCACCCACTCCAAACGCACCATGAACCGTGCGGACGTCATGTATGGCGTCACCATGGAAGAGTTCGGAGTCTCGAAACCGGTCGGTATGCGCCTCACCGCGAACGACGATGAGACAAAGGGCAAAGACGGCGAGGAAAAGAGAGATCTCAATGCCGCTCAGAAAGCAGCGAAAACACTCGATGGCTGATAGCGCGAAGAAGCTCCCAGCATTAGCAAGAACACAGGATCGACATCAGCCTAAATCGACGGAGGGGGCTGCGCCTCGCGCCCCTGTGCGATGCCGCAACAGGCAAGATCACCGGAGTGTGAAATACTCGTGCCGCAACATCACCCAGTGGAGACGAGGCGTCCCCACTCCATCGCTTCATCAGCAACGGCATATTCTGAGCACCGAACAAAAACATCCCTCCCATGAAAATGACATATGCTCGCGCCATGATCGCCTCACCCGGGAGGGATGACTTCCACGTCATCCCTAACTTCCCTTCACCGCCACACGCCATTCCCGACCCGAAGCCATCACAATCACCGCACAAAATCACGGACGCTTGAAAAGCATCCCTCCCATCTCCACCCCAAGAGCCGGAGGGGGCTGCGCCCCGCACCCCTGTGCGATGCCGCAAGAGGCAAGACCAACAAATCGTAATATCTCGTGCTCCAACATCACCCAGTGGGGACGAGGCGTCCCCACTCCATCGCTGTGCGGCATCCATCATCCCAAGCGCCATCGCATCAATGCGGGTAGCCTATCAACGCCAAAAAGTCGCCTCCGGTTTGAAAGACGTTCATGGTTCTCTTCACTCCTCCCCGAAAAAACCACTTTAGTGCGTGACAAGCACACTGCGCTAACTGCGTGTTATTACTATGCTTCGATTCTTTACTCTGATCGCACTTTTGGCGGCGGTGGCACTGCAATGTGCGCATGCCGAGCTTCGCCTTCCCTCCGTATTCAGCGATCACATGGTTCTCCAGCGCGATGCCGAGATCCGTGTTTGGGGATGGGCGGATGCAGAAGATGAAGTAACCGTGACCTTCGCAGGCGACTCAGTTACCGCCAAAGCCGATAAGAATGGTCGATGGAAGCTTGAACTACCACGCAAGGTCGCCTCCTTCAAACCGCAGGCTTTGGTCGTGAAAGCAGGCTCCAATGAACTCACCATCGACGACGTGCTCATCGGCGAAGTGTGGATCGCCTCGGGGCAGTCCAACATGGAGTGGAACGCGAAGCGTGGAGTGCAGCCAGCCGATCAAAAAGTCATCCACTCCGGACCTGTGGACGGCATACGCTTACTCCAAGTTCCTAAGATTTCTCAAGGCGAGCCACAGAACGATCAGCCAGCCAAATGGACGCTTTGCACGGTGGAGAGAGCCGATAAATTTTCTGCGGTCGGATATTTCTTTGCCCGTCAACTACGCGAGAAACTCGACGTGCCCATCGGCATCATTAACAGTTCATGGGGCGGCACACCCATCCAGTCGTGGATTCCCACTGAAGGCTGGAAAGCTCTCCCCTCCGTCGAACAGTTGCTGAAGCTGCCTACGGAAAAAGGCAAGGTCCACCAACGACAACACACCGCGCTCTACAACGGAATGATCGCACCGCTAGCCCCGCTTTCCGTCCGTGGGTTCATCTGGTATCAAGGCGAAGCCAACCGTCGCGAGCACGCGATGTATCGGGACTACATGGAGGCCTTGATCACCGGATGGCGGACTGCGTTTAAGAACGAAAACGCGCCGTTTTACTTCGTCCAGCTCGCACCCTACATCTACGGTAAAGACGACCCCACCAATCTACCGGCGATCCAGAACGCCCAACGCCTCGCCGCCGAGACAATCCCCAAATGCCGCATGGCTGTGACCACGGATATTGGCGATTTAAAGAATATCCACCCTAGAAACAAGAGTGAAGTCGGGCGACGCCTGAGCTTACTGGCGCTCAAATACGCTTATCTCGACTACGGGATTGAAGGCCCAGAAGTGGCAGAAGGGCCATGGCCGCGGAAAGCCCATACAATTTTTGAGAACATTGTATCTGTTGGCTTTTACGATCAGTCGCCACTTAAACTGACGAAAGGCGTCTCACTGAATCACTTTGAAGTTGCTGGGCCGAATAAGAAATTTCAATCAGTGAATGCTACCCTCGAGCCCTCCTCACCATTCTCAGTAATACTAGATACCAAAGGAATCGATAATCCTAAATACGTCCGCTATCTCTGGAACCAAGAATGGATCACCAATTTAGAGAATAAAGCAGGCTTACCGGCCTCCCCCTTCCTAATCGACGTCGAACCGGCGAAGTAACACAGAAACTTCACAAGATAGAGGCAGGATGAGAGGAAACGTGGCGGTGGCTTCCAGCCGTCAAGCCAAACACCCAACCACCCCCCCTATGCCATTCTGTCGCTCATGGCCCAAGGAGAAAAAACGTCCAGGAGAATATTCTTGCAATCTATTCCCCAGTAAGGCGCTTGGATGAGGCGAGAGTTTTTGGCGAATTTGGTGGCTTTTTTTGGTGGTTCGGGGATCGCTCGGCCAAACTTTCACAAGTGTAGCTACGAAGTATAGCTAGGTAGGCGGAAGCTTGGTCATAGACCTACGGCTGCACCCGCACGGTCACACCGCTATCGACCAGCCATCTGGCTGCGGCTGCGGCAACATCCTCGCGAGTGAGCTTTTCAATCTCTTTGAGGTCGTTCTCCACGGCGTTCCACCCCATGCCAAGTAAATGATCGATCATCGCCTTGGTGCCCATGGCTGAATGGCTCTGGGACTGCATGATAAGTGAGCCTCGCATGCTTTGCTTGGCGCGGAATAGTTCTTCGTCGTCGAGCCCCTCGGTGACGAGTCGAAGTATCTCGGCGCGCATTTCAGCTTCGGCGTGATCGAGCTTTTCAGGATCAGTTCCGAGATAGAAACTAAACATCCCGCCACCTATCCCTTGGAACATCGTAGTGCTCACATAGTAGGCCAGTCCTTGTTCTTCCCGGATGCGCTGGAACAATCGCGATGCCATGTCGGAGCTTGCCTCGTTCAACAACTGCAAGGCGTTGCTATCGGGATGACCTACTCCTGGCGCTGGAAAAGCAATCACCACCACACCTTGCTGTTTATCCCGATGAAGCACGCGCGATTCCATCGTCGTCACGGGAGTCACCAAACGGTTCACGCTTTTCACCCGGTCCACATCACCAGCATTCAGTGGCATACCATTCAGAAGGTCGAGCACCTCTTGCCGTTCGACATCACCGAACACTGACACCACACCGCCGCTGCCGACGATGCGCGAGTTCACAAAACCCTCAACGTCACTATGCTCAATCGTTCCAACGGATTCTTTAGAGCCAAGCGCGCCATTCTCCAGAACTGTTCCTTGGTAGAGAATCGCGCGAGCCTCACGCATCGCCAGCGAAACAAGATGGTCTTCCGACTCTTTGATCGACTGTAACTGTGCGGCACGCTCCAGCTCGAATCCCTGCTGAGGAAGCAAGGGCGAGGTAAGCACTTCGGAGAGAATCTCCATTGCCAAGGCGAGGTCGTCCTTCATCACTGAAACACCAAGGCTCAATGTGTTGTTGCCGGAGCTTGCTCCGATCCGACCTCCACGGGACTCCAAAGCGTCCATCAGCGCATCTGCACTGCGCGTTTTCGTTCCTTTGAGGAGTGTTTTCGCTGTCAGTTGCGCTAAGCCAGCCTTCCCTTCAGGATCGGCTTGGCTACCCGCCAAAAATGCCAACTGCAGACTGACCAAGGGCACACGATGGATTGGACCCACGAGGATTTGCAAGCCCGAGCTGTGCACCGCAGGCAGCACATCAGGCATCAATCGGCTGACACTTTTTTGAGAATCATCGGACACCTCTTCGCTCTCGGCATTGCGCGGGTTCACCACAACAAGGCACTCCCCATCATCCGTTAGCCACTCACCAGCAACGCGACGAATCGCGTCGTTCGTCACCCGCTCGATTCCTCCAAGATAGCTCTGTGCAAGGTCGAGACCACCAGTCAATAACCACGCGCCACCAAGTTGTCCGGCAAGTCCCGTAGTCGTCGATAGTCCACCATACATCGCGGATAAGACACCGCGCTTCGCCTTCTCCAATTCGGCATCGGTCACGCCGTCTTGAACCAATTTTTTCACCTCATCACGTAGCGCCTCAACCAGCACCTCCACCTTCTCAGGTTCGGTATCCGCATTGAGAACAAACAGTCCATCATGCCCTGGCGTATAGCTTGAAGCCGATACCGAATGCGCGAGCTGCAGTTCTTCGCGAATCTTCCGATACAATCGCGAACTGCGGCCAGAACCAAGCACGCGCGCCATCACATCCAACACCGGCATATCCGGATGGGTCAGCGATGGAATCCGCCACGCCAGATCAACACGAGAAACTTCAGTATCGAAAGAAATCACATCGCGCCGTACGCCTACTTGTCGTGGCTCGGTCGGCAAAACCACCGGCGCTCTCATTTTACGCTCCACCGACGACAAATTGGTCTCCACCCACTCACGCACTTGATTGTCAGTAATATCTCCTGTGATCACAAGGAACACATTGTTCGGCGCGTAGTGGCGGGCGTGAAAGCACTTCACATCTTCGAGGGTGATTTGATTAAACGCCTCTAAATACCCAATGACCGGGTGACGACACGGATGCCCGGCAAAGCAGAGCTTGAACAAGGCCTCGCCCAATACACGCTCGGGGTCATCCTTCCCCATCGCGATCTCGCGGCGGATCACCTCCTTCTCCCGCTCGAACTCGTCATCGGGAAACTGTGGAAAAAATATCAGATCACTCACCACTCGGATCGCCGTCTCCCATCCCTCCGCGGGGCCGTCGACGTAATAGACCGTCCGATCGAACGAAGTGTAGGCATTCAACTGTCCGCCAATTTCTTGCACTGCTTTGGCGATCTCCTGGCCGTCGAAGTGCTTGGTTTTTTTGAAGACCAAATGCTCGATCAGATGACTGATTCCACCGCCGAGAAATTCCTCTTCGTGCATGCTTCCGACGCGCACCCACCCCTGCACAGAAACCACGGGAGCGAAGTCATCGCGCAACACCAAAACCTCCAGGCCATTCTCGAAACGGAGATGGGAGGTGCGTTTGGAAAACTGGAACCGCTCTGAAGAATTACTCATGTAATGAACAAGAGCCGATCCGCCCTGTCCGTCAAGCCACCATCGTCATTGATCCGAGAATTTGCGCCTAGTCGGCGCGACTAGCTACTCCCCAGTCGGCTTCTCTTTCGAAGATTCAGAGCTTTCCTTGCTGTCGTTTTTATCGTCAGCCTCTGATTTGCTGGTTGGCAAAAATGGAGCTTCAAAAGTCTCTTGGAAATCAAAGACGTTTTCAAAGTCCTTAGGAGAATCATTTTCCGTTCTCCCGAATGCCCCCACCTCGACCAAGTTGAAAACCATCGCACCAATGTCGCTCGATTGGTGGAGCCCCCACTCATTCAACACCGTGCTCGACATCGGCCCGAACTCTTGTAGCGCAAAATCACGGAACCCATTCAGCAGTTCCACACCCGAGACATGGCGATCATCGCTGCCGCTGCGTGAACTCGAGTTCTTAACGGTATAGTCCAATGACTCACGGAGAAACACATAGGCTCCCTTGTCGTAGGTTGGATCTTTCTCAACCACGAGTTCAACTGCTTCCTCAAATCCACGACGCTGCATAGTTTTCCTAGTTTACCTTATGACCATAAGAGCGACACAAGATTGTGCAAGCTATGACAAAGATCAAGACAGCACCAAGTTATTCAAACTCCTTCTGCAGCCCGTCTAGGTAGACAGAAATTTCATCGCTTCGCTGAGTGCGCTCCTTCTGCGAGTCCCGGAGCACGTTGAAAAACGAATCGAACATACGTAGATTGTCGCCATCTGATGCGTTGAGAACTTCCGTCCAGTTCAAGTAGTCACCAATATCCGCCAAACGAGCACTCATCGAATCCATATCACTTCCGATAGATCGGATCCTCTCCAAGGCTGTCTCCTCCTCATTCAATAAGCCGGAATAGCCACCAACCAAATCTTCAACGATGTCACGGTAAGCCGGATGAACCTTGGAGATCAAATCACCGAGTCGCTTACGTGCTCCAGCGATCGCCTTCCGACGTATTTTTTCATCGGGAATATCCGAAAAATTCTCGACGGAAATGTCGCGTATCTTCGCGGGATCTTCACCACTTTCCGGGATCTCAAAGATTAAACGCATCGCGGACCGGATGCGTTCGGACGACTCTTCAGGTGTCCAGAAATCACGAACTTCCGGTTTAGCGAGTTCAACCACCTGCAATGCCCACCACTTTTCAAGCCCCTTGGCATTGATCTCAATGTTTTGGAAACTTCGCTTAATCATTTGTTCTGGATCTGCGTGAAAGAGCGGAGCCTCTCGAATCATCTGAAGGAAGCGCATTGGGCCGTTAATTTGATTCAACAAGGTAAGTATCAATGCTCCAGATGACGCCTCGTAAAGCCTCCGCCCCACCGGTGTTCTTTCGGCATAGGGTTTTGAAATCAGATCACCCACTGACAAAAATTCACCATCTGCGATCATCACGCGAAACAGCTCAACCTTCTCGGGATTACGCCTCAGCTCCATCGCCTCATAAGTTCCTCGCCATAGCCATTCAGGCAGCAACTCACCTTCCTTTAGCTCATCTACATCCAAACGACGCAGAGCCACCTCGACGAGCAGTGCTTTTGTCGTCGCTTCCCGCAGCGCCCTATCGGTCATCGCCTTTCCCGGTTTTGTAAACACCCGAATCCGATAACCGCTACCCTCCACCGCCTCAATCGTCGTTCGCACCCCGCCATCCGAATCATCACCAGGCAACATCTCGATGCCGATCGGGATTGCCCAACGCATCTTCGGCTCCTGCAACAAACGCAGTAGATCAGTTCGCACTTCCTCTGCAAGAGTCGCCATTTCCACACGTGCACCTGGAATCGTGCCGAAAACGATGAATTGTCCCGTGCTTGACGTTGTGGCCCCGCGGCGTCCTTCCACTTGATCTTGAGCACAGGCGAACTCGCTTGACACCAAGGCAAACGCGAGCACCGCCAGCGTAATACCGACGGCACTGCGACGAACTCTTCCCATATGCCTGAATTCAGCCATTTTGCATCAAGAAAGCGCCGCCCCCTCGGAGCATCGCTCATTTCTCATGTGGCTGCCCTGCCACACATTTAACACGCCAGCCTAATTATCGGCGTTGCGGACGACGATCAATTTACCCGGCAAGAACGATAAATCGCCGGAATTTTTGATAATCTCGAGCTCGCGCGAAAACACCTTCGCCAAAGCGTCAATCGACGGTTTTGACAAGCCCACTACTCCGGCGGGAACATGGAGCTGGCCGACTTTACCACCGATAAATTCAGTCTTCCATTTTCCATCAAAGTAAGCACGAACTTGAATGGAAATCGTGTGCTTCTCCCCCCATACGGTGCGATCGAAAATGATCGATGCCTGATCGGCTTCAAGGCGGATTGCCACGCCATCAAATGTCGCCGCATCAGCCAATGCGCCAGTCTGCTCAATCTTCACCAAGCGCTCGACATAGTGATTAATCTCCTCCTCGGTGAATACGATCTCACGGTCTGCCGAAACATTGCGGGCAAGACGGTTCAAAAGGTTGGACACCTCCTCTTTCTCGGGCACTCCATCGTGATAGCCACCGACCTCGGAGAGGTCCTCGGGTTGAAACATCAAATAGACCAGCACTCCAAACATCCCAACAAGGATGAGTGATGCAAGGGTAACGAAGCTGACCAACGGTGGTTTTTTTACCGTGGTGCGTTTATTGGAGAGAGAATTGAGCGAAGACATAAACTTTTCGAGACTGTGAAGAAGATTTCACACGAGTAACAGAACAGCGAGGAAAATTCTCACAGAAGTTCAAGGAGATGGTTTACTCCCCCTTCTTCGTAGTTGGTTTCGGAGCTGGCTTGGATGCCGCCTCGGCCTTGCTGGCTCCCTGCTTGTAGGATTCGCTGCGATAGTCCGTTTGATAGAAACCTGAGCCCTTGAAGACGATACCTGCACCGGTTCCGATCTTTCGCTTTACCGCCCCATCACAAGCATCCAAGGGACAATCCGTAAGGCGTGGAGCGGACATGGAATGAAAGGCTTCAAATTGATGACCGCAAGATTCGCAGACGTAGTCGTAGGTTGGCATAAGCTTTGGATAATAAAAAACGAACAGTGCACACAACGGCGCACATGCCATATATCCGCAAGCTGCAAAAAATCAAGGGCGTTCATTTATTGCTTGGTCCGTTGTATTCCGTTAGAATTCGGTTCATCTGCGGCTAACAGTCCATCTATATCAAGCCATCAGCCCACACATGAACCTAGCCTCAAAATTCACCAAACTCGCGGTACTTGTCGGATCCACGACGCTGTTGATATCCTGCGACAGTTCACCACGGATGACTGGCGAAATACTCTACCTCAATGCACATGGTGGCATCTACTCTGATGCAAATTATGCGACGGCTAGTGATACGGTTTCCTACTGGAATGGTGATGGAGTTTCTGGCAGATCCAAAATCCGAATCAAACTCGCCGAACAAAAAGCCTATTTCTACAAGGGCGACAAGCTGGTTGGTGTTTCCACTATCTCGACAGGAAAAGACGGCTATGCCACTCCCAGAGGCAGTTTTTCCATCTCCCAGAAAAGCCCAACCCATCGGTCGAACCTCTACGGACAAATAGTCGATAGCTACGGAAACGTAGTCATCCCGGACGCGGATTCCCGCGAGCATCAACCGCCGCCGGGAGGCCGATTCGTCGGCGCATCAATGCCCTATTTCATGCGATTTACAGGCGGTGTGGGAATGCACTCAGGTTATGTACCAGGTTATCCGGCCTCTCACGGTTGTGTTCGAATGCCGGGTCACATGGCGCAAAACTTTTACCGCAATGTTTCCAACGGCACGCCTGTGATTGTCGAGTAACCGCAATGAATTCGCATAACTTTGAAGATGCTATAAACTGATTATTCTCATGGAAATCACCTGCCAACAACTTGCCGAACGCCTCCACAATCCGTCGCAAAAAAAACCGCGCGTCGTGGACTGTCGAGAATCTGATGAACTCAGAATTTGCCATATCGAGGGTGCAGACCATTGTGCGCTCTCACAGTGGGGCGGACAATGGCAACAATGGTTTCCCGACAAGAACGAAGAGATCGTGATTATTTGTCATCATGGGATGCGCTCGCTGAAAGCCACGGTTTTTCTGCGTGAAAGAGGATACCCAGAAACCTACTCCATTGCGGGAGGTGTCGACGTATGGGCGCAGAAAATCGACCCCTCGATGGCACGCTACTGAACGCGCTCGACAGTAACCAACCAGTTCATCATATGAATCGGTGGTAGTTCTGCCGGCGACCGAATAAGGTTAAGGTCTGCGCTTAAATCGCCTGCTGACAAGGACTGTCCAGTGCCGGTCTTAAAGTCCAACGGGTTTACCGGTGCCGCATCAGTGCCTGACTTACTCAAACTTTGCACCGTGCCCGCGAAATCAATCTCTCTCGCATACACATCGGCACCCCAACGCTTTTCCGGGGAAAACAGGGACACCGGCGGATAGAATGGCTCTGAGCCGTCTAGCCCTGAATCACTGGGAGCCGTGCCTTCGACAATGTTAAAGTCCTCCGCAATGTAGATGCGAAGATTAGTCACGATCGAGAACCCTTTCGGCCAACCGGTAAGATCTTCAGTGCCACGAAGGACTACTCCCATTTGACCGTCCGTTGATGGAAAGGTCGGTTCAATAATATCGAGATTATTCGTGTTATCTGGATTAATTACGATGGAACGATTGTTCCCCAAACTTGCATCTAAGCCATCGAGATAAGCTTCAAGCAGCGCCATATCTACCGTCAGGCAAGCCGTGCCGTCCCCAGTAACTTCAGTCTGGAAAGGAATCGTAGCGCCTCCTGACTGCTCTTCCTGACTTTTCGTAGGCCACGGATTATCAACATCTCCACGCGTCCAAGTCACAGATTGTAGACCACTTTTGCGGTAGGTGAAAGTGATCGATGTCGGCAATTGATTATTGGAGGCGCTGACGTCATTGACGATCAATCTCATCCTCGCCTGATACCCCCCAAGGGCATAGTCAGACCAACGCGTATCGGAAATCGTGTTTTGATCGCGACTCACATCGAGATACTGATAGAAGTCGAAACCGGGATTGATTGGTATAAAAGCAACCCGTCCCGCGTTCGCAGAAACAGATGCGGCAAAATATTCTCCCGACGCAGCCAGCTTGGTGTCTTGACTGCCGTCGGTTTGGAAGTCAGCGGAAACCGAATCCCCACCCACTGTCATATCGCTCGTCGCATCAAACCCGTATCGCGATGCCAAACGATCAAACGCCATACCGCTATCGGCGCGAACCGTTTCAGCATACACGCCGCCGTCTATATTCACGTCTGTGCTCCATGCCTGACCGTCTGCATAATTCCCAAACTCGGCAAAGGCGTCAGCAGAAATAGGCAACTGTGACGGCACCTCGTAAATCGATAAGACATAAGTGCGAGTTTCCTGAGGAATCCCCGTTATCGCCGAATCAGCAGCTCCATAGGTCACATTGAATGCCCACCAGTTCCGCTTCGCCACGAAATAGTCGCCTGGCGCTACGTAGCCGAAACGAATCTGTGGATAGGGAATCAAATTGAAATCCGAATAGGATGAGGTCGACAACGCCGTGTATCCGGCAGAATTTGACGCCCACTCCTTGTTTGTGCTAATGATCGGATAAGTCGCATCGTCAGCCGAGCCGCTGTAACTCAACGTCGGCGGGTAATCTATACCGAGATCATATCCGCTAATACCTGGTGTCACCAAACCACTACCGGACACCGCGCTGATCATTGTCGAAACATTGGCAATCTGACTATCTCCCGAGTTACCATTCCTCGCGCCACTAGGCACACCCAAAGCGGTCATTTCTGCCGCTGAAAGCGCCGACTCCGCATCAGCGGTGGCAATCGCTTCTTCAAAGATCGTCTTCCAAGAATAGCTTGTTGCCGAGGCACTTGAGCCATCTTGCATTGCCTGCATGGCCTTATTGGGCACGATACCGACCAAGGCTCTAAGGATAGCGTCCTCCCGCTGTGAATAGTCTGCCTTCACCTGAGCCGTTTTTTGCCCGTCTTGGCTATTGATTCGCAACTGATAAGCTGCGCCGAGAATAGAAATACAGATCAATCCGGTGACGATCACCACCAAAGTGCTGACGTAGCCACGCTTTTGTGTCGCGACAGATGAAAGATGATAAAGTGCTTTCATAATAGAATTGGAATCATTACCGATTTAGCTTTGCCCTGCCCCTGAAAACGTCAATTCTTCCTGATTAGGCCCCGTGACAGTGCATCGCACGACGCCATTCTCCACACGAAAGCTTACCGTATCTGCGGCCCCCGTAATAATCCATGAAGGTTCATCCGGCCAACCGGAATCACCACGCCGATAGTAGCCGAGGCGACTCGTAATCGGGTCAAACCCGATCATACCATAATTGAATGTCCCATCCGGCTGACGAAATGCTAAAACCAGCGCCTCTGCATCTGCTGTCACTCCAGATCCTCCACCTTTGCCGCTGCTGATGTCTTCGTAAAGTCGCGCAGTATCCGCGCTGAAAAGCATCCTTGATAGAATATTATTGATCTGAGGTGCCTCGATCAACAGGAAGTTTTGCTGCTGCACGTATCGTGCGAAATACATCTGATTGTTTAAAAGTCCAAGCACGGCACCCGCCACCATCAACGACACACCAATGCCTACCGCAAGTTCAATCAAAGTCATGCCCGCACGTGTGCGCCGCAGTGATTTGACCACTTTGGAAGCGGTTTGTTTTGATCGGTGATTTGAGTTTGGTGTCATCATCTCTTGTTGCTATCGAGCACGAACCACAGTCCGCACTTTTTGATAATCATTGCCGTTTACTTGGTAGATCAAAACGCTTTTAAGTCGCCAGATTTCCATGCCTGAAGGGTTAGTCAGGTCATCCCCGCTACCGCCATCAGCGACCAAATTCTTCGAATCGGGAATTCGTGTGCGAATGACGGTGCCAGAAAATGCATTACCGCCCGGAAACTTCCCGATCTCAACCACCTGCTCAGCCTTCGAGGGGTAGAGCGGCCAATCACTGGAGGCATCTAGAAAATCTTCAAACGGCACCTGCTCAGCATAAGCTTTCTCATAGGTCACATACGAGTCTGTCATGTTCTGGGCAATCGTCCAGTTACCCGCTTCCAAGGTGGTCAAATTCCCCTTCAACAAAAACATCGCGAGGAAAACGAGTAGCGAAATCGCTACCGTGATCTCAACCAGCATCGAACCTGTTTTGCGCAATCGATGTTCTCCCGCTTGCATTCTGCCTCGCAGTCGGGTTTGCTCTAATCCATGCAGATTTGTCTCCTTCTGGTCGCCATTACCTTCGCCGCCGCTCCGTCGAGTTTGTATGCCGACGTGATTAATTTGCCCTTTGGTCTCCGCTGGGGCGACCGCCCGTCCAAGGTTCTCGACTGGGCTCAAAAGGAGAAGCTCGACGCCGTGATCGAACTGCCTGGAAGCGACCCTCAACTGAGAATCATTCATGTTCGCCCTGCCAAAGGAAACCTTCCTGGCCACAAGGTGCGGGAATTGACCACGCGCTACCGCGCTGGGCGTCTGTTTGAAATTGTGCTGCATTACTCGGGGGATGATTTGGCAGTTCCTGTTGTGAAAGGTCGTTTTCTCGAACTAAAGCGTCAACTGGGGAGAGACTACGGAACCTTCGAAACGAACCGTATCGATCGGTCGACCGAAAATTCCCTGCGTAGCACTTCTGAATCTTACCACGCAGAGCCCTCTCCGGGCATTCTAATAATAGGTGTTTATTCTGAGGTTTTTGATGATTTGCGAAAAACTGGTGAATCAAAGTTCTCATTCATCTATCGAAATCAGAACCTTGAGCGTGTCCTGAACCCGCCAACACCTGCCCCGAAAGGACCGTAATGACGATTACTCATTTACAATGGAACTTTCTTCCACTGCTACACACGCACTTACCAGACACCATATTTACTACAATTAAGCAAGGGAATTCGACCTCAGCATCGTATTGGTTCTCGCCGTATAAAACTCACGCTCATATTTCAGATAACTTCATCATCGACGCGAAACGTAGCCCTTTGTGATGAAAATCCTTCTGACTGGAGCGAATGGCTACGTCGGGCTTCGTTTGCTTCCCGCACTTCTCGAAGCCGGTCACGAAGTCATCGGCCTCGTGCGAGACAAGCGGCGGTTCCCTATGTCGGAGTTCAGCAGCGAGAATTTCTCCCTGATTGAAGCCGATCTTCTCGACTCCCTCGATGAAAAAATTCCCGCTGATATCGATGTTGCCTACTACCTCATTCATTCAATGGGAACCGGTGGTGAGGATTTCGTCGATATGGAACAACGTGCTGCACAGAATTTCCGCAACGCTCTCGGAAAATCAGCAGCGAGTCAGCTTGTCTACTTGAGCGGAATCGTTCCCACTGAGGACGAAAGCAAACTCTCACTTCATTTACGTTCGCGCCTCACGGTGGAGCGCGTGCTCTCAAGCGGAAAAACCCCAACAACCGTCCTGCGTGCACCGATTATTGTCGGCTCTGGTTCGGCGTCGTTTGAGATCATCCGCGACCTTGTCGAAAAACTTCCGTTCATGATCGCTCCCCGCTGGTTGAACACAAAGTGCCAGCCCATCGCCATCCGCAATGTGATCGGCTATTTAACCGGTGTCATCGGTAACGCTGACGCTCGCAATAAGACATTCGAGATCGGTGGACCGGAGGTTCTCACCTACCGTGAAATGCTTCTAGGCTACGCCGCGGAGCGCGACTTGAAGCGGTGGATTATTAGTATCCCCGCCATGACGCCACGGCTCTCATCCTACTGGCTCTTCTTTGTCACCTCAACGAGCTACCCACTTGCCATCGCACTGGTGGACAGCATGAAGCATGACGTGATCTGCAATAACAACGATATTCTCGATATCGTCCCGCAGGAATTACTCGCCTATCGCGAGGCAGTCAGTAAAGCCTTTGCTCGTATCGCCCAAAACCGTGTGCCGTCCACTTGGTATGATGCCGTAGCCTCCGGACGATTCGATAAACGCTTCATCGATCAAATCAAACCACCTGAACATGGTGTGCAAACCGATAAACGAACTTTCGAAATCATCGACTCCACCGAAAAGTGCCAAAAGCGAATGTGGTCAATCGGTGGGCGCCGTGGGTGGTATACGATGGATTGGGCGTGGTCTGTCCGTGGGTGGCTGGATCGTATTTTTGGTGGCACGGGACTGCGCCGTGGGCGCCGTCATCCAAGCGAACTTCATGCCGGTGACGCTCTCGACTTCTGGCGCGTCCTTGTCGCTGACCAAAACTCGGGGCGCCTCCTTCTCTACGCTGAAATGAAACTTCCAGGAGAGGCTTGGCTCGAGTGGAAAATCGACCACACAGCAGATCCGCCAACACTCATGCAAAACGCAACATTTCGACCGAACGGCCTCCTCGGACGGCTCTACTGGCTCGCCGTCCTCCCCTTCCATGCCTTCGTGTTTCGCAATATGGGAAAGGCTATCGCAGGCTCACGTCCAATCAGCACACGCAAAGCACGCCGCGCCACCGCATAACCGGAACACTTTCCGACCACTCGTGTCGTCGCACCACCCAATATACGAAAACAGGATCTTTGTCGGCGGCGTTTTTTCTCACCCCCACCACTGGCGAACAATGAGGAACAGGCCCACACCAATGAGTAACCATCCACTGGCAGGTAGTAACCAACGGTCGCACCGTTGCAGGTGACCAAAAAACCTGGTGGCGGAATTGCGGGCACAGGTCAACAGAATGCCAAAACAAAGCACTGGCACGGCCGAACCAACACCGAATGCAGCCGGCAACAACAAAGTGGATTGCTGCTCCAACGCAAGTGGTAGCAAGCTACCGAAGAACAAGGCCGCCGACACCGGACAAAATGCGAGGGCGAACACAAATCCTAACAATCCAGAACCAAGCACTCCAAGTTCCGCGATTTTCATCCCCCATTTGCCCGATCCCCCGAACGACGGCAAACCAGGCAACAGCCCTGAAAGAATCATCCCCACCACGACCAACAACGGCCCCATCAACTGACTGAGGTGCTTTTGTAAAAAGGTCGACACCACCGGTGCAGTCAACAGACCCCATGCGATCAGTGCCCCCACCAATGTGTAGGCAACCGCCCGGCCGATCGCGTAAAGCAAGCCGGCCAGCAACTGAAGCGCGCGAGACTGACTGTGGCGGGCGAGATAGCCGATCGCGGCCACGTTGGTCGCCATTGGGCAGGGACTCACCGATGTCAGCACCCCCAGCCAAAACGCGCCACCGATGGCCAAAAGCATGGAATGTTCTGCTGCCATTTCACGGTTGATTGAGCAGTTCGCGCACGCCTTGGGCGACATAGGCACGGAAGATAGGTTCGTCGCCGAAATGATCCCACACCCCATCGAGACGGTTCCACTTCACCTCCTTGCCATCTTTCCACAGTGTGACCACCACCGTCGAACTCACGAGACCGTATTCCTTGACGAAATGCGCGTTACTAGGCTCCTCGTAGTTGATCTGCAGCCAGCGGACCTTGTCGTCTTTCTCTTCATCGGCAAATTCCTCGTCAACCGTCTGCTTGGCGAGCTTACCGATGCCAATGCAGGTGCGGCAACGCTTGTCGCCGTGAAAATTAATCACCGTCACGCCATCAGGCCGAGTGAATGCAGCAGACGAGTTCAAGTCGCCATCCGTGCCCTCAACCGTAGAGGATCGAAATTCTCTCATCGCCCATGCTCCCACCGCAACGGCAACCACCGATAGCAGAACAATTCGTGCAATCTGTTTTGAATTCATGGCTTGCATCAGGATAGAAGTTTTTTGAGTTCTTCGATGGATGGCACCTTTCCAGCCACCTTCACTTCACCGTCAACAACAAGCGCAGGAGTGATCATCACGCCAAAATCCGCGAAGCGCATAAAGTCGGTGATCTTCTCCATTTCATAATCGATGCCCGATGCGTCAGCAGCGGCACGGGTAGCTTCGGCGAGTTGCTTACATTTGGCACAGCCGGTTCCTAGGATTTGCAGTATTTTCATATCGTTTTTGGGTTTGGGTTTAGTAGATAAAAATCAGGCGATCATGCCGTACATCCAGCCAGTGAAGGTCGCCATCACGACCACCAGCACTACATAGGCGAGCGTCTTGCGCGCACCGATGATCGATGAAATCACCAGCATGCTCGGAAGACTCAGTGCAGGTCCGGCAAGCAGTAGGGCGAGCGCAGGGCCGTTGCCCATGCCACTGCCTAACAAGCCCTGGATAATCGGCACTTCGGTGAGAGTGGCGAAATACATGAAGGCACCCGAAATGGAGGCGAAAAAGTTGGCTCCTAGTGAATTTCCACCTACCAGGTTGGCGATCCATTCAGAGGGAATCACGCCCTCGTTACCGGGCCGACCAAGCAGGAACCCCGCCACAAACACCCCGCCCAAAAGTAACGGCATGATCTGCTTCGCGTTGCTCCAGCTCTCTGAAAACCACTCACCAGACGCATCCGTGCGGCCAGCGGTGAGCCACGCGAGACCTAAGGCAGCCACCAACACGGCCGCAGACGGGTGAGCGGGGAAAACGATGCCCGTCCCAGCAGTGAGTGTGGCCACCACCAAGAGGCGCCCCAGCGGCAGGCCATTCCATACACGTAGCATCACGGCGAGCACCACAGCTAGTCCGGCAGTGATTGGCCACTTGACCGCGTGCACGGCGGCGAAAAATCCACTACCTTTATCGCTCCCCCAGTTGGCGATGACCAGTATACCGACCAGCACCGCAAAAAACGAGGCTGTCTGCCATAATGGACGTGTCTCTTCCGGCGGCGGCATCACGGCTGCCTTACGGGTCTTTTCCTGTGCGTCATTGCGGAATAGCCACGCCATCAATACTCCGATCACTACCGCAAAGCTCACTGCCCCAACCGCGCGCGCCAGACCGATTTCCCAGCCGAGGATTTTGGCGGTCAAAATGATAGCCAAGGCATTGATGGCAGGACCCGCATAAAGAAATGCGCAGGCCGGCCCCAAACCCGCACCCATTCGATAGATACCGGAAAACAAAGGCAGCACGGTGCACGAACACACCGCCAGAACCGTGCCGGAAACCGAAGCTACCCCATAGGAGGCGACCTTCGGCGCACCCGGCCCAAGGTATTTCATGACCGATTGTTTCGAGAAAAACGCCGCAATAGCCCCGGCAATCCAGAAAGCCGGTAACAAACACAGAATTACATGCTCACGCGCATACCACTTGGTGAGCTCCAGCGCCTCAAATACCGCCTTGTCAAAACGGGGTGTGCCAACTGGCAGAAAATAGACTCCGGCAAACACCGCAGCGAGCCATCCGAATATTTTCAGTTCTTTCTGCATCAGTCAAAAAAAATTCAGCCCTCACGACAGCCACACACGGCATGCATTTCCGGATACTCTTTCGGTTGTTCCAAGCAGGCCAGGAAGCGACCTGCACAGGGCAATGCCAAACGGTAGATCACCTGCTGACCTCGTTTCTCGTCAGACAACAGACCAGCCGCTTTCATGACCGACAAGTGACGCGATACCGTGGACCACCCCAGCCCCGACACCTCGACCAAATCACGAACGCACTGTTCACTTTCGCTCAGCTTACGTAACATCCTCACCCGTGCCGGATGACCCAGCGCTTTGAAAATATCCGCGATATCCTTATTCGTCTTACGAGCCATTGCCATGATTCATCATTTCGCTATTTCGCGAAATATGCAACTATTAAATCGCACTAGCATGAAAATCCGCCACATTTACTTTATCCTCGGGCAAATGATGATAATGATCGGGCACTGTCATGATGAATCGATTGTTCCCGTCCGCTTTGATTTTCGCGCTCCTGTGCTTCGCCAGCCTGCAAATCGCGCCAGCCAATGATAAACCCTTGCTGCACCCCTTGTTTTCGGATCATGCCGTGCTACAACGTGGCTGCGCCGTGCCTATTTGGGGTTGGACGGATCCTGGAACCAAACTAACCATCAGTTTCGCCGGTCAATCAAAGCATGCGATTGCGGCTGCCGACGGTAAATGGACATGCTCTCTGGACCCGCTCGATGCCTCGTTTGAGAGCCGCGTGCTAACAGTGGAAACCACCCCACCAAGCATTCGGGCCGAAGTTCGCGATTTAGTGGTCGGTGACGTCTGGCTGTGTTCTGGGCAGTCCAATATGGAAATGGGCATCACCCTGTGCCGCGAGGATGAAGAAATCGCCAAGGCGGATCATCCCAATCTACGCCTACTCACGATCCCCCATCACATCGCCTACACACCGCAGGAAACGTTCACTGGAAGCTGGCAGCCGTGCTCGCCTGAAACCATCAGCGAAGGTGGATGGGGTGGATTTTCTGCCGCCGCCTATTTCTTCGGCAAAGAATTGCAGCAGGAACTTGGCATCCCGATCGGTCTGATTCATTCCTCATGGGGTGGCACGGTCATTGAGGCATGGACCAGCGGTTCAGCGCTGAAGCCATTCCCAGAATTTCATACACAGCTCAAAGAAGTCCACGACATCGCCAACTCAACTTCAGTTAGCCCACTGATCGACGCGACAAACGAATGGTTTCTCAAACACGATCCGGGCACAGTCAAACACTGGGAGAGGGAAACGACGGACACCTCCGCTTGGCGGAAAGCTACCCTACCCAACAACTGGACCAACTGCGGCATTCCGGATGGTCACGAAGGCGTGGTCTGGGTCCAACGCGAGATCGATTTACCCGCTGACTGGACAGACAAGCCATTGGTCGTCCAACTCGGCACCATCAGCGATACCGATACCACTTGGATCAACGGCCAGGAAATCGGGCGGACGGATTCGTTTGAGATCACGACTCGCTACGACATTCCAACAGGCATCGTGCGGAGCGGTCGCAACGTGATCACCCTACGCATCACCAATGCCGGTGGCGGCGGGTTCCAAACCAACGGAGCACCAATGTTCATTCATCCACAAAGCGCTGAGGAAGCAGCGATTCCACTCTCCGGTCCATGGCGCGTGCAGGAAACCGCAAAACTCGCCGAAACAGGTCGGCCGTTGGTGGGCAACCCGAATGTACCAAGCGTCCTTTACAACGGCATGATCGCTCCCCTAACCCCTTGTGCACTAACAGGAGCGATCTGGTATCAGGGTGAAGCCAATGCCTCCCGTGCCCATCAATACCGCAGTCTGCTTCCCGCGTTGATCCGTGATTGGCGCAAGCAATTCAAACGCGAGGATCTGGCCTTCCATATTGTCTCGCTCGCCAATTACAAAGAAGCCGCTGATCACCCGCGCGACGACGAGTGGGCCGAGCTGCGTGATGCTCAGGCGATGACCGCGAAATCGGTGCCTAATTGTGGATTAGCAGTGACCATCGATATCGGTGATGCCGCTGACATCCACCCGAAAAACAAACGTGAAGTCGGGCGACGGCTCGCACTCAGCGCACTCGCCAAGACCTATGAAAAAGAAGTCGTTGGCTCAGGACCATGGTTCCGCGCCATCGACATCGAGGACCAACGCATCCGTATCCATTTCAACTACACCGATGGCGGACTAAAGCTGAAAGAGCCAAGCACGAAGAGTTTCGCCATCGCTGGAGCTGACCGAAAGTTCGTCTGGGCAAGCGCCGAGATCGATGGAGAATCAATGCTGGTTTCCGCCCCTGCCGTGCCTCATCCCGTGGCAGTGCGCTACGCCTGGGATAGCAACCCAGAAGCCAGTCTCTACAACGGCGCCGGACTACCTGCCGTGCCCTTCCGAAGCGACGAATGGCCGGGAATCACGGATTCACACTGAAAACACTCAGCAAAAAAACGAGGTCACAGGATGATTAGCGGCGGCGACATGTCAGAAAAGCAAGCCCGGCTAGGCCAACGAGCGCGACCGATGGCTCTGGCACGGTGATGATAATAGCGATCTCTGATCTCGCTAATCTAGTGAATCTGTCTCACTGACCTCTGGAAAGCGCACTCCGAAAAAATCTTTGAGCACCGCGCGATAAACGCCGTGCTTGAACTTCGGCAACCAATCCAGAGAAAAGTCTTGTGGATCGATCCAGCGGAACGAACGAAATTCCGGGTGCCGGGTGCGCAGGTTAATGTCGCCATCCTCACCGAGGAAACGACAGAGAAAATACGTTTGTTCCTGACCGACATTGCTGCCGAAGCGCTGCATCTTTGCCGGAAATTCGTATCGATAACCTTCACGGCGATCAAGCACGTGAATCATATGTGGCGGGGTGCCGATCTCTTCGCGTAGCTCGCGGAAAAGCGCCTGATCCGGTGATTCGCCACGATCGATGCCACCTTGTGGAAATTGCCATGAATTCGCATGGCGGATGCGCTCGGCGATCAACAAATGATCGTCGGCGTTGACCAACAGGGCTGCGACATTTTTGCGATATTTCTTCAAGACTATAGAGAGGAACGATGGAAAATATTCCGCCGAGGCAAGGCGACAAACCACATTAGCCCAGCAAGCCCGTGAGTGTCCACCCGCAAGGCGAAATTCTGTAAATTCTCTGGCTGTAAATTGTGAGGATACAAAATCTACCGCTACTAACGTAGTTCAATCTCGCGTTCATCGAGCCAAGCGCGCAGTAACTCATCGGGTGACTTTTCTTCCCGTTGTTGCTGACCGAAAAGCTCAACTGGTCGGTTTGCCAACACTGCATCAAGTTCGATCACTTTCCAGTCGCGGAGAACTTTCAACTTCACTGTCTTCCCTCCTTGTTGCAGGAAAATGTGACGGAAAAAACTCAAATCACCGTGAGGTGTATCGAGGTTCACGTCATCGATCTTTAAGATTAAATCGCCACTAAGCAGTTTGGCTTTCGCCGCCGGGGTATCAGGCACTACCATCTCCACTCTAACCGCACGGTGAATGACGCCCTTTTCGTCCGGATATTCCGTCAAGCTATGCAGCACTCCAAGAAATCCACGCCGTGGGCCAAAATCACTATGCTCACTGACATAGTTCTTTAATATTTCGCGAACTCGCAACCAAACCTCTGGATCATTGGAGCTTGAATAAAGCTCCACGGCGCGATCGCGAATCCGATCGCGTATCTTTCCATCGGCAAGTTGTTGAATCAAAGCCTGCTCAGCTTCAATACGCTCACGGGCAGTATCCGCTCCTAGCTGATCGAACAGTGCCCCCACCGGCTTCGGCAACGTTGCTTCCACATTTTCCTCTTCGGTGAGATCGTCGGCAGCCTTTTCATCGACAGGTGCCTCGTTCTCTTCATCCTGCTGCGCGCAGATAGAGGACACTGGTAACCATCCCGCCAACATCACGGCAACAAATATTCTGACTGTCGGATTAAGTTTCATCATCTCTGTCCTTATTATGAGCATCAGCGCCGGCCAGTGCAATCTTCGTTCAGCACACTGTGGCGAAATTATTGCGGCTTAGTTTACACCGTCCTCGATTTCCTCAATTTGGGCGAGAACCTCTTGAGAAAACTCAATCGACCGAAGTTGAATTTGCTGGCTTTGACTACTGGGTTCAAACCCTATCCACCCCGTTTTTGTCCACAATTTCCAACGGTTAAAATTCTCGATCCGTAGACGCACGTTCCAAGAAGGCCCCGCTTCACTCTCCTGCCTCGGCTGTTGATTGAGCACTTTTTTCAATCCCTCAGGCGTCAGAATGTTTTGCGCCAACCTCCTTACCAACCATCGACGAGAAACCCGCGCACCTGAAGAAAACATCGACTTCACTCCAGCGACCATGCCCTCTTCATCAGGTTCTTGAATCTCTCGTGATGCGTCCACCGCAGCAAAGTGCATCGACAATTGCCGTTCCACCCCATCTCTCATCGCATCAAAATCGACTCGTTGGTTCACCGTCTCACGGTCCTCCGATTGAATGGCAAAATACACCATCGTCATCTGCGCACTGATCCATAAAGGATAGGCAATTACGCTCAACGCGAGCCCGGTCTTCAGCACCGTGCTGAATCTTCCCAAGGCGGGCAGCGGCATGACCAGCACCATCAGTGCCGTTACTCCAATGATCCATAGCCCAAGCGACCACGATTCAGGAACCATCATCTGCAGCTGAAATACCACTGTAATAGCTGCGACCAAGGTCAGGACCACGCAGATCCACGTCATGACGCCGAGACCTCGTCTCGCGACCACAACATTCATCACCAAGGCAGTAAGGATAAAAAACAAGATACTCACGACTAAACATAAAACGTCTTCGCGCGTTGTTGAGAAGGGATTTTCACAGTATTCTCTAGGAATATTGAAAACATTCCGCTTGTTGATGAGTTCATATTCTTGCAGACACACTCGACAGTCGGCGATCCGATCTTGCAAATTCCAGACTCAACCCTTTTCCTCTAACCATCATGAAACAACCTCACGCACCCCTTACACTTGCTATCGCGCTTGCCCTTGCATTTGCACCCATTGCCGCACAAGCTCAGCAGGACGAAGAACCTCCTCGCCCTTCATCGAAAATTTGGGGTGTAAGTTTGCCCACCGGAAGCTTTCACGTGCGCCTCGACCGCATCACATCATTATCGATGGCGGAATATCTCATCGAAGGAGGCATCATGGTCACCGAACTCACCATCGACACCATGGGACAAACCACCGCCCGCTTCTATTACGGCGAGCCATACCTCCCGAAGTCCAAACTGGGAATCACCGAAAACGCAGCCAACCGTGCACGTGACCTGGCTGACAGCACACGTCAACGAGTTTCCGAAACTGACATGGAAGTCGATCGTTTGGTGGTGAAAAACTATGGGCCACCGAACACCACCCACGCGAAAACTATTGAGTTTAAAGTCGCCTCTGTCCAAGAGTTAAATCAAATCTACAAGAATGTGTTCGAGTCATGGACCACTGGTCGTGGACGCAATCTCAAGGTCAAGGATGAGTGATACCAAATCTTGGTAATGATCTGACGCGAGAGAACACGGATCTGGTTGATTGTGAGCCTCTTGTGCGCGGCGAATAGGCATACTTCACTTGGAAACGATATGATTCCTCACCTCTATTAAACCAATTACACTGTAAGCCGATGGTTCGGTTTACGGGGTATTTTTTGATCTACACATGCCCTAATCAGAGCATGCATTGTCGCCAAAAGCATTAGTGGGTCTCGCCACCTTGGCCGTGTTCATCAGCCTTCTTGTGCCCCTCCGCATCGTGCTCGCCGCCGTGCCCCTCTTCTGCGTGACCGTCACCGTGATGGTGCAACTTCTTGGTCTCCTCCCAGGAGTGTTTCTCACACGAGGCACCAAACAAAACTAAAGTTGCTGCAAAAACGAGAAAAGCGAAGCGAGATGAATAAATCATGGTGATAAAGGGACGAATTTAACCCGACCATTGATCCTCCGCAAGACGGCTCTTCGCAAGCGAAAACCCATTCATTCCACGAAAATCTTCGCTACTAAATATAAGCTTTCTTCGAGAGTGTCTCGTTCTGACTTGCACATTCCACAAAAAAAACACCAGCTTAGCAGCAACTCTTGATCGCCACATGGGTTCATCTACCTAATGATGATAACTTCTGGATTAGCCTCATCGATCATTTCCCTCTCGCCTGCACCGCAATGCCACAAGCGGGAGGAACCTTCGCATACTCGCCTTTACCCCGTGTCTTCAGATTCCCCTTCCACATCAACCACTGGTGAGGCGAGTGACCAGTCACTTGACGAGAATACCATTGATCTCGGATTAATGGCGAAGGTGGCGACGGGTGATCATTTGGCCTTTGCTGAACTCGTAGGCCGCCATCAACGAGCGGTCGTTGGAACCATTGCCAAGATGAACGGCGACCCAACGCTGGCTGAAGATCTTGCCCAGCAGGTTTTTCTTCGCGTCTGGAAGTCTGCCAAGCGCTATAAGCCGAGCGCAAAATTCACCACATGGTTGTATACCATTGTTCGCAATCTGGTTTTCAACGAAGCTCGGCGTGCGTGGCGACGCAATGAGATGAGCTTTGTCGGGGATGATGGTAGCGACCCGGATTTTCGCGACAACACCCAGCAATCGCCAGTCGATGAAACACTGGTCAACGAACTCGAGACGGAAGTCGACAAGGCACTTGCTGACCTTCCAGACAATCAACGCTTGGCGGTTGTCCTCCGATGGCGCGAAAACTTAAGCTACGAAGAGATTGCCGAGGTGCTCGAAACCTCGGTCTCCGCCACCAAGAGTTTGCTTTTCCGCGCACGCACCCAACTCAAGTCGACCCTCGGCGCTTACCTCGAATCTTGATGGCGGTGTGTTTTGACAGTTGACCATCGGCACACCACCAGTAACGGTGAAAGCATGTCCGAATCCCGCTATGGAGGCGAAAAAGTCCTCGTCGTCAAACGCTCACTCTTCGATCAACTCGGTGCCTTCAATGGCTTCCAACCCGATTCCGGCACCTACTTCGACACCCTGCTCGCCGCGGAGAACAATTTCTTTCTCGACCGCGAACTCGCCGAGGACGACCCCTCACACAAGCAAATCATCCCCTACTGCGTGTTCGTTCATCAGGGACGGATTCTACACTACACCCGCGGAGGATCAGGTGGCGAAGCTCGACTCCACGCCAAGGGATCGATCGGTATCGGCGGCCACGTCAACCTCTCGGACACCGACGCCAAAGACGGCCACCTGGGCGCATCCACCTACCATGCCGGTGTCGATCGCGAGATCCGCGAAGAACTTGCCTTCGATGGCGACTTCAAACACCGCGTGATAGGTCTCATCAACGACGACAGCAACGACGTTGGCAAAGTCCACCTCGGCATTGTTCATCTTGTCGAGTTCACGGCTGACGAGCCAAATGTTCGATCCAACGAGGACTCCATCACCGACCTGGAATTCCGCAGCGTGGAAGAGCTAAGCAGCGATGCTTTCCCACTCGAATCCTGGTCGCAACTGACGCTCGACGCTCGTTCACAGTGGGGCTGATCTTGATCAGATCACTTCAGGAAAAACGAACTACAATCGCCGCCGCATCGAACGCAAAAGCTACTAATTTCAGCGCTGGGCGTAGTTGAAATCACAACGAACTGAGCTTATCAGATCGCACCCATGAGCGAAGCCGATCTACTCCGAATTCTTGAACGCAAAGACGTCTCCGATCGCAGGATCCGTTTGGCGGTATGGGTGGAGTCGAAACGGATTCAAACCATCGTCATCTCGGTGATCGTGCTCAACGCGATCATCCTCGGCTTGGAAACCAGCACAGCGGTGATGGATTCCATCGGCACTCTGCTGGTGGTGATCGATAAACTCTGCCTCGCAGTTTTCCTGGTGGAACTGCTCATCAAGATGTTCTGCTACCGCCTGTATTTCTGGCGCAGCGGGTGGAATGTTTTCGACTTTGTCGTGGTCGCCATCGCACTGGTCCCCGGAGCCGGCGTGTGGGCGGTTCTGCGCTCGCTCAGAGTGTTGCGGGTGCTGCGTTTGCTGACGGCTATCCCCAGCCTGAAAAAAGTCATCGCCGCCTTTGTTCATTCGATACCAGGACTTTCCGGTGTGGTGGCTGTGATGGCCATTTTCTTCTACACCACCGGAGTCCTTGCCACCAAACTCTTCGGAGAAACCCATCCCGAATGGTTCGGGTCTCTGGGAGCCAGTCTTTACACCCTGTTCCAAGTGATGACCTTGGAGAGTTGGTCTATGGGCATCGTCCGCCCGGTCATGGAGACGCATCCATGGGCCTTCGCGTTCTTCGTGCCATTCATCATCATCGCCACCTTCACCATTCTGAACCTCTTCATCGGCATCATTGTTTCGACCATGCAGGAGCTCTCACTGACGCCTGAGTTCACTGCAGAATCCGACCCTGAAATTCTGGACCTTTTAGGGAAAATTGATGCGGATCTCAGATCCTTGAGATCCCAGATCGAAAAGAAGCAGGATTCCTGAGAAGGATCACACCGGTCAAGCATCCAGTCCAGTCCCGAATGGCAGTGTTTTAAGAGCGCCACCGGCGAGGATTCCTTGCTGAGAACCCGACATTCCTGTCGATCCTCCCAAGAAACACCCCAACGCAGCCGCAGAACTGTAGGTCGGACGTGCCGGTCGACATCATCTCCCCGGCAAAACCGCAAATCACATCGAACCCACCTTGTTTCGCTATCCCGGCATCCGCCTCGGCCGCCGCCGCCGCAATTCCCGCCGGGCGACGATGGGAGACATCCCCCTGGTCACGACGATCACCATAGTAGCGATAGGCGACCAGCGCGATCAACACCGCAAACGCCACCACGGTGCTCCATGGGTTCTTCTTCCTTCGTGCCGCGGTCATCAATCAACCGAAATACTGTGGCTCATTGCCTGGCTTCCATTTGATATTGCATCCCGAGCTAGGGAGTTGCTTCGCCAGGGGATCATCGCCATCAAGCACCGCATCCATTGCACGGCGAATATCATCACCAGTCACGTCCACTTCTTTCTTCGCCCATCGAGCCGGACGCGAGTCATCAAACTGCCCGCAATACACCAACTTCCCCTCCTCATCCGTAAGGAAGAAATCCGGTGTGCACGCTGCCGCCCATGATTTCGCGACTGCTTGATCGTGATCGAACAAATACGGAAACTCCCAGCCGTGTTCGTCAGCAAACTCGACCATCTTGTCGGGCGCGTCCGCAGGGTAGTTTTCCACATCGTTGGAGTTGATCGCAAAGAAGACAAACTCGTCACCATAATCCTCCGCCAACTGGCGAATTCCCTCCGCCAAGTGTACGACAAAGGGACAGTGGTTACAGACAAACATCACCAGCGCCGGGCGGTCGTCACGATCCTCGAAATCCGCCATTACGCCATTGCCATCACGAAGCGAAAACCCAGGAACAGTATCGCCAATTTTCAGTATCCGAGTAGAGAGTGTTTCAGCCATGTTTGGAGCCTAGGCACGACGTCCGAAAATGGCAAACCACAATGCCTTTCCAGCCATCGCTTTCACTTCACGACGAGTGACTTTCACCCCTGACTCCAACTCACTCCACGTGGCATCCCGAAGCTTCGCCAATGTCGCATCCGCTAACAAAGCCGGTAACATCGCGGTAAAGCGAAGCCGAACACCGCGCATCCCCGCAGCGTATTCCCGCCCCGCAGCAACCCATTCACCGCATAACTCTCTCCAGACATCGGCTTTCCGCCATAACTCCGCCGGGGAATCAACGATCGAAACATCCACACCCTCCTGCCATTCCAGTGGTAAATAGCATCGCCCAAGTGCCCGATCCTTCGGTAGGTCGCGGAGAATATTGATCATCTGCAAACCCTGACCAAAGCGCTCACCAATACCACGTTGCGTATCGTACCGAGGACCCATTGCCCGCTCTCCCAGCGACGCCACCGCGATCTCCGTCCAGAACCGCCCAACACATCCCGCCACCGAATACGTGTAGGCATTCAAGGCCTCGCGATCCGGCAGACTGGTAATCGAATCCTCCTTAGCGTCAATTTCAAAACGCTGCACATCACTAATCTGGCCAACAACGATCGTTCGAATGACCCGCTGCACACACGCTTGCTCATCGTCTGGTAACGATCGCATCCATTGCATCACCGGATCCCAATGAACGAGCAATTTTCGTTCACCCGCGTGATCCACCTTGGTCGCCGAATCCATCAGGTAAGCAACCAGTCCGACATCTTCGCTACCATCAACCACGTCCTTCATCCGCTCCAGCAAGCGAACTCTAGCCAGTGGATCTTCCTTGGAAGCATCGGCGACCGTATCCGTCGCCCGTGCCAGTAAATACCCCACAGCCACTCCGCCACGCATCGGCTTTGGTAGAAAGCGGATACTCAGATAGAACGACCGGCTCACCTCTTTGAGCAGAGGAAGCATTTCGTCGGGAAGTGAAGGAGACGACATCACTACACTGAAAACAGAAAACTGAGAACTAGCAAACCCCAACGCAAGACTCCATGATGGAATCCGTGTCGGAAATCACTCACATCTACATCCACATCCCCTTCTGCCATCGGATTTGCCCGTATTGCTCGTTCTACAAGCACACCCCGGGTAATACCGACATGAATGGTTTCGTCGATGCCCTACTCGCCGAGATCCGCACCCGCTCGGGATCCCACACCCTGCGCCCGAAAACCATTTACTTCGGCGGCGGCACACCCACCCTACTCTCCCGCACTCATCTCGACCGTTTGTTCGCCGGAATGCGCGAGCTCATCGATCTCACCGCTCTCGAGGAATGGACGATGGAAGCCAACCCGCGCACGTTCAAAGCGAAAAAGCTCCAACTGATGGCGGACGCCGGAGTCACCCGCGTCAGTCTTGGCGTGCAGTCGTGGGATCCCGCACAACTCGATGTGCTCGGCCGCGACCACACACCGGCAGAAGCCGAAGCCTCGTTCCAGCTACTACGCGAATCGGAGATCCCCACCGCCAACATCGACCTCATGTTCGCCCACCCGGGTCAATCGCTCGACAAATGGCGCAGCGACCTCGCGCGCACCATCGCACTGCATCCCGATCACGTCTCCACCTACAACCTCACGTTCGAAGAAGACACCGAGTTCTTCAAAAAGTTCGTCACCGGCGAGTTCGATCAGGACCCCGATCTCGACGCCGCCTACTTCGAAACCATGATCGACACCATGTCCGCCGCCGGGTTCGAGAACTATGAGATCTCCAATCACGCCAAACCCGGACATCGATCCAAACACAACTCCGCCTACTGGTCCGGAGCCGATTTTCTCGGGATCGGTCCGGGAGCCGTGTCCACCATAGCGCGCAAGCGATGGAAAAACCTTGAAGACACCGCGCGCTACATCGAGTCCATGAAGTCCCGCCGCGCCGCCGAGACCGACATCGAAAACCTCACCGACGAGCAATTCCTCATGGAACGCGTCACCCTCGAACTACGCACCAGCGAAGGCCTGCCCCTCGAGCGCCTCGCCATTCTCCCCAACGCCACCACCCGCATCGCCGCCATCATCGATGCCGGCCACGCCACCGCTGCCGACACGCATCTCATCCTCACCCGCTCCGGCAAACTCCTCGCCGACGAAGTGGCCGGCTACCTCATCGGCTAGCCACCTCGTAGCTACACTTGTAAAAGCGGTGCTTTGATTCGGATTTTTACCAGAAGGACAAGAAGAGCTAGAAGCTTGGGTTGCACAATGGAAGCAAGGATACAGGAAGGCAATTCAACCATGAAGTTCATGAAGAGCATGAAGGTGGGGGAATGACAGGGATTTAAGCATGAACGGACACAACCGGGCGACTCGAAGATGAACGAAGTCAAATTGTTGTAGGGGTGACGTGTCGGCTCCCATGGAGCGCAGCGGATTCATTATCGTAGACTCGAAGCAGGTTTAACCACCAATAGACACGAATATTCAGGAGGCAGCTTTTACCAGAAGAGCGAAGCGGATTCAAGTAGCTGAACTTATGAAAGTTTGGGGGTTGGGTATTACCACGTTCTTCCGAACGTAGCTACGGGTGGATGCCATCCAGGTAGGGCGCTGCGGCTCGCCGCGCCGTATGTTGAATCCACTCTTCGTAGCCCCAAAATTATCGGAGTGCACCGAACTCGTGAGAGTTTGGACAGCGTTGTGATAGCTGACCGCGAATTGATCGAATGATACGAATCCTCATGAAGACAACCCTTTCCCGATTCCGCGTCTTCCGTGGATAAATCCACGCCCTCCCCGACAATTCCCACTTTTCTCATAACTATGACGATTTTACTTAACAAGTCCGTGCTTTATAGTGAGTGTAACCCTGAATCATGTCTCCAACGCCCGAAGCTCTAGCCCGCGAATCCATTGACGCCCTCCTCGGCGCAGCTGGCTGGACGGTTCAGGACGTCTCCTCACTCAACCTCTCCGCCTCCAGCGGCGTCGCTGTCCGCGAAATGCAGTCCCAGGGTGGGCCCGCCGACTACGTGCTCTTCGTCGACAGCAAGGCCCTTGGCATCGTCGAAGCCAAGAAAGAAGGCACCACACTCTCCGGCGGTTCTCGCCGCAGAGATCGTCGAAAGCCTGAAAGTCGCACTGGAGGAATTCAGCGCGGTGGAGGAGGCGTTGGTTTCTGATATAAACTAAGAGATTATGGCACTGCTGGCTGAAAAAATCGTCGATGAATGGTTGAACCGTACCGGGTATATCACGATCCGAGAGCGATCTTCTTCCAGTTCGTTGAGGGTCGGGGCGAGCTGAAGCTCGTGGTTCGGCTGCTCGGGCTGCACAGGCGGATTCCGATCCGCCCCTCGATGCTAAAATGCGGGATGAGCAAGTTCGGTGGGAATAGTGCTCGTCAAGTTGGGGTAGAATTTGGCAATTTACTGCGTATGAAACATTTGCTGATGCTGCTGGCTCGAACCGTGGTTACCGCCGTCGCGGGATGGTTGCCGCTCACGGGGGCAGCGGTTGAGCTGGAGCATCCTGAAAAGCCACTGCTATGGAAGGTGGAGGGATCCGCGATGGCGGAACCTTCTTACCTTTTCGGGACGATACATCTGGGCGACAAGTCGGTGGTGACGCTGCATCCGGCGGCGGAAAAAGCTTTCGGGGCGGCAACGGGTCTGCATGTAGAGATAGCAATGGATCTGGCAAGCCAGATGGCATCTATGCGGGCAGTGATGCGTGATGACGGGAAGACGCTGAACGCAGCGATTGGCAAGGATCTGGCGAAGCGTTTGGACACGGAACTGAAGGCCATCAACCCGGAGTTGGACGCGGAGCCGTTCCAAAGCTTTCGGACGTGGATGATGGCCTACTCGCTGCCATATCTAGAGGAACAGATGGCGGGTCTAAAACCACTTGATCAGGTGCTCTGGGAGCGCGCGGAGAAGGAGGGTAAGAAAACGGCGGGAATGCAGGCGATGAAGGATCAGGTCGCGGGGTTCAACGAACTTAGCGATGAGGAGCAGACGAGCTTCCTGACCTCCGCGCTGGACTACATGCGGCGGAACCGCCAGGAAGGCAGATATCCGATGAAGGAGGCGGTCGCGACTTATCTGACCGGCGATATCGACACGATGGCAACGTTGTCGATCGACTGGATGGCCGAACTGACCGACGGCAAGGATGGATCCATCATGGCGAAGCTGACGAAGCGGATTCTGAAAGACCGCGATGTGATTATGGCGAACTACATTGACGCGACGCTCGAAAAAAGCTCGGGCGAGGTACATTTTTTCGCTGCTGGTGCCGGACATTTCGGGAAGGGCGGAGTGCTTGAGCTACTGGTGAAGAAGGGCTACACGGTGACCCGAATCGAGGAATGAAAATGCGGATTTGGGGCCAGTAGTATCAGATTGAGTCAAGGGTGAAAAAACGATTTAGGACACCCATGGTTCTTGGAGTTTCGCAACAAGACCACCCCCGTAAGCCGGAAATGAACTTGAAGAGTTTGCATCGAAGAATCATGAACTTCTCAAGAAATGATGGGTGTCCATAACTGTGCTCGGGGTCAGTCCTTTCATATTGTCATTTAAACAATCATACTCCCCATATCTTCCAACCCCTCCGGCTGTCTCGGCATTCTCTTCGCTCCGTTTCTTAAGAAATCTACATCGACAAAAAACAGCTTCCCCTGCCACAAGCGTGATGAGTTTCTCTCTGCTGCGGAGGTGTCGACTAGTCCTGAGAGCGACGTAGCCGAACTCGGAAGAGTTTGGTCACCAGCCCTCCCCTGTCTCCAAGAGTGAATCAACATCTCCCAATGAGACACAAGACAGCCAAGGTGCGGAGGAAGGGAGAATACCAGCTTGACCTCACTGGGAAACTCTGGGCAGACTGAGGAATCACAAGGGTGAAAAACCCCTCCCTTTTTACCACCTTGCTGGTGCTGCCAGACTTTGGGTGCATCAGTCGCAAATTATGAAAGCGATCGTCCTTCTTCTTGTTACATGTGGCCTCTTTCCTGCGCTCGGCGAGGAACCGAAAGAGCAAGTGGAGCATCTCATCACAGAGAAATCGGTGGGGTTCATCAAATTCGGAATGACGATAGGTGAGGTTCGCAAAATCTTGCCGAAGGGCCTCAAGCTGGGGCCCGCCCCCGTAGAGGAGGGGTGGAAATCCATCGGCGTTTATGATGGGGAAACGCTGCTTATGGAAATCGGCATGTGGAAGGATTCCCAACATGTCGAGGCAAAGGAACTCCCCCCGATACAGATCAACGATAACCAAAAGATCTCCGAGATCGATATTTGGGAATCACGTTACCGAACCACGGAAGGCGTGCATGTCGGAATGAAGGTTTCCGAGGTGGAACAAACCTATGGAAAGTTCAAGGAAATGTTCTTGCTTACGGGATTCGGGGAAGCGGGTTTTTTCACGAAACAACCTGAATTCATCACATTTGTTTTCAAGGCTGGAGAAGGTGAAGACTATGCGGGTATCTATGGGGGAGCGCCAGATAACCCCGATGAAGAACCTGGGGCCTCGCGCCCGAGAGCGGTCAAGTATACAAAAGGTGCGGTCATCCATGGAATGCGGATCACTTCCCCTCAGCCCTGAGCGAACTGAAATGGTGCGTCAATCGACCTGATTGAGGTCCTTTCATATAGTCATTCGATAAATTCGCCCAATTAGCGGTCAGCATCCGTCCATCGAAACAGGCCAAGCATTTCCAATCCATTCACCATGCGTTCACTACCCGCAAAAATCATCCTCTCTGCCATCGTGATGCTCATCCTTGGCGGGCTTGGCGGTTCTGTCACCTCTAGCTCTGTCACGTCCTGGTATGCCACTCTCAACCGACCGGTCGGCACCCCGCCAAACTGGGTCTTCGGTCCTGTCTGGTCCGTTCTCTATATTCTCATCGGGGTCAGTTACGCGACCTACCTCAACGCTGGTTACGCCTATCTCAACTAGACTCCCCTACTCTATCTGGCTCAAATACGTTGCAGTCATAGTAGCGAGTAGCAGGTAGGAAGGGTGGAGATCCGCTGCGCTCCAACTAAACTCCCACGAGTTCGGCTACCCGCCGATCAACCAGGACGAGGTTTACAAAAAAGACCTTCGAGCAGGCGGAGAATTTTAAGAGGTATCAGGGAGCCTGAGTCGCGCATCAGCATTTAGGTGCTGGAGACCGAGTGACGCTCTTGGTGGTCAAGAAACCTGACGATCCTGTCTTTACTTGATGGGCACACGTTCGATCCCCAAAAGTTCAAGAATATCCGGGAGTTCGGTTACTTTTAGCGTGTAAGGCACTTCGCCCATTTTTTCCATGTATTTCGGCGAAGCTAAGCATACGGGCTTGATTATGTATTCTCCATCTGAAGTGGATGCGATAAGGACTCGGGGACTATTCAAGACTCCAGGGTTGTTCTCACATTCCACACCCGCTGGATCGGTAACTGAAAGACTAATCACATACTTTTTACTGTCAAAATCGAGATCCACCAGAAGGCCTTTTCCCGAATTTGTTTTTAAGGGCTGTTGATGATAGGCATACTGCTTTTCAGTTTTCGGATCGGTTGAGCTCAAGATGCCTGGTATTGAAATACGTGGCGGATCGATTTTTGCTTTGCCCATGAGGAAGAACAGAGAAACTGGATGTTTAGACCGCATTTGTACTTCAAGGGTGCCCTCTTCCTCGGCGATGTAGAGAGTGCTGTCGTCCGCAACATACAGATCAAATGGTTCAGTTGGACCACCTTTCGTAGGTTTGGCTACGACCTTAACTGTCTTTTCGTTATCAGGGAATAACCAGCGAGAACCACGGGAATCTTCCCATTTGGAAGGTTGCTCAGATTTCGGATCTGTAGGTAGAAAACGGTAGTAGGTTTCGCGCATGCCCCTCGAGGGCTTTGTATAGACAACCACCATTTCTCCGGCCTTCATGGGGATTTGCTGGGTGAATGTCAGATTATCGTAGAATTTGGGGGAGTTTTCGGTGATCTCGCCACGTATGAGAACGCTGTTTGTCTGCGCATGCGCCATCGTGCAGTGGAACAGGATAAAGAGGATGAATGTGATTAGGAACTGTTGAGACATTTTGGAAATGTGGGGTAATCGCGGATTTAGTAGAGGGTATGAATTAAAGATGATTTGAACGAGCAGAGTGGTCAATTTTCTTTTTCGGGGCAGTTTGGATTCATTTACTTTCGTAATTTAGGCTGAGCTAGTGGGAAGGATAAGATCCACTGCGCTCCATCCAAACTATGACGAGTTTAGTTACGGAGAGCAGGATGACATCCGTGCTTCACCCCTTCCAGCCCTTCTAGTAAAAACTGCTTGTTCCGTGCATTCCGTGGATAGGAATTCCTGAACTCCTTCGAGTCCAGTTCACCCCGATAAGGTCGGGGCTACGGGGAGCGAATTCATCACACGTCGCTGCGAGCCGCAGCGCCGCACATGGATCAAGGCTTTGCCCTTTTTGCGGCTAAAAAAACATCAACCCTTGCTTCATGAACGTCATGGTCAATATAGGCAGCCAGAAGAATGGCATCATGCGCAGCTTTGCGCATGATGCCCCACAGTCACTGCTATTTTTTCTTCTTCGCAACCGCGGCCGGAGCCTGCTTGCTCGCAGCAACCTGCTGCTTTTTCTTATTCGAGGCAGCAACCTTAGATTGTTTCTGAGCGTCTGCCTTCTGTTTGGATTTTGGCGATTTGTCACCCATGGGGTTTGAGTTCTAACTTGGTTAACATCGACCCTTCCAACCATTGGAAGGGTCAAATTCGACGACTCAACGAAGACAAATTCACTGGGCGGAGATCCAGGCCCGCCAATCATTTCCAGTGCAGCAATTTCATAGCCATTTCCCTGTCGATTGACGAGAAGATTTTAACGCCCTGATGAAAATATTTTCGCCCCAGAGACACGGGTAGCGGGCTACAGAAGTAGTGAGTAGAAAATATCGGGGATCAAGGGTGAGATTCGCTGTGCTCCATCCAAACTTTTTCAAGTTCGGCTACGGGGAGGCTGAAGTTCGGGCTATACCCGGGGTAATGCCGTTAGCCGACACGTCTAGCCTACTTATGTATCAGCCCTCATCCAAATCTGCGTTCATCGGCGAAATTTGACTCGATTTGTTAGTGGATATCAGCTCGTCCATGTCCTCAACGCTACTACCGTTGAGGTTAAAGAACTCATGCTTGGCTTCATTTCCTTCACGTCCTTCATGGTGAAAATGCCTTCCTCATCATTTGTCCAATTCGCTTGATTCCTGTCAGTCATATTCCCTCAATCCCGTGCTTTTTTTGACTGCGTGCAATTGGCTTCGTCAAGCTCCACTTCGTTCCGGTCCCGAGGGGCTTCCCAAGTTACTTCCTAACTGCTACTCAAAAAAACTTCCCAACCTTCCGGTTTGCCCTGCTCTTGATGCTGGGGCTATTGTCTCGCTGTATGACCAATGAGCACTACACTCTGATCCTTCTGTTCATCGCCTGTATTGCTGGATTCTGGATCATCCTTAAATTTTCGTCCGGCCGGATCTCGGCCCAATACCGCCTGCTGGCCGAACGCTTCGACCTCGAACTGGACCAGCCGCCCGCCAGGTTTGGTGGCTTCGTCCGGAAGGATCCCGCGGCTTATGGACAATACCGCGGACGCGAAATCTCGTTTTCCGCGCCGGGCAAAGGGATCAAAGGGTCACGACAGAGCGAGAGTGTCCTCAAGCTGGAACTCCGGAACCGGCGCCTGACTGCCCAGCTGGCGCCCGCGGGTTTCCTCGGGGGGCTAAGTCAACGAGATCACAATACGGGCAAACAAGGTAGAACTCGCTGGAAGAGCGGGGACGAGACTTTCGACCAGGCGGTGGATATCCGGACAAACGATCCCAGCACCCTTGCGGCGGCATTGACGGACGAGAAGCGCGCTTGGCTGGCCGGTAACCTGAAGCGCTCAAAAGCATCGATCTACATCGGCGATGGTGTGATTGCCTACGCGAAACTTGGATTGATCGCGGATGATGCCACGCGACAGAAATTCGAAGAAACGGTCGAGTTCCTCTGTGAGTTTGCCGAGACGGCGGAAGGCTAAATGAGCTGCCCGTTGTGATTGGGGGCTGCATGTGGTCGGTCTTCGCAATTTGTTATTGAGAGGCAATGGCGTGTGGGGACACACGCCCTACAATGTCAAAGGGCTCAGTCCTTTCATATTGTCATTTGATAAATTCGCTCAATTCGCGGTTAGCTCTGCCCTTTCCCATGATTTCTGTGGACCGCTATGGACACCATGGTATCAATCCTGCTTCCCCATAGCCCACATGGACGCCATACTTATCGCGGTAGCATTTTTCTTCGGACTGATCGCCCAACAATTGAAACTTCCACCACTGGTCGGATTTTTGATCTCCGGCTTCGTGCTCAAGGCCTTTGGACAGGAAGGCGGCGAAACTCTCGACACCATCGCCAACCTGGGCGTGACACTGATGTTGTTTTCCATCGGCATCAAACTGCGCCTGCGCACCCTCGCCCGACCGGAGATCTGGGCCGGCACCTCGATCCACACCTTGATCGTGCTGATTGTGTTCACCCCGGTTCTGGTGTGGGTGGGCACCTTGGCGGGCGACGCCTTCGGTCTGGAATGGCGCACCGCGTTGATCCTGTCCTTTGCAATGAGCTTCTCCAGCACCGTGTTCGCCGTGAAAATCCTCACCGAAAGCGGCGAAATGGGCGCAATGCATGGACGCATTGCCATCGGACTGCTGATCATGCAGGACATCCTCGCGGTGCTGTTTCTTACGTTTTCCACGGGAAAAGTCCCGTCGCTCTGGTCGCTCGCACTTCTCGCCGCCCTGCTGCTCGGTCGCAAACAGATCGGTCAGCTGATTGGACGATCCGGGCACGGAGAGCTCGTCACCTTGTGCGGGCTTTTCCTGGCGCTCTTCGTGGGTGCCAAGGGCTTCGATTCGGTGGGACTGAAGGCGGATCTCGGTGCCTTGTTCGTCGGCGTCCTGATC
>JAGXGH010000120.1 GCA_024636835.1 Verrucomicrobiales bacterium | reverse complement strand
CAGCTGGACGAGATCCGCCAGCGCCCCGTCAGCCCGCACACCGTCAGCCAGTGCCCGCTTTACCGCACCCCGCGCCCCATTGATGGCCGCCAAAGCTTGCCGACAACGAGAGATAAAAGCACCCGCCAGAATAGCGCGTTGATCAATGGCCAGCGCTTGCCACAGCTTGAGAAGATCCGCGCCCACGGCCTCCGCCCGCTTGCCCTCAGAGAGCACAAGCGCCCGCGCCCGCTTAACGTCACCCCGCGCCCCGTCAATGACGGCCAGAGCTTCAATGAATCGCGAAACGAAGGTGCCCGCGCTTGTAGTAGTAGTAGTAGTAGTAGTTTTCATTTTTCTAGGTTGGTTTGTAGTTAAACCTTGCAGCCTTGCAAGGTGCTAAAAATTAACACCCTTTCACGCCTAGAGTAAAGTCCTATTTTCTCGCACCATGAAAATAAACGCGCCCGATTCCGTCCAAGGGGAAAACCCGCCGAGACTACCGAGAGCCGCACCTATGGCCGGAGCGATTCAGAACCGCCCGCCGAGATCCTCAGAGCGTAGCCGCTACGCTGGACGATAACCGCCTAAAGGCAGTTTAAAGGCAGGCACCCCCGAAAATCCATCGCCACAATCGATTTCAAACGAAGGGTTAGGTAGTGCGAACGTGCGTCCGAATAGATCTGGAATCGAAAGCTCTGAGGTTTCAACCGTTCGATCTCTTCCGACGATCTCCTGATGCTTTCAAAGGAGCGGGCAGGGCACCATTCTTGGGCGCGGGTTTCCGCTTATCGATCATGGCGTCAATCAAGTTGATCAATCGAGCGCGGGGAAAGGATCTCGCTTTTGATTCGCTGATCGCTTCACGTAATTCCTGGAGGCCGTCAATCGCTGTCACGGGGCGCGGGGTTTCGCCATTGGCAAAGAGAGGCATGGACGCCTCAGCGGCCACAGCGAGTTCCGATGGACGGATGCCTAGTGCTGTAGCGATAGCTCTATTGATCTCCTGTGTGTAGCTGGAGTGGTTCGGAGCGCCGGATCTGGAGTGAAGCCAGTTGTAGATCGTGGAGTAGGGGATCGGTGTGGTGGTGCGGTTCGTGGCTGTAGCGAGGTCGCGATAGCTTACGGCCGTAGCCAGCATCTTCTCATTCACCATGATCTGCCAAGGCGAGTGTGGCTTGCGGTTCTTATCTAGGTTGGACATAATTCTAGTAGCAGTTAAATTTTGCTACTAGGGCTGCTTCTACCTTGGAGCCTCGATAAAATCAGGGTTCAGAGTATAAGTAGTAGCACTAGAAGCATTAGTAGCATCATATAATATAATTAGGGCGGTCGTAATGCAAGCTTGTTAATCCTCACTGTGATTCTCTGCGTTTACACCTCGGATTACTTTTGGCGAGAAATTTGCTACTAGTGCTACTAAAAAGCCGTAAGTCCTTATGTGTTAAGGACTTACGGCTAGTAGCATAAGCTACTTTAAGTGCTACTATTAGGCTTAGGTCTGCTACTACGCCACTTCAAAAAAGGTGAAATCTGACACTTTTGTTTTTGGGGCTGCGGGGGTCGCGGGGTTTGAAAAGTGTCAGATACCCGACAATGAGGATCCGGATCCGTCGCCGGAGATTAAAGTTTCAATCTCTTCCTTGAGTTCCTCGTCCTCAATCTTGCTTACGCGCAAAGCCCAAACTGATAGTTGGCGGCCGTCGATAGACATGCGGTGAACACGGGCTCCGGTGTTTGGTGGGTTGATCCAGAATGGTTCCTTCTTCATCTCGCTCTGGATGTTACCTCTATCCAAGTCTGGATCCTCACCTTGTTGGCGCTTGTCTCTGGCATATTCAGAAAAGACTTCGCGAGAGGCTATGCGCATCACGACCTCTGAGTGTGGGTTAGAACTTCCTGTTGGCTCGATCTTGACGTTGCCGGATGCTTCTTTGGATATTGTTGCGTATTCTACGCGCACAAAGTTCTTGTCGATTACCTGGCGCTTTACGCCTGATACGATATCGGCGAGGAATCGGTTGAGGAATGCTTCCTGTGATACGTCGTGTGTGGCCTCTGTGGCGTAGCGGTATAGAAAGCTTTCCATGCCTTTGAAAAAATCGCCTTCTCCTTTGGCTTGGAGTTTAGCGCAGAGAACTTTGATCGTTGAGTAGGCGGTTCCGTAGGTGAGTCGTAGGCGGTCTTGAGAGATCTGCGCGAGCGTTCTCTTGTTGGCTAGGAATGAGGTCATAAACATGTCGAACGCTGCGGTGAGTTCTTTTCTGTTTTTGATCATCCATCGTCCTACTCTATGATAATCATTCTTTTCATTCTCCATCCGATTGTATCGTGAGTCGTGTGATGGCCTGTCGTTGAGCGGGAGTCTGTTGGCGGCTGATAGGACGACGCTGACGAATCTTGATTTTGTGGCGGCATCTTGAACTGTTCCTTCACCTGTGACCATCGGCATGGTGAGCGGTTGTGCGCTACGGATCCGCTTTGTTTGGTCGATCCTTGCCTTGCTCTTGGCTTGCTGGTTGTAAGCGTTTCTGAGGCTGGCTATCTTATTGGCGGTAGCTTCATTGATTCGGAACTCGTCAAACCATACGGGTAGTCCGCAGTACTGAGAGAGAACGCGATCCATGCCGGTATTGGTGGTTCCTTCTCCCATTGTCTGAGTCTTGAACCCAATGGGGAATCCCCAAATGTGCATAAGCAACTTTGCTATTGTTGTCTTGCCTCCGGACATGCGGCCGTGGATCCATAGACCAGGGATCGCGTTATACTTTTTGATCATGTGCGCGGAGAAAATGTAGGACATGGTTGCACCCAGGGCGAGGGTTCCGCTGTGATCTCCTAGATTGTCGTGGAAGTCTTTCATCATCGTGGAAAAGATTGTCGAGACGACTTCTGTTTCCTTATCCCAATCTATGCTGGCGTGTTCTTCTTGAGCGGATGAGAAATTGGCGGACTGGAAAAGCTTCGGTGCGCCGTGGGCAAACTCGCTGATGTTGTCGGGGTCGATGCGGTAGCCGACGCCTTGATACCAGACGATATCATTGTGATCGGTGAACAGGAATTCTCCATCCGGTGTTACTGCGCAATCGCCGAATAGGTATAGCTTGCTCTCAGGGTGGTAGCCAAGAAGGTCAATCTCTCGGATCTCTTTCCATGCTGAATGGTGGTCGAGGTCTGTCATCAAGAGTTGCAGCTGGTTGTCGCCGCCTCTCCAGTGGAAGTTGCCGCAGTCGAGTAGCCATTCGCGAAACTTTACCGATGATGCTAGTGATGCGTTCTTAGGCTGCTCTGGCCGCGATCTTTCTCCGACATTGTTCTTGGCTACGAATAGCCGCTCGATGCGCTTGTCCTGCGTAATGACTTTGAACTCTGACATGAGGGTGAAGTCGCTGATGACTTCCGGCCATCCTTGTTGTTGGATCCAGCAAGCGCGGCGGGCGGCTTTTAATTGAACGAGTTCTTCTTCGCTGTCACAGTTCTCGATCATCTCTTTGATCTCGCTGTAGATTTTTGAGAGGGTGCCTAGTCTCTTCTCTGCTGGTGGTTTTGAGTAGTAGTAGACTTCATGGGTTTCGCGTAGATCGTTATAGAGGTCTTCGATCCTTAGACGGATGCGGAATTTTTCGTGGCAGTTGCGGATCCGCTTGGCGTCACTCTGCTCCTGCTTTCCTCCCACTGGAATCTTCCTTGTGTAGTTGAGTCTTGCCAGCTTGGCTTGGATGATCCGTTCCTTCTCGGTTGGGAATAGATCGAGGAATCGAGTTGGTGACTTGGCCTCTTTGATGATCTCAAGGAATCCTTCTCTAGCCTTCTTGGTTCCTTTCTCAAAGCCTCCTTCACTGGCTACGCATGTGGCGAGCCATCCATCGAAGTCGGCCTTCCCTTGTGAGTTGCGCCATTCGTCTTTCAGGTATCCGATGCGAGCGCGGCCGCCGTGTTCTGAAACTTCAAAGTGCAAGTTAGAGCAAGCGTATCTCGCCCAAACTTCGGCGTCGTGTCGCTTCCATGGATCCGGGTTGTAGGAGGCGAGTTTAGTGTCCGACTTATCTTCGTTGTCGTAGATCACTACGAGATCCGAGATATTGAATCGATGGATGATTTCGACAAGCTCTTTACGGAATGCCGGATTCTTTAGGAAGGTGATTCCTGGAACGGCTATGGCTGGTATGCCGCACTGGAAGAGCGCGAGAGCTTTGTATTCGCCCTCTGTGAGAACTACTGTTCTCTTCGTCTTATCATCCAGAAGTTGCTCAAGCAGGGCGGGGCAGTAAACATGTGATGAGCAAAAGAGATCGTCCTCATCATCCTCAAACTCTGAGGTCGTATTTTTCTCCCGCCATTTCTTACCGGAGATCCCGCCCTTGTGCGGCCGGAGGTAGAAGCATTCTCCGTTCTTGGAGTAGGGGATGATGGCTGGATTTACGTCAGGCTCGAAAACAAAATTCCCGCCGTTGTCTTTCTTCCCTGTGTTGCCTAGTCCGGTGAGTTGAGGGGATAGGTAGGTGCCGTGTCCTCTGTCTTGGATGATGCCGTCTCTTAGTAGATCCTCTTTCTTGAAGAGTTCGTCTATACCTGCAAGCAGGTTTTTGTTCGCGGCCTTGGAGGTTTTGATTCCTGCTCTCCGAATCGTTTCCGGCGAGAGTCCTCGCTTTGCCATCAACTCATTTAGGTGATGGTCGTCCAGAGTGAGGCGGCGGTAGATCTCTTCCCATGGGTTGCGAGACTCTGGCTCAAGTCTAGTAAAGTAAGTTGACGGATCCTTTGATTGGGGCTTGCTCTCTTCGGCTTGTTGAAGGTGGATGATGTTGTCCTCTTCATCCTCGTTATCTTCTATACCGCTACTATCGTTGGTGGATTCTGAGTCCGTCGCCTGTTCATCATCAACGGTGGATTCATCATTTTTGCTACTCTGCTTCTTGGCTGCTGATTTTTTTTTGGGAGTATATTTAGGTTTCGGCACCTGTGCTAGTTCCAGGAAAATATCCACGGCCTCTTTCCGTTGAATATTTTCAAGCATCGCGATGAGGCCAATCGCATCCTTGCCTAGTTGGTTGTTGTCTGCGTGAGCCGAGCAAGACGTGGAAATGCAGTTGAAGTAATAGGCTCCGGAGCCGCTCTTCTTCACTCTGAATTTATTGCTACCTTTGCAGAATGGGCATTCCGCATAGCCTTTGCCGTCGAGGGTTATGTCCCTCTTTGCAGCAAGGTATGGAAGTGGTAGGGCATCGTTGGCTGTTTCTATCGCTTTGGACAGTTCTGTATTTGACATGGTTGGACTGGTTGTAGGATGATGATCATTGCAATGTGTGGTATGAATTGCAAACACTAATTTAAAGTAAAGTTCTAATGAATAAAACCCACTACCAAGATCTAGCAATTTGCACCGAGATTGATGGTTGGCATTTCGCTCTGATCGGTAGGGATAAAGCCTTAGTGAAGATTGAGGATCAGAATGGCAACGTAGAATCTTTCGAGCATGATGGGCAGATTACTATTTGTCCGTGGCATGTTTGTGGTGCGCGTATCTCCCTGCCTGATTATCCTGATGTGCGGAAGGTTGTGAGGGATACGCCTCAATGCCGTTTGCATTTCTCTGGTGAGTATCCTCACAAGCGCGGGAGTTTGTCTCTCTACGGTTCGATCCGTGGCAATGCCCTCAACTTCCACTCTGAGTCTGCGGATCTCTCGTCTGGCGTGGAGGTGAGGGCGGTGCTTACTCACTTCGATTTTATGACCATGCCTTATCTCTTGGATGGTATCACCGTCTACCGCTCGCACGATAACCGTTGTTCTGTGACTGCTGATTTTGGTGACGGCGATCTTCTGAAAGATTCTAACTCCAGTGTTCTTTGTCCGGCGGCGGGCACCGCTGTATTTTACACTCAACCCGCATTTGAAGGATGATATCTATTGGTGGTGGCACAATAAAAGAACTGCGATTAAAGCGGTCATGGGGTGTTTATCCATCTACTGCTACGGGTGTAGCAGTAGATGGATCGCCGGGTTCTGTTGACTCGGCTTTCAATATCACGGCTGGCGGTGTGAGCTTTCATGGTGTTCTTGATGGGGTTGGATCCGCAGTCGATACCGGATCCGGAACTCAGTTTCAATTCCGTGCTGTTGATAACAGATATCGCTTGCAAGCTATGTTGGTCTTCGGTGCTTGGAATGTGCCAGTCCGCCGTGGTGATCCTGAGTATTCCGGAACTAAGCGCCGATGGAAACATTTGCTTCCTGCCAACTATGACGCTGAGAACTGGTCTATCACTGATGCGGCCATGTCCACTACGCAGGTATTGCAGAGCGTTCTTGATGGTGCCACTCCTGCCTATTCGTTTAGCATCAATGCGCATTCTTCGATGGATGACAGCTCCTTGATGGTTGAGGCGATGAGCGGCCGGAAAGTGGCTGATGTGGTTTCGCAGATCGTTAATGACCTTGGTATTGATTTGATTCTTGAGGGCGCGAGTTCGCTTAGGTTTGATCAACGTGGTGTTGGTGCTGTTCCATCAAAGAGCAATGCGCCGTCATATAACGATGGTGAAGAGTCTACAGGGGCAGACACAAAGGTTACTGTCGTTGGTGGCAGGAATCTTGTTCAGGCGAATGGTGTGCGGCTTGAGGCCGCTTGGGCGAGTGGCTATGAAAAATTCATTAGTGAGCCAGCGTGGATCGCCGAGGTTGAAAGAGTCTTTGGTGCATTTCCAAAGACGCGGAGCGGTTACGCGGACAGGGCGGCCAAAGCCAGAGAGGTGACTCTTAGAGAATACTATGACGAGATCGATGGGGGATACGCCGAGGAATTCCAAGGTGAGAAGTATTTGCTGTTCTTGGATAATCGTCGCCACGGTAGCCAGCAACGGAATGACCTTCCGGTATGGAGGTATATCAACGAATTTATTTTTAAGAGTTACGCCGTCGCGAGTGATCAGGTGTTTTCCGATGTGCCTTTGAATTCCAAGGATCTATTTGCCGGATTGATTCATAATGTTAAGTCTTTGGGTAATGGTCAGTTTGAATTATTGCCTAACGAATACTATCCAGACTCAGAAGCTTTAGTTGTAGCAAAGGGGCAGCCAGTAGATTTTGCATCGGTTGAGATAGACGATCTATTCCGCTACAAGACTCCGGAGCAATGGGCGCAGTATTGGGGATTGGTTAGCGATTTCAGCGTCATGCAAAAGGAGAGGGTAATCCTTTTCCGGAACTCGGTCTTTAAGCCTGGGACGGGTCAAGCGGCGCTTTACATTCTACCGAATAAAAGTCTACCTGAGTCTGACTTGGCGGCAGACTCTCCCATGCGGGATATCGCGGTTCCTAATCCTTTGTTCACTGCAAGTCCTGCTGAGGTTAGGGCTTCGTTGACTTTTGACTTTGGTAGATTCAAAAAGGTTTACGGATCCGGTAGGCGTCATGGTTCTGTTTCTGCTCCGGAGTTGGCCACGCACTTACTCGCCAAGGGTGCTGAGGAAGCTACTGAGGTTCCGTTTGAGGATGGTCTACTGTCTAGTGCCAAGGCTGCAAAGATTGCCGAGACGGTCATTGATCGTGATGATACCAGGGTTAGCGGATCATTTACCAATAGGGGGAGTGGGGGAGTCCCTATGTTGTCCACTGTCAGGGATGCCACGATCATTATAGATCGTGCTGGATTATCAGAGTCGATCTCTTATGAAAAAGAGCGTGGGTCTGTAGGCGTCAGTCAAGTTGCTTTACAGCGAATCACAAGGGTTGAGTCTTTGGATAATCGCTCACGCTTAGAAAAGGAAGAGGTCGAGCAACTGAAGGCTATCGCGAAGATCGAGCGATCTTTAGAGAAGGGGTTTCGCGGCAATGCTCAATCAGTCAGTGAGGCGTTAGGTACACCTGTTAGCACGGGTGGTAATGTTCCTGTTCGTCAGGTCGCTAGTGGCGGCACGGCGCATGAGGCTGGCTCTGTTATCTACCTCAATAAGAACGGGGAAGGTGATGCGTCGAGTTCTCGCTTCGGTGGTGTGTTGGTATCCAAGCAGTTGGCGGCTGGTGATGCCATGATGGTTGCTCATTCTGGAACGGTGCCAACAAGGGTGAAGGGATCCTTTAAACCTGGTGATCGTGTTGGTGTGGATAACGGCGATGACTTTGCAAAGGTTGGCGGATCCAAGTATCTTGGAACGATCAATGAGGTTGATGGATATACTGGCAGTGCAATCATTCTTGCGCGGGTAAACATTTCTGGCGGAGCCGATACTGGCAAGTGTCCTCTTAAGCCGATCTTTGAAATCGTTGGAAGTGAAGTGAAGGTTACTATTACTCCGACTTACCTCTCGCAGAATGTTGGTGGCTATGGATCGCATGTTGATGTTATCCCTCAGTTTAATGATATTCCTATTATTGGTGAAGGTGTGGCTGACTGGATTCCGCCATCTCAGAGCATTGTTGCTGGCGCTTGGGCTCTTTATCTGAATGTGTTTCATGGTAAAGCGAAGCTGATTCTGCAAGAGACTTCGGTGGATCCGCCTGAGAGAAAGGATGAGAATCAGGTCTATAAGATCGCAGGGTTTAGTGTTGTCTCTGATGCTTCGGGAGTGCGGGTAACTGATCCGAAATACTTTCATTGCCCTCATTTTAATTCTGGATTGCCTTATGTCCATGAGGCCTATCCTTATCTGTATAATGTGGGCACGGCCGAAGCGCCTGACCTGAAAATTAGATTCTCTCCGGCTAGTGTTACTGATGTTGATAGCGGGAAGATAACTGTTGTTTCAAATGTTGATGAAGTTTTCCCTGTAGAGAGCGGCGATAAGTTTTTCTTAAAGCATGAGGTTGATGCGAATGGTATCACGCAGGGTCTTACTTTTGTTAAAGAGGCGTCTCCTACTACCACTCCTTTTGTGAAGGGTGAGGTTGCTGGAACTTATTATAGAAAAATTTCAGAGGCTAAAACTGATGATGATGGGAATGTTTTTCCAGAGGTTCATCGTTCCTTTGGTATAGATTGGTATGGTGGCGGTATTGGATCATCGAGTAGTAGTTCTGCGGGTAGTAGCTCAAGTAGTTCTGGATCTATGCCGGGATCTACCCCAGGTGGTTCTTTTTCTAACGCAAGTTCATCAAGTGGATCCGGATCTGGAAAGAACACGGCCGTCGTTCCCGCGCCTTGGCTCTATGACTTCGGTTATACTCACGTCGCTTACTTCTCAGAAGAGTGCCCCGAAGTTATCTTCTCGGATTGGTTCTCGGTAGAGTTGAAAGATCGCGTCACTCGATTCCCGATTGATCACCGTTTTGTATTCGGCACCGTGGATGATAGTATCCGTGTGGTTGGCTTGGTTCCGGATAAGCCGTGGCCTGTGGCTGCCTATGTGGATGGTGATGAGATCGTCATTACTCGTTGGCCATTTGTTCAGCTTACTGTCACAGGCCGCATGAGCGGAGTGCGCATGGGCTTTGATGGTGTGAGATACCCAGGCCAGACTGAGGATGATTTTGAGGCCAATGAAAGATTCTGGTCTATGTCTCGAAAGAAAGATGGAGGTGATGAATAATGCCGAGCTTGTCCTCGTCGAGCTATTGGGGTAGCGCCAAGATTGGCCTATCAAGCGCATCAAGTGGTTCAAGCGGATCTTCTGGTGGTGGGGGGGCGGTTTGCTCATGCCTTTCAGATCCGGCTTTCTTATTTGGTTTGGCTTCTCATACGATAGGCAGGCAATACAGGACGGACATGGCTTACGCAAATGACGCTACCGCTGGTGGTAGCGTAGAGGAGTTCATCTTAGGTAGTGGCGATGTAAGTGGATATAACGGAACTATAATATTCGATGTGTGTTCGGTTAGTTCCATGGATTTAAAGTTTACTTTTGATAGAGATAACGACACGGGCACAAAAGTTATTTTAATAGCTATCAATGGCGTTGTTGTTAAAACGATAGACATGAATACCTATGGTGCTGGTGATCCTCAGATAGTTACTTACACGTTGGATGTGGCGGGTGACGTGAACTCTGTCCCTTGCGAGAATAATGTAGAGATAGCGGCGTCAAGCGGGGGTGCTATAACAAATGAATACTGCAAAGTAGAAATTACAGATGTTACATAAATACTTTGATAAAATAGTTCTCATCACATTGAAGGGTGACGAGGCAAGGGTTAATCGCTGCATAGAGTCTATGATGGCCAACCGCTTGATCTCATCGCGTGATGACGTTCACATTCACTATGGGATCCGTGGAGATGATTTGAATCCTCCTGCTTGGTGGCGAGCCGGTAATGGTGCTTGGGGTTGCCTCTGCTCGCACCGTAGAGTCTTGGAAGACGCATGGTATAGCGGTGATGAAACCACTCTGATCTTAGAGGACGACGTGGTGTTCGTGAAGTCTGCGGAAAGTGAGATCGAGCGATTCATGGATGCGGCTCCTGATCGTTGGGGGCAGATCTATCTTGGTGGTCAGCATACCTTGGAGCCATTCAGGATGGATGATGGCGATGTGTTTTCCTGCCACAGTGTAAACAGGACTCATGCCTACGCGGTAAGCCGCTCAGTGATCCCTCGGCTTCTACAGCATATCCAACATGCTCCGGATTACATACACTCAGAGGATCCTAGCCACATCGATCATCAACTAGAACGGGCGCATCGCCGAGGTGATTGGACAGTGTTCGCTCCAGTGTGCTGGATTGCGGGGCAGGGTGAGAATCATAGTCAGATCAACGGGCGGTATCACACAGAGAAATGGTGGGACTGGCGGCCGAAGACTGCGCTCAACGGATTGCCGTTCATTGCGGTCGAGGAAGATCACGCGGATGAAAAGAGTAAATCAAGTTTACACTTTGGTTGGAAAGAGTCGGATAGAATCTACGCATCCACTGGTTGCCATCCAAGAGTGTTGGGCGGTGCCCTTAGTAGTATTGCCGATGAGGCTTGGTGCGAGCGCAGGTTGCCAGCGTTCAAATATTCCAATGAATCTCAAATTCAAGCGGTGAAGAAAAACTGGAAAGGTGATGTTCTCCGTTTCGATGAACTTGGTGACAGTGAGTTTGCCTTTCTCTTGGACTGGAAACTGAGAACAATAGAGGCCAAGCAAACCGCAGTTGGTTAATCTACTTGGCAGACAAAGGCGGATAGCATGGCTCTCGTCTGAGGGCTTTTCTTAATAAGCTGAACCACCTTTCCGGCAAGGGCTCTGTGGTCTGGTGGTAGGGACTGAATGTTTTCAAAGATCTCCATAGATTCACTGGAAGAGTTCAAGGATTTCTTGGCGATCTTCTTGGCTAGTGATTTAGATTTTTTATCGTCCACCAGGTATCCGTGAGTTGATGCCCATGCGATAAATATTTCTATCCATTCGCTCTCGCTTGGGTTTAGTGTGTCCCTGTAGGCTTGTGCTAGTTTCAGGAGACTGATTGATCTGTCATTCTCAGCGCCCATGATCGGAGATCTTGATACTCCGCTAGCTTCTACTAGTTTTTCAATGGTATATCCCCTTTTGTTTCGCAGCTCGGTGAGAAGGTTGCTGAGTTCTGTGTTTTTCTTACTCATCACTATTTTTAAGTTTATGCTTCAATCGGTCTGAGGGGATCTGTTTGAATGGCTGAGTATAGCTCTATGGTTCTAATGAGGTCAACCTTTCTTTGAATTGATTACGGCTTCTACGCCGCTCATAAACACATGGATATGTTTTAATCTTGAATTATATCCAATTATTGTGAATTTATTGTAGAGCTAACGGTAAGAACGTGCTAATAAAATGAACCATGGCAAAACCTAAAAAAGAAAAAGTCGGGCAACTTGTTGATGATGAATCCGGTAGCGGTAGAAAGCTGCTTGGGTTTATGATCCATTGTGTGAATTCCACGGTTGAGTGGTCATGTTCTGGTGAAGATTCTTTTGGTCAACTCAGGGCTGAGATCCAGGAGTTTCTTGAGTTAAAGCAAAAGGAATTAAAATGAGCGTCCACTTCCCTGATTCATTTCATCTGCGGCCGTGTGATCGCTACCTTGATGCGCTTCTTTCTCAGCAAGGCGTGAGAGCCACGGCGGCCGCTGGCCTCCGTAGCAAGCTTTGGTTTGAATGGGCTGTGTCTAAGAAGTCTGAGAGATCAATGAAGGATTACGGTGGAGTTGACGGGTTTGTTAGCCTGGTCGAATCCTGGATAGGATGGGAGGGTGATCCCTCCGCGTTTATCAATGCCGCTCACAAGTCTGGATTCTTGCAGCGCGAAAATGACGTAATCACTCTCACTGACTTTGTTGAGCACAATCAACACTTGATGGATGGCTACATGACCATGCAGCAAAAGGGCGCGGCCGCGAAACGTCTCTCTGGAATCAGGGGGAAGGCGGTCAAGGAATCTAGTGATCTCTTTGAGGTGAGCGAGCGTACAGGCAAGGGATTGTTCGCGGATTCGCTACAGGTTGATGACGCGGTGAAGAAGAGCGCCTTATCAATGGTTGTAACCACGGCAAGGATCTTGCAACAACCTACGCCTGATGAGTCTGCTATACCTCCATCGGTAATCGCGGCGGCCGTAAAGCTGGTTGACTCACGCGATGAAGAGTTCATCAACAATCTTCTTATTGAGTTGCTGGATGAGGTGAAGAACGGAAGATCCGCTCGCCCAACCTTGCACTCGGTATTCACCAAATGGCAATCAAGCCTGTCTTGACGGTGCTAACCAAAACAACGATTCAATCAAAAGTTCCACGTAGAACATTATTATGGCAGATATAGAAAATCACAGAGCCTTCCTCAGTGGCAGGGATTTGATAGTTTATTGTGCGTCCAAGCAGATAAAGGAATTCCTTATTGAGCGTGGCTTGCAACCGATGTTTAAGAACGTGAAGGCAAACTTCTACCGTCGCAAGCGCGTCGATGAAATGCTTGATGAGTTGGATCTTGAGATCCAGATGATGTTTAGATCGGGCAAAGTCGAAGAGCCGATCTATGACCTAAACGCAATCGCATCCGAGTAGTTAGAATTATGAGTGAACCTTCTAATAAAAATCAGATACCTAAGAAAGTAGCGGATCTGCTGAATAATTGCACAGAGCCATTGAGCCATCTTGAAGCCATTGAGCTTATAATTTCCCGTGTTGGTAAAGGTGATGATGGATTCTACAGCGGGTTTCACGGGGCAGGAGTCAGATACACTCAACCTGATGCAATATCCATAATACGCGGGATAATCCCACGCGCCACGCTCCGTGAAAAAAACCAACCAAGCGCCGACAAACTACAAAAACTAGAAGATCTAGCCGATATGGCTAAGGAGATGTGGAACGAATCTGTTCCACATCACACAGCCGGAGATTTGGATGCTGCGGTGCGTGAGGCGGCTAGGGTGATTATCGGTGGATTCGCTGCAAATGGCCGTAGGAATCCAGCCTGGATTGAAGAGGCTTTCCGTATTATACTTCGCGAGATCAAACCATTTATTCGTCAAGCTTCAATCGATGTTCAAGCTTGTGGTATCGTTCCTCATGGAGACTATGATTCTTTTGTTTCTGCGGGAATGGGTAGCTTTACCAAAGGAGAGAAAGATATGGTGGCTTGGTCTGTTCGTGAAGATGAGGATGGATACTTTGTTCAGGCTGGAATTATGAACCATCTCAGTGTGCAGTATCATGCGGATGATTTGATCGGAGCGGGTCAGGCATTATCTCTCGCTGTTAGTGATTTGCTTAGATCTTTGCAGGGTGTGGAGGATTTGAATGACGCAACTTGTTCTCTGAGTGATACCCGTCGTCTCGATCACCTTGAGCGGACTATTAAAGCTTGTCCGTATACCGATATTTACCACGATGAAATGATCGAGGATGAACCGTGGGTGATGGAAATTGAAGGTTGCGACATGATCAGTTTCCGCGCTGCTACACTTCGCGAGCTTATCGACCAAAGCGTTGCCTTTAATGCCAGTGGCGAAGACTTCGATACTTGGCAGAAACAGAAGGAAGAGAACGCTCAAGGCTAGCCGCCCGAACAATCAACCAACGATAACACTATGTCAGAGACTACCGAAGAATCAAAAAGCCAAGGGTCTGCTACACCGTCTGGTTCTGCATCGATAATTGGGCGGATCGAAAAAATCTCAGAAGATATACTGGAAATAGGAAAAGAGATAGCATCGCTAACCTCAACACCCGATGACGAGAATAGCGTCAGCGTGATTGGGATGTCTCACATTGTGCTGGCTTCTCAAGGTATGAACTTGGCTCAACTGTCCCTTTTAGAATTAGCTAGAGAGCATCACGAAGTAATCAAGGCGAGTCTAAAACCTCAGCAGAACGCACAAGCGATGGCATCCGCCGACACTCAAACTCCGCAATCAAATGGCCAGTCCTAATCAACACCCCGCGCCGAAAGAACCCCAGAAGGCGGATTGTCCATCCGCGCCTTGTTCGGCATTGCAGGATTACGCGTTCGACGTGATCGCAAACCTCCGTAAGGCGCTGGAATCCCGACCATGGGAAGCCACTCACAACGTCCCAACGATCGACATAATGGGCGCAATCCAACTGATCCAGGCTGGAATCCCAAACCTCCGCGACGCCGAGCGCGTGACGGCTCTGGCGCGGATCGGCGCGACGTGGATCATCAAGGTGGACGGCAAGGAAGTGGGCATCGGAGAGATCCGGGAAGCTATCGACCAAGCCTCTGCAATCTGTCTGCCGAACGCCGATTCAAAGGCGTCGCCGTAATAGACGCCCAACTTAATCAGACGCCTTCAACGGCGTCGCCTTCTGAAACTTGTTATCCTCTTTTGAAATTATGAATGACGCAGAAATAGCCCTAAACATAGGGGACAAATACCCCTACGAACTGCATCCAGGAGACAACCCCGAACCTCCAGATTGGGCGCATCGCGCAGCCCGTGGAGTCATAGCGGATCTGGACGACCGGAGCGGAATTAAGCACGAACTTCGGAGAGTCCGCGTGGATGATCGGAAAGACATCGTGGCATCCCTCGCACAAATCATCCGCTTGGCGCATTCTTTGGCTAACAGTGAGTTGAGCTAACCAAAGGTTCGTATAATTCAAAATCTGCACAAATAAACTTCACTCCCTATTTACCCAATCATCTTCATGTTCAGCGGATCCGACATAATGCCTATAGGTGGTATCGATATCATCGCCGAGCCAACGTGCCAACGTCTTGATCGGCACAGGGGGGTCTGCGTGTGCCCATATCGTTGCGCATGTGTGTCTCATGCCGTGCATTGTCAGCCAAGGGTATCCGGCCTTGCGGAAGAGCTTGCGGATCGGGTTGCGGGGATCGTAGCGATACGGCCGCTTAGGGTCGTGAGGTTTAATGGGCATGACCAGGAATGGTTCGCGGATCCCGTTCTTCTTAATGAACTCGATCAGCACTTTCTTGAGCGGTATGGATCTCGCCTCCTTGTCCTTTGGTTTGAATGTCGCGCTCTCTTGAACGTGGATGTATGCCTTCTTATCTCTGATATCAATCCACTCCGGTCTGGCCTGAATGATCTCATTGAATCGCAGTCCGGCATGGAAGCCGAGCATGAGGATCCACAAGTGTTCTTTATGCTCGCAGAGGTCAATGATCGAGTCGCGTTGATCTGGTGTTACTGTGCGGTGGATCCTCGATCTCTTCGGTTGGTATATGTGCATGTCGAATGGTTGGATAGTGATGTATCCGTTCTTGTGCATCCAGTTGAAGAAAGCTTTCACGCGGAGCATGTAGCTATTGATGGTGTGATCAGATCGCGGGTGAGGGTCGGCCTTGGTGCCAATCAGTTCCACGCTGAGGGTGTGCCTCCATTTCCTCAAGTGGGATCCGTTGATAGAGTTCACTGTGACGTTCCCCAATATTCTCTCCAGGTGATCGATGGCCGTGCGGCTGGCCTCGGTGGCGTTCCTGCTTGTGTGCAATCTTTCCACTACGCAGTAATCCAGATAGATCTTGGAAACTCCGGCGATGGTCTTTCGCGATACATTTGTCTCTGGTTTGGATCGCAGATATTTGAGCGCACCTTTTACGGCTTCGGCTTTGTCTTTGGTTCGCAGCGAGACGGGCTTTGCGCGATGGCCGTCTACGGTTGGTGGTTGGAGATACCAGATTCCTTTCTTGAGATACAGCCCTTTCATATAGCCGGAAGGGTAGCAAAACGGGGTAGCAAATCAAACGCAAACTATTGGAAATATATGGAAATGAAACGAAGTAATAAGGCTGTAAAGCCTTTAAACACAAGGGATTCTACATGCTTCACACGCATGATGTCGCAGGTTCAAATCCTGCACTGCGCACCATTTTACAAGGGTTCACGAAAAACCGTGCACCACACCGGATTTTTGGGAAGGGTCACCAGGCTCCAGGGCGATTGCTTGGAAATTCTCTAAGGCTAATATTTGCTGGTGATTTGAGAATTTACTAAACATTACCCCCTATTTTGGTCATTTTAGTGTCGCGATGAAGACACTAATGATTAAACCAAGTCATCTGCTCGAGTCATTCCGGGTTGGATCGAGGAGATCGCTTTAAGGTATGCGGGTGCTTGGGATGCACAGGATACGAGTGTAGCACTGATTCCTATTAACAGCAGGAATCTCATGGTTTTGTTGCTAAGGAAGCTGAAACCCTGCTGGTGGGGTGTTTTCGAACTCTAACGTCCAGTCGGCGTCCGTGGGGCCTGCGATGACGGCGTCATTATGAACAGCGTTGACGCTTGGTGGGTTGGTGTCGGGTAGCACGATTTTAACGGTGGTTTGGGTTCCGAGTTCGAGCGTGATGGTGACGGGTGGGGCTTGGAGTGGCTGGCTTTCTGGGAGGGTGAGGATGGCTTTACCGCTCTTCATTTCGAGCTGAATTTCATGGATTAGCTGCGGCGAGTAGGTGGCGGCGACCTGTTGCAGATACTCGGTGCTGAGTCCGGATTCACGCTGCTTGAACTCGAGGATCTGTCGTCCATCGCTGGAGGATTCTTCGTTCCACGTCGGTTTGTAAGCCGTTCCTGGAATGCCATGGCCGGTGGCGGTGACCGCGACGGAGAAATCGCTTCCGGGCTGGATGGTGACGACGCCATCGATGGCTTTGATGGACAGTTTGGTCGCCTGGGTGGTGGTCGCCTGATAGCTGCCGGATTGCGAGATGGGGGTGGCGAGCAGTGCTCCGAAGATCACGGCGGGAAGAAGCAGACCGACACCGAAGAGAATAGGCCAATTTACGGGGCGGAAGGTTGTCGGTGTGGTGAGTGGTTTGTCGAGCCGGAACGCGTGGGCAAGACCTGCACAAACGAACCAGAGGATGGCTCCGGCCCAAAGGGTGTCGCTGGCGAAGTGACCACCTTGGAGCAGGCGCGCAGCTCCAATCAGTGTACCGTAGAGGAGACCGATCCAAAGAAAAGCGTGTGCGGCAGCGCGGTGTCGTGAACGGAGAAGAAAGTATCCGGCGAAGAAGAAAAACCCCATGGTCGCATGACCGCAGGGGAAGGATTTTCCAGGTGAGGCGGGGTCGATGGTGAGGATTTCTTCAAAGCGGTATTGCCCGCCGAGTTCGGCGACGTCGCGTGGACGTGGTCGCCCCCAGTGGTCTTTGAGAATGGCATTGGCAATCAATCCGGGACCAATCGCGAGGACGAAGATAATGTAAATACCTGGGCGGCGAAAACGTGACCACTTCGCGGAGCGCAGTCCGATGAGTAGGACGACGATCGCGGCGAGAACGGTAAGAATGGCTGGTAAGGTGCCCACGTTATAGAGCACGCTCCAAAGTCCGTTTTCGCCGTCCGCCCATGTGCCATCGCTGTTGCGTGCCCATTGAGCGAATGTCAGATCCCAGTTCGTAACGCGGAAAATGATCGTGCCGGCAACGAGAAGAAGAATCGCCGGCAGGAAATCGAGAATGAGTTGTTTTCGGCGATTCGGCACGGTCTCAATTAGCCTAGGATTGTGGAAATCTCAAGCAGTGGGTGGAGAAGGGGAGGAAGGCTGGCATCTCATGAGTGACGCAGGTTGTCCCTCCTTTGGAGTAATGATCGAGTGGGCTGATGTGTTGAGTGATTTCCGCTTGTGGCTCTTGCTTGCTGCGGCATCACACGAAGGGCGCGAGGCGCACCCTTTCCGAGTGGTGATGGAGTGGGGACGCCTCGTCCCCATCGGGTGGTGTGGTAGCGCGAGTGATTTAGTTTGTTGCTCTTTCCTGTTCCGCCATCGCTCAGGGCCGCGGGGCGCAGCCCCTTCCGTGTGATTAAGGCGTGGAAATGCTTGATATTAATGCTAAGGCGCATCAAATTTGATGCATGAGGACGACAGTGACTATCGATGATGAGATCATTAGAAAGGCGGAAAGGTATTTTGGTGAGATGAAAGTGAGCGAACTCATCGAGAACGGCTTGAGGGCGTTGATTGCTGGTGAAGCGGCGGATCGATTGGCCGCGATGGGGGGCACCGATGAGAATGCCTGGGTAGCACCTAGGCGAAATGTATCAAGGTTGGCTGAGGAAACGACATCGTTCGAATCTGGAGAGAAGTAAGAGGCGCTGTGATGAGGGTTCTTGTCGATACGAACATATGGATCGATCACTTCAATCGACGAGATGAGGAGCTTTCGAAGTTGCTCCATCAGCGTGAGGTGGTGACACATGAGCTCGTGATAGGAGAACTCGCTTGTGGCAATCTTAGCAAGCGCGACTTGGTTCTCGAATATCTACGCGAAATTCCGACGACGGCAGATGTTGCGGTGGAGGAGGCGATTCAACTTGTCGAGACTCGGCAAATCTACGGGACTGGCTTGGGATTGATCGATTGCCTGTTGTTGGCATCGGTATTGATTACACCGAGAACCCGACTGTGGACGAGAGACCGACGGCTTGCAGCAGTTGCAGTTGAGTTGGGGGTTGGCTTGTAGGTAAGACGTGTCGGCTCACTCTGAAATCTAACGGGCTGTGCCCACAAAATCAGGTGTTAGCCGGCACGTCTAACCTACATCTTGTCGAAGACAGATATGCACGATACTTCTTGATGATGGAGTGGGGACGCCTCGTCCCCATCGGGTGGTGTTGTAGCACGAGCGATTTACGTTTGTGGCATTTGCTTGCTGCGGCATCGCACGAAGGGCGCGAGGCGCACCCTTTCCGATGGAGCGTGCTGACGCTGCATGAGAATGGACAGGAGTGTCCATGCACCGGTGAGTGGCTCAGATCAGTTCCGGTTCCTCGCCTTTAAGGTGTTTGGCGGTGGAGGCCCGGAGGTGCGTAATGCCAATGGCCAGGGCATCGGCGGCGTCGGCGTCCGGGGTTTCGCGGAGGCCTAACAGGGCCCGGACCATGAAGGCGACTTGTGACTTGTCGGCGGCTCCTTTGCCAACGATGGCTTGTTTAACGCGACGTGGTGCGTATTCGCGGATTTCTAGTCCGGCCTCAGCGGCGGCGATCAATGCGGCACCACGGGCGGCACCCATGGTGATCGCCGTTTTGTAAGACTGGACGAAGATGATTCCTTCCACCGCACACTCTGTCGGTGCGTAGGCTTTGATTAATGTCCGAAGCTCCTCTGTAATCGCGAGGAGGCACGACGATTGCCGTAGCTTTTTGGAATTGCTAATCGTCCCGTAGGCGAGTGCTACGGGATCCCGCTTGCCCTCGGTGAGTTCAAGGACGGCAAACCCCGTGTTCCTCAAGGCCGGGTCAATCGCTAGAATGCGTCGGCTCATGTGCAGTGGTTATAAGTTATTTGTTATTGGTTATAAGTTTGGAGAGTCGTCTGAGACGAGCGCATTTCGTGTAACCTTATAACCAATAACTCATAACGTATAACTCACAACGGGCGAAGCCCTAACGCCTACGCTTGCGTCCGCCACCGCCGCGACGGCTGCGTCCGAGGGCTTTCTTGATCGCGTCTGGATCGGATGGGATGTCGTCGTCGAGCATGGCGGTATAGATGTAGTTAAACCCTTCGAGTCGGTTGCGTGGAACCTTGGCTTCGATGAAGCGTTCGATGGACTGGACAAACTCGATCTCTTCTCCGGAGAGGATGGTGAAGGCGTCGCCAGTTTTGTTGGCGCGACCGGTCCGGCCAATGCGGTGGACGTAATCCTCGGCGTTTTCCGGCACGCGGTAGTTGATGACGTGGCTGACATCGGAGATGTCGAGTCCGCGAGCAGCAACGTCGGTGGCGACGATGATTTGGAATTCACCGTCCTTGAAGCCTTTGAGAGCTTTGGTGCGTTGGGTCTGACGAATGTCCGAGTGCATCACTGTGGACTTATGCTCGCCATCGAGCTCTATCATGTTGTGCACTTTGTCTGCCTCTGCCTTAGTGCGGGTGAAGATCATGACCGAATTGAAGTCCGTTTTCTTGAGCAGCGCCATCAGTAGCTCGTTGCGCTGTTCCGTAGCGACTGGATAGAAGGCGTGGGAAACGGTATCTGCAGGTGAGAAGCGGCGGCCGACTTCGATTTTCTCAGGCTCTTGCAAGGCGAACGCGGCGAGGGTCGCGATCTGTGGAGGCATGGTGGCTGAGAAGAAGAGCGTTTGGCGGTTCTTCGGGCACTGCTCGACGATGCGGCGCACGTCAGGGAGGAATCCCATATCGAGCATGCGGTCGACTTCATCGAGAATGAGGTATTCCAGACCGGAAAGGTCGATGGTGCCCTGAGCGAGGTGATCGAGAAGACGTCCAGGAGTCGCGACGATGGTATCTACACCACGCTTCATGAACTCGTTCTGCTTACCGTATCCAACACCACCGTGGATCAAGGCGCAGCGAAGATCGGTGAACTGTGAGAAGCTGTTAAAGGCATCTTCAACCTGTGCTGCGAGTTCGCGCGTTGGTTCGAGGATGAGGCAACGAAGCTTTCCGTGTGACTTCATCTTGTCGAGAACGGGAAGACCGAATGCTGCGGTTTTACCGGTGCCAGTTTGTGAGGCACCAATGATATCGCGTCCCTCAAGAATGAGCGGTATAGACTTGGTCTGAATCTCCGTCGGCGTAGTGTAACCGGCGTCGAAAACGGCTTTGGAAAATGCGTCGGAGAGTCCGAGTTCGGAGAATGGGTAAGCCTCGGGAAGTTCGATAGTCGATGGGTCTTTCGATGTCCACTCGGTAGGATCCGGCATGTTTGGTGCGCCGGCGTCCTCCGCGGTCTCGCGGCTTTTTGGTTCCGGGCGTCCGCCGCTGCGGCGATCGTTGCCCCCGCGTCCACGTCCGCCACCGCTACCACCACCTGATCGGCGGCTGTCACCATCACGGCGTTGACGATCACCACCACCGGAGCGGCGACGATCATTTCCTTCGCTTTCGCCCTCGGCTCTTGGTCCGCGGCGTTCCGCGCCTCCACGGCGGGATTCGCGACGTGCGCCACCTTCACTAGAACCACCGGCGCGCTTGCGCTTGGGTCCTGATTTGTCACCTGGTGACCAGTCGCCTTTATCGCGGTTGGTGGATTGTTCTTTACTGGCCGGAGCCGATTTTTCTTTGGTGTCTGAGGATTCAGAGGAGCCTCCTCCGAACATTTTCTTAATGAGCTTTTTAAACATGTTTATTCAAGTATTGATGGGGGCCGATATGTAAACTCGGGCGATCACGTTCGGGTGAGCGTGTTATCTCGAGTTGGCGCCGCTCAGTGAAGACTGGATGGAGTCGCGGAGTGTGTAGATTGATTTTTAGGTGCGACCCCGATCCGACTTCCTCTCGAGGAGCGGAGATTCGGCGTGAAAACGGCCCACCAACTTTCCAATGCGGAGACTTTCCGCAGCTTCGGGTAGGCTATTTCTGGGGAATATGTCGGCTCGATCACCCTGTTTAGCAAGAAATCCTTTTGCGATGGCGAAATGACGACAGATGGCGCGAATCCCTGCTCCTGTCTAGCTTGTGGGATTTTACCAATTCACATGATTGCTCGCTGAGCCGTTGTGAGAACGATTTTTGCAAATCCGAAACGTCGACAGGCTGGAATACACAAGACATAGAAACCATAACTAAGGCGAATATTTGCCTAATGATGAAAACCGACGCCACATCCTCACCGGAATCCAGCATTGAAGCGGAACCACGTAGCTCTGCACAAAGTCGCCTCGCGTTCGTCACTGGGAATGATGCGAAAAAGGTTGGGATTGTGCAGTCAGTAATTGGCCATGCCGGAGTGAAGGTTGGCTCGAAGTCGAAAGCTGGTTTGTTAGTTCTGGTGGATGTCGAATTGGAGCAGATTAAAAAATATCGTGGCGACGCTGACGACTCCTGCTGGATTCTCGCGTTGACGGAAACTGGTAGTGCGGGTGCGTTTTTGACCGCTGGTGCAAGCGATGTGCTGTCCGGCAGGTGGTCGGTAAATGATTTATGCGATCGCATCGACGTCGCTTTGTCACGAATGGCGGTGGTAATTGCGGGAGAACCTCCAGTGATTCGGCAAGAACGCACAGAACTTGTTTCGACGCATTCTCGCAGCGATGCGATTGGGATGGTCGAGTGGATGTTGCGTGGGGTGGAAGACACGATCACCCGGATGATGTTGTCGCACGCTATGGTTGAGACAAAATGCCCTGGCGTGGTTTTGGCGAGCGAGGCAGCGGAAGATTTGCGTGTCATGACGAGCGAACTCGCAGCGGCGGTGCGTGTGAATCCTGACCTCACTGCGAGTTGTGATTTTTGGTCAGTGCTGGCTGGCGGCTTGGGTTTTCCATTGCTTGGTGAGGGGCGCGCGATGATCACAGATTTACCAGAAACACTACCAGCATTGCGTGGGTCTCGGCACACGCTGGAGCATGCGCTGCGATCGCTGGTGAAGCCTTTGGTTCGTCAGTCCAGCGATGGACAAATCATTGCCTCGGCTATGCTGAATGGGGCGGGTGATCAATTGTTGATCAGCTTCGAATACGAAGCGCGTTTACCGATGGCGAATGACGATGAGGTGTCGGTGTTTAACGATGGTCCAGTCCGTTATCAACGCACGACTGATCGTTTGCTTGCTGTTGCGTCCGCCAAAATCGCATCACTCGGTGGCGAGTTACTTAGTGCAGACGCTGCGGGATTGCTCCAACTGCGATTACCGGTGATGAGCGGATCTGTTGAATCATCGCGTGAGGATGTTGCCGAGCCAGCACGGGTGGTTTTGATCGAGCCTGATGATGCTCTTCGCGATGTGTTGGAACTGTATTTCTCCATGCAGAGTGTACACACGGTAGCGCTGCTTTCGATCGAACGGGCTGAAGAACTCATCGAGCGTGCTCAAGCATCGAGCTTCGCACCAGATGTGTTCGTGGTGGCGATGCAGACGGCTATGGGTATTTTCGAGTGCCCAAGTCTACGAGCGATGTCCAAATTGACACCGGTCATTGTGACTATTTCCGGTGATTCCGATGAGGCCGCGTTGGTGAGCCGAATGGATGGTGTTGCAGAGGTTCTCCGCAAACCATACACAGCGGAAACACTGCTCACTCGTGCCTTGGAGTTGGCTCTGGATCCAGGTAACTCTGAGTCGAATAGCCCACTAAACTGACAGTCGGACCTATTTTGCTCCGGGAGATGGCACCTCGATAGCGATCGCAGAGATCACACCGGGTGCTGCTGATAGTTTATCGACAATTTCCTTGGTCGCCGGGGAGTCGAGCTCGATGATGCTAAGCGCGTTGCCTTGCGACTTGTTGCGAGCGAGCGAGAGGTTGGCAATGTTGAGGTTTTGCTCAGCCAATGCGGTGCCAACAAGGCCGACGATGCCGGGGCGGTCGTCGTTGCGGACGATGAGGAAATTCCCGTTAATGTTGGTGTCGACGAAGAGCTGATCGATTTCAACGAGGCGAGGAGATTTGCCGATGATGGTTCCCGCGACGCGGAATCGCTTACCGTCTTTCTTGAGTTCGGCGACGATGAGTTCGGAATACTCCGTTTGCGCGTTGATGGTGGATTCAATGATTTCGAGTCCCATGTCTTTCGCCACGGCGGGTGCGTTGACGATGTTGACTTGGCCGTCCGGGCGAGCGGTTTCGAGGTAGCCGTTGAGGACGGTGCGTGAAATGAGTGCGTAGTCCTTTTGCGAGACCGGGCCGTGGTAGGAAACGCGTAGTGCGTCGGGATTAGCCGGTCCAAGTTTGGCGAGGAATTTGCCGAGTGACGCAGCGAGGTCGAGATACCCTCCAACTTCGGCAAGAGCTGCCGCATCGAGCGATGGCATGTTGATGGCGTTACGGATTTCGCCAGTGGTGAGGTAGTCGCGAATCTGCTCGGCCACTTGGATACCCACGTTTTCCTGCGCCTCATTCGTCGATGCGCCGAGGTGGGGAGTGAACGCGGTGTGCTTCGGCAGCTTGAAGAGAATGTGGTCAGCGGCGGGTGGCTCGTCTTCGTAGACGTCGAGTCCGCATCCGGCAATATGCCCGGACTCAATGGCCGCGAGCAATGCGGGCTCGTCGATCAATCCACCACGAGCACAGTTCACAACGACGGCTCCTTTGTTCATCAAAGCAAGACGTTCGGTATTGAGGATGTGCTTGGTGTCGTCGGTGAGAGGAACGTGTAGGGTGACGAAATCTGCTCCGGTCAGCGCGGCTTCCGGTGTGGCTGCGAGCTCCACCTTGAGTTGGTCGGCGCGAGCTTGGGTGAGAAATGGATCGTATGCCACAACATTCATACCAAATGCCTGAGCGCGTTTGGTGAACTCGCTGCCGATGCGGCCCATTCCGAGAACGGCGAGACGCTTGTCATTGATTTCAATCCCTTTGAACGCCTTGCGCGCGGCGGGGAAATCTCCGGCAAGCACACCTGCGTGGGCTGGCGCAATGTTACGTGCGGCAGAGAGCATCAGCGTGAACGCGAGTTCTGCGGTGGAAAAGGTGTTGCCTGTTGGCGTGTTCATGACGATCACACCGTGGTCTGTGGCGGCATCGCGATCGACGTTGTCCACACCGACGCCTGCACGTCCGATGACCTTGAGATTGGTGGCTACTTCGAGAACTTCGCGGGTGACTTTCGTTTGCGAGCGAATCACCAAGCCGTGGTAGTTGCCGATGATTTTGAGTAACTCTTCAGGTGCGAGTCCTGTGTTCACATCGACTTCGAGGGCAGGATGGTCGCTAAGGGCTTTAACGCCGATTTCAGAAATCGGATCGGAAACAAGGATACGCAGTTTTTCGCTCATAAGGTGCCTTACAGGTAGACGGACGAGGGAATCTGTCAAAAAATGGTTTTCCGGATTGCCGATTGTCACATCGGTGGTTCAATGATCTCTACCTCAGTTCCTCTCCTCATTTTGCAATGAGGTTCAAATATTTATAAAGCTTACTACTATGTCAGATTCCAAATCCCGTCCGTTTTCATCCAAAGTCGTCGACGGTCCAGACCGTGCCGCCAGTCGAGCCATGCTTCATGCAGTGGGTTTCAAACGTGAGGATTTCGATAAACCGAAGGTCGGCGTGGCTTCGACCTGGAGTGAGGTGACTCCTTGCAACTTTCACATCGATGGCTTGGCGAGAGAATCATCCAAAGGGATCAATGCGGCAGGCGGTAAGGGGGTGATTTTCAACACGATCACGATTTCAGACGGTATCTCCATGGGCACCGAAGGCATGAAATACTCTCTGGTCAGTCGCGAAGTGATCGCGGATTCCATTGAAACAGTCGTCGGCTGCGAAGGGATGGACGGATATGTCGCGATCGGTGGATGCGACAAGAATATGCCAGGATGTCTCATGGCGATGGCACGGATGAATCGTCCGTCGGTGTTTGTTTATGGCGGGACAATTTTGCCAGGCTGCCATAATGATGAGGAATTGGATATCGTATCGGTTTTCGAAGCGGTGGGTAAACACGCCAACGGCCAGATCGACGATGCGAGGTTGCAGGAAATTGAAGAACACGCGATTCCTGGTCCCGGTTCATGTGGCGGCATGTATACCGCAAATACGATGGCGTCAGCGATCGAAGCTCTAGGGATGAGTTTGCCGAACAGTTCAGCACAAGCGGCGATCAGCGATGAGAAGCGGATGGACTGCTTCGATGCCGGTGTGGCGGTCATGAATATGATCGAAAAGGGGATCACTCCGCGTGATATTCTGACGCGCAAGGCTTTTGAAAACGCCATCACCTTGGTGATCGCACTTGGCGGATCGACGAATGCGGTGTTGCACCTTTTGGCAATTGCTCACTCCGCAGATATCGAGCTTTCGATCGATGATTTTACCGAGATCGGAAAGCGAGTTCCAGTGCTTGCGGATGTGAAGCCTAGTGGTCGCTTCTTTATGAACGATTTGGTGAAGATCGGTGGCACCTTGCCGCTGATGCGGATGCTTCTCGATGCGGGATTAATTCACGGCGACTGCATGACGGTCACGGGAAGAACGGTTGCCCAGAACTTGGAAAACGTCAGCCCGAACTATCCTGAGGGGCAGGAGATTATCCGCCCGTTCGATAATCCGATCAAGAAAGACAGCCACCTCGTGGTGCTCTATGGTAATCTTGCTCCAGGCGGTGCGGTGGCGAAGATTTCCGGTAAGGAAGGCTTGCGTTTCGAAGGAGTAGCCCGTGTTTTTGAATCAGAGGAAGCCGCTATGCATGCAATTCTCGATGGAGAGATTGTGAAGGGCGACGTGATCGTGATTCGCCAGGAAGGACCAAAAGGTGGTCCTGGAATGCGTGAAATGCTCGGGCCGACCAGCGCGGTGATGGGGCGTGGACTTGGCAAAGACGTCGCGCTTATTACCGACGGACGTTTCTCCGGTGGTAGCCACGGATTCGTCGTCGGACACGTTACGCCGGAGGCTTGTGTTGGCGGTCCGATTGGCCTGCTTAAGGACGGTGATAAGATTATCATCGATGCCGAGAAACGTGAGATGACAGTCGATCTGAGCGACGACGAACTCGCAGCGAGGAAGGCGTCTTGGGTCGCTCCAGAACCACGCTACACACGCGGTGTGTTGGCGAAGTTTGCCAAGCTGACCTGTTCCGCTTCTGAGGGAGCGGTGACGGACAAATATCTTTAGCCTGAGTTTCAAGGAAAGGGGCACGTGGTTCACGCGTGCCCCTTGTATATTTATGAGTGAGAAGTCAAAGCGCACGATTTGGTTTTGGGCGCGCATCACATTTCTACTACTGGTGGCGTGTAGTGTCGCTGCAGGTGGCACCGCAAATTGGCAGGTGATTCTTCCCGGTGCGCTGTTTATGACTGGCGGGATTTTGCTTATATTCTGCGGTGTATTCCAATGGGTCTTGTTTGCGCTACTGAAACGGTTTCTTTCTGACGATCGCCAGTCGATACCTTATTCCTTGTCAGTAAATCCAATTGGCGGTGCGTGTTTTTTTATCACAGGCTTCATTCCCTATGTGGCGCTGTCCCTCGCCGCTGGAATTGCTACCGCGGCTGTGATTGATGGTTTTTGGCCATTGTTCTGGCACGTGGGCGTGCTCGTCGTTATCGGCGGGTTTTGGATCCGCTGGAACGGTCTTTTAGCACGGCGGTATTGTCGGATTACGGATGCGTGACTTCGTGCTTATGGAGAGCCATCCTTTCAGGTGGCTTGGGCGCGGTAGGTGTTTTTGTTGACCATCCAAGCCACTGAAGATTTTATTGAAAGAGGAGTAGTAAAGGGCAAAGGGCAAGAAGGGAAGAAGGGTCAGTCCTTGTACTTGAGCGTTGGAATGAAAGGCAAAAAATTCTCGCAATTCGTCATTGGTCGATTTTTCGTAGTAAACACCGCGCGGCTCAGCTCCCCGCCAAACGCCCCACCACAGCACCCTCATGCCTTCGCAAACTCAGTCACGCTCTCTGCTCCCCACCGCAGCCAACCGCCGCACCGGCGCCCTGTCACGCCTCCTGCTTTCCGCGAAATCACATAACGGACATAATCCAAAGCGCCCGCCTGATGCCGCGATCCCTTCCCCAAAGTGTAGGCATTGAGGCATTGATGTCTGGCCGATTGTTGTCGTAATTAGCGCAAGTCGTTGATGTTGAATGGTCGGTTTTATTGAAGCGGTTTTATTTTAGCAAGGTCAAAGGGCGATGAGGGAAGTGCGGGCTTTGCCCGGGGTGAGGCTGTTGGCCGACACGTCCAACCTACATTTATGCAGCTTCGCCAGGGATTGGGGTCATGATTGGGGTCAGGCTTCATATTGATGGGGTCGGGAGAATATTATTGCAATCTGCCTTAGCAAACACCGATCGGCTCCGCACCCCGCCAACCGCCACACTGCGAGCACAGATCGCGCCTTCGCAAACTTTGATGTTCGCCGCCTCACTGCTCACACCCTTCGGGCAGTCGCTGCACTCCTGTCTATGACCTCCGGTCGTTGTCACGCTCTTTGTTCCCGCCGCCGCGGTACCCTTCCAGTCATGAGGTCTGAAAGACATCCTTCGTAGGGTAGAACATGATACCAATAATCCCGGCGACGCGTGTGAGGCGATGCCGGGATTTTTGTTGGAAGTCTGTGCTTATACCGGTTACGAATAAAAACATGACTTTTCGCCGCGCACAAGTTGCTCTCACTTAAGGCATTCCGTTATCGCTCGCGTCAGATCAATACCAAGATTTGGTATTACTTCATCGATGAGATGATTTGATTGAGCGTTGCGCTTGGTCGCATTACTGGATCTGCTTTGGAGTCGTCCGGTTGGAAGTAACCGCCGATGTCGACCTGGCTGCCTTGAACGGAGTTAAGTTCGCTGATAATAGCCTCTTCGTTGGCTGCAAGCGCTTTGGCAACTGAGGTGAAAATCTCTTGTAGTTCGCTGTCGCCGCTTTGCGCGGCGAGTTCCTGTGCCCAGTAAAGTGCTAGGAAGAAGTGTGACCCACGGTTATCGATTGATCCGATTTTCCGCGTGGGCGACTTGTCGTTCATCAACCACTTTGTGGTGGCGTCATCGAGAGTTTTACCCAGCACGCTGGCTTTCGGGTTGTCGAACTTTTCGCCGAGGTGGTCGAGTGAAACGGCCAGTGCGAGGAACTCGCCGAGGGAATCCCAACGAAGGTAGTTCTCTTCGACGAACTGTTGGACGTGCTTTGGAGCGGAGCCACCTGCGCCCGTTTCAAAAAGCCCGCCACCATTCATCAAAGGAACGATCGAAAGCATTTTTGCCGATGTTCCGAGCTCGAGGATGGGGAAAAGATCGGTGAGATAGTCGCGCAACACGTTGCCGGTGACAGAGATCGTGTTTTCGCCGTCCTTGAGTCGCTCGAGAGTGACTTGGGTGGCTTCCACTGGTGAGAGGATGCGAAGGTCCAAGCCGTCGGTGTCGTGATCACAGAGATACTCGCCAACTTTGTTGATGATTTCGGCGTCGTGAGCGCGGTCTTCGTCGAGCCAGAAAATAGTCGGCCAACCCGTAGCGCGAGCGCGGTTGACGGCGAGTTTCACCCAATCTTGAATCGGTGCGTCTTTGGTCTGGCAGGCACGCCAAATGTCACCTTCCTCGACTTCGTGCTCGATGAGCGTTGTGTCTGAGCTATCTACTACGCGAATAGTTCCTGCGGAAGGGGCGGTGAAGGTCTTGTCGTGCGATCCGTATTCTTCGGCTTTCTGTGCCATCAGTCCAACGTTCGGGACGGTGCCCATGGTGGTTGGGTCGAAGGCTCCGTGCTCGCGACAGAAATTGATCGTCTCGGCATAAACACCGGCATAGGCGCTGTCGGGGATGACGGCCTTGGTGTCCTGGGTCTTGCCTTCGGTGTTCCACATTTTTCCAGATTCGCGGATCATCGCAGGCATTGAAGCGTCGATGATTACGTCGCTTGGGACGTGGAGGTTGGTGATGCCTTTGTCGGAGTTCACCATCGCGAGGCCAGGGCCTTCAGCGAGTGCCGTTGCGATGTCTGTTTCGATAACAGTGCGTTGTTCATCGGGAAGGGTGGCGATCTTGCTGATCACGTCGCCAAAACCATTGGTCACGTCCACGCCAAGCTCGTTAAACGTGGCGGCATGTTTATCGAACACTGACTTGAAGAAGACTGTAACACAGTGACCGAAGATGACAGGGTCGCTGACTTTCATCATCGTCGCTTTCATGTGCAAGGAGAAGAGAACACCCTGCTGCTTGGCTTCGGCGACTTGTTCTTCGAGGAATTTGATGAGCGCGTTCTTGCTCATTTTTGTGCCGTCGATGATCTCACCGGCTAGCAAAGGGAACTCGGGCTTTAAGACAGTCACAGCACCGTCGGTGGCGACATGCTCGATACGAACATTCGTCGCGTCTTCAACGGTCACCGACAGCTCGTTGGAAGCGAAATCGTTTTCGCTCATGGTTGAGACGTGCGATTGAGAATCGCTCGACCATTTCCCCATGCGGTGCGGGTTTGCCTTGGCGTATTCTTTCACGGCTTTCGGTGCGCGGCGGTCGGAATTGCCTTCGCGGAGCACTGGGTTGACAGCACTTCCTTTGATTTTGCCGTATTGGTCTTCTGCATCTTCGAAGTTCGGAACCTTGTAGCCCTGGGACTGAAGTTCGGCAATACACGCTTTCATCTGCGGGACGGAAGCGGAGATGTTCGGAAGTTTAATGATGTTCGCCTCTGGTGTGGTCGCCAGATTGCCAAGTTCGGTCAAAGCGTCTCCAACTTTTTGATCGTCGCTCAATGCTTCGGGGAAATTGGCAAGAATCCGTGCAGCAAGAGAGATGTCACGGAGCTCGACTTCTACACCTGCTTTAGCCGTGAACGCTTCGATGATAGGGAGCAGAGAACGGGTGGCAAGAGCCGGAGCTTCATCCGTTTTGGTGTATATGATGGTAGGCATGAGAAGAATGCGAAGTTAGAGCGAGTTGAGAATGTTGACTGGAGGTGAATAAAGTTCCATGACGCTGGATCTTTAGCCTGTAAGAAAGCGAGGAACGGCTTGGATGCAAGGAACGAAGCGTTAGCGGGAGAGAAGTTGGATGTTCTCTGGCGTAACCTAGGAGTCCATCTTGCGATAGAGTGTGGCAAGACTGATGCCAAGGATGCTCGCTGCCTGCTCCTTACTTCCTCCGGAGCTCTCTAGTGTTGCGCGGATGAACTTGCGCTCCATATCACGGACGAAAGGCGAAAGCTGTTCGCCAACGGGAAGCTTGGTGCCTTCGGCATTTTGATTGCGGGTTAGGGCGAGGGAGGCCGTGCCGTCGCGAAGCTTCGGTGGAAGTTCCTTTTCGGTGACTGCATCGGCTCCGGCAAGTGCGAAGGCGCGTTCCACAGCATTCTGAAGTTCGCCGACATTGCCGGGCCATGGATATTTCTCGAGCAGTTTTTTAGCACTGGTCGAGATTTTTTTGGGACCATCTTTGATGGTTCCGTGAAGTTCTTCGAGGAAATGCTCAGCCAGCGGGATGATATCCTCTTTGCGCTCGCGAAGCGGCGGAACGGAAAGTGGAATAACGGCAAGTTTAAAAAACAGATCGGGACGGAATTTGCTGTCCTTAACGAGGGAGTCGAGCTTTTTTGATACGGTGGAAATGAGCTGAATACCTCCATTTCCCGACCGGTTGGCTTCGAGGGTGTTTTGCAGCAAGGACTGGAGACGTGGCGAGAGCGTATCCACTTCGTCGAGCACCAGAGTTCCGCCTGCAGCGCGTTCGAGGATACCTCGCGATCCACCGCCGCCCGAGAGTTCTTGTTCAATCAGAGCTTCGGGTAATGCGCCACACGCGAGCACTTTGAATGGAGTAGCCCCTTTACCGCGATGCATATGGAGAACGCGGGCGAGAGTGCGTTTACCAACGCCAGATTCACCTTCGAGCAACAGCGGGGTAGGGCGCTGGGCAAGACGGTCGATCAAGCGCTGGATGCGTTTCATGACCTCTGACTCGGCGACAATATGTACCCCTTTGCTTGTGATGGATGCGCTTGCTGGGTTGGCTTTTATAGCAGCTTTCTTATAAGTGTTGAGCGCAGATGAGATAATGGCGCCTAGTTCCTCGAGCTGGAATGGTTTGGTCAAATAGTCGAAGGCTCCAAGGCGCATTGCTTCCACAGCTGTTTCAACGGTGCCATGACCTGTTACCATGATGACAGCTAGGTTGGGGTTGCGCTTTTTGGTCTCTTGAATGATCTCAAGACCATTCATGTCACCGACACGAAGATCGACGATCATCAGATCAGGCTGATGCTCGTCAAAAACATTGAGCGCAGCTTTTCCAGATTCGGCTGTGACGGAGTCGTATCCCTGTGACTTCGTGTATTGGTAGAGAAGTTCGCGAACGCTACGCTCGTCATCAACAATGAGAATTTTTGCCATATGTTCAATAACATCCTAAGTTCGCAATTGTGACAATCTCAAAATTTTAGTTTCGCCATTCGAATGGAATCGACACAACCCCATGGCTCTAGCATCTCGCATTTAGGTGGCACATGAGCGCGAACTGCTGGGAAGCTTCATCGTCTTAGATGTCGAACAATTGCTCGCGAGAGGTGATCCGATGGAACCCGGAGAATTGCAGGCAATTTAAGGAGGCAAGCGACCTTGAAGTGCTTCGACAGGCCACCTTATTTGGTCTTGGCCATAAACCGGCGACTAATTATCCAGCGCACACCGAACATGTCCATGGTCGCAACCCAGGCGCGGTTGCCAAACCCGTATTTGGATTCACCATACTGACGGGCACGGTGGTTCACAGCCGTTTCCTCGACGCGATACCCAGCACCCTTGATCAGAGCAGGGATGAAGCGGTGCATGCCGGTGAATGGCAGCAGAGCTTCGCGGCATTCAGCGCGCATACATTTCAACGAGCACCCAGTATCGCGCACACCGTCTCCGGTGAAGCGACTGCGGACGAAGTTGGCGACGCGGCTTTGGATGCGTTTGAAGGTCGTGTCTTTACGTGTAGCGCGGTATCCGCACATGAGGTCGACGCCATTTTTGCAGCCGTCGAGTAGCTTTGGTAGGTCTTTAGGATCGTTCTGCAGATCGCCATCAATGAGTGAGATGTATTCGCCCTTGGCGGCCATCACACCCGCATACATCGCCGCGGATTGTCCCATGTTTTGTGCCATTTCAATGACCACCGTGTGATCGTTTCGCACCACGTTTTTGAGGGTTGCGTCCTTGGATCCATCATCGACGAGGACGATTTCAAAAGGAATGCCTTCGAGAGCTTCGGCGATCTCCTTTTGCATGAGAGCGACGTTTTCCTCCTCATTGTAGAGAGGGACGACGACCGAAAGCACGGGGCGTCGGGATGAAGGAGTGGAGTCGGGTGTAGAGGCGCTGGTGGTCACGCAGGTAGGGTGCTGAGATGGTGTGCAATCGGCAACATTGTGCTGCTGATTTAGAAGTTCAAGCCACGGTAGTCGTAGCAGATGAACATCCTGACATCACGCACTGTCAGTCCAAATCGACGGATTTCAACCGCAGACAATGGCTGGGTGTGTGCGAAGGATTTTCTCAGCTCGCTGGGCACTGAGGTGCGCGGCTCGTTGGAGATGAAAATTGCGTTCTTTCCGAGGAACGGGCTGTAGCCTGGCTCTCCCTCGCGTGCACCAGCGATGGCATCGTAGCGCGGCCAAAAGGAGAACTGATTCCGGATGGTCGACGACTCAGGGATGAATGCTTTCGGGTAGGATTTGTCTGGTCGAATGATAGGTGCGTCGTCTGGAATGTGATGAGTCAGGATGGCGGAAAGCTGATAGCGGTCAGTGATGAGGAAGACTTCGCCACCAAGTTGAGGGGCTGCATTTTTAGTGACTTGCTCGACAGCATGGGCAACTTCCTCCCAGCCTTTGACTCGGCCGAGCGGATCCATGGAGTAGGGGACTGGTGCGCCCATCTTGCGGATGAGATCCATGTTGATTCCAATCAATGTGCTAGCGATGGCCAGCCCGAGGCCGACACCGCGAATCCAGCTTTTGGTGAGGTTGGTCCATGACTGTAGATGAAAGTAATGGATGGCAAGAATACCCGCGGCGAGCATTCCCGGAGCGGTCCAGTTTGGCTCACCCTCTTTGAAGGCGAGCGCAAAATACATGAGGATCACAGGAGCGGCGAAGACGGTGAGAAAGGTTTCTCCGTAATCGAGGCGGAGTCGTTTGATGCCAAGGATGAGTGCAGCGATGACGCCGAGGAAGATGATCGGTGAATAGACGCCGCATTGCAGACCGATGAACGACGCGAAGTTACCGAATTCAGCACCGCCGCCTTCGTCGAGTTTTCCGCGCTGAATCAAATGCGTCACGGTGATCCACTGGTTTTGCGCGTTCCAAATGATCACGGGGATGGTGCAAACGAGGAACGATGCGAGTAGGACGTAGGGGCCGGGTTTGCGGAAAAGCGGTCGCCACCGACGAACCAGTGCGAGCAACAATATGATCGAGATGAACTGCAGTGCGTTGGTGTATTTGCACAAAAAACCACAACCAATCATCAAGCCGGTGACGGCCCACCAAGCGATCGATGTTTGAGCCCGGTGGAGCGCACGCCACAGGCTAAGCATCGCCGCCATCCAGAAAAAGATGGAGAGCGGGTCGATGGTAAGAAGGATAGCGCCTGCATTGAAAATGGGTAGAACATTAAGCATTACTGTCGACCACGCCGCTGTGTTGGAGTCGAAAATACTTCGTGCGAGTCGATAGATGAGCAGGCTGGTTCCTAGAGCGAGAAGCGGCGAAAAGAAGCGAATTCCAAACGCACTGTCACCGAAAATCGTCGAGGAAATCCCCATCACTACCGACACGCCGGGGCCTTTGCTGTAGTAGGAGAGTGCCGGGTGTTCGGACCACAGATGGTAGTAGGCCTCATCCTCGCTGAGTTCGATGGTCCCCGCCATCACCCAACGACAAATTGTCAGGATGATGAGTGAGATAAAGAGCCAGCGGTGCGTTTTCCACATGCGGGATGGTCAATCGACACTGAGCGATAGTCAATGTGGAATGATCTAGAGAGGAGTTTTACCATGAAGAGCACCAAGCCCTGGTTGCGCTGCTTTTACCGGAAGGGGAGGTGGGACAATGTGGTAGATAACCTATCCAAGTCATCTTTAGCAGGATTGCTCATTTTCTGGAGAACGTTTGAAGCATGGCAGCCTAATACGAGGGCGATGCTTTGATCTGAGATTATGGATTCGAATTACGGAAGTCAATCAACTCGTAGCGGTATCAGGCTTGCCATCGCTGTCTTGTCGGCCTCTTTGTTTGAATTCCGTGTAGAGTCGCTTGAATAGATCCCAAGCTTCCTCAGGCGTGTCAGTGGTATCGACAACTCTATAGATCCACGCGGGACGGGCCTTATCTTCACCCAGACGAGATACAATGAATGTGTGCAGCCCTTCTGGTAGGATCCAATGATCTTCTTCCGTTGAACCTGAGCCATTCCTAAACCCGGTTTCATAACCAAAGAGAAATGCATTGAGGCACCAAAGGTAATCCTGCCCTTCACCGAAGTACATCGCAGGCCGTTTTAGGATAGGTTCGAGAACATCTTCAGCCTTTGATTTTAGGTTCATATTCTTGGGCCAGCGTAAAAAGTGTGGCACGGAGGAGATTTGGCGTCCAGAGCGAAGCGAACTAGCGATGTTGTCCGCCGTTGCCACCACCGACTTGTTCGGTGCGTTCTTCATCCGGAGTGCTCAGGGAGTGGTGGCGGCGCGCTTGGGACCTGCATTGCTTCTGCAGTGGCACGCTTCAAAGACAGAACGACCTCAATAGTTGCCCCATTTTCGGTAGCAATGCTTACCATCGAAACAAGCTCCCATCCTGCATTTCCAAATCCGTTCAAAACCTGTTCAATTGCCGTTGGATTCACGTTAGGCTTGAGCACGCCAGTAACTGGAACTTTCACTACTTTGTATTCCCATTTCATAGATCTCGTCTCCTTTTTCACCGAACGTCTGAGCGATGGCAACCCCACTAGCGGGTGCGATCCTCCGACTCTGGTTGAGGTTTAATTTCTCCCTCCGGCTTGGACCCCGGAGCGGTAGCGGGTTGGTCAGCGCCGGCTTGTTGAACAGAGCCGCTGCGCGGCGAGCCGTGTAGCGGTGATTGGT
>JAGXGH010000119.1 GCA_024636835.1 Verrucomicrobiales bacterium | reverse complement strand
AGATGTGTATAAGAGACAGATGGTGCCCTTAGTGATGAAGCGTGCGCGCAACCTTGGCATGACCTTTGCCTCAGGCGCTGCAGAGCACTTCGTGATGACTGTCGGCGAGGACACGCGTCAGCTCGATAGTGAATTGATCAAGCTCAGGGCCTACCTCGGCAACGAAGACCGTGCAGTAACCACAGAGGACACGCGTGAGATCGTTTCAAAAACCCGCGGAGGGATCGTTTTTGAAATCGGCAATGCGATCGGACGCCGCGATTTACCGAAGGCATTGATGTTGCTCGATCACTTCTTACGACTCGGTGAGGCTGGCGTTGGGATTTTACGAGCTGCAGTGATTCCCAAGGTGCGGAATTTATTGGCAGCGCGGGATTTGATGGACCGCCACCCGAACCTCCCATGGCGAAACTACTCAGGGTTTCAGGGCGCTTTGGAAGACTTGCCGCCTGGCGAAGTTGCGAGTTTACCGCGCACCAAGCAAGGGAAGCTATCGGTGTATCCGCTCTTCCTTGCTGGGGGTGAGGCGCGGAATTTTGAACTCGTTGATCTGGCGAACGCGCTTCGTGGCTGTCTCGATGCGGATTATCAGCTGGTCTTCAGTTCGACCCCGCCGAAGTTGGTGCTATCGCAGTTCTTGATTCGGATGCTGGGTAAGAGAGCGGCGTAGATCGTGTTTTTATTCATCGTAATCCGCATCCGCGAGATCATCTTGGATGTCGCGGACGATCTGTTTTACCGTTCCAGCGCGTCCGACGGACACGAAGGAAACTTCGACGTCGGTTGATCCGGCTGAGCTAAATTCGACGTCGCCAATACCAAACAGGCCTAGAATGCCGTTTTTTTTCACGTTGATGGCGCGGATATCTTCGATGAGGATCTCTTGCGAACTCTTGGAGAGGATGCCGTAGATGTATTCGACGCGGCGCTCGGAGATAAGATAACTGCGGGTGCTGCGGAGAAAAAGAGTGAAGCTGAGAATGATGAGTCCGACCGCAGCAAGTGCCGCTCCTATCCACAGCTCCATGCGCCAAATCAGTAAACCGATGCCGCTTGCGGTGAGGATTAAAAAGATAAGCAGTGTAGGAAAATAGGAAAACAGTGATGGGTGGCCCTGCCAGAGCACGTCGCTTGGTGGATCGGGCACGATGTCAGGATCGACATCATCTTCATCATCTTCATCATCTTCATCATCTTCATCATCTTCATCATCCTCGAACTCAGTGAATTCTTCAAGCCACTCCTGGCACGTCCATTCCTCCTCGGAGTCGCAGTCGACACAGGGCTCTTCGGGGTCGATGACGGCGAGGGAGATTCGCGACTGAAGTTCGTCGGTGGTGTAGGGCCCGATTTTTCTGCCATCGCGCAGGATATGGACTCGTTGTGTTGGCATGACGGTAAACGTTATTCGAGTTCGAGCCCTGTCGGCGCGGTATTTTCCGGATCCGGCAGGTAGTCTTCACGGCGCATCAGGCGCCCGATGTCAAAAGTTTCAAGCTCTTCGGGTGTGGCGTTGAGAAGTTCCGCAATCTGTGGAGTCATGCGATCCATTTCGGCAACGGCTGCGCTGACCATCCCGGGCAAGGCACGCTCGATCTCATCAGCAGAAGTGAACAGATTAGTGAGACGAAAGAACACACGCATGGTGTCCCAATTGAGTTCAAAATTCCCGATAGTGAGCTGAATGTTGGTGCGCATCAATAGCTCGGCAAGCTTTCCGCGAATCCGCTTATCAGCTTCATGGCTGTTCTCGGCGACGACGGCTACCGCGCCGATGGGGCCGAAAATTTGAAGGGAAATGGGTACGCGTGTGTGGTGGGCGTCGAAGTCGAGCCTTAACACCTCGCGGTCTTGGTCTTCGATACGGGTATATTGCCAGCCGGCGGCAGTGAGCGCGGCTTGGACGGAGAGTAGCAATGCGGAGTCCTCGGGCATGCGAAAGGATTGCCGCCAATGCTACTGTGGTCAACTGCGATGCGTGACTGTATGAATAGCCACAAAAAAACGCGCCACCCATTGGATGGCGCGTCTTACTAGAAAACTAGTATTGAGGGTTTTTTGTTAATGGAGACTGTAAGAAAAAGCTTAGAGGCTTTCCTTGAGGTTCTTTGATGGGGAGAAGCGGACGGACTTCGATGCTTTGATTTGCATTTTCTCTCCGGTCTTTGGGTTGCGGCCTTCGCGGGCTGCACGCTCAGTCACCTTAAAGGTGCCGAAACCAATTAACTGGACGGTGCCGCTCGACTTAACGCCAGAGGCGATGGAATCGAGGACAGCTTTCACTGCATCTTCTGCTGAGCGCTTAGATGTTTCACCACCGAGTGCGCCTTGGACCGCTTCAACAAGTTCAGATTTGTTCATAGGCATACAATTATGGAGGTGCGTGCTAGCGTGTAAAGGGAATTGATCAGGAAAATGCCTGAAATCCCTTGTTTTGTAGGGGCTGAGGGGTGGATAAGTGAATTATGCCCATTATCTCTCTCTCTGAAAAAACTCCGCAAGTCGATGAATCGGCTTTTATCGCACCCTCTGCCGACCTGATTGGCGACGTTACGGTTGGTCCTGATTCCAGTATTTGGTATCAGGCGGTTCTACGTGGGGACATCAATAAGATCGTTATAGGAAGGGGGTCAAACGTGCAGGACGGATGCGTCATTCACCTCGAAAAAAATCAAGGAACTATCGTCGGCGACTATGTGACGGTCGGTCACAAAGCGATGCTTCATGCCTGTGTGATCGAGGATGAATGCCTGATCGGAATGTGCGCGACAGTGATGGACGGCGCAGTGATCGGCGCACGTTCCATCGTTGGTGCGGGTGCGCTGGTAACCAAGAACACGAAGGTCCCGCCAGGCTCATTGGTGCTGGGCTGCCCGGCAAAGGTCGTTAGGCAATTGACCGAGGACGAGCAGTCGGCACTGAAAAAAGGCGCTGAAAATTACATCGCCTATAAAAAGCCTTTCGAGGAAATTGAGTGAGTTTACCACCACATGCTACGCGGTCGACGCTTGGCAATTGACCGCCATTGCTCCACACTATGAGTATGCCTGAAAGTAAACATGTCGTCTCTGTATCGATTCGGGCGGTGTTCCCGACCAATGGAGGTTGCGCGCTGTTTCTCGGTGACGACACCAAGGTTTTTGTCATCTACGTGGATCAAACGAGTGGAGTGGCGATCGCTTCGGCAAGTGTCGACGTGCCGAAGGTTCGACCAATGACACATGATTTAGTGAGTTCGATGCTGATCGGCCTCGGCGCGAAAGTGGAGCGCGTGGTGATCAACGATTTCCGTAAGGATGTGTTTTACGCGCGCTTAATTCTCACGCAAGAAAACGAAGTAAAGGAGAAAGCAGTGATTGAATTGGATTCCCGCCCGAGCGATGCGATTGCTCTGGCACTGAGGCAAGAGGCGCCATTGTTCGTTTCGCAAAAGGTGTGGGACGGAGTGGAAGACATGTCGCCCATTCTCAAGAAAATTTCTGAGAACGGGTTTACGGATGATGAGCCCCCGTTCGAAGATGGCTTTGGAATCTAGGATCGAGCGCTGCGGATAGCCTCGACGGCCGCCCTCATATCCGGCGCTCCGAAGATCGCAGACCCAGCGACGAATACATTCGCCCCAGCAGCCGCGGCGATTTTCGCGGTTTCGGGTCCGATTCCACCATCCACTTCAATGTGGTAATCGAGCCTGCGTTCGTTCCGCCATCGGGCAGCTTGTTCGACCTTGGGCATCATCTCCGCCATAAACGACTGCCCGCCAAATCCAGGGACGACGGTCATCACGAGAAGTAAGTCGATCATTTCCAAGTAGGGTTCCACTTCGGAAATGTCTGTTGCTGGATTGAGCGTGATTCCAGCGCGGACGCCCGCCTTGCGGATGCGCTTTAAGGTGTCGGCGACGTCGTGATTGGATTCGACGTGAACAGTAATCAAGTCCGCACCAGCCTCAATGAAACGCGGTAGATAATGATCCGGCCGAGAAATCATCAAATGGACATCGAGAAAGATGTCGTTGGTAGCATGCACCGCCTCAATCATGGCCGGGCCAAAGGAGATGTTGTCGACGAAATTTCCATCCATCACATCGAGATGAATCCAATCCGCACCCGCGTTGATTACCCGCGTGGTGTCATCGGCGACATGGCCGAAATCCGCAGCAAGCAAGGAAGGAGAAATGATGATTTCTTCGAAGTTGGCCATGGCAGGATAGTTAAGGATCAATGGTCAATGGTCAATGGGTTATTGGTTATTGGTTATTGGTCAGTCAGTTTCCGCCACCACCAATGAACCTCGAATGGGGATTGGCTCGGTGGCAGGATGCCACCGCCACGGTGTCTGGTTGGCAATGCGGCAAGATGCCACTGCCACGGTGGGCTTGCGCTCGTTGCAATCCAACTCCCGACATCTAACTTCGCCTGACTCCTGGGGAAACTTCCCGACACAGAGACCTTAAACATAAATCCTAAATCCGCGCCCCATTGCCGCTTGCGACCAATGCCCAATGCCCAATGCCCAATGCCCAATGCCCAATGCCCAATGCCTATTGACCATTGTCCATTGACGATTAACAGTCCCCCTAATGAATGACGAGCCAATTATCGATCTTCATAGTGACGACTACTTCATGGGCGAAGCGCTGCGCGAGGCGATGAAGGCGTATCGTCGTGGCGAAGTACCGGTGGGCGCGGTGTTGGTTCGCGACGGGCGCGTGATCGCTCGCGCGTTCAACCAAGTGGAATTGCTGAAAGATGCGACCGCCCATGCGGAAATGCTGGTGCTGACCCAGGCACAGGAGACGGTGGGCGATTGGCGACTCGATGATTGCACGCTCTACGTGACCAAGGAACCCTGCCCGATGTGCGCTGGGGCGATCGTGCATTGTCGTCCTCGGCGAGTCGTTTACGGCGTGGGCGATCCGAAAGGCGGCGCTGCAGGAGGGTGGATCAATTTGCTTGAGACTGATAATCTCAACCACCGGTGCGACGTGACGCGCGGTGTGCGAGAAGCGGAGTCGCTGGGGATTATTCAGCAGTTCTTCCGCGAGGCTCGAGCGAAGTCCAAAGAACGCAAGCGTATAGAAGGCTTGTTAGATTCGGAGGCGACGGGCGATAATTGAGGTAGAGGCGTTGTAACGCAAGTTTCATTGATTGGCACTATGACTGATAACATCGTTTTTACGCTCATTATCGTTTCCTTATTTGCTGGCCTCATGGTGGTCAGCATAAAATCGAGCGTTTCAGTAAGAGAGAGATGGCCAACGTTTCCGATCGATTCAATAATCGGGGTAGTGATTTGGTTGACCGGATTATCGATGATGCTTGCGGTCTCAAAAATTGAAACGCGACAGGGGATGGAGGGGATGTTTTCTGGTTTGTTGATTTTAATTGGGATTTTAGTGATCGCGGTCTCTTTCGGATCGGTTGCTGTTGTTTTCATAGCGCGAGCATGCATGAAAGACCGGCCACCTATTATACCCATACTGGCTATCTTAGCGCTGTGTTGGCGGACGTTGTATGCTATCGGTGATCTATTTTCGAAAGACTGATTGAATAAGTGATTCACCTCAAAGGGTGTTTTAGCTACTAGGGAATAAGCGTGAAAGTTCGGCGCTTCTTCTCCTTCATACCAAAAGCATTGAGCTTGGGTTGGCTTCGCGGCTAGAAGCCACGGCCACGCTTGTGCGGTGTCGATGGACACTACAAGTGCTGAATGACAGGTGACGCTGAAGGCAAGTTACAGACGATGTGGAAGTCATCCCTCCTTATATACGGCTACTCTACAGACTCGGGTTTGTTGCAGATTCTGGGCTTCTCATTGCGAAGGCTTGCGAAGTGATAGCAGGCGCTATCAAGGATGCCTTGAACGGTTTCTTCAATGTCGAGTCCGTGGGTTTTAATCTTGAGGTGAGCGACTTTTTTATACTGCGGCTTACGCTGTTTGAGGAGAGTCTTGATGGTTTTCCATGGGTCTTGGGTACGCACCAGCGGGCGGTTGTTGTTGCGCATGACGCGCTCATGGATCTCACGCTTTTTGCCGTGGAGCCAGACGACATAACCGAGTGAAGGAAGGATCTTGCGCGCTGCCTCACGGGTAACGACTCCTCCGCCGGTGGAGATGACAAGGTTCTGCTTGTCTCGCAACGATTTGAGATATTCGGCTTCCAATTGGCGGAAGTGATCTTCGCCATGATCGGAGAAAATCTCAGAGATCTTCATGCCTTGCTGCTTCTCAATCTCGTGGTCGCAGTCAATGAACTTGAACCCCGCTTTACGTGCAAGCCGCCTACCAATGGTCGTTTTCCCCGTGGCCATGAATCCAACGAGAACGATGTTCAGCGGCAAGGTAGCTGCGGGTTCGCTGGGTGTTTGGTCGGTGGTTTTGGAGATTGGAGTGGGCATTGCAATACAAGCTAATCGCGAATACCTATTGGACTCAACCTCTTTACCTCGCAAGATCACAACAATGCGCACAGAAATCATTTACGCCGATTCTACAGGCGACCTCGAGTGGGTCGGCGAGAAGGCGGCAGACTTGCTCGCTGCCGGTGAGGTCGTAGCCCTACCTGCGGAAACCGTCTACGGTCTGGCCGCAGATGCGATGAACCCTGACGCGGTCGCAAAAATCTTCGCAGCGAAGGAGCGCCCTGCCCATGATCCACTGATCGTCCATATATTTAATCGCGAAGACCTGCGCTTGGTGGCGACCATTCCCGATGACATCGCAGAGGTCTGTAAAAAGCTACGGGACGAATTCTGGCCGGGCGCGTTGACCCTGGTCTTACCGAAACGTCCGGAAGTCCCTGATTCGGTAACGGCCGGACTGGACACCGTGGCGGTAAGAATGCCGGCGGATAGTGTGTTCCGCGCTGTGCTCAAAGCGTTTCAAGGACCGCTCGCTGCACCAAGTGCCAACCGATTCGGACGAATCAGCCCGACTTCTGCCTCAGCGGTGGAAGACGAGCTGGGTGGCAGAATTCCGATGATCATCGACGGAGGTGCCTGCCGCGATGGCGTGGAGTCGACGATTATTAAAATCGAAGCGGTCGAGGGAACGAAGCCGAACTTCCATATCCTGCGCTCTGGTCCAGTGACGATCGAAATGCTCAAGCCTTTCGGCCGCTGCAAGTTGCCGGGCAAAAAGGGATTTATCAGCACAGGGATCGAAGCTCCTGGACAATTGGATTCCCACTACGCACCAACGACACCGCTACGCGTGATCCCACGCCCTGAGGATTTCGTTCCAGAGGAGGGTAAGCGTTATGCATTGCTCACGCTCGACGGCGGTAAGAAGTCGAAGCTAATGGATGCCGCGGCATGGGATAAAATTGAGATGCTGAGCCCCGGTGCTGGCAAGTTACCGGAGGCTGCGGTGCGGTTTTTCCACCTGCTGCGCCAACTCGATGGCGAAGGGTTCGATGAGATCATCGCCGAACCGATGCCTGACCACGGTGTGGGGATTGCGTTGAATGACAGACTCCGCCGCGCGCAACATGGTTCGGGTTCTGCGACTCAAAATGCCGCCGATGAGTGAGGGGAAACCAACAGAAGTCGTAAAGCCTGTGAAGCACTCGGGCTTGCAGTCGACGTGGGTGGTAAGCGCCGCGATCATGTGCAGCCGTGTGCTAGGACTGGCTCGTGAGATGATTCTTTTCAGTCTCTCCCAGACGAAGTGGCTGAGCTGTTTTTACCTCGCGTTTAAGATCCCAAATTTGCTGCGTGACTTATTTGCTGAAGGCGCGCTATCGCAAGCCTTTGTCACGGTATTCTCGAAGAAGCTACGCGAAGGTGGCGACAAACCCGCGTGGTTGCTTGCACATAAGATGCTGTCGCTGGCTGCTGTATTCATGGGGATAGTTTCGATCATTGGAATCCTCGCTGCGCCGTGGATCATCGATCTGTTTATCGGCGACGGCTCGTCACCGGGTGGCGTTGTGTTCGATGAGGAAATGAGAAACCTTACCGTGTTAATGGTCAGGATTATGTATCCATTCATCGCGGTGGTTTCACTGGCGGCATTGGTGATGGGAATCCTTAACTCGCGCGGTGTATTCGGAATGCCCGCGCTGGCGTCGAGTTTCTTTAATATCGGATCACTCACTACCGGACTTCTCGTAGGTTGGCTGATCGACCCAGATTTCGGCCGCACGGCATTGATCGGGTTTTCCATCGGCACCGTGGTCGGAGGGCTCGCCCAACTGGGTGTCCAGATCCCATCGCTGTGGAAACAGGGGTATCGTCCGAAAGTCGACTTCAAATGGAAGAAGGATGTGGGAGTGCGAAAAATTCTCAGCTTGCTCGGTCCAGCGGTGATCGCTAGTAGCGCCGTGCAGGTGAACGTGATGGTCAACGCAGGATTCGCCGCACGTGCAAGCGAAGGTGCCGTGGCCCTGTTACAGGGAGCGTTCCGCTTGATGCAGTTGCCGCTCGGGCTGTTCGGGGTTGCGGTGGCGATGGTCACTTTGCCAGCGCTCTCCCGTGCTGCCGGTGATGACAACTCGGCGACGGGCGATTTCCGCACCATCCTCGCGCGCGGTCTGCGCTTCGTCACGATGCTCACATTGCCGTGTGCGGTCGGTCTGGCACTGCTCGCAGAACCAGTGATCAGCTTGATCTTTGAGCGTGGAAAATTTGACGCCATCGACGTAGTGCAAATGGCTGCGGCGCTGCGGTTCTACTCCTTTGGCTTGGTGTTCTATGCCGCGATCAAGGTTGTGCAACCGGCGTTCTACGCGATCGAGAGGCGCTTGATACCAATGGTCGTGAGCTTTGTTTCGATCGCGATAAACTTTGCGGCGAACTATTTGTTCATCGTCGTGTGGGACTTGCCATTTGAGTATCTCGCGCTCTCCACCGGCGTCGTTGCGATGCTCAACTGCGCGCAACTCTACTTCTTAATGATCCGTTACAGCAAAGGCCTGGAGAGCGGGCGACTGATCCTCACCTTGGCAAAGTTGGGAACTGCCGCAGCGTTAATGGCAGGGGTGTGTATCGCAGGACAGCACTGGTTGATGGACGGCTATGGCGACTTTGGTTTAATGAAGAAAGCAGTCACTCTGCTGCCAGTGATCGCTATTGCCGCCGGTGTATATTTTGGAACCTGCGTGCTGATGCGCCTCGATGAACTGTCCGAACTACGTGCTCTGATCACCCGAAAACTTGGAAGGTCTGCCCGTTAAAATTCATCGAAGTCTGTTAACTAAAACCTCAATCTCAAAAAAATATGGAAGTTTTTCGATCAATCAGTGAAATCCGCCAAGCTATTGCCCGCCGTGGCGGAGGTCGTGTGGTGCTCGTTCCCACGATGGGCGCACTTCACGAGGGGCATCGAAGTTTGATCGAGGAGGGACGAGACCTCGCTGGTGAGGACGGCGTGCTGGTGGTGAGTATTTTCGTAAACCCAACACAGTTTGGTGCTGGTGAGGATTTTGAAGACTACCCACGCACGCTGGATGCCGATAGCCGTATCTGCGAGGAGTCGGGAGTGGATTTAATTTTCGCTCCTTTGGCGAAGGAAATGTATGCGCCGAATCCTTCGGTCAAAGTCATCGAAGAAAGCGTGACCACCCATCTCTGTGGTGCGAGCCGCCCCGGTCATTTCAGCGGCGTATGCACAGTAGTGGCGAAGCTCTTCAATATCGTCCGTCCTGATGTCGCCGTATTCGGCAAAAAGGATGCGCAGCAACTTGCGGTGATCCGCCGCATGGTGCACGACCTGAATTTCCCTGTAGATATATTCGGCGTCGAGACGGTCCGCGAGGACAGCGGGCTCGCCCTGAGTTCACGCAACCAATATCTCGAAGCCGAAACGCGCAAAGATGCCGCCGTGCTAAGACAGGCATTACTCGCCGCAGAAGAGAAGTTCATTCGTGGCGAACGATCAGTTAGAGCGCTCGTCGACGCGGCAACAAATCGGATTTCGTCAGTGGGCGAGGCGCGTATCGACTATGTGGAAATCGTCAACAATGACACCTTTCAACCCGTTGAAGAAATTCAGAGTGATGCGGTGATGGCGCTTGCTGTGTTTTTTGATGGTACACGTTTGATCGACAATATTGATTTAAACCTAAAGGATTGTCTGAGCAGTTTGGACTAGCGGAAATTCATGGAACACGACTTCATCATCATCGGCACCGGCATCGCTGGATTGAGCGCAGCTCTCAAGGCTGCAAATCATGGCGAGGTGCTCATTCTCACCAAACGAGCGGCGGAGAACTCCAACACGGCATGGGCACAGGGTGGCATTGCCTGCGTCATGAGTGATGATGATTCCTTCCAAATGCACATCGACGACACCCTCGACGCCGGCGCGGGACTTTGTAATGAAGCCGTGGTGAAGACCATCATCGAAGACGCGCCAGAACGGATTCGTGAGCTGATGTATTACGGAGTGGAGTTTGACCATCGAGGTGATTTTAAACAAGAGGACGAGGCAACGGATAGCGACGAAGACTTAGACCCCACAATGCTCGATCTCGGGCGGGAAGGCGGACACTCGCGGCGGCGCATCCTTCACCACCGCGACTCTACAGGGCGGGAAATCGTAGAAAGATTAGTCGCCGCCGTCGAAGCCCATCCACGCATTCAAGTGCTGGAAAATCACTTTGCCATCGATCTCATCACCACCGGAAAGCTCGGCTTTGCCGCCGCGAATAGTGTGCTCGGCGTCTACGCACTCGACGAAAACAGCGGTGAGGTGAAGACCTTGCGTAGCACGCGTGTGCTGCTTTGTACCGGCGGATGTGGTAAAGTCTATCTTTACACGACAAACCCCGACACAGCGACGGGAGACGGCGTAGCGATGGCATGGCGCGCCGGTGCCACTATTGCGAACATGGAGTTCATGCAATTTCACCCAACGTGTTTGTTCCACCACGAGGTGAAATCATTCCTCATCTCCGAAGCCGTGCGCGGTGAAGGCGGAGTTCTTGTCGGCCAAGATGGCAAAGAGTTCATGCACCGCTACGACAAGCGTAGATCACTTGCACCCCGCGACATCGTCGCCCGCGCGATTGATAGTGAGATTAAGCGAACCGGCGGGCCATGTGTGTTTCTCGATTGCACCGCGCATTCCCGGGAGTTCTGGCAAGAGCGCTTTCCGCTGATTTTCGAAACCTGTATGTCTGTGGGCATCGACATATCCAAGCAGCCTATTCCCGTAGTCCCCGCTGCGCATTATATGTGCGGTGGAATCGAAACCACCGTCAACGGGCGCTCCAGTTTAAAGGGGCTCTACGCGATCGGCGAAGTTGGGTGCACCGGTCTACACGGAGCCAACCGTTTAGCTAGCAATTCGCTGCTCGAGGGTGTGGTCGTCGCTCATCGTGCCGTGGCTGAAGTCATCGAACGTCTGCCTATCGACGATCATGAACATCTCACCTACAAGATCCCCGAATGGCAGTCAGGCAATGCGGCGGACGTCGACGAACTGGTCGTTATCTATCATAACTGGGACGAAGTCCGCCGATGCATGGGTGACTATGTGAGTATCGTTCGCACCATCAACCGTCTTCGCAGGGCAACCGCTCGGCTGCAAAATCTCGGCCGAGAGGTCCAAGAGTTCTATTGGGGATACAAAGTGAACACAGACCTCCTCGAATTACGAAATCTCGTCACTACAGCATCGCTCATCGTGGACTCTGCTCTAAGGCGTCATGAGAGCAGAGGCCTTCACTACACCCTGAATTATCCCAAAAGCCTTGATGCGGAGTGTCATCCGACCCGACTTTGGCGTTCCTGATGATTAGGTAGATTTTTTTATAAAAAGGTGTTGCGTCATCGCTTGAGATGGATACCTTTTGCGACCTTCCAATCGAGCGTGACCCGTTCGTCCAGTGGTTAGGACACCGCCCTTTCACGGCGGTAACACGGGTTCGAATCCCGTACGGGTCGCCATTTTTCTTTTATTCGTCGTCCGAGTATCGGTCGGCGTTTTTTGTGCACAGAAGTCAAGGGATGAGAGCCCGCGCAGCGGGTGCAGCCATCTCGTAGAGCTTAAGTGCCGCGTAAGATGATCCCGTACGGGTCGCCATTTTTTCCCTTATTCTACGAGGTTCGAGGGAAGTCGGCTTGATTGTCTGCCAAATTTCTGCCACTAGGCGTATTGTTGCAAAGAAAAAACCAGCGTTCCCCATTGAGTTTCGATCTGGCAGTGTTGTTGTCAAAATCAACGCGGTAAACAAGAGCGTTGGGCGGAGTTTTGGGTGAAATCAAAGGGGCCGCGTTCAGAATCCCACACACGCGCCTAGTTCGCCGCTCTGGCTAATGACTCAACAGTTCGCGACTGGCAATTCCGCCAAGCCGTTCATGCCGCCAAGATCTTGGCGGAGGATGTGTTGGAATCGAAGTGGGCGGGAAACTTCGACTGGTCCGGGTTGGCCGAGAGCGCATCCACACCATCCATCAATCACAAAGGGCTGCTACGGCAATCCATTGTGGTTCAAAGCGACGATGCGCCAAGTGAATCCACACAAGCGGCGAAGACACCTACCGAAGATATTCTCAACCGAACCCGACGTCAGATCCGCCTGGAGGGCAAAGCGGTGGAAACAGAGCGCACCTATTGCTCAACGATCAAAGCATACATTCGAATGACCCTGCAACGCACCGGGAAAACTCCGGAACAGGTCGGACCATCCGCCATCACCCATTATCTCAATTACCTCGCGCTCGATAAAGGAGTTGCCTCCGGCACTCAGAAACTTGCCCTGAATGCCTCGGTCTTCCTTCATCGCAGAGTCTTCGACCATGGGGAATTTACGATCAATCCACCAACACCAGCCAGAGACTATCGACGTCCGCCAACCGTTCTCACGCGGCCGGAAATCGATAAGCTGTTGGAATGCCTCGCAGGCACATGGAAGTTGGTGGCGGAGCTAATGTATGGAGCTGGGCTGCGAGTAAGCGAAGCTGTAGCGATCCGTATCAAAGACATCGATTTGGGTCAGGGGATTATTCAGATCCACGACGCGAAAGGAGGGAAACATCGCGTTGTTCCGCTCCCGAAGGCCTTGGCTCCAAAGCTGGAGCATCGTCTCGCCGATCTTAAAAAATGGCACGAGGAGTGCCTGGCCAAGGACACCGCCCGCGTCCACCTACCGGGATCACTCGCACGGAAATACCCGAAAGCAGACATGGACTTCATCTGGAGCTTTCTCTTCCCGGCCGCAAAACTCTGCGCTCACCCAAGAACCGGAGCCTATGCACGCTATCACCTTCTGGAAGACTCGATGGGGCGTCAGATAAAGAGAGCTGCGAAACAAGCAGCTCTCACCAAACGAGTCACTTGCCACACCTTGCGCCATTCCTTCGCCACGCATCTGCTTGAGGCCAATGTCGACATCAGAACCGTGCAACAACTCCTTGGTCATGCCGATGTCTCTACCACAATGATCTATCTGCACGTGGCAAAGAACAAAGGTGCTGGTGCACCAAGCCCTCTGGATCTCTAATGAAAACCATCCATCGCGCACGCGCCCCGCCGCTCTGTAGAGAGAACGGAGACCGCTCACCACATTTTTGGTGCTGCCTCTTCGCACATATCCCCTTGCGGAAGAATTGATTACTCCAGGCACTAAGCCCTTCGTCACCAGACGACTGTGTGCTCACACCACCGGATCAGGATTCAGCGACTACGCGGATCACTACCAGTAATTTCTTCAACCGTAAGTTTGGTCTTGGACTGTCCAATGCTTTCCTTCATAAAGAATCTGAAAGCTGGACAGCCCGTTCTGCTGCCCACAAACCAAATTTCAAAACAAGTTATCCGGACCCCCCGGATAATAGAACTGTTCGCTGATAAATGAAATTGGAAATGATATTGGGATTCGTAGGAGGAGGGGCACCATCAGGTATCATAGAGGTATTTTGGGTAGGTCTTCTAACTACTCTATCAGCCTTATCACTTGTGGGGAGCATCATTTCCACGTTCAAGAAACGATCAATTCTAGCTGTTCTGTGCTTCATACTCACGGTGATATTTGGATACTATCCATGCAAATACTACGTTGAAAACACTACTTGGGCAGAGGTTCAAAAAGCTCGCACCTGTGATTTTGAAGTCGCAGTCAATTTAGCTCAACCGAGCGATTATGAGACGCTTTAAATTTGTCCGAGCAGCAAGTGGCCATAGTAATGCGCGAGGATTACAAACAGAATGCTGCGAACAAGTCACGGCATTCAACCCCTGACTACGCCCGTGTTTTCGGATAGCTTTTTATGATTTCAACCTTCAACCTGTCATCGACGCGTGCTTCCCAGTCAGGGTTGAGTGCGCTTTGACGTTAGGCCAGAATGAAAGAAGATCATCTTACGAATCTCATTACTCTGCCTGTCTTAATTCTGATATTCTCGTTCTTGTCTGGGGGATACTATTGTTTACCAATTTTCGGATCTTGGACCTACTTCGTTTATAAGCTGCGAGGAACAAAGCGATTCTATTTGGTATGGACTCCGCTCATGCTACTGACATTGGTACTCGCATTTATGCTCGGACATCTCATTTACTCCGCTCACACCTCACTTCTCGATCCCACAGAGCATTCTGGTGACGGGCCTACTTCACCCTGGTCAACAACCAGATGGGCTACGCTGCCGGTGGTTGCAAAGGGCATGTTGATGTTCTCGATCACCGCTTCACCGATTCTCGTGATTGTCACATTAACTTCTCTATTCTGGCGAAAGCGTGCCAGAAAGGCCTAACAAATCGGTCCTGATCAACCGCCTACACGCCCAGAGTTCGAATGATTGACGTAACTACAACCTTTAACCCAGAGTCGGAGTGGCGCTTCCAGTAGGCGGTGCCAGACCTCGACGTTCGGTCAGAAAATGAAAGCAATCCTCACAGTCGGACTACTCCTTGCTACAACTCTACTTGGCGCAGAAAATGCTTTCCTAAACGCTGGAATCCCAGCGACTGATCGAGAATGGAATGGCCGAGACTATGCGACGACTTCTCGGATTCTGGGCGAGGGAAAGGTGCTAAGACCGGTTCTGACGGATGAACAAGGGAAGCCGCTGATTGCGCGAATCACGGATACGTCAAACTTCACATTCAATCGGAACAAGACGCTTCCGATTGGCACCAGATTGGAAGATTTCCTTCAGATTCAACAGGGACTCAATGGAATCCTCAAGCAGTATGCGTTTGCGGCGAATCGTGGAGAAGCACTGAATTCTGAGATAGCTCGGTTGTTAGCCTTCTCGTTGCATGTATCTGCGTTGGGAATCGACCTCGTGAACGAATTTCTTCCAACTATTCCCAAAGACGAATCCTACCAGACTCGTATGGACGGATTGAAGCAGATGTATAGTGGGCTCACGACATCCTTCGGCGGCGCTGAGGTATCTCTTGCGGAGACCAAGTTTTACTCCCAGTCAGATCTTCGAGTCATCCTCGCGGCCATGGAGGCTACCTTGCCAACTATGCAGCAGGCTTTCTCGGCCGACTACAGAACGGAGCTTGAAAAGAAGCTGGAGAAGCACCTGGATCACTTTGACGGCAACGATGAGAAACTCCTTAACTCGATGCTGAAAACTCTTAAGACCGAACAAGGCGGTGGTGGACAATCGGCTACCCGCTCCGAGTCGAAATGATGCTTTTTACTACAACCCTTAACCCTGTTGCGGAGTGGTGCTGCCAGTAGCCGGTGCCACACCTCGACGTTCTACAAAGAAGCATGAAATTAATACTGAACATCACTATCGTTCTTTTTTTCTTTGCGTATACTAGCTGCACTTCGCCAACGGCTAAGATTAGTGCGAAGAGTAATCTGAAGCCTGTCGTTTCTGCTATAGAAGAATTTAAAGAAGTGAAGGGAAGGGTTCCAGACTCTTTAGGCGAACTAGTTAAGGAAAGTAATAAGGAACTAAAGTTAATACATAATACCAAAAAAGGCCGACGTTGGAGCATCCAATATGAAAAACTAAGTAAGAAATCTTACCGAGTTGAGTTTAATCACGCATACTACGACTTGATTTATAAAGATGGGAACGAAGAGCGTTGGAACACAAACCCGTGGAGGTGAAAAGTAGAACCCCAAAGATAGGTTTGGGCGCTAGCCCCGAACCTATTGGTTGTTGAACGTGCCCCTCGAACCATAGCGCCGTGTCTGGCGTCCTATGCGTTTTCGATTGAGGGCTTAGTGTGAACGTGTTGCGTCGCCGTAGAGGTGACGAGTGCTGGTTCGACTCGCTTTGCGGTGGCGCTGTGACGTATCGCGCAGCGATTCGTCACAGCCGATCCATTGATTGGGAGTGCTTTGGTGATGTTTAGCGCTGAGCGTCTCGTTTCGGAGGTTTTTGGGCGGTTTTGACGAGTGTCCGGCACGCACGTTCCCAGGCCGTGGCGTTTGGCGACGGTTGATGAATGACTTGCGTGAGTGCGTTTCATGCGGATTGGCGGTTTTGGTGCGAGTGCGGTGGTCCTCGTGATGGCAGGAAGCGTGCGATCTGGCGTTGAAACACGAGCTCGCCGCCGCAATGCTCACAAGTGAACGGTGTTGCTTCGGGCAGCTTTGGAAGTGGTTCGTTGAGCGATGCACCGAGTAACACGCGAACCAGCGTGCGGGATTTTTTGGCCGCACTACTATGAAACCCGTAGTGACGCACGCGGGTAAAGCCCTTGGGCAAGACGTGGATAAGCCATCGACGAATGAACTCGTGGGGGTGGAGGTGAAGGACGCCGCGCTTGCCGGTCTGGCTGGATGTCCAGGCGAGCAGGACATTGCCCTTGGCGTCGTAGCCGATGAGTCGCTTTGCGGAAAACGCACTACGCTGGACGTAGCGGGCGAGGTAACGCACCGCACTCTGTCCGCTGCCTGCGGGTTGGAGTTTGACGTTCCAGGTAGTGGTTTTTGAAAGTGCGCGTCGCTGGTCTGCGGTGAGCGCGTTGTGGATCTCCGGGTGGTGTTCTTTGAGCGCGTTGCGCACTCGGTTGCGAAAGCGTTGGGCGAGCGGTTTGAAGTGAACGAGGAACTGATCGTTGGCAGGCGCGATGAGTTGGCGGGTGCGGGTATTGAGTGCAATGGCGGGGACGATGCTGTGAACGTGAGGATGGTGTTGCATCTGACGTCCCCAGGTGTGGAGCACGCTGGTGAACCCACAGCGCAGCTCGCTGGCGGGTGTTTTGGATTTGGTCGCGATGACGTCCTTGAGTGCGTCGGCACTCTCGCGCAGGATGAGATCGTAGAGTTCTTTTGGGTGGCGCAGGCAGAGCGTGCGCAGTTGCTCAGGGATGGTGAACGTGATCAGGAAATACGGCACGGGGAGTAGTCGCGCCTCTTGTTTTGCGGTCCACTCCTGCTGATCGCGTGCACCGCATTGCGGGCAGTTGCGATGGTTGCACGAATGGTAGGCGTAGTGGTTTTTGCTGCACCCGCCGCAGCGGTAAAGCCGCCCTCCCAGCGCTGGCGTGCGGCACGATAAGACGCTGCGCACCGCCCGGTGGTGAGCGGTGCACAGCTTGGCGCGATGGTCGCGGAGGTAGTCCGGCCAGTGATCGCGCAGAATATCTGCGAGCATGAGTGCCACGGCGGTGCGTACGTGGATGCGCTAGCAACCGGGCAAGGTGTCGAGCACTTCGCGCGCTTTGCTCTCGCTCACTTCGGTGAGGTGCAGGTAGACCATCGTAGGCTTGAGCGATTGATGCCCCAGGTAGGCTGAAATCTGACGCACGGACACGCCGCTATCGAGCATGTGGGTAGCGTAACTGTGACGCAGGGTGTGAATGCAGAGCTTCTCGTGCTTGTGCATGAGTCCGCACTCGGCTTTGGCGACGTTCATGGCTGCCCAGACACTGGCCTTGGTCATGGCGTGGGTGCTGCGATGGAGAGCTTGGGGTAAGGTGATGCCGCTACTCTTCCATCCCCGTCCGGTGCCCGGGAAAAGCCAGTGTGGGTTGCGGTGGGACTTCCAGAACTGGCGCAGGCGCACGAGTATCTTGGAGCTGATCGGGATGTCACGATACTTTTTGCCTTTGCCGTTGACGCGCAGCATGAGCCGCTCTCCATCGATCTGCTTGGGCTTAATGTTGAGCGCCTCACTCATGCGCAGCCCGCAGTGGTAGACGAGTGTGAAGTAGGCGCGGTAACGTCCGTCTCGGAAGGTGGCGAGCAGCTTGGCGACCTCTTCTTTGCTGAGGACGTGCGGCAGCGGTTCCTCGCGCTTTATCTTGATGTCCTTCCAGATCGTCCAGTCCAAACCAAGATGATCGCGGTAGAGCGTGCGCACGGCGCAAACGGCTTGATTGAGTGTGCTGGGTTGCAGCTTGCGATCGTTTTGCAGGTGGATCAGGAAGTCGAGTGCCTGTCGGCTAGTCAGCTCAGGAAGCTCAGTGGACGGATAGTGCGCCATGAGCTGATGAATCCACCTCATGTAGGTCTTTCGCGAGTTCTCGCTCAAACCTTTGAGTTGGACAAAGCGGGTGAAGTCCTGATACCAGTTCTGAGGGTCGGGTGTGTTATTGTTGGTTGTTTTCTTTTTTCATAGACGCACAGACTTGCACATCTCGGCCCAACCTTCCATATCCACTAACCAATCACCGCTACACGGCTCGCCGCGCAGCGGCTCTGTTCAACAAG
>JAGXGH010000118.1 GCA_024636835.1 Verrucomicrobiales bacterium | reverse complement strand
GCGACATCCAAACGACCATCCACGCGGAGGCATTAGGCATTAGGCATTAGGCATTAGGCATTAGGCATTAGGCATTGGGCATTGGGCATTAAAAAGCGCCAATCGCGTGGGGCGCAGCCCTTTTACGCGACCACCCGATGTGGGCGAGGCGCCCACACTCCATCGCTCAAAGCCTCCGGTTCACCAATCATCTATCGCGTGCGGCGCAGCCGTTTTACGCGACACCATTCACCGCCGGAGGGGGTGCGCCCCGCGCCCCACATTCACTCCACACCGCCCAGCGACTAAGACGCAATTCCCCTTTTGACCTTGTGCCTCGAACAGCGGATGATGCGGGATGCGGATCACTAACCGTCTCCTTCTCGTCTTCACGATCACCTGCTTCGCCATTGGCGCATTTCTACTTTGGAAAGGCCATGGCGAACGCAACCCAGCACGCTCTGCCAACGCTACAGAGTCTACTCCCCCATTCCGCATGAGCGACCGTATCGCGACGCTGAACACGGAAGTCGACGACAATGGCAAAACCGAGTTCGTTTTTGAAGCGAAGGATGGTGACATCCGCCTCACCCCACAGGAGTTCGCCGACGCCATCACCACCCTCCAAGCCAAAAAAGAACATGGCGGCATGTTGTTCCGCATTCTGGATATCACCAGCACCTCTGGCCTGCTCTGGGTGATTCTTGGGTTTATTGGTCAACTGCTCTTCACCGGCAGGATGGTCGTCCAATGGATCGCCAGCGAGCGCGCCAAACAATCCATCGTTCCTCCGGCGTTCTGGTGGATGTCGCTTCTCGGCTCATCGATGCTCATTATCTACTTCTGGTGGCGAGTCGACGTCGTCGGCATCCTCGGCCAAGGCACCGGTTGGTTCGTATACATAAGAAACATCTTCCTTCTCCGCAGAGCGCGAGAAGCCGCCGCCGCAAAAGCCTTGAACATGAGCGATGATAACGACGCCACCTCATAGACTCCGCAGTTCCCCCCATTGACCATTGTCCTCTGACTATTGACTATCCCCCGTGATCTACCTCGACAACAACGCGACGACCCCATTACTCCCCGAAGTCGTCGACGCCATGCTTCCATTTCTCACTGAGCATTACGGCAACCCATCGGCAGGCTACGACTTCGCCAAGCCCGTTCGCGACGCACTCGACACCGCACGCCAACAAGTCGCCGAACTGATCGGCGCGGTGCCAGAAGAAATCGTTTTCACCGGCTGCGGCAGCGAGGCCAACAACACTGCCCTCGCCTCTGCGGTATCACTTCTTCCCGACCGAAAAAAGATCGTCGTGGGCGCGACCGAACACAGCGCCGTCGGCAAGTCCGCCGTGCATCTGGTCGGTGCGGAAAATGTCATCACCGCCCCCGTTCATCCAGACGGACGTCTGGATCTCGATGCCTTCAAAGCGATCCTTGAAGAACATGCGGACGACATCGCCATCGTTTCCTTAATGTGGGCGAACAACGAAACCGGCATCATCCATCCGATCGCCGAAATTTCCGTCCTCACCGCCGAGGCTGGACTCCCCTTCCACACCGACGCCGTCCAAGCCGCAGGAAAAATCCCCATCGACGTCGCAGCGCACCCCATTCAATTTCTGTCACTCGCCGCGCACAAATTCCATGGCCCGAAAGGTGTTGGTGCACTCTTCGTAAAATCCTCCACCCGCTTCCGCAACCTACTCGTCGGCGGCGGACAGGAGAGCGGACGCCGCGCAGGAACCGAGAATGTAGCCGGCATCGTTGCCATGGGCGCAGCCGCTGAGGCCATGCGTCATCGACTCGCCGATGGCGTCCTTCACCGCGTCGAACTGATGCGTGACCACTTTGAATCCTTACTTCGCGATGGCATCGACGGCTTCGCGCTCAACGGGTCATCCACCGATCGCGTGCCCAACACCATCAACTTCCGCATCACTGGAGTGCCTGCCGAGGCAATGCTCATTCGCCTCGACGAGGCGGGCATTTGTTGTTCGTCAGGATCAGCCTGCAAGACAGGCAACCCGGCGCCATCAAGCGTCCTCACGGCGATGGGCATCTCCGCCACCGACGCCAAAACCAGCCTTCGCCTTTCACTCAGCACCACGACCACCGCACCAGACATCGAAATCGCTGCGGACGAAATCATCAAAGCCGCCGCCCGCGTCCGCGCCGAACGCCCATCCGGCGGCGTGCTGTTTAGCAGCTAGATCTGTAGACCATTCGTGTCGAACGGCACGACACCCCGGCGCAGCCGCTCTTTCCCTGGGAGGGATGATTTCCACATCGTCCGAAACTTTCCTTCACCGTCACTAGATCGCGTGGGGCGCCGCCCTTTTACGCGACCACCCACCATTCGGGCGGCGATGCGCTCTTCACCCCCGCCCAAAGTCACGGACTCTTAAAAAGCGTCCCCTGCTCCATCCTAAATCCTAAAACGTAACACCTAAAGCTTCTTCTCCGCCATCACACGCAGACGCGTCTCCAGCTTCTCAGGCAACCCATAACTCGGCAACTCTTCCAGGAACAAATCCCAGTCCTTCTCCACGCCCGATCCCAGAAAGGAAATCAATCGCGCACCCACCGCGGAATCAGCAAAAGCCTTGGTCTCCGGATAAGTTTGCTCAAGGAATTCCCTCAAATCGCGGTCCAGCGAATACTTCTGGTGATATCCCTCCGCGTAAGTGAACGACTTTACCGGCAGCAGTTTGGTTTCAATTTCATACGAAGAAATCCCAAGCCGCTCAGCCTGCTTGCGCAACGATTCTTCCGCCACGGTCTTTTGCTTCTCGTTATGGAAAAACACCGCATTCATATACTGGCGACTACGCCCCACACTTTGGCAGCGGTGTCCGTTCCAGAAATACCCGAGCAACTCATCGTAACTGATGACCTTAGGATCGAAATCAATGGAAATCGCTTCCGTATGATCGCCCATCGAGCGATAGGTCGGCTTTTCTCGTTCGCCGCCGGCATAGCCAACACGTGTGCGCAGCACCCCTTTCAAACTCCCAAACTGGGAGTCAGGACCCCAAAATCATCCCATTCCGAAGGTTGCCGTTTCAAAAGCAATCTCAGAAGTCGCTCTATCATAAGGCAATGCGCCTTTGGAAACCTTGCCATCCGCTAAGACTAAATCTTCGCCAAAAATTCGTGCTCCAAATATCATCGTGATTACCGCCAGACTTAATATCAATAGTTTCTTCATCATTTACCTCCTTCAAATACGTAAAGAAGAGACGCGGAGCTCCAATTTATTCCATACCATTCATCATTGACCCACCCCTAGAGCAGATTGACCGTCGACCATGGCTAGCCCACTAGATATCTCCAGCATTCGCGCAGATTTTCCCATCCTTGATCAAGAGATCAACGGCAAGCCATTGGTCTATCTCGACAACGCCGCCACCTCGCAGTCTCCGCAGCAGGTGCTCGATGTATCCGCGAGATACTACAAGGAGATCAACAGCAACATCCATCGTGGTGTTCACAAATTGGCACAAGCCGCCACCGCCGCACACGAGGCCGCGCGCGAAACCATTCAGCGCCATCTCAATGCCGCACGACCAGAGGAAATTATCTTCACCTCCGGCACCACGGACAGCATCAACCTCGTCACCAATGCGCTGACACTTTCCGGAACTATCTCAGCAGACGACGAAATTCTCATCTCCGGCTTGGAACACCACTCCAACATCGTCCCATGGCAGATGTTGTGCCAGCGGACCGGCGCCACGCTCAAAGTCATCCCTGTTCTCGATGACGGATCACTCGACCAGAACGCATTCGCAGAACTCCTCACCGAGCGCACCAAAGTGCTCGCCGTAAACCAGGTTTCCAACGCCCTCGGCACCATCAACCCAGTGAAGGAAATGATCGTCGCCGCGAAGAAGTTCGGTGCCCTCACTCTCATCGATGGTGCGCAATCCATTCCCCACATGCAGGTCGACATACAAGACCTCGACTGTGACTTCTTCGCCTTTTCCGGTCACAAGATTTTCGGACCAACCGGCATCGGCATCCTCTATGGGAAGCATGCCCTACTCGAACAGCTTCCACCCTGGCGCGGCGGCGGCGAAATGATCAAAGAGGTGAGCTTTGAGAAAACGACTTACAACGACCCGCCGTTCAAATACGAAGCCGGCACACCGAACATCGAAGGTGGCATCGCACTCGCTGCAGCCCTCGACTATGCCAACGCGATCGGCATGGAAGCCATCGCCGACCACGAGCACACGCTACTCGATGCTGCCACCGCCGCCATTCAAGAGATCGACGACGTAAAGATCTACGGCACGTCCAGTCATAAAGCCTCCGTGCTATCGTTCAGGCTCGACGGTGTCCATCACTACGACCTGGGAGCATTGATCGATCAAATGGGCGTCGCCGTACGCACAGGTCACCATTGCTGCCAACCACTCATGGCGCGCTTCGGCATCACCGGCACTGTCCGTGCCTCGTTCGCCGTCTACAACACGGAGTCAGAGGTGGAGCAGTTCATCTCCGCCGTGAAAAAGGCGGCAATGATGCTTCGTTAGATGGCGCTCTGTACCCCGTTTTGCATAAAAACATGACTATCTAAAATGCTGATACCTACTCACTGCCCTCTTTCATAAACCCAGCCATCCGCTTTAGGTAACCCAATTTTCCCTTCTTGACCCGATCAAACCACTCGGCAGGAAGGTCGCCCGCCCAGCCATTCGCGCGCACAATATTTGCCGCACTGAGAGTGGAATACTCCTCCTTCGCGGCATTTAAAACCCCTACAACAAAGGGTCTCGCTGCCTCAGGATGCCCGATGGCAACGAGCGCTTCTGAAGCACTTAACGCCACACCTAATACATCATCCTTGAGTAATTGAGTGAGCTCATCTGAGCATGAGTCAGCCACCTTCCCTAGGTTCACACAGCCCTGTGCGGCCCAATAGCGCACCAACGGGCTTTTCGATGAAAGTCCCGCCTTCAAAGCCTCCAAATCACTCGTCTTCGCACCCGATGCGAGGATGGCCATATCCAACACGGCCTCGTAGTCTGCCATCTTCTCAACCGCACTGGCGACCGTTCCGTTCTTCTCGATCATCGACGCGAACATGGTTTCGGGAACAATCCCCGTGTCACGCACACTCACCATCGTCGAACGCAGCTTTGCCCGCATCGACTCCAGTTTAGCGCTATGCGCAGGGTCACCTGCCAAGTTACTGACCTCCCAACGATCCGCTTCAAGGTCGTAGAGTTCTTCCACTGGCTGACCAGGTTCCCAAATCGACGCAAACTTGCCGTCGAGCTTCCCCGCTTTCCAAGCTGCACGCCACGCAGTCCATCCCGCCTGACCAAACTGATAAATGCTGTAGGGCGCTGCCGGAGAATGCGGGACAAAGCGTCGAATATACTTCCACTTTCCATCCGTGAGGCCACGCCTCATCCCATAAAGCTCATCGAAACGATCACCATAAAGAAACTCCATCTCGTCCTTGGCTGGTGCCTCGCGTCCACTTCCTAGCAACATGCGCCCTTGCATCTGATTCGGTTTCTCAATCCCGGCTAACGAAAGCACGGTAGGTGCGAGATCGACAAACGAAACCGGTTCTTCCACCACCGCACCTGGCTCGAATGGCGACATTCCACGAAGCGCTTCCGGCACGCGCACCATCATCGGCACACGCACACCGGAATCATACAAATATCGCTTCCCGCGCGGCAAGACACCACCATGATCCGCGTAGTAGAACACGATCGTATTCTCTTTGAGACCCGCCTTTTCAAGATCATCCAAGAGCTTACCCACTTGTGTATCCAGATTGGTGACGATGTCGTAATACGCCGCAATATCCGCGCGAATCTCAGGAAGATCCGGCAGATAGGGAGGGACATTGACTTCGCTCGGATCGAGACGCGTGTTCTTTGCCGGCTGGTTCTTGAACTTAAACAGCGAGCTCTCATGGCTCACCGTTAAATTGATCACCGAAAAGAACGGCGCATCCTTTGGACGGTTTTTATAATGCGCCCGCCCTGAGCAATCGTCCCAAAATTTCTTGTCGTTACCGGCAAAGTTGTAGTCTGTCTTCGACGCATTCGTGCAGTAATACCCTTTGTCGCGAAGATACGTAACATACGCTTTAAAGCGGTCGGGAATCGGGTGGCGACTGCGCATGTGCTGCGTCCCCGTGGTCACCGAATACGCACCACGCAGAATCGTCGATCTCGCCACCGCGCACACCGGCGCATTCGAATACGCATGGTCAAACCGAATACCTTCTTCAGCCAATGAATCGAGACGCGGGGTTTGTGATTGTTCGTTCCCATAACACCCCATCCACTCCGCCCCATTGTCTTCCGAGGTGATCCAAAGAATGTTGGGCAACTCTGCGGCATTTGCGGTGAAGCCTGCAAGTAGGCCTACAGAGGCAATAAAAGATAAGATGAATTTCATAACGTAGAGAGAGCAAATACTAACGCTAATGATACTGCACGAACTCCGTGCATTCTTACAATGGATCTCTGCCTAGTCACGCAAGATGCCGTATACTCATATACCGCCACACCTCAAGATTTGTGCTTTTGCTCTCCTTTCCTCACCCCATCGGGGATAATTTTTCCGGTGTTTTTGCCGCAGGCTTTTGAGTGCGGTGAGTATCACCGCTTTCACGGCAAGGTGGACATGCCTTGGAGTTTCCTGACCATGCTCCATCGTCGCGCAAAAGAAACAAAAGCGGCAGTGCCAGCCGCACTCAAAAGCCTGCGGCTACCCATCCACCGAAAAAGATCACACCAGTCGCAAGCAATGCGCCGTTCCTTCAGAACGGTTCAATCCTCCACTCCCCTTTCCCAGGGTTTCACCCCGGGCTGGCATGCACTGCCCCGTTAGGGCAACGAAATAACTAGACCCTAATATTGGTTGATTACCAGTCACCCCAAAAACCGTTTCCGCAAATGGCGCAAGAACGCATCCGGCGCCAGCGGCTTACCCGTCGCTTGCTCGATGATTTCAGGAGGTGTCAGCAGCGATCCTTTCTGATGCACACGCTCGCGCATCCAATTGAGCAGCGGAAGTGGATCGGCAGCGCTGAACGCAGCGCTCACTGTCGAGTCCGCCATCGCCGACTCCATCAATTGCGCGGCCCCGAGGTTACCCAGGGTGTAGGTCGGAAAATATCCCAAGGCCCCCATGCTCCAATGGATATCCTGCAAACATCCTTGCGAATCTTCGGGCACATCGAGACCAAACATCGCCTTGAACTTCTCATTCCAAACCTTCGGCACGTCAGCAGATTCGATCTCGCGGTTCAGCAGCAACAACTCCACCTCAAAACGCAACGCGATGTGCAAATCGTAAGTCGCTTCATCCGCGTCTACTCGGATAAACGAGTATCCCGCGCGATTTACCGCCGCCGTTAGTTCCTCTGGCGTCCATCCGGAAAGCTGTGGAAAAATTTCACCAGCGCGTTTCGTCCAACGCTTCCAGAACTCCAAACTGCGACCAATCTGATTCTCCCATAAACGCGACTGCGATTCGTGAATCCCCAGCGACACCGCATCATAAACAGGGTGTGGGAAATGCTCATCGGGAAGCCCTTGCTCGTAGAGCCCGTGACCGGACTCGTGCATCACGCCATAAAGCGATGCGGTGAAATCCTTCGGGTAGTAACGCGTCGTCATCCGCGTGTCGCCTGGACAAATTCCACTACAGAACGGATGCGTCGTCGTATCAATCCGCCCGGCCTCAAAGTCGAACCCAATCCACTCCGCCACCTCACGGTTGAACATTTGCTGGCCTTCAATCGGGAACTCACCTTCGAATTCCCGCGGAGGGTTCGCCTTCGAACGCTCCACTGCCTCGCCCGCGATCTGTGCCAACTCATCGCGAAACGATCCGAAAATCCCCTGCAAGTTCGCCGTTGTCATTCCCCTCTCATAAAGCTTGATCAAAGCGTCGTAAGGCTGCTCTTCGTAACCGATGTAATCCGCTTCGCGACGCGCGATATCCACCTGACGCTCCAGCAACGGTGCAAACAACGAAAAATCCGACTTCTTCCGAGCCTCTGCCCACGCCGCTTTCGCCTCACTGGATGTGCGGCTCTTTTCTTCGATAAATTCACTGGGAAACTTCGTCCGTCTATCATAGCTCTCACGCCAAAGACTGACATTCGCCACCTCCACAGAGCCCTTGGAAAATGGATCGTTCTCACAATCGATCAACCACTCGGCAATTTGTGGCTGGCAATAGCGCTTGTGCAATTCACCGGCCAAGGACGCCAAGCCAGCCGAGCGTTGCGCCAACCCTTTCGGTGGCATGTTCACTTCCTGATCCCAGCCGAGGATCGATGCCGCGTGGTGTAAAGGCGCGGCATCGCGATCCACGCTACAGAGGTTTTCGTATGCAGTCACATTTGCCATAGTGCAAACGATGCCCGACGAGCCACACCCTGTCCAGACTTGCTTGTCTCAATCACGGCGCGACAGAAGCTCTGAAGAGACAAAAGATTCTCGCGCAGAGCCGCAGGGGCGCGGAGAGCTCGGGTTGTGCTGGATCTTAACAAGAAGGGCTGGAACCTCCTTCGCTAGGCTTCGGCGGACGAGAGGACGAGAGGACGAGAGGACGAGAGGACGAGAGGACGAGAGGACGAGAGGACGAGAG
>JAGXGH010000117.1 GCA_024636835.1 Verrucomicrobiales bacterium | reverse complement strand
TGGGAGATCAGATACTTCCGTGCACCGAGAATGGCATCGCGGAATTTGTCATCGTTGGCGGCGAGAAATGCGACCGAACTGAGAGCGGTGTTGTAAACGCCAAGCCCTTGGGAGTAGATGCCGCCGTCGGGTTTGCGGTGAGATAGCAGGTAGTCGTATCCTTTGGCGGCGGAAGTTGGTATCTCTGCGCCTTCCTTGCGGTTTGGGTCGCCCATGATCGAAGTGATCGCGAGAGCCGAAATTGCAGGATATTTGTCGCTGGCCCATGATCCATTTTCTGCCTGAGTAGACTCAAGATAGTTGGTGCCCTTGGCGATGGCACGTTCGATTTCCATCTTCAGTGAAAGGTCGTGGCCGGAGGCCTGCGCTAAGGCCGATGTGGTGCACACTGCGAGAGCGATGCAGATGGTGGGTAAGTTTTTTGTTAGTGGATTCATGGTGGTTGTGGCTAGGGGTATCTACGTTTTAGGGATTCTGTTTCTTTGTCTTTATTGATGCGGGTTCAAAGTGAACTTTCACGGACGTGCCAATCTCAGGAATGGCGTCGGTCTTCGCTAACCATACGTTTTCAAGGATCACTTGGTTAGGCTCTGGGTTGAGGATGCACCCTTTGTCGAGTCGAGTTCCCACCATGGCTCCACCCAGATCAAAGACCTGAGCCCCCATTTCCTCGTTGGATCCGGTAAAAATCCAATAGCTCGATTGGTCGGCATAATCGACAGGTGTTTCAGGGTTCTGCAGATCGCCAAACCCGAGGATGGACTCCAGGCGGGCGGTATGATCTTCGCCTTCCTTGTCCTTCCATGAGATCGAGACGGCAACGTGCGACTCTGGATTCGTCGGTGGAAACTTCATCGGGGGCAAGGGCTCGCCGAGTGGCACTTCTTTTTCGAGGGGCAGTGGGAACGCTTCCCCGGACATCTCATAGTTGGCCAGCAGGAGTGCTGTTTGAATTTGAATTGGCAATACTTCGGTGGTGAATATCGCCTCGTGGACGCGACCTTTGACATGAGTGATTGGGAATTCGATCAGTCCCTCGCGCATGTTGACGGTCGCGGGAAATACGATCTCACGTGTCTTCGCGTCGATTTCAATGGCACCAATTTTGTAACGACCGGGTTCAATGGTGGTGACGGCGATCAAGTCTTTTAGAGGGGGGGCGTTTCCGGTATCTGCTGCTGCGTCCTCAGCCTGAGCTCGAAGAGCAGGCAGAACGAGGCAGGTAGCCAACGCAACAGAGAATGTCGAAAAGATTCGCATAGTAAAACGGTGACGTGGGTGGGACATGGAGTAAAGCGGATCAGGGTGAATTATTCTTTACGGTATCGTTATTGGATAAAATTTATCCATCAGTCATCCATTAGCTTGCGGGCGGACAAGCAGCGTGCATGATGGCGCGGTGATTGAGGTATACGGTATCAGTAAAACGTTTCCCGCCGAGAGAGGGAAACGCGGAGAACCCGTCGACGTCGTGAATTCTGTCGATCTGACTTGTGCGCCAGGTCGAGTGACCTGCTTGCTAGGTCCGAATGGGTCGGGGAAAACGACACTGCTTCGCATGCTCTGTGGCTTGCTTTGTGCCACTCGCGGAACCATTTCCATCGCTGGGTTCGCCTTGCCGGATGGGCTTAAAGATGTGCAGCAACGCACTGGATTTGTGACAGGGTCGACAAAACTCTACGGCAAGCTGACAGGGCGAGAAGTGCTTGCCTATTTTGCTTCACTCTATGGGATGTCGACGGCAACGGTCTCGGCACGGCTGGCGAAGCTTATCGACGATCTGGATCTTAGCGAATTCATCGACAAGCGTGTCGACGCGATGTCGATGGGGATGGTTCAGAGGATTTCTGTGGCTCGAGCGCTGGTGCACGATCCCGAGGTTATCATTTTGGACGAGCCAACGGCGGGTTTGGATGTCTTGGCGTCGCGGGCATTGCTGAAAGTGATGGCAGACCTTCGGGATAGTGGAAAAACCGTTCTTTGCTCGACGCACCTGATGGGTGAGGTCAGTTTGATCGCTGACGATGTAGTGGTGATTCACCATGGTGAAGTGAAGTTCTCAGGCACGCTGGACGAGTGGCACGAACGCGCGCGTGGTGAATCTTTGGAGAAGGCCTTTCTCGATCTACTATTGGAATCGGAGGTGAGTGTATGAGTGCCTTTGAATTGTCAAAAGTGGTGATGCTTAAAGAATTGCGCGAGGCGTTGCGTGATCGCCGAACGGTATTGCTCACCTTGGTGATCCCGCTGCTTTTTTATCCATTGCTCATTGGTGTATTTGGTTATTTTGCGGGGCGTAGTCTGATGGAGAATGAAACGCGGGAGCTGAACGTCGCGGTGTATTGTGACGATGGTAAAGATGCGCTAGCAAGGGAGTTGAATACTCACGCGGGAGGTGATGGCTTGATCATGTTCACTCCTCTGGGGGTGGAAATTCCAGAGGATGGTCGCCCAGCGGGGACGATCAGTTATGACGTGGTGATCGGCGCGAAGCGCGGAGAGGGGAAGGTAATTTGGGACGTGACAAGTCAGTATGAATCCAGCGCCGAAGGCAAGGTGGCGAAGCGACGCGTGGAGGAAGTCCTCACCCGTTGGCAGGAGAAGATGGATTTGGATCGTTTGGCAGAGCTGGGACTCACTCAAGGCGAGGTCACACCAGTGCGAGTGGTTTGGGAAGATACGGCAAGCCTCGTGGTTGCCCATGGGCGCGAGGCCGCAGGGATGTTAATCTATTTCATCCTTTTCCTCTCGTTTACCGCCTGCCTGTCGGTGGCGGTCGATGTCGGCGCTGGTGAGAAAGAGCGAGGCACCATGGAGACACTGCTGACGACTCCGGCGCATCGGGGGGCGATTTTTTCTGGAAAGCTTGGTGCGGTGGTGGTCGTAGGTTGCGCGTCGACATTCTGTTCCGTTTTGGGTTTTGGAGCCGTGATTGGAATGGGGATGACGAGCGATGCTGCGATACAACAGCTGGCGGGTGATCTATTGCATTGGAACGCATTGGTCGTGGCCTTGCCACTTCTCGGCGCAACGATTCTATTGCTCGCATCGGTAACTTTGGCGGTGTCAATGCGGGCGAGTAGCGCGAAGCAAGCGCAGGCGCTACTCGCGCCTTTGTTGATGATCGTCGTTTTGGCGCTGGTGACGGTGACGACGCCAGGCGTCGCGCTGGATGGCACAACGGCATGGATCCCTGTAATTAACGCTGCGCTGGCGGTGCGTGCTCTGCTGACGGCGGATCCTTATGCGACTTGGATGATTGTCCTTGCCACAATGATTACACTTCTCACAATCGCTGTGATGATTTGGCTGGGGAGTCGTGCGTTGAATAGTGAACAAGCGCTCGGAAAGTCTTAAACGGAGTCTTTAGGTTGCCGATCCGCCTTCGGCACTTCATGGTTTGAGACCATGAAAGCTTTATTGTTGATCGTCCTCTGCGCTTCGTTTTCAAACGCCATCGCCTCGCTTTCCGGAACGCGACCAAATATCATCGTGATGATGACGGATGATCAGGGCTACGGTCCCGTCGGTAAACACGGTCACCCGTGGATAAAGACACCGAATCTCGACGCGATGCACGATACGAGTTTGCGCTTTGATCGCTTCCTTGTTAGTCCAACCTGCTCGCCAACACGAGCTGCCCTGATGAGTGGTCGGCATCCGATGAAGAACGGCATCACGCACACGATATTGGAGCGTGAGCGCATGGCCTTGAGCACGGTGACATTGGCGCAGGTGTTAAAGAACGCCGGTTACACGACGGGGATATTTGGGAAATGGCATCTCGGCGATGAGGAGGAATATCAGCCGCACAGGCGAGGGTTTGACGAGGCGTTCATCCATGGAGCCGGAGGAATTGGTCAAGCCTACAACTGTTCCTGTGCCGATGTGCCAAACAATAGTTATTTCGATCCGGTTATCCGTCACAACGGTTCTTTTGTGAAGACCAAAGGTTATTGCACCGATGTGTTTTTCACGGCAGCACTTGGCTGGATCAAGGCGGTGAAGGACAATGATGCGCCGTTCTTTGCCTACATCGCCACCAATGCGCCACACGGTCCGTTCATCGCGCCGCCAAAAAATACCAAACGATTCACAGATCTCGGCTTCAAGAAATCTCCAGCGGGATTCTATGGGATGATCGAGAACATCGATGAGAATTATGGCCGTATGTTACAGAATGTCGATGAGTGGGGGCTCCTCGATAACACAGTGATCATCTTCATGTCGGATAACGGGATGACTGGTGGAGGATCGGATAAGAGTGTGCTTGGAAAGGCTGCCGACGGAACGCCTATGAAAGTCTATAACGCGGGGATGAAAGGTTTGAAGGGCAGCCCTGATGAAGGTGGCGTTCGTGTGCCGTTTTTTATGCGCTGGGATGGTAAGATCAAGACAGGGCAGGTAGACAAGATCGCCGCGCATATTGATCTGATGCCGACGTTGGTTGATCTCGCGGGTGGCAAGCTGCCAGAAGGACAAGTCGAAGGGCGCAGTCTTTTGCCGCTGATCGATGATCCAAAGGCAGATTGGGCTGACCGCTATTTGTTCACCAATGTCGCACGTTGGAAAACTGGTGCCGATCCAGATGATTCAAAGTGGGACAAGTTTGCCGTCCGAAACCAGCGTTTCGGCCTCGTTGGGGAGAAAAAACTCTACGACATGGAAAATGATCCCGGTCAGAAAGTGAACGTCATCGACAAGCACCCCGAGGTGGTGAAAGAAATGCGCGCGGCTTATGAAAAATTCTGGAGCGAGGCCAAGCCGCTGATGGTTAACGAGGCCGCCCCCATGTCGCCAGTCCGTCCATATCATGAGCTCTATCAGGAGCAACTCGAGTCCGGCGGCATCCCGGAATGGGAAGTGCCTGAGTTGTAGGGCTGTTACTATCCCATTTCTTCAGCTAGAAAAATAACACCATGACAATCAAAGGCCTCACCGCAACGATACTCCAATTGATCGGCATCTATTTCTTATGTGACGTAATTACATCAGGTATGTCGTTCGTGACATTTAGTAGTGGTTTTGGGGATGGCTTAAGTGCTGACTGGGTAAAGATTTGGAAATACAACCTTATCTTTTGGGGCGGCGGGCTATTGCTCTCACTCGCTTTAATTTTCTTGGCATCTCCGATAGCCTCATTCTTGTGCAGCCTCACAACGAGCGAAAAGGATACTGTCATAGGCTTGGAAAAGATTTCCTCAGAGGTGCTTGTTCAGTTTCTCGCCATTGTCCTGCTATTTCGGCAGCTTTATTTTGCAGTGGTGGCAGTACCCTCGCTGTTCCAATTTTCCCAGGGTTTTATGGAATCACTCGTAATCGCGCTTTATTTTGTGGGAACCATCGGGGCATCGATTTGGCTGTTGCTGCGCCCAGATCTGCTCCGGCGATTGAGCTCTTCGCGTGTTAATAAATCTCAAGAAGAGTAAAGGCTTCGATGGTTGGTTATACCGCTCAAGCCATCTAGATGGATGGCTCTCCATAGATCGCTGCCAGGTGCTTACGTTAGTCAGGATTTCAGCTTCACCTCGCCCTTGAGCAGTGCGGCCTCGAGTCGCAGGAGCGTGGCTACAGAGAGGGCGTCGCGGATTTCGTTGCGATGGACCATGGCGAATGCCTCGCTCAGTGGCAGGCGACGAACGGCGATTTGCTCCGTGGGTTCGGGACAGGCCTGGCCTTCGGTGATCTCCGTGGCGAGGTAGGAAATCGAGACTTCGTTGGTGGTGGAGTTGGATAGCTGCATCTCGAGAATCGGCTGGAGACGGGCTGCGGAGAGTCCGGTTTCTTCCTTCAGTTCGCGGAGAGCGCAGGCGGTGGGGTCTTCGTCCTTTGGGCATCCGCCTTCGGGGATTTCCCATTCGTAGGTGTCGTGACAGTAACGGAACTGACCGACCAACCAGGTGTATCCTTCGTCATCCACTGGCACCACGGCGATGGCGATGTTTTTGAACTGTACGACACCGTAAATGCCGTCGCCTCCAGTTGGGTTGGTGACTTGATGTTCGACAACATGAATCCATGGATTGTCGTATTTCGTTTCCGAAGAGTGAGTTTTCCACGGATTGGTTTGCGCTTGGTCATGCATCATTGAGAACTTACGATATGAACCGTCGTTGTGAAAGAATCGACGTTGCGAGACGTTTAAGATTGCCTAAGCTTGTTGGCTTGGGAAGAATAGAAACACCATGTTGAACACAGAAACACCAATGAAAGGGCACTCCGCGCTGCGCGCGCTGTTGAGTGGTGCTGCTTTGGTGATTGTTCTTGCGGGGATGAAGCTTGCATCGGACTTTCTGGTGCCGGTGTTTTTGGCGTTCTTTGTGGCGATTCTCAGTATGCCGATGGTGACGTTCCTGCGGGCGCGGCGCTTTCCGGGATGGCTGGCAGTTCTTCTGACCTTGCTTCTTAACTTTTCTGTACTGATCGGTGTCGGGTTCTTGCTGAGTGCCTTGGCGCAGGATTTCCAGCTTAGGTGGACGGACTATTACGAGTTCCGCTTGAGAGAGTTGTTTGAGGGAGTCGTTGCTTGGGTGCAGATGAAACTTGAAGGGGTGGGGGTGAAAGATACTGAGGAGAAGATCGGCGAGATCTTTAACATCGACGCGGTGATCGGACTGGTGAAAATCAGTGGTGGAGCGATCGCTGCGAAGCTTGCCGAGTTTCTCAAGGTCACTTTCATCGTGCTCATGTTGATGGTCTTTATGCTGACTGAGGGAAAAGCCTTCGTGCAGAAGATCCCACGTCTCAAAGGTCTGAATGGACCTGATCTCTCCAAGCTGAACCGTGCGGCGAGCGACATTCAGAAGTATCTCGCCATCAAGACGGGTGTAAGTTCTGCGACGGGGGTTTTGGCGTTTCTACTCTGCTATTTCCTCGATCTCGACTTTCCTTTGCTCTGGGGGATTGTGGCCTTCTGCTTGAATTACATTCCGGCGATCGGTTCGATCTTCGCGGCGATTCCACCCTTTCTCCTAGCCCTCATCCAACATGGATTCGGTGAAGCATTCATCGTTCTCGCCGGTTACGGCTTAATCAATATGATATGGGGCAACTTGATTGAACCGACTCTGATGGGCCAGCGCTTTGGTATTTCCACGATGGTGGTTCTGCTTTCTGTGATGTTCTGGGGTTACATTTTTGGGCCGGTTGGCATGTTCCTCGCCGTGCCTTTGACGATGGTGGTCAAGGTGATGCTCGATAACAGTTCGGATCTCCGTTGGGTTTCCTTCCTTCTGGAGAAGAACAACCCAACGCCGAAACTAGCTCAGGTGTTGACGCCAACGAAGGATGACGATTTCATCGCCGATGGAAAATCGGAGGCCAGCACGGTGGCTGGAAAATCGACCAGTGAAGCGGCAAGTCATTAGACTAATGCTTTATCGTTGGCAGGTTGGGCAATAGAATGTGGATCGCTGACCGATTACCTTGCGCGTGATGATTGATTCGCAGTTTTTGCAAGCCTCGCCCTCGCGCCCGTAGACATTGAGCTCCTGCGCGAAGTAACCAGGCTCGCCATCGCCTCCGACGAAGTCTCGGAGTGTGGTTCCGCCACGCTCAATAGCGTAGGCGAGACGATCTTTGATGGCCATGGTGAGTTTTTCCATGCGCGATTTCGAGACCCGCGAGGCAACTCTTGTAGGGTGGATGCCGGCAAGGAAAAGCGCCTCGCATGCGTAGATGTTACCGACACCAACGACTACCGCGTTGTTCATGATCAGGAGCTTTATGGCAAGCTTTCTGCCATGCGCGGCAGTGACCAGAGTGTCCGAAGTAAAAGCATCGCTGAGTGGCTCGGGTCCGAGATGGCTGAGTAGTTTGTGCGCCATCACATCGGCAGTTGATGGAAGCCAGTCGATGAGCCCAAAACGTCGCGGGTCGTGGAAGCGAAGCTCTTGTCCGGAATCGAGAGACAAGACGACGTGGTCGTGTTTTCTGGGTGGGTCGTTGGAAGCTGAGATGCGCAAACTTCCCGACATGCCGAGATGGATGATGAGTTGCCCGGTGTCCAATCTGAGGAGTAGATATTTGGCACGACGGTCCACGCTGACAATGGTGGATTGAGCAAGCGCACAGACTTCATCGGGCACGGGGATGCGTAGCGATGGGTTGCGAACATCTACGGAAACGATTCTTCGTCCGATGACGTGCGGGCTGATTCCCCGACGCGTGGTTTCGACTTCCGGTAGTTCGGGCATGGTTTCTTCTACGAGGAAGTGGCTAGACGACGGTGCCAAAAATTCGGTCGCCAGCGTCGCCCAGGCCGGGAACGATGTAGGCATTCTCGTTCAAATGGCTGTCGCAAGCTGCGGTAATGATAGGCACGGCTGGATGTGCTTTTTGCAGAGCGGCGATTCCTTCCGGGCATGCCACACAGCAGGCGAATGCGGCAACGCGCGCGCCGACTTTTTGCAACTCGTGGATGGCTGCGATGGCACTGCCGCCGGTGGCGAGCATTGGATCGATCAGTAGAACCTCCGCCCCGTTGATACTCGGTGGAAAGTTAAGATAATAGCTTTCTGGCTGGTGGGTGGATTCGTTGCGGCGTAGCCCGATGTGTACGACCGCGGCGAATGGGAGGAGTTGGTGGAATCCTTCGACCATACCCAGTCCGGCGCGGAGAATGGGAACGAGAAACACAGAGGTCACCGGTTCACGGCCAGTGGTCGTTGCCAAGGGTGTTTGGACTTCCATCTCGCGAGTGGTGATGTGCTTCGCAGCTTCGACCGCGAGGATGGCGCTGAGCGCGGTGGTGTGACTTCGAAACGCCTCAGGCGTGGTGCTCTTGCTGCGCATGCCGGAGAGATGGAACGATGCGATAGGGTGGTCTAGAATGGTGACGGATGTTTGGCTCATCGCTGCGAGATTGGACTGGAACTGGGGGTTACGGCAAGTCGGATTTACGCGGCAAAGAGATCGCTCTGACCGATTGCAATTTGTTGCAGATTGTCGCAATGTGTAGCCGTATGCTCGTTGTTTCCCGATTTCGTTCTTGCACCGCTATAGCTATTGTCGCGGTAGTTTTCCTTGGATCTACCCTCGCTGAAGAGAAGAATGCCGGGAAAGCGAGCGATGAAAAAGACACCAGTTCCGAGGAGGTAGACGATAAACAACCCGCAGAAGCGGTAGGGCCTGAACTTCAAGGCCTCTCGTTATTGTCTGAAGGGAAGCCTAGTTACGGGGTGCGTATGCCGAATTTTGAGGGCGACATGTTGGTGTCACTGACGGATATTGAAGTGCTGACCAAACTGCCGAACGGCAATTTATTGGTCGAAAAGATGGTGTTTACCAAGTTCGATGAAGTTGAGAAGGTCAGTATGATTGTTGAGGTCGAACTGGGCATCTACAATACGAAGGACGATCGGCTGACCTCGACACACCAAACGGTAATCCGCGGTGATGGTTTTTATGCCGTGGGTGAGGGGTGTATTTTCCGCCAAGGCAGCACTATCGTCGAGCTGACAGGAATCGTGAATTCTAAGTTTGCCGACGACCTCACCACGGCAAAAGTCATTGGCAGCCCCAAGCCCGCGCCAGATTCTGAAGAAATAAATCCCGAGGAAAATGAATAAGCGCCTTTTCCTACGCATCCATGACTGGAATAATTGATCGATTGCCCTAGGATTCCCGTACACGTATCTATTATGCCTATGAAGACATTTCTCACCCCCCTGATTATTTCCCTCGCGTTCGTGATCGCGGCACCCCTGATCGCGCAGGAAGCGGCGGAAGTTGAAGCTACTGAAGCGGAGGCCGCTCCCGCTGAAAAAGAGATGGTGCCCACTTACACCGTGGAATCTCAGAATGGTCTGCAGTTTGACTCAGATCGGAATGTGGTCACTTATTTTGAAAAAGTGGTCTTTAGGCACCCAGGGCAAGGATTGACGGTCACCTGCGATAAGCTCGAGGTGGAGCGTAATCCAAATGCCGGAAAAATTGCTGCTAATGGTGAGCCTGAGAGCGACTTGAAGTCAGCCATTGCCATTGGGAACGTGGTGATCGTCAAGATCGATGAATCCGGGAAAAAGAAAATCGGTAAGTCTGGTCGCGCGGTATTCGACGCTGTCACCAATGACGTGGTGATGACCGAAATGCCGAGCCTGCTGGAGAAAAATAATTTAATCAAAGCGACGAGTCCTGAAACGATATTCATCCTCAAGGAAAGTGGGAAACATGTATTGAAGGGGCCGCAGACTACGGATATTGTTCAGGCAGACGACAAGAAGTAAGGGAAGATTCCATCCAGATACCCTGAGACGAGAACTTAAATTTACTTCGTAACGTGAGCACTAAGCAAGACCATCTCCTCTACACCGAAGGGCTGAAAAAAGTCTATGACGGTCGTGCCGTCGTCAATGGTGTGGACATCAATGTGAAGCATGGCGAGATCGTCGGACTTCTCGGGCCGAATGGTGCGGGAAAAACGACGACCTTCTATATGGTCGTTGGCTTGGTGCCTCCAAATGACGGTCGTGTGGTTTTCAATGGTGAGGACGCAACGAGTTTGCCGATGTTTAAGCGCGGCAGAATGGGCATGGGCTACCTTCCTCAGGAAGAGTCGATCTTTAGAAAGCTCACCGTGCGCGAAAACATCATGGCTGTGATGGAAACTCGCAGCGACCTGAGTCGCGATGAGCGCAACGACCAATGCAATGGGCTAATGAAGCGGTTTGGTATCGATAAACTCGCCAACAACATCGCACTTACCCTCAGCGGAGGAGAAAAGCGCCGATTGACGATTGCCCGCTCATTGGTCACCGAGCCAAGCTTGTTGATGCTTGATGAACCGTTTTCCGGGGTGGATCCCATCGCCGTCAGCGAGATCCAAAACATCATCCGCGACCTCCGGGACGCTGGATTGGCGATTCTCATAACTGATCATAACGTAAGAGAGACGCTCAACATCGTGGATCGAGCGTATTTAATCTTTGAGGGGAAAGTGATCCGTGAAGGCACTCAGGACTTCCTAATTAACGATCCGTTGAGTCGAGAGTTGTATCTTGGCGAGAGATTTAGTATGTAGGGTGTTGGTGAGCGGTTTGATCGGGTGATCTCCTCGCAAACCAACAACAAATAAACCCCTAATATACTATGCAAACAGTAAACGTGAATCTGCCGATCACGGTCACAGGACGCGGCGTTTCGGTTACCGATTCGATCCGCGACTACGCGACCAAAAAAATCGAAGGTCTACACCTTGATTACCCACGCATTATCGAAGCCAAAGTGCTCGTCGATGTGCAAAACTACCGGCAGATCGCGGAAATTATTCTTTTCTGCGCTAATCACATCACTATCGAAGCCTCGACTGAACACGAGGATCTCTACGCGGCCATGGACGAAACGATCAGTAAGATCGCGCGCCGTATGCGGAAATACAAAACCCGCCTGTTAAAAAAACAACGGCCGCGAAAAGGGTCGATCCGACATTTGGAAGAGCAGGTCTTTTCAGCAACTGCCTTCGATCTGCTTGAGGGTGTCGCTCCTTCCAAGGAAGAGGAGGATGATAACCATCCAGACGTCGAGCCGCTGATCATTCACAAAGAGAACTACAAGCTCAAGCCGCTCTACCGCGACGAGGCGATTATGGAGATGGAACTCAGTGAACGTCCGTTCGTTGTGTTTGAGAATGCGAACAACCACCGACTGTCGATCCTCTACCGTCGTAGCGATGGTGATTACGCTATCGTCGAACCCGGTGAGATCTCCTTGCAGAGCTGAGCTCAGCAATATCTTCACCAGCGCGTGGAAGGGGGTTCCTTCCGCGCGTTTTTTTGTGGCGATGAACTACAGGTTTTCTGCCCTCGAGTGAAACTCGGCATGCCCTCCACAGGAGGATCGACACTCCTGAATTGCTTGGAAAACATGCTGGAGCCATGGGGTAACTTGGCAGTGTGACGGACGATGGAACGCTCGTATTTGGCGAAGATCGATTGTCAGACCAAGGCATCAGTCACCGAGGCCTTCACAAAAAATCAGGAAGGCGATATGTCCATTGATCGTCAATTGTTATGATTTGAAAAATCACCTTAAAACTTTGAAACGTTTGTCCTGAAAATGGCATTAGCGGATGAAGCTGACTTGTTCAGTGCGAAAAACCATCAATATCTTATAATTAGATCATGATACATGCTCTCCGCTACTGCACACCTCTCGTCATGGCCATCCTCGGCACCTCATGTCTGAGTGCCAATGCCGCAACACTCTTCAGTGATGACTTTGAAAGCTACGCGGTAGCGTCCGTAGTTCCCGAACCCTCGGCCTGTCTCCTCGGCTTGGTGGGAAGTTTACTGTTGCTACGTCGCTAGGCGATAATGCCGTTGCTGAGCCAAGTATGAAGGATCCGAAAAGAGCATGAATACGCGTTTCTCACTAAATACGCGTTTCTCACTAATCATCTGTCTCGTGGTGGCGGGGCTGGGGCTACTTTCCACCCATGCTTCCACATTGTTCGAGGAAGACTTCGAAGCGGAGGCGGTTGGATCCGGCTTGGAAACGTCCGGATCGTGGCCCGGCCTGTCTGCTTCTGCGGGCTTCCTCACGATCCGCGATGAATCGACTGCGACACCTTTCGGCACTCCCAATCAGTATCTTGCGCTATCAGATACGGGTGATACCAGAGGACTCCTGCTTCAAACCGCCGACATGGCGGGTGCCCCGGGAACTGTCACGACATTTGCGCTGGATTTCCGCGAGCCTTCGTCCGGCGGTGGGGACGGGATGGTCGTGGGCTATGCCATGACGGGATCGGATCTGAATACGGCAGGCCACAGGCTGCGCTTCAATCTGGATGACGGCGAGATCACTGGACTTACCAGCACCGCAGCCAACACCTACTCGCTGGATTTGCCCTACCGGCTCTACGTGGTTTTCAACGATACGGACAGTCCACTCACCCATGCCGCCGGCACAGTGGCTGCCCGCACGGCAGACGTGTGGCTGGAAGAGCTTGGCAGCGGCACGCCCGTCTTCGCCGGATCCGTCAGCGCGAGCAACAGCCAGACAGCTTCCTACAGCATCGGGTTCCGCTCCTTCAATGCATCCCTGCAAACACTGTGGGTGGATGATGTCACCCTCGACAGCGGCGTGGTGCTCACGGATTCCAACCCTCAGGGCGGCGGCCCCTCATGTACCTTCGCTTGTTCACATCCGGCGGTGGCGGGGGGTGGCACGGTGACCTTGCAATGGTCGGGTTGGCAATTGCCCGAGGGTTCCACGTTTGAAATCACCTCCGATGCAGGCCTCATATTTTCCAACGGAGCCGTTAGCGGGGATACCACGGCGGGAAGCGGCCAGGTGGATGCGACCCTGACGACCAATTTCTCCGGTTCCGTGACATTCTCGCTGGCAGTTCGGGATGGCTCCGATGCGCTGATCACAGCAGCCCAGGTGCAGGTTGAGGCCTACGACTACTCAGCTCCCGCCCGGTTGCCCCATCCCAGCGTCACCAGCAGCAGCGGGCAACTGGCCTTCATGAAAGACCAGGTGCTCAATCACCCGGACTCCCTCGCGAAGGCGGGATGGGACGCGATGCTGGCCACACCATATGCCTCCCTCTCCTACGTCCACACGCCGCAGGAAACAGTGTCGGTGGTACCGAGCGGGAGTAATGCCAGCGAAGTGGCGTTTCGCAATGATTGCCAGGCGGCCCGCTGCCACGCGCTGCAGTGGGTGGTCACAGGGAATCCGGCCCATCGGGACAAGGCGATGGCCATCCTCACCGATATGGGCAAGGCGTTCAGGAGTATAGTTTCCACCGGAATCGCGCGCCAGATCCAACTCGAAAGCGCGTGGGCTCTGCCTGTCTGGCTCAGCGCGGCGGACATTCTCCGCTATCACGATGGTGGTTCGGCCGGATGGGAGCCGGCCGATGTGGCGGCGTTCGACCACTTCGCCCGCATTCTCAAGGGTCATGCGGAACAGTCCATGACGCGGCAGAACAACTGGGGGGTCTCCGCGGCGCTTGCGGTGATGTGCTACGGCGCGTGGAGCGACGCCCCGGCCATTTTCCAGACCGGGCTCAACGGCCAACTTGGCTTGCTTGATTCCATCAGCCAGACCGATGGCGAGATCGCGGAAACCTGCCGCGATGTGTGGCACCCGCAGTACTCGCTGGTGACTTGGGTCGATTCCGCGGAGTTGGCGCGCAACCTGGGTCATCTCGACCTGTATGAAGCAACCTTCGACGGGCAGGCCACCCCGCGCCTCGTCATCATCCTCGAGTATTTCTCGAATCTCTTCCTCGGCAACACCACCCATCCATGCGGAGGCTCTTGGGGCTACGATTACGTTGGCCAGTATGACCGCTTCGATAACTACGAGGTGGCCTACAACCATTACATCAACCGCGAGGGCGTGAACTATCTACCGGTATTTTCGGAGATGGTTGAGGACTTCTGGCGCAACGACGTCGGGGCGGACGCCCATTTCCTGCTCTGGTCCCGCCTGACCCATGGCGACAATGCCCACATCGCCTTGCCTGCGCCTGAGACATACGAACAGTGGGCTGCCGAGCAGTTCACGGCCTTTGGCATCACAGAGCCGGCGCTAACGGCGCCCGTCGGCGACTTCAACGGGGATGGAATTTCGAACGAACTTCATTAATGGACTCTCACCAATCCGCGGGGAGGGGACTTCGAGGCGGTATTTTCCACCGCTTCGGCGCAGGTTTCCGGTGAGTTGCGCGTGCGCTTTGTCGAGCGGCCGGAAGCCGCGAGCTACGGGCGCACGTTCCTTTTCAGTTCTAACCTTGTAGCACCCATCGAAAGCTGGTCGGTGGTGTCGCCCATCAGCATGTGGATGATTGAGGATAGGGGGAGCCAAGTGCTCCGCGAAGCCTCGTTCTCCATGGATGGCTCCCGTGGCTTTTTCGTGATCAGCTATCCATCACCCTGAACTTTTTTCTCCCCTCCGCCGAGGTCCAAGGCAGGTCCTTGCCAGTCAAGCGCAACAAGGAAGCCTATGTGCCCGAGGGTGCGATTCCTTTATCGGAATATCTGGACGATTAGAGAATGCCTCGCCGCCAGTAGATTGGCCCGAGGCGTCTCGATGAGCAGGGGGAGTTGGTTCACAGGTAGTTGGAGAAATGTGACTCCTGACCCGAATTATTTCCTGTTTGCGAGGATAGATCCAAATAGGTTTAGTGCATACTTAGTTAATAAGGGAACAAGCTCCACTTTGCTCATTCAATGCAAAATAGAACCGCACATGAACGAACCTTTTTTGAGCGGATCTCGGATCCCGTATCTCGCACCTACGAGACGTTCACTTCCACCGGCTTGAGCGTCTCGCCTCCAATGAATTTAGCCGGATATAACTTTTGCCGTCGGTCGTCTTTGCCCGCAGCCACGTTGTTCACCCAGCGTACCACCCGACGCACAATGGGCCGAGTATCCCAATGAAAATGAGCGATCGGCGGAACGCACCAGTCAAAAGTCTGGTGGTAATCGGTGCAGATGAGCGCAACATTTCTGAGATCGCGCCCCCGGTGACTCGCGAGGTAATTCTTTACGGCCAGACAGAACGTTGAATCGCTGACGATGAGTGCCGTCGGTGGTGTCAATTTAAACAACTCGTCGAGACAGCTGTTGAGTCCTGAAGGTGTTTCTTCCCAATCCGGAAGATTGTAAGAACTGCTGGCAATGCCCAGACTTCTCAGCTCATCCAAAAATAGTTTCTCGGCTAACCCGAGGTCTGGTTTGCGACGCTCCTCCCGTGTCAGCATGACAATCCTGCGATGCCCCAGACTGGATAAATGGGACAGAGTCTCGCTAATGGCTGGACGCTTGTCTGGGCCGGTTCCGGCAATCGATAGGTCCAACATTCTTCCAAAAAGCGCAAACATCGGCACCGGATTTTCCGCAAAAAACTCTAGCACTGGGCGTGCCGCTCCGCATGCGATCCACACCTTGGCCGTGTCCGCTTCAATCATTTTTGCAACACGCCTTGGATCCTGTTTCAGTTCGAGCAAGGTTTTTGGGGCATAGCTGATATTGTGGCCCACTTTCAAAAGTGCTCGCCGAATTTCAAGCACGTAGGGGTTATAGCTCTCATCACGCTCATAAAGAATCATTTTAACTTGGGTGGCAGGCGTCGCCTGCTGCTTGGAGACCACGATCCGCCGCCTTTTCCCCGCTCCCTGCGATTCCAGCAGGCCCTCCCGCTCTAGTTCAATCAACGCCCGCTCCACGGTTTTGACGTTCACCCCAAGCTCTTCAGCCAGCTTGCTCCGGCCGGGCATGTGGCCGGCCCAATGTCGGCGCTGCAATCCGTCCCGTAGATGAGCGGCTACCTGGTCGGTGATAGAGGACGTCTTAAGCATGCAAATATACCTGCGCCAAAAGGGGCAGGCTATCAAGGCAAAAGTTTTTTGCGCCTCTTCAATATGCTTTCATCGTGTTAGGCATATTCCCAATCGCCGGTCATCCGTCTTTTTTTACCCCAATTTATTATGAAAATTCATCACCTCATTGCCACCCTATTCGCCATCGTGCTGGCCGCCGTCCCGGCACGCGGCCAGATCACCGTTGACGACTCGCTGACCTTCAACAGTTCGCCGAACGGAACCATGATACGCACGGGCACCTACACCTTCCAGACGGAGGGCACCTTCGACTCCGCGCTCGAGTCCGATATCATTCCCGGCGCGCTCAGCGGCTTCGATCCCACGAACTCGGACAAGATCGTCGTCACTTTCTCCGGCGAAAATACCAAGGACTTGGCCAGCGTCACCTACGGCGGAAAAGAACTGTCCGAGGCGGCAGTCGGCTCCAATGGCAGTAAATACGCCCGAATCTACTATTTGGACAATCCCGGCACCGTCGGCGACCTCGTCATTACATTCAAGGGCACGGCCAACGGGATCGGCGGTTCCATCATCGCGACCTCCGGCACCGTTCGGGGTGCGCCCGCCGAGTCGGCGTCCGACTCCGGCCAGTCTGCAGAAATCACGACGGCGGCCACCAACTCCTTGCTGGTGGCGTCCCACGCGCACAATGGCGGTGGTGGCACCACGGTGCAGCCGCCATTCACACTCCTTTTCAGCGGCCCCACCGGCTCCTCAGGCGGAGCTTCGGCCTACCTGAATCCGGCACCGACCGGCGCCCACACCGTGACCTTTGACGGATCGACCGACAGTCCCGCCACGGCAGTCGCGAGCTTCGCTGCCACCCTTCCCATCAACCCGAGTCCCAATGGCGGCATCATGCCCGGCGGCGAAGTCGCACTGACTTGGAAGAACCTGGCACCAAGCAGCGGCAGCGATGCCTGGGTCGACGTTTGGTTCGGCACCGATCCTGAAAAGCTCACGCAGGTGATTACAGCCGATCCGGACGGACTCAATTTGACCACCTTCACCACCGACACGCTGCTCGCCGACACCTACTACTGGCGCGTCGATTCCTACCTTGACGGCTCGCCCTCGGGTAAGCCGAGCACCGGCACCCTGTTCACGTTCACCATCATCGATTCCGATAGCGACGGCCTGCCCGACGATTGGGAGCTCAAATATTCCGCGCTCGATTCACCGACAGACGTTCATCCAAAGGGCAATCTGGACGTCGACAAGCTGACCAATTTGGAGGAATTTGCACTGGGCACCGACCCCACGAAAGGCGACACCGATGACGACGGGCTCGCCGACCATGTCGAGGCCAACACCGGCATCTTCGTGGACACCTCCGACACCGGCACCGATCCGCTAAACCCCGACACCGATGGCGACGGGTTCCTTGACGGGGTGGAAACC
>JAGXGH010000011.1 GCA_024636835.1 Verrucomicrobiales bacterium | reverse complement strand
GCAAGAAGACTAAGCGAACAAGCTGCGCCATGACAACCCCTGACCGCGCCCGTGTTTTCGGATAGCTTTTTATGACTACAACCTTTAACCAGTTATCGATGCGTGCCTCCCAGTCAGGGGCGCATGCGCTCTGACGTTCGGCAATAAAACCAATGAGATCAGCAATCACTATTCTGCTCAGCCTACTACTGATCGGAACCAGTTTCGCAGGCGAGCCTATTCCCGATCGTGTTGACCGATTGTTGAAGGGTATTCCAACTATCAATCTGATGGGGGTCAGTCCTTGAACTTAAGCGTTGAGATGAAAGAGCGAAAATGGTGCCTGGAGACTATTCTTGCAATTCTTCACTAATCTCGCCCTCGCCAGCCACCATCTTCATCGACGACATTTCCTTCATCGATCTTAGAAGAACCATCGCCTACATGCTTCCACATCCAGCTATTTTGTCGCAATCCGGTAGTGAGCGCCACGCCCTTTTCCGTGAAGTTCTGCAAAGCCGTTTTGCGTCAACTCGGCGAACTTATCCTTGAGCGTGTTTCGATTGGCTCCGAGGACTTCTGCTGCCTCGCCAACCGAGAGGGTTTGGCGCTCTTCGAGCAGCTTGAAAAGACGTCCCGCAAGCGGAGAAACCTCCGCCATCAGATCGGGCTTGTTTAGCGTTTTTACCGATACCAATGAATCAGCCAGACGGTCTCGTAGCCGTTGGGTCTGCGATCTGAGAGCACGGAGGAAGAACAGGATCCACGGTTCCCAGTCGGTTTCCTTCTGGAATGATGTCTGGGTACGCCTCAAGGCTAGATAGTAAGCCTCCTTATTGTGCTCAATGACGCTTTCGAGTGAGGTGTAGGACGCGTAGGCATAGCCCGCTCGGAGCAGCATCAGATTCGTCAGGACACGGGAGAGTCGGCCGTTTCCATCCTGAAAGGGATGAATGGCCAAGAGGACCACATTGAACACCGCAATTCGAAGAAGGGGGTGGAGGATGGAGTCCGCTTCCTCCTTCGCATGCCAGCTGAGCAGTTTCTCCATCAGCATCGGTGTCTCGAACGGGGAGGCAGTCTCGAAGACGATGCCTACCTGCTTGCCCTCTGCGTCGAATGCCGCCACGTGGTTGTCCAAGGTTTTCCATTGCCCACGGTGGCGCTCGTCTTTGTTGCTGTAACGAAGAAGGTCGCGATGCAGTTGAAGGAGGATACTCTCTGATACGCGCAGGTCCGGCCACGCGGTTTGGAGTGACTCCATCACATAGGCGTAACCGGCCACCTCCTGCTCATCGCGGGTCTGAAAAGATTCCTTACCAATTTTTCCCATCAAATCCTCGACTTCTTTGTTGCTGAGCTTCGCGCCTTCGATCCGGGTCGATGATCCGGCGCTTTCGATGGTGGCGATTCGCCGCAGGGAATGCAGGATCTCCGGGCCAAGGCTTCCAAGACCACGCCACTCTCCTTTGAACTCGTCGATAGCCGAGATCAAGGTAAGCATTTCGTTGGTGGGTTGAAGAGCTGGTGGTAGCGGAATTCGCATAAGCAAGCTTACCTCCAAATCCCGCCAATGCCATCCAATTACCTCCATTTTCATCCAATTCTTGAAAATGGGGTTGGGTCAGTCCTCGCATTTACGCAATTGCTGAATTCATTGGCAGCTTTGCTGGCATTAACACGGGATAGCCAGAAGGAGAGCCAGAAGGGGTCAGTCCAATTTTTCATGAGGAGAGCCAGAAGGGGTCAGTCCAATTTTTCATGGTTTTTCTAATATCTCCCATTCATTTAAAAGAGGTCCTCGCACATACGCAATTGTCCAAATCATTGGCAGCTTTGCTGTGAAAGGGGCCTGCTGTGAAAGGTGCCAGTCCTGAATGGCGCTGTTTTAAGCGGTAGTTCGGGAGTTAGAGAGAACTGCGAACATCGCTCACACGGTCGAGACGCACCGTGCTCCTTGAATGATTCGCGCCGTTGGCACCCTTAAAACAGTGCCATTCGGGTCTGCCATTCGGGTCAGTCCTCGCAATTCGTCATTCGTTGATTTTCTGCAGCAGATATTGCCCATCATGCGAAGAAGATAAGATGCCAGGCATATAGCCTCCTTCACTCTTTCTTGATGCCTGTTGTGTAATTGATTGCGGTGACGACACCTTGGTCATCCACCGTAAACTGGAAGCCTTGTAGATTGTCGAAGATGTCGCCGCGAATGAACGTCCATTTGTCACCTTCTTTGTATATTTTCTGATGCTTCTTATCAAATCTTCCCATGGGATAAAGCAGATCAAGTGCCGCCTCCACAAGCTTGGCGTCCTCCTCTCCCTGGATGATCATTTTTTTCTCAAAGACATTCATTAACTGTTTGCACGGTTTGGTGGACCCCATCGGCTCGAGCCGTTTGAATTCGTCACCTTCCTTCAACAGCATGAGTGTTTCCGTGCTGACAGCACCCCCGGGTCTTTTCTCAATCAGTTTGACTTCGAAGAATCGCGTGGAGGAAAACTTCGACAAGACTTCGTCGTCGATCAGTTCGGTTTTCACATCGATGCGATCGTGAACAAATTGTAGGATGCTTTCTTTTTCCTCAGCCGTGACGTCAGCATGAAGAACCGCGGGAGCCGCCATCATGGTGGCGAGGGATAGGCAGATGAGTCGTTTTTGCATATGACCATTTTCCGACAAACCCTGGTAACATCAATTACAATATGAGTGGAATATTCTTCACCCCAGCGCCGGTGGTCTGAAAGGGAGCAGCAACTGTCTTTATTAAATAATCAGGTATATGGGGTCAGGATAGTGGTTCCACGTAAGCGCTTACCGAGCAAAGCCTTATACCGGAACCCGGTAAGGTTTATACGCGGGTGGACTAGGAACGCTGATTATGTCAATGAATGCCCGCGTCGAACGATCTAAAGGTTATTTGAATTTATTATTACTGAACTAATAGGAATTTGCTTTTCGGCGGCGCTGGCCACCGGGGGTGAGGGTTCATCAGTTATCCGACCAGCTATTCAACGCGCAGGCGATGAAACTGCGAACCTTGGTTCATCTCAAAAATCGTCTTCACATGCCGAAGATTCCCGTCTTCGGTGATCCATGAGGGATCGAGTTCATGACTCGTCCAGATACCCAAGTCGGGCGAAGTTTCATAAATCAGGCTACTACCAGTGACGGAGGCGTCGAAGGAGAACTCAAAGTGGAAGTCACTTCCGTTGGAAGAGCTTCGAATTTGCGCGTTCCCTAAATCAGAGACCGTCGGATCGCTGGCAAACCATTGTTCCAGCAGGTTAGCGATTCCATCCCCATCCGGATCCGCGCCCGGGCGGGCGTCTTCGCCGGTAAGGGATGGGTAGTTGGCAATGTACTGATTAAACGAACTATTTACACCTGAAGTAAAATCGACCCTATTGGCTACATATACATTGTCAAACCCTCTACCTCCAAAGTTCGCTGTGTTTACACTATTCGTAAAAAAACGAACCTCTTTGATCACTGCATCGCCTTTTCTGAAAGGAATATCTGAGACGACCTCGCTGTCTGAGATGAATATATCGTAGGTCCTTGAAATCATGTCAGCATAGACATCTATTCTGGTTTTCGATGAAATGATTTGCAGCTGTTCCACAGTTCCATCACGACCCACGTAGCCAAATCCCTCATGATCGGTCATGCCATTGTTTGGTCCGCCCCATTTTAAATCTACGGCGACTCCGGTTTCTGGATCCGTATCGATAAGTCCATGCCCCAACTGCATGAATACTTCATAGGTTCCTTCGCCTCCGGTCCGGCTCCAATCCATATCGAAACTCCAATGCACGACACCGGTATTTTGTTCAGCAAATAACGCCTTCATGAGAGGTGAATTTGCTGCATCGCTACTCGTGAAATAGGCTTGATTGCCGACAATTTCCACCGCTTCCGATCCACCCTCCACTTCCCGCCAGGTATTGCCTGTTTCAGGATCACCCAGTGCGGCGGCATTGTCCCTGGTAAACGAATCGTTAAGCACGACATCAATCGGCTCCACGACATTCACAATGGCGGTTCCGGTGACTCCTCCTGAAGTCGCGGAAACCGTGAAAGGGCCACCCAAAGTCGTGGCGCTAAATTCACCGGATTGGTCGATTGAACCACCTCCATCGACTGCCCATGTTGGAAAGATCGCGACAGTTGAGCCCACGGGGTCGGTGCCCGAAGCAACAAATTCCAGGGAGGAACCAATGACGACGTTCTTCGTTGCCGGGGTGATTTCAATTTTCGTCAACTCGCCACAATTGTCATAAACGGTAACGTAATCTGAAATCTCACGTGTATCGCTGCCATCAGGACCAGATACCGTTAGTGAGATGGTTTTGCTGCCTGGGGTTGCATAACTTACCGTATGCGGTCCTTCAGTGGTAGCTGTAGCGGGTGAAGCCCCATCGCCAAAATTCCAGCTGTAGCTATCGATAGTGCCGACGCTATTTGAGGAGAATGTGACCGTCTCACTATCGCATATTTTCGTTGCCGATGCGCTTAATCCTGCTGTCACACTGGCAACTTTGATCAAACACGCCCAGTCCTCGGTGGGGCTATTAGGAGGAGTTCCGATGTTTCGTATTGCTCCACCTGTCATCGATGTTACCGAGCCATTTTGAAGTTCACCCCCGTTCCTTGGGTCAAACCACTGCAGGGTGTATCCTTTCGTGTTACCGCTTAAATCCAGGGCCGCTGTTCCGCCGTTGGGAAGGTAGATGAGGTAAGCCTCTTCCTCAACGGCCAGACAGTAACCTGTGTCGATCAAGTCTTGGCGTGGAGAAGCATCATAAAATGGCATGTTTTGCTGAACAAATACCCTAGTCATACCGGTCATGCGGAAAAGCCTGTCAAAGTACCCGCCCAGATCGGTTTCATAGTTCGTCAAGCTGGCATCATGCCCCGCCAGATACCACTGTGCACCCGCCCCGCCGGCCATGATTTGTGGCCAGTAAATATTTTTCCTGACATCATTAACGTCGTCAATTGCGCCAGGGGACTGCTCATCCCAGTAAATTGCGATAGGTCTTCCCGCGGCACTGGAACCTTCCCGTAATGCGACGGTGCCATCATAAAAGTTGTTGTCACCCTGGATGGAGGTGCACTCCATATTCGGGTCTCCATAAAAGGTCGGATAGAAATTCGTCGCCGTCCCTGAGGTGCAGTGAGTGGTTCTTGGGTGGTTGTAGGGATCCAGATCTCGCAGGTATTGCCAGTAATCTCTGATTGCCTGATCCGTCATGACCGCTTCATGTCCGGTCCCGGGCCACTGTGTTTCCTCTGCCAAGTTGTAAACTATGGCGTGGTGGCTTCCGAATCTTGCAATGATCTCACGGAAATACAGTTTTCGAGTATCAGAGAAGCCATAATCATTGCTCGTATGTGACGGGTTATCTCTCCACTCGAAAAATGACTGGTTTTCATGTTCAGCAAACATGCATTGCCACTGAATTCCTTTTAAATCACAGTGATCCAAGACAATGTTCCATTGCGCGAGTTTGCTCACATCGTACCTGGTAATGTCATTGGTTTCACTAGCCGGTTCCAGCCAAGGGAAAGCAGCACCATGGTCTCCAATTCCATTATTCAGCGCAGCGTTGAATATCATCGTATAAATTCCATTCACCTTAACGCTTTCCAGATAATTGATCGCCCCGATGATTTCTTTTCCCCTTCCAGCCCCCCAGGTCGGATCGCCTTCGTTCCATTCGTCGGCATGACCTGCGAAGGTCGCAAAATTGCTGGCAGGATTATCCGTGTTATCAAAGCCAGGGTATCCCCAGAAGTTTTCCGGTCCATCCGTTCCGGATTTTAAGTAATATTCTCCGGATTCCGCAAATTGCAGATGATGTTTGCCTACATACCGAAGCTTTCCTTTCGCATAGAACCCTTGCTCACTACCATCGAGCGGTGCGACGGTGAAACTGCCATTATCTCCGTCAAATGAAGTTGGAGTGCCGGCGTTGGGGTCTAAACTGATAGCTACCCAGTTTCCTTCTCTAAAAGATGCCGAGTAAGTCCACGAACCAGCCTCATCAGGCGTGAAGATCACATGCCACTTATTACCGCTAGTGGCACTGGTATTGGCCGCATCCCCATCCGCTGCATAAAACCCCGGAACAAGGTAAATCTGGCCAGACGGCCCAGTGAAGGTCACATTTAATCGGTAATCCCGAAATGGATTTGGAGTTGCTGTTTCCCCGGTCATCGGACCGGTAAATTCTACGGTGATGTGGTCCCACTTCTTCAAGTTCCCAAATACCTCTCCAGCATGAACACTTAATGCACTCAACATGAAGCAACAGGTAAGCAAATAAATTGAAAGTCTGGTAAATTTCATGGCATTAGGCTTCAGGCTAAAAAACAAAGTAGGTTTATTTTGATCCGTGGTTACTGATTAATAATTACTTTATGGCAAAATATTAGCCTCCAAAAAAAATATTAGAAAACAAAATAGCACAAAATACTAAAAACATTAAGACACTCATTATTCAAAAATATTAGTATTAAAAATATTATGATCCCGATTACTCACTCCAAGATACTCGTGGTTTACGCTCGAGGTTTGCATCTCTCTCTGCAAGCCAACTAGCCCTGAATGGCGCTGTTTTAGCTCAGGCTGAGTGATGAGAGAATCATTGTGGATATGTTTTGGTATTATTCGATGTCATGCTGGGTGAGTTTACGGAAGAGCGCCGCTTCGGCAGGATCGAACGGGGTGCCATTCTTGCGCAACAAATCGTGGTGCCAGCGATCCGGTTCAGGTGAACCCTCTTTCGATCCCCACGGGTATATGGTGTTGGTCTTGCCCGACACGAGGCCCCAATTGTAAGCGCCGATGCGCTCCTTATGGTAAAAGGGCAACTGGTCGGCTACATCGCTGCGTCCGCGCGCGAGCCACTCCGAACTAATCAATGGGCGACCGTGTTGTTTCAGCGTCTCTACTTTGAGCTTCAGCTTCTCCAGATTCTGGTAGTGGTGCAGACTAATGATGTCCGATTCATTCGTCAGGTAAGCGTTGATTGCGGGCCGATCTTCCATGAGTCCCCAAACGGCAGAAGTGAGTGGCTGGCTGGGATCCATGGATCGGGCCCATTCAAATGTTTTGACTAAGAGCGGCAGCGACTTATTGCCCTGTTCCGTGTTGCCAGGCTCATTGTAGAGATCCCAGATCAGAATGCGTTTATCATCGCGAAAGCTACCGATGACATCTTTGACATAACGCTCGAGACGCTCCCACTGTGCAGGGTCGTTTACTATCGCCGGGCCCGGGCTCTGAACCCATCCGGAATTATGAATGCTGGGCACAGGTTCGGGTTGTTTGCCAATTTTAGGCTCGGGGTTCCAGCAATCGTCAAATATCACGAGCATCGGGCGGATGTTGTGTTTGGCACAAAGATCGAGAAATTGATCGAGGCGTTGCTTGAAGCCTTCCGGGTCGGCTTCCCACGCGAGGTCGTGGAGATAGGTTCGTACTGTGTTCATCCCTAAACTGGCAGCCCAGCCGAGCTCGCGGTCGATCGTCTCAGGGTCGAAGGTGTCAGCCTGCCACATCTCCAGCTGATTGATGGCGGTCGAGGGGGAGAAATTGCAGCCGACCAGCCAGGGCTGCTTATCATACCACTGCGTTGCTTTTTCGGTGGACCAGCGGCCCGCTGTCGCTTCGGCGCATTGGGCTGTTTGAGGTATCAGCAAGGCGAGCACTGATAGAACGAGTAAAAAAGAGGAGGATTTACGCATATTTTCCTAAGGAATAAACACACGACTGTGTTGCTTTTGCCGGGGTCTTGCAAGCCCGAGGTTTTATTATGAAAGGGGTCTTTACGAAATAATCAGAACAGCGAACATCGCTCAAACGGGCGGGACCCTCCTTCGCAAGACTACGGCATGCAGGCTCTTCGTGCTCCTTGAGGAAAACGCACCGATGGCGTTCTAAAGTCGGCGCCATTCCTACTTGGCACCTAATTCCCCATGTCATTATCTTTGTGGTTGATTTACAGCCTATATTTCGCTCTGTTCTTAAGCCCTGATTGGTGCCAGTCCTTTCCTATTGTCATTTGAAGATTACCAGTCCTTGCCCTCGTCCTCGCTTTGAACACCCTGAAACTTCGTGTGGAGAGCTGAATAGATAAGCAGCTTTGCTGGGGCATTCGAGTGAGCCGACACGTCTCACCTACAGTTTTTAAACTGATCCGACATGCCTCACAAACTCAGCCACCTCGCCAAACAGTTCGAGCTCCAATTCCGCGAACTCGCGTAAGAGCCGTAGAAATTTTTGACAATATGAAAGGACCGACCCCTTTCACGGACGCTGCTCCCGAGTGCCAAATTCAGCTTAGCAGATGATGTCCGCCAGCCCCCACGGTGGCCTTATGGAAACCGGCAGTATGGCGTGAGGGCAGTCACTCCCGCGTCACACCTTCGATTTCAAATGGAGGTCGAGCTGCGGGAAGGCGATCTCGATGCCGGCTTCCTTGAAAGCACGGTCGATGGCGGTGTGCAGTTCGGAAATCGTGTTGAGGCGCTCGTTCAGATCGGGGAGGTAGGCGCGGAGTTCGAGGTTGAGCGTGCTGTCGCCGAACCCGACGAAGGATGCGATGGGGGCGGGATCTTCGAGGACGTTGGGATGCCCGGCCACCGTCTTCAGGAGCAACTTGAGGGCCAGTTCCGTATCGCTGCCATAAGCGACCCCGACTGGGATCAATGCCCGGTTGATTTGATTGGAAAGTGTCCAGTTGAGAAGCGTTCCGGTGACGAAATTCTTGTTAGGCACGATAAATTCCTTGCGGTCCCAGCCGGTGATCGTGGTTGCCCGGATCTGGATCTTGCTGACCACTCCGTCGATTCCGTCAACCGTGACGACATCGCCGACGCGGATGGGACGTTCGAAAAGCAGGATCAGGCCGCTGATGAAATTGGCGACGACTTCCTGGAGTCCAAAGCCGATACCCACGCTCAATGCGGCTGCGATCCATGCGAACTTCGACCAATCGATCCCCAGATTTTGGAACAGGAAGGAAGCGCCTATGCCGACTACCACGTACTGGACCAGGGTGATCGCGGTATGGCGGCCGCCGCTGGTGAGATTCATCCTCCTGAGAACGAGCCCTTCCAGCAAGCCGGGAAGATTGCGCACCGTGCTGACCGTGAGAGTGACGACGACAACGACGAGTAGCAGTTCGCGTAGGGTGAGTTTTCCGATGAGATTCAGTTCGTCGAGGGAACGGGTCACCGGCGCGAAGCGTGTCCAGATCAGGTAGAGAACCCACAACAGGGCGACCCCTATGACGAAGCGTAGCAGTCGCCGGCTGTGTTCATTCACGCGGGAAAGGCTGAACTCCTCCTCTTCCCGCACTTCTTCGATCCAGGATTCATCGCCTTGTGCGGATTCCGGCCGGGTCTCCGCCGCTTCACGGGCTTTGTGTCTGGCTTGGCGTTCGGAAACCGCGCGCTCGAACGCCAGCCGCCGTTGCTGGATAGAGAGCCAGCGAAGGATCAGCGCATGGAGGAAAACGGCACCCGATATGGCGGCGATCACAAAGCCGAACTGAACAAACAGCATGAGGGAAGTGAGGATGTATCCCATCAGGGAAAGAACGGCGATGGCTGCCGTGAGTGTGTAGATCAGCGGGGACCAGAATTTCCGGGTTTTGCCGAGCCGGCTGTCGGGCTGCGCGGCGTGGATCTCCGCAACCAGTCCGTGGCGCGGGTGCAGCAGCGCTGCCAGCATGATTCCGGATCCCAGAATCAGGACCAGTGCGGCCAGACGGCCGAGGCCGTTGAGATACTGGCTGCTGTCTTCGGTCAGAACGAGGTCGAGCGTGATGACCGTGGGGACGTATACCAGCAACGACGTCAGCGCTATTTTCCGAGTCCTGCCGGTCTGCTTATTGGTCCAGCCGAAATGGAGCTGTCCGAGTCCGTTGTTGCGGCAGGTTTCAATCACGACCGCGATCGGGAACAGGTAGGCCACGACATGCAGCAGCCCGTCGCGCAGTCCGGTGATCCATTTGCCAGGATCGTCATCCCAGCCGATGCCGATAGCAAGACCGAGGGCGAAAAGAGGTAGGGGAAGCGACAGCAAGAGTGTCATCGCCAGGGCGCGGGCCGTATTAGAGAAGCGATCGGTGGAAAGCCTGCGGTTGGCTTTTCCGGATTCCTCAAGGATGGCGCGGAACCTCGGACGACCGGCGATCAAGACAAGGATCACGAGGGCCGCCAGCAGATGGAATACGAACGGAGTCTTGCCCAGAGCTTCGCGGATTTTGAGTAAATTGCCGGGACCGTAACAGTAGAGCATGCCGACGGGGATGGAGCGGACGCTCTCGGCGGTGACCGGCGCGGAGCTTCTAACCCAGAACAGTTTTTCAGTCGCGAAGGTGCGGAATTCAGCTGCCTTGAGATCGAAATTCCGTTCCGTGGTCTCAAGCTCGGTGAGCAAAAAGATCAGGCGGCCGTAGCCGGTCTCCAACTGGCTTTTCACCTCCCGCGTGATGTCTTCGATGGCCTCAAAGTCGCGGGCGACCGCGTCGCTGACATCCTGTTTGCGTGGAATGATTTCGGTATCCTGGAGCAAATACAGATTGCGGCGGGTGGTCGCGATCTGGCCGCTGACCGCGGCAAGCCGGTCGTCGAGCGTGCGCTGTGGCGGAAGTTTGCGAAGCGCCTGTAGGAACATCTGTGCAAATTCGCCCTCAAGATTGTCCAATTCGATGAGCTTGCGGAAAGTTTCCAAGCCTTCCCGGAGATTGACGAGTTTGCGCTCGCGGTGTTTTTGCAGGCGCTCGATCCGCTGGGTTTCTCCACTGAGCGCGCGCAGCGCGGTGGCGAGTTCCTCAAGTTCCTTGAGCGGCTCTTCGAGGGCGGGCGGCAACTCGCCGGATCGTTGTCGCATGCGATCCAGAAACGCGTCGATCGTTTCGGCCTGGGCGAGGTTGCGTTCCTCTATCAGGGCGTTGAACCGGGCAATGCGACGGGTCGAGCGAAGGATCTGTTGTTGGATCAGACTGATTTCCGCCCCCAGCAATGATTCCCGGATCAGTCGGGATTCCAGTCCGAGACGGAGCGCCTCTTGTTCGCTTTCGAGCTTTCGGATGCGGGCGTTGACGGCGACCGCCTTGGCCCGGCCGGCGGGGGTTTCGGTATCGAGCTCAGACAATTCCTCACGGGCACCGGCCAGCTCGTCGATAATTTCCTCGAGGCGTTGGCGGGCCGCATCCGCGTCCGCCGCACTTGATTTCAGAGCATCGGTCAGACGGTCGAGTTCGGTCCGCAGACTGACCAGTTTGGCGTCTTCCTGGGAGAGAAACACGTCGGGCGTTTCCAGCTCTTCCGGAGCAAGATCGGGCGGATTTTCCTGCGACGCTTCCAGCTCGGCGACCTGTTTCTGGAGCTCGGTGATTTTCCCGGCGCCTTTATCCAGCAGTTCACGGGATGCGTCAGCTTCCTGACTGAAAACCGCGGATTCGTCGAGCTGCTGCAAAGCTTGTTGATACTGTTCGGTGACGGTTCCACGGGTTTGCTCGTCGAGCGTCGTGTCTTCGACGATGCCGGCAAGGGTCGCCTCGATTTCTTCACGCTCCGCGCCAATTTCTTCTACGGTCTGCGCGAGGGCGGCCGTGGCGGACGTCAAAAGAACTGCCAGCAGACAGGCTGTCACCTGATTCCAAAGTAAATCCATCTTCATTTGGACAGACCTTCGCGCGTCCCAGCTCATCATCCAAGAGGAAATTCGGACGGAAAACGTCCGATGGCCGACCCGGTCTGGATTTTGCCTGAGATTATGGAACTGTGAAAAACCAACCAGAAGCCAGGAATGGTGCCAGGTAACAAATATCAAATTTCGCAGAAACGCCGAAGTCGAACTTTCTCAACCCGCCCCGCCATTTTCTACCATTCGTGCCGAGCTAGTGCTCCCAGCATATGGTAGGGGTCAGTCCTCGCATTTACTAAATTAATTGGCAGCTTTGCTGGGGTATTCGAGTGAGCCGACACGTCTCACCTACAGTTGGCGATGCTTGAGATTTGGAAATAGTGCTAGGATACACCTACACGCGTAAGCAACAAACTCAGCCACCTCGCCAAACAGTTCGACTTTCAATTCCGCGAACCCGCGTAAGAGCCGTAGAAATTTTTGGCAATATGAAAGGACCGACCCCTTTCAGACCTCTTTCACGTGATACAAATCGCTGGCAGAGCCATACGTTAGATCTTCCTTTTATTCGTCGGTAGAATCCGATAGTGAAGTTATATGGCCCTAGAACCCGCTACTCCGCAACAGGTCGCTTATCTCTCATATATGAGCGTAAAGGGCACCAATATGATGTTTAAGGATAAAGCTTCCGCCCACATCGAGTCGCTTAAACAGCGTGTCCATGATTCGCCACCGGAAAGCGCGTTAAAGCGTAGACACTCCGACTGGATGAGGGATCGATTCAGGATGTATCCGGATCTCTTCGAAAGTGAGCTCAGACTTTTTTTGGACGAAGGCTTACCATCCAGTCTTCACCTGTGGATCGGGTCTAGAATGAAGGGCTCATCGGCTAAACTTACCAAAGCCCAGATCAAGCAGGTTATGAAAAGCTTGAGTAGAGAGAACGCCGATTGGTGGATGGAAGACGAATACCATCAATTGTTCTACGAGAGATTGTCGCAACTATTCCCGAACACGGTGGATGGTAAGTTTTCCGAACCCAAAAACAGCTCGAGAACAAAATCATTGCTTGGCGGAGGCTGTTTCGGTGTTTTTGCTTTGGGGGTCATTGGTGTGACCGGACTGATCACCTGTTGGCCTTAGGCGTTTGGGTGGAGTCGCGGATTCGGTGAATAGTCACCGGATTTAGTGCCAGGTAACAAATATCAAATTTCGCAGAAACGCCGAAGTCGAATTTTCTCAGTTCTCCCCCCGCCATTTTCCACCATTCGTGCCGAGCTAGTGCTCAGCGCTCCCAGCATATGCCTGATAGGGGTCAGCCCTCGCAATAGCTGAATTCATTGGCAGCTTTGCTGGGGTATTACAGTGAGCCGACACGTCTCACCTACAGTTGCCGATGCTTGAGCATTTGGAAATGGTGCTAGGAAACACCTACACGCGAAAGCAATAGACTTAGCCACCTCGCCAAACAGTTCGACCTCCAATTCCGCGAGCTGGTGTAAGAGCCGTAGAATTTATTGACAATATGAAAGGACCGACCCCTTTCACACAATATGAAAGGACCGACCCCTTTCACACAAGAACCATCGTCTCCCACAGGGGGCTGTGGTTTTTATTGACTCGACCCATCAAACTGCAAGGCCGTGTCTCGAATCTTAACGGCGGGGCCGAGCTCGTAGACGTTTTTGTAACCGTATTCGTAGAGCGCGATGTATGTTGGAATGTTTAACGCGGCGACCAGTCTTTTGGATGGGAAGCCCTGGGGATTTTCGAAGAAGTTGTTGTTACAATAGATCAACACCCGGGTTTGCTTGTTTGGAATCAGTGCTGAAAGCGAGTCCTCCGTGAAGTCTGAAAAGTTGAGGTGAACGGCACCTTTGATATGGATGAATTTGAATTTTGATTTGCTTCTGGTGTCCAAAACCACAGTCCCTGGTGTTGCTGCGTAGGCGATGAATTCCTTGACGGTCAACCGTCTGTTCGCTCGTAGCTCAAGCGCTTCGGTGGTTGCCTTCTTATGCCCTTCGACATCAATCAATGGGTTGGACAGCTCGCCGGCCCATGACGTGATGGAGAGCGCAAGAAATGACGTGATGTGAATTAAAGTGGATGCTTTCATCCTCAAATAATGAACTACTGTTGCCGCTTTAATTGTCAGAATCTTGTAAGGCTTTGGTTAGAATTTTCTCTATTCAAGATTTCAGTATTTAGTATTTGGGATTTGGTGCCAGGCGACGGAAATCAAAACTTCTCACAGTGCGCTCATTCTGATTACCTTGTGTGAAAGGGTGCCAGTCCTCGCGATTACGCAATTACTAAATTGATTGGCAGCTTTGCTGGAGCATTGGAGTGAGCCGAGACGTCTCACTTACAGTAGCCGACGCTTGGGATTTGTAGCTTGGAAACACCTACACGCAAACGCAACAAGTTCAGCCACCTCGCCAAACAGTTCGACCTTCAGTTCCGGGAGCTTACGTGAGTTCGCTGTGAAACTTTTGCCAATATGATAGGACCGGCACCTTTCATTTAGACCCAGGCGCAACCCCATTATCCCCTTGGTAGTTTCGGCGCTTCAGGGTATTCTCCGTTTTGGATGAAAAAGCAAATTCCTAGTATTTCGGCGACATTCCCGAGTGGGGCGTCGAGATTGGACGGTCGAAAGGAAAGAAGAAGGGTGAACAGAATGAAGACAATGCAAATTACAGCAGGATGGGGAATCGCGGCAGTGTGCTTGGTTGCCGGAGGCACAACAACGGTCATGGGGAGTAGCGGTGAGTTTGCCGATGATGTGGCCTTCATGAAACAGCATACGCCGGTTGTTCTATTGAAAGACGGAGATGCGGCGGTGGCTTTGGCTCCCGACTATCAGGGACGCGTAATGACCAGCACTTTTAATCACGAAGCCGGACCGAGCTTTGGCTGGATCAACCGGCCCGTGATTGAAAAGGGCTTCCTCTCCGACGAAGAGAAAAAGGGCAAGCTCGAAGAGCATATCTATATCTTTGGCGGAGAGGAACGCTTCTGGCTCGGGCCGGAAGGCGGACAATATGCACTGTTTTTCAAACCGGGAACGAAGTTTGAATTCTCCGATTGGACGACCCCACCGGTCATCGACACCGAGGCGTTCGAAATGGTTTCGCAAACCAATGACTCCGCAACATTTAAACACCGCGCCGATCTCGTGAACTACAACGGCGCCGAATTCAAGGTCGGCATTGAACGCACCGTCACCGTGCTGAATAAAGAAAATGCTGCTGAGATACTAGGAGTTGAACTCGGAAAAGGACTGCGAATGGTCGGATACGAATCCGACAACCGGATCACCAACACCGGTTCCAATGAATGGAAGCCGGAGACCGGCTTGCTTTCAATCTGGATACTAGGCATGTATAATCCTTCGCTGGAAACAACGGTAGTCATTCCCTTTAAGGCCGGTGCCGATACGGATCTGGGGCCGAAGGTCAATGATAGCTATTTTGGTGCGGTGCCGCCGGAATATCTGCAGGTGAATGACGATATTCTGTTTTTCAAGGGAGACGGCACGCGGCGCGGCAAGATCGGCATCAGCCCGCAACGGTCGAAAGGTGTGGCCGGGAGCTACGATGCCGCCGGACAGGTGCTCAACATTGTCACTTACAATGTGCAGGTCGCGCCCAATGGATTTGTCAATTCCATGTGGGAGCTTCAGAAGGAGCCCTATGCGGGCGACGTCATCAATTCCTATAACGATGGCTCACCAGAACCGGGCGTCGCGCCGCTCGGACCGTTCTACGAACTCGAAACCTCCTCCCCTGCCGCCTCCCTCAAGCCCGGCGAGACGATGCAGCACGTACAGCGGACCTTCCATATCCAGGGTTCGGAAGCGGAGTTGGACCCGATCGCACAAAAGTTGCTGGGAGCCAGGCTGGAAGTCATCAAGACCGCCTTCAAAGGAGAATAGGCGATGAAGCGCTGGATCATCCGCGTACTTGCCGATGGGATTTGGGGTAATCACTGCCGAATTTGGGGTCAGGAAACACCTACACGCTAACGCAACAAACTCAGCCATCTCGCCAAACAGTTCGACCTTCAATTTTCTCAAACTCGCTGAAACGCCGATGCAATTTTTTGGCAATATGAAAGGACCGACCTCTTTCAAACGCGTGCCACTGCCGAGGGCGCTGTTCGAGGCAGGCTTGAAGGTAGTGGGGCTCAAGCGCAGTGGATTGAAGCAACTCAGCAAGAGTAACTCCCGCAAGGATTATGTTGCGTATGAACTGGCGACACGCACATCAGTAAATAGGGCTTGGATTGCGGATAAACTCTGTATGGGGAAGCCGACAACGATTTGCCGAATGATCCGAATGATCCCGAAGGTAAGAGAAAAGCTTGCCCAAAAAGACGCCGAGATGCTAAGCTACCAAGAGAGTGTGATACAATTTATCACCTGGCAACTTACCCTCCTTCAAGGAGGCCTTTTCAATTACTTGTTTTGGACACTAGTGATCTGCATATCGTATCGTGCCTAGTGCTCGACCGCTCCGTGTTTCGCCGTTATAATATAGCACAAGTCTAAACCTGAGTCGAAGCCTCGCCCTCAGTCGCGGGATCGCAGACCTAGAAGTTACGCTATGATTGTGAAGATGATTCGAATTCTTTTATGTCTAACGATGGTTATTGCTGTCGATATCGCTCACTCACAAGAGCGCTTTTCTCGTGAGGACATATTCTCCTTCGTGGAGGACTTGAGCAGTGAGGACAAAAGTGTTTCTGAGGCTAGCTTCAAGAAGCTTTCCGGTCTTAAATCAGACGAGCAAATAACTCATTTATTACAGGCACACCATTTTTATTACCAAACCAGCAACTCGCATATGGAGTGGGTATTCAAAGCAATTGGTGAAGTCGCGGTGCCGGCTGTGTTCTCTGGTAGCATTGATGCAGAAGGGACGAGAAAATCCAGAAACCCTCGGGCTTCGCTTGTGCTGACCAACTATCTTGGGACTCGCGCTTTGCCTCACCTGATGGGAAAAATCCGTAACGGAGAATTTCTGGAGCGAAAAAAAGCGGCGTGGGCGATCAAAGATATTACTTGGTATCGTGGTTATGGTGATACCGACCCTCAGGCATTGGCTGAAGCCTTGCATCAAGCTGCGGAGCAGGATCGTGATCATCCGTATATTCGTGGCTTTTGTGTTGAGGCATTGCGAAATATGAAGCACGAGGCAGCCCTGCCCGTGCTAATCGCGTTGCTTGATGCAGAAGACGCTAAAAAAGTTGCTTGTGAGGGTTTGGAGCAGCTTGGGGCTAGTGCAGAGAAAGCGGTTCCACGGCTAAAGCAGGGGATTGTCGACGGCTCTCTCCCGGCAGAGGCAATAACAGCACTAACCGCAATCGCTGGTCCGGATATCGTTCCGTTCATCATGAAAAACGCGCGATTTTCTACGTTTGATTCAAATGATAAAGAGACGGTTGCCCGTGGATTTTGCATAGCGCCGCATCCAGCGGCGGTTCCCTTTATGGAGCATTTGCTGTGGGAGGAAAATCGTCGAAGTGTCAGGGCTGCAAGGTTCTTTGCCTTAATCAATCACCCCTCGTCGCTTAAGAATCTGCGGAAATGCCTGACCGTCAGATATCCAGTTGATTATGAGGGAGCCAATCCGAAGAAAAAGTTTGAGGGGACACTTACGGTGTTGCGCGGTGTTGTCGATTTGAAGGCTACGGCGATCGAACACCTCGGTAAGCAAGGAGATGTTCAATCGTTCCCGATAATTGCAAATCTCTTAGATCGCGACCCTTCTATCATTGTTAGAACGGCGGCGGCTAGGGCTATAAGCGAACAGAAGTATAATGGCGACGGGGTAATTGAATCACTGAAGAAGTGTCTTCAGCAGGTGGACTCGGGTTATTCTGCTGTGGGTCATCGTGATGGTTCTCTTCACGAGGCTTCTGTCTTAGCGCTTTCTCATATTAGCACTGATGAAGCTTATTGGGTTCTTTATCAGTGTGCCGTAGCTAGTGAAGCGAAACACAAATGCGTAACGTTTTGGACTGAAAGCAAAGATAAAAAGATCTTCGAAAAATTCCTAAGCTTCACAAAGAAAAAGCGACTAGATGATTTATCACTCAGAAATGTTCTACTGTCCCAACTCAGAAGGCATCGAGTTCACTATGCCATTCAGGAAGAAAAAACCACGCAGGTGAGAGATCGCTTTTTGATTTCCGTTAAGGATCCCGATCATTTCGGTTCTGCCGCTGACATGTCAATGGATGGTAGGTATACGGTGAGTATTGATTACGAATTTTATACGATTGGTTATGCGATCGTGATTATCGATCTAGCCCCGAAGAACCCCCATTCTAATGCTCATGGGCCCACGCTCTTGTATAAGGAGCAAGGAGAGTCATGGTTGCCCATGCAGTAGAGATCAACTGGGTATGCCAAAGATCAATCTGAAGTCGGCGGATGGAGCGGCGTGCATTGTCGCTAAGCCTCCCGACTAACTTGAATGTTACTCTGCTCTCCACACTCCATCGCAGCGCGGGTTCTGGGGCTAGAAAGGACCGACCCCTTTCCCTAGGCTCTATCCATGATAGCAACGTCAATTTTTCTATCAGCACCTTATTCTCCGATCATCCGAAGCAGTTCGCGTTTCGGGAATTTCCATAGGAACGGCAACATCAGATCTTCGCGGGACGGCCACAGCCAGCGGTAGGCGTCGCCGGTGTGCGCCGAGAAGATCATATCCTCTTCGGTCTGCGCCACCACCGAGATGTCGACAGGATTGAATTGCCGGTGTTCACCAAGCGGCATGCGTTTGTATTGATCCCGCCCGTCAGCCCCTTTGCCGTCGCGTTGACACGCCACGGCATTCAGTCGGTAGTCTTCCGGGATGGTCACTTCGGTCCGGATGAAGCGCAGACCCTTTTCACGATGGGCAATCCGCATCACGCCGGGCTGGTGACTCCAACTGATCATCGTCCAGCCAGTCGATTTGCCGTCGATATAGATCTCGTTGAGTGATGACATGTATTGCCAGAAATCACTAGTGTCCAGCTAAAACCCGTTGAGCATCAACTGGTTATGATTATAGACTTCTAATTTTTCGACCCTTGAAGTTGTAAGTAGCTCGTTTACAGGGACTTGCTGAAATGCGTTTACACTTAAAATTTGTAGTATTCG
>JAGXGH010000116.1 GCA_024636835.1 Verrucomicrobiales bacterium | reverse complement strand
GTGGGCTCGGAGATGTGTATAAGAGACAGGCATTAGCATAAGCGCACCGAGACCACCAAGCAAAGCCGTTGAGGGCTCGGGAACTACGGTAATTGCCATTCCGTTAACACGAGGACCTTCGGTGGTACCCGTGACATCGATGACAATCTGTCCCGATCCATTCGATGTCCAGGTTGAGAGCGAGGAATTACCCGCACCCCCGATATTGTTGCTCGAATAAGCGATGGAGGTGCTACCAGTCGTACCGGACACGCCCGTGTAGGTCACTGTGCCGCCGGATTGAGTATGCTGTGAATCATAGGAATAAAACGTAATGTCATAATCCGTGGACGCCAAGATACCCGCGCCATCGATCGTGAGGGTCAAGGTACCGAAGCTGTTCAGGAAAGTGAAATCACCGTATAGGGGGGCGGCCGTATAGGAGGTGCTGGGTGAACTGACGGTTCCAGCAGAACGGTTGAAGAAACTACCGGTCGAAGCAACAGTGATGTCTCCCCCGTCCGTGGAGTAGGTCGTTGCGGCACCTGTGGTCTGCGCTACAAAGCCGGGCTCGACGGCTGAAGTAGAGGTTCCGAAGTCGATCATGACCACTGTCGCGTTAGCCACGCCCATAGAAAGGAACCCCAAAGAGAGCGCCACCAGTCCGCAACGAGTGCGGTTGCCAGAAATTTTGTATGTTTTCATATTGATTGCTAGATGGCCGATTGCGAAGCTTGAGCGACTTTCCCTATAGTAATCAGCGATACATCGATAATAATTATTGATCGTTGCAAACCAGTCAACGAAAAACTACCGGTTCCATCGTTATGAAACCCCTGTTCTCCACGGCTCTTAAAGCCTCGTTCTGTCTCCTCGCTCTTGGTATGTCTACCACCACCGGCACGCTGTTCGCTGCTGAGCTGTCCACGGACTTTCCAAAACCAGCTATCCCGCTCGAGCTCACGCCTCGGATGGGTCGTCCTTTCAACGACAACGCAGTCTTCCAACAAAACATGCCGGTGCCCGTCTGGGGCTGGACTTTGCCCAACGCAGCTGTCCATGTGACCTTTGACGACCAGAAGCATGTAACCACCGCCGGAACAGACGGCCGCTTTGACGTGAAACTGGATCCGATGCCCGCAGACAAGCTGAAGTCGGTGAACGACGCTCCTGCCGGACACATCCTCACCGTAGAGACCCGCGCGGGTGGCAAGCAGCAGCGAAAGGTTTGCTCCAACATCCTCATCGGCGAAGTCTGGCTGTGCTCAGGGCAGTCGAATATGTCGGTGAAGTTCGGTAACACCGCCTACCCCAAGAACTCGCAGGCGGAAGCCAACTACCCGGCAATGCGTTATCTCGACACGGATTGGACCGTCGTCACCCCGAAAACCGTCGGAGCTTGCTACAGCATCTCCTTTGTCTTCGGACGCAAACTGCAAAGTGAGCTGCTGGTTCCCATTGGTCTGATGAATGCCGCAGTGGCTGGCACCGGCATTGATGGCTGGCAATATATCGCACCAGGTGAAGAACCAATCAAAACCAAGTATCAGAATTTCATCCCCAAGATCGAACCGCTGGTTGGCCATGCGATGCGTGGTGCGCTGTGGTATCAAGGCGAAGCCAACGTCAAGGACGGCAAGGACTACCTGCCGAAGATGACGCGACTGATCGAAGGCTGGCGAGGTGTCTGGGGCCAGGGGGATTTCCCCTTCTACTTCGTCCAACTCGCCTCGATGGGAGAATCGCCCACCGACAATCCTGAGGGCGGCGACGGACGAGCCGCCATCCGCAACGCGCAGTTCGAAGCTCTTGGCATCCCAAATACCGGCATGGCAGTTGCCATCGACATCGGTGAGAAGAAGGAGCACCCCTATAACAAATACGACGTCGGCCTGCGGCTGGCGCGCTGGGCGCTGAACAAGGACTACGGCATGAAGGACATCGTGCCGAGCGGCCCGCTCTACAAGAGTCACAAGATCGAAGGCAGCACCATCCGCGTCCAATTCGATCACGCTGAAAACGGCTTGATGCTCGCCAGCAAAGACGACCGCGAACCGCCAGTGCCAACACCGGATGCTTCGATACCGTGGTTATCCATCCAAGCCAAGGACGGCACTTGGCATTGGGCGGAAGGCAAGATCGACGGTTCTGATCTGATCGTTTCGTCCAAAGATGTCACCGAGCCTGTCGCCGTGCGCTACGCCTACACCCAGTTTCCAACCGGCTGTAATCTCTACAACAAAGACGGCCTACCCGCCTCGCCGTTCAGCACTGGAGGGTATTGATGTGCCGTGCACTCAGACCACTAAATGACCTTTGCGTGCAGCGAGGGAAATGGTGGCCTTGGTGCCTGAATTGAATTCCAAGAAATCGTGCTCGATCCCGTCGCTGAAAATTACACCTTTCTCGGCCATTCTCGATTCGATAACTAGCGGCTGACTTTGCGTGACCTTCCCGAAAACGAGTCCAGCTCCCGTTGTGTTACTCGGAAAGGGTTCTCTCACCGTAAAATACAGGTAATTCGATTCCCAGGCAAATTGTAGATCCTTGCGTAGCGTGCTAGGAGCTCCTCCTGATGCGGCAGCAACGCCAGCAGCGCCCGCCATGAGGCTCTTGAACCAGCCTGTAGAACCAAGCCCCGTCGAAACAATCACCCCACTCGATGACTGGACTTCGGCCTCATTCCCTAAGCCGATATGGTATCTCGCCGATGCATGAGACTTCATTCCGATGAACAAATCATTCACCGCATTGATAACCAGCCCAGTGTTTAGCCGAGCTTCAGCCATAGTCACCTCACGGGTATTTCGTGCTCCTTTCAACAGCTCGCGCATGATTTTATCAAGATCCTCAACATGGAAGGGTAAGAGCTGCCCGTCCCAACGTTGGGGATCCGGATTCACTCCAACAATTGCTTGCTCATTGAGATATTTTAAGGTGTTGGCAACTAGTCCGTCTTGTCCGAGAGCAACAACCAAATCTTGAGCACCAAAGACAAAATTCGGCAAGAACTCTCGCTGCACGACTTGCACTCGACCGAGCGCATCCAGCGTGTGTTTCGCGTGCTCTATCGCTTGCTGATAGGCAGCGTCCTCTCGCTCATAGTCAGTGAAATCCCCGCCTAGCTGATTAATATAAAATCGCGCTTGCGATTTCGTCGCAAACTTCGCCTTCAAATCTGCCAACCTCGTCGAACGAATGACGAGGATGATTTTTGCCTCCGTAAGCCGATTCATTTATTGGATTTTGGCTTGTCGAGCAGTTCGCTTAGAAGATCAGGTGAGATGTTGAGCGTGCCAATTTTTTCAGCTTTGGAGGCAAGTTCTTGAAACGCGAATGCGATGAGCTGTTGCGGTTTCATTCCTGATGTTGCCAAAGCTTGTAGCACGCCTGCATCCGCACTATCGAATGCTTTAATCGTGGCCGCGAGGTCGTAAGCACGCGCATCAGCTTCCTTCTTCGAATTTTCCGCAGCAAGCGTGACGAGCTTCCGTCGTTCTTCTTCGAGGCTTATATTCGTTTCAAGTCGGGCACTCTCCATCTGCGCTTGTTTTTCCTGCACAGAACGCTCCGCATCCATTTGTGCTTCTCGGATTTGCCGCTTCTTATTTTCCACGGCAATCTCTGTGTTGAGCTCATTTTCTTTGATGCCCCGCTCCTGTTCAACCGCCGCGTTCCGTCGAGCATAGATCGCTTCATCTGCCACGCGCAGCAGTTGCTCGCGCGTTTCTGCTTCTAACGCACGTGCAGTGTCAGGGGTAGGCTTGATGGCTAACAGCGACAAGCCTAAGACCTCCAAGCCTAGGGATTCGAGGTCTGGTAACTCGGTAAGCTGTAAGCGAATGGCGGAAACCAAGGATTCTGATGCACGTAATGCTTCACGCAACGACAGCTTTTCTAGTTCCGCCCTTGCCAGCACGTGGACGAGGTTGATAACTCGTTGTGGCAACCTATCTGGATCCTCCGATGCATATCCACGCCCGCTGGGATCCAGTGTGAAATTCATCAGTGAGGCTAGTTTTCCAGGCTCTGCGATTCTATACGTCACTTGACCTTGCAGTGTAACCCCTTGATAATCAGCAGTCTGCTCTTGGAAGATGAACGGAATGTCCGCACTACCTACCGGCACAGAAACTAAGGAAGTAGTCGGTGAATAATAAAAAAACGAAAGCCCTGCCCCCTCACGCGCAATTTTCCCGGCTTTGAACTGGATGACGTGCGTCGTGGGAGGAATTTTGATGAAGCGAATACCGAACATGTGAATTAGGTAGTTGATTGCGGACTTAAAAGTAAAGGAAGTATTGCAAGATTAAGAAACGGCCCTTTAAAAAAGGATCAGCGTATTTTGCACTTATTCCATCGTGGCTGAAATCAAGCTTGTTAATAGAATCGATTTCTTCATCCCTTTATACATCATGCAATATCCTCTACTAGGCGTGCAATTTCTACAATAAGGACGGTCTACCCGCCTCACCGTTCAGCATATACGAGCATATACGAGCATATACGGGTATTGAGGTGCAGGGCGGCGGCGATGACGCCAAGCTTTCCGGTGTCGATCGCGAACACGGAATTCATGAACCGTGCAATCTCTTGTCAGAATCATCGCATAGCCTACGTTCAAAGATGATGAATTTACGACTTCCCCTTTGCTGGGCGATCATGCTTCCAGTGGTAACTGTGGCATACGCCGCCGAGTTTGAAACCCGACTGCTCGCTATCGATGCCAACGAGGCTTGCGCTATCGCCGACTTCAACAAGGACGGCGTTCTCGATGTGAGTGCTGGCCGCAACTGGTATGCCGGACCGGATTACGCTCCGAGACCTCTGCGCGACATCGCCGAGTTCGGTAAAGACTATTTGGAGAACAACGGCGAGCACCCTCACGACGTTAATGGCGACGGATGGATCGACATCATCTCCGGCAGCTTTTTCCCAAAAGAACTTTATTGGTACGAGAACCCAGGCAAGGACGGCCTCGTGCTGGGTAAGCTGTGGAAACAGCACCTGCTCGCTGAAACAGCAGAGAAGAATGAGATCACCTGGATGCACGATATCGATGGCGACGGCACTCCCGAATACATTGCCAACAGCTGGCAAGCCAACACCCCGCAACTGATGTGGAAGTTGATCAAAAAGGACAAAGAACCAGCTCTTGAGAAGTGCACCGTTGGCGGATGCAATGGTCATGGCATCGGCTTCGGCGATGTCAATGGCGACGGACGCGAGGACATCCTCTTTGGCAATGGCTGGTATGAGCGACCGGATGGTGACCCCTTCGCTGGCGAGTGGATCCTTCACGAAGATTGGAAATGGAAACACGCCAGCTGCCCGATGATCGTGACCGATCTCAACGGCGACGCTCGCAATGACGTGGTCTATGGCAACGGTCACGACTACGGAGTCTATTGGATGGAGCAGTTGGAACCCAAGGACGGCAAGACCAATTGGGAGCGCCACGAAATTGACAAATCCTGGTCGCAGGCCCATGCGATTGCTTGGATCGATATCGATGGCGACGGCAACAAAGCTCTCGTTACCGGTAAGCGCGTACGCGGACACTCAGGTGGCGACCCCGGCGCTAAAGAAGAACCCTCGCTCTACTACTACACTTGGGACAAAGGCACGCTAACATTCACCCGTCACCTCATTGCCAAGGGAGTGGGAACCGGATTGTTCATCCGCAGTGCAGACCTCGATGGCAATGGCAAGATCGACCTCGCAGTCTCCGGCAAGTCGGGCACCTATCTACTATTCCAGAAGTAATAAAGGTCAAACGCTTGCTTTTCTGCAGCGCTAAAGGCCAAACTCATTTCCCAACACCTCTCATACCGGTTCCGAATAAAAACATGACGATTCACCGCGCACAAGCAGTTCACAATCAACCAACTCCATGCCCACTTGTCAATCGCGTGCCGCGCAGCGGTTCTACGCGACGCGTCAGATCAATACCAAGATTTGGTATTATGAACCGTGTTGCCTCCATCCTGCTTAGCGTTCTCCTCGCTACTCTGTCGATAGCCTCTGCGTCCGAGAAAATCCTTGAGGGCAAAAAGACCATCCTCATTCTTGGCGATAGCATCACTCAGGCGGGTGACTATGTGACGGATTTCGATGCTTGGTTGGTGAAAAGATTCCCAGACCAACGCTTCACCGTCATCAACGCAGGAGTGAGCAGTGAAACGATCTCCGGGTTGAGTGAGGAAAACCACGCCGGCGGACGATTTCCAAGACCGTGCTTATTCGAAAGGCTGGAACGCGTTCTCGCGAAAACGAACCCCGATCTCATCATCGCCTGTTATGGAATGAACTGCGGCATCTACAAAGAGTTGGATGAGGAAAGAACCGCGCGCTTCTGCAACGGCGTCCTACGTTTGCGCGCAGCCGCAAAGCAATACGGCGCCGAGATCGTGCATGTGACACCACCGATTTATGACAACCATGGCAAGCCCGGCTTCGACTATGACACGGTGCTCACTCACTATTCTGCATGGTTGGTTAAACAGCGAGAGAACGGCTGGCACGTCGTCGACCTTCACTCCGAGATGCGGACAAAGGTAGATCAAGCCAAGCTGGACGAGCCGGGATTCACTGTGCAAAAAGATCGAGTCCATCCAAACGCAGCAGGTCACTGGATGATGGCTCAATCACTCATTGCTTACTTTGGCGATCCTGCCGTCGCTCAACTGACTTCAGCCGATGAACTCCTCGATGACACGAGACTCGGCGCAGTTAGCCAAAGGATGAAGCTCTATCAGAAAGCGATTCACGCGGAAACCAAACCTCTGCGTCCCGGTGTTCCTCAAGGTGGCACCCTCGAGTCGGCGGCGATAGATGCGAAACAACTGGAGACGCAGATTTACGGCAGCGAAAAAGCTGAAGACAAGTAATACTCTCTCTCAACAGTTATTTCAAATTACTGGAATGCAGAGAGCATGTGAAGGCTAGGCTGAGCGAGGAAGAGAATTCAACCCAGTCCGGAATGGCACTGACTTAAAAATGCCATCGGCGCGTTTCCTTCAAGGAGCACGGCGCGTCTCGCCCGTTTGAGCGGTGTCGTGGTTCTCTCTAACTCCCAAATAACCGCTTAAGGCAGTGCCATTCAACCCAGTCCCACATACCGCGAGGTCTGTGGCTGGTAATTTGCCGCTTCTTACCGTGTGTCCCCGACACCACAGGATTCTAAACCTAAATTCAGAGATGAAAACCACGGATGACACGGAAAGCACGGATTTAGAGGCACTTATGAAATTCATCCCGATCACCCAGAGGGTTAGTCGTCTAGGCAATGTAACTCACTGATTATCCGTGTATATCCGTGAAATCCGTGGTTCCTATTTTCCTTTCTAGGCTAAAGCCTGCTATCAGGGACGATACCGGCCTATCTCCGCAGCTGTCGGAGGGTTATTAGAGGAATTGCTATAGGGCATAGGTCATTCACTTACGTCCGTCCTAGGGAAGCTCCCAATTACATATTCCAGCTATTCTGGTTAGGGTCTTTACATGTCCCGCCGATCCGAAATCAGGAAATCACAGCCGGCTCCCTGTCGCCAACTTCGCGAAGTTTGCGTATTGAAAGTCTGGCACATGCTCTTTTCGCCGAGTTCTGGTCGGGACAAAGGCTGTTTCGCGAGTCACCGCCGAGGGGCGGACTCCAACCGCTATAGCCGGTGAAAAACAGCGATGAACCCGCATTTTACAATGCTGCTTCATAAAACAAACCAGAAGTGAAAACGCCAACAGAAATGAAAAGACAAATGAAAAACCATCAACTACAAACCATCCGCCGGAGCACCACCGCAGTATGCGGAGCGTTCCTAATTTCCTCACTTGCGGCGCCTCCTCTCCAAGCCGCCCAAAAGGAGACTCCAACCGGAGCGGAGATCAACGCGACCGTTGATTCCGACCTTTTATACGACTCCTCGGTGGCCTCCAATAACCTCGACGTGTCGACCACAGATGGGATCGTCACGCTCTCCGGCAGCGCGCCGAACATCCTCGCCAAGGAGCGCGCCACCACCATCGCCGAAGCAGTCAAAGGCGTCCGCGCTGTGGTCAACAACATCAGCGTGGAGCCAGTTCTGCGCACCGATGACGAAGTCCGCAGAGATGTCGAAGCCGCATTGCTCGCCGATCCGGCGGCCGATTCCTACGAACTGAACACCGCCGTAAACGATGGCGTGGTCACACTCACGGGCACGGTAGAATCCTGGCAGGAAAAACAGCTGTCCGCAGCTGTGGCTAAAGGAGTCAAGGGCGTCAAGGAGCTCCAGAACGATATCACCGTTTCCTATAAAATCGAGCGAGCCGACAGTGAGATCGCAGCAGAGGTCAAGGCTGTTCTGGAGCGTGATGTGTGGGTCTATGACCTCTCCACAAATGTCGCCGTCAGCGATGGCAAGGTGACTCTCACCGGAATCGTCGGTAGCGCCGCAGAAAAGACCCGGGCGATCTCAGATGCTTGGACAATGGGTGTGACCTCCGTGGATGCCGAGGGATTGAAAGTTGAACCGTGGGCAAAGGACACCATGAAGAAGAAGAGCAAAATCGCCGCCAAAACCGACGAAGAAATCAAAAAGGCGGTCGAGGATGGATTGATGTTCGATCCGCGGGTACTTTCCTTCAATCCCACGGTCGCAGTGAGTAATGGCGTAGTCACGCTCACTGGCGCAGTGGACAACCTGAAGGCAAAACGCGCCGCCGAGCAGGATGCGAAGAATACGTTTGGAGTCTGGCGCGTGAAAAACTACCTCCGGGTCCGTATGGAGAATCCCCCTTCCGACGACAAGCTCGCACAGAATGTGGAGGATGCTCTCACACGTGATCCCTATGTGGATCGCTTCCAGATCGGTGTCTCTGCACTCGATGGCGTCATCTATCTGAGTGGAACCGTGGATTCCTTCTACGAGAAAAGCCACGCAGAAGATGTCACATCGCGGGTCAATGGAGTCACCAATGTGAACAATGGCCTGACCGTCAGCTTCCCTAGCTACAGTTACTACTACTGGCCCTACACAAGCTACTACTACGAGCCCTATGACTATACTTGGACGATCGACTACGCAACATCGCCCAACACAAGCGATGCTGAGATGAAGGACGAAATCGAGAGCGAATTGTTCTGGAGCCCCTTCGTCGACTCGGATGCTGTGAAAGTGAAGGTCGAAAATGGAACGGCCACACTCACCGGCACGGTCGATAGCTGGAGTGAATATGATTCCGCCTCGGAGAACGCCCAGGAAGGCGGTGCCGACATCGTGATTAACAAACTGAAGGTTCAGTAATCACCCGGGATTCACAAAAAAATCTAGGCGGAGGGGTGCTTGCATCCCACCGCCCGAATCCTCCGATGAATCTACCAATGAACCTCCTAACAAACCAACGCATGAGCACAAGCGTTCTCAACACATCAAAAACAAACCACTAACAACCATGGCATTAATCTTTGAACGCATTCAAACCGAAGGAATCGCCGAGCTTTCCTATCTCGTCGGCGACGACAGCGAGGGCATCGCGGCAGTCATCGACCCGCGACCGGATGTCGCAGTCTATCTGGAACTCGCGCGAAGTCACAAGGTGGCGATCACTCACGCATTCGAGACGCATATTCACGCGGACCTCATCAGCGGTGCGCGCGAGCTGGCGGCGCAGACGGGGACCGCGAAGGTGCATGCGAGTGTGGAGGGCGGCGCGGAGTATGGCTTTGAGGTCGAGGCGGTGCGGGCGGGTGATGAGTTTGAATTTGGAAAGCTCACCCTGGTCGCGCGGCATACGCCTGGGCACACACCGGAGCACATGGCCTACGAGGCACATGAAAAGGGCAATAAATCGCCTTTCGCTGTCTTCACCGGCGACTCGCTCTTCGTGAATTCCGCGGGACGCCCGGACCTACTCGGCAAGGACGCCGACAAACTCGCGTCGCAGCTCTACGACACGCTCTTCGATTACTACGCGAAGCTCGATCCGGGCGTCATCATCATGCCTTCGCACGGCCATGGCTCACCCTGTGGCGCGGACATCGGCGACCGTCTGGAGAGCACCATCGGCTATGAGCTGGCACACAATCCTTATTACCAAAGAAAGCAACGCGCGGAGTTCGTGGAGCACGCGCTTTCCACTGCGCCGCCCGAGCCAAGCTATTACCAGCGGATGAAGAAGGTGAACGCGAAAGGCCCCGAGGTTCTCGGCCATTTACCAGTGATCCCCGCGCTTCCAGCGAAGGAGTTCAAGAAGGCTGCCGGCAGCGGGAATGCGGTGCTGATCGATACCCGATCAATGCTCGCCTTTGGCGGCGGCCACATCGCCGGCGCGCTGAATATCGGTGCGAAACCGATGCTCACCGTGTGGGCGGGCTGGCTGCTCGATCCCGATGAGCCGATTCTGCTCGTGTTGGAAAAGGACACAGCGGTGGACGAAGTCGCCGCGCTGTTTATCCGCTCCGGCTACACGAAATTCGCGGGCTATCTCGCGGGCGGCATGACGGCGTGGGACAAGGCCGGATTCCCACTCGCGCATACCCCTCAGATGACGGTGCATGAGGTCGAGACATGCTCGGACGAACTGCAGGTGATTGATGTGCGCTCACCTTCGGAGTGGAAGGCCGGCCATGTGCCGTGCGCGAAACATGTCTTCCTGCCGGACTTGCGCGAGCGCGGCAGTGAGTTCGACAAGAGCGCGCGGACCGTCACCTATTGTGCTTCCGGCTACCGCGCGAGCATCGGGGCGAGTATCCTGAAGGCGCAGGGTTTTAAGAATGTCCGCAACATGCCGGGGAGTTGGATAGCTTGGGAAAATGCCGGGCTACCGGTCACCAATGAGGGGGAGGAGGACCAATGAACCGCACACTCCTCGCAATCCTGATCCTGCCGACAGCAGCACTCGGTGCGGAAGTCTCCGGCGGCACGGACCCGCTGAACTATAGCGGCCCCGCTTGGTCGCCGTATCTCGTCGGTGCGGGCATCGGCGTGCTCTCGTGGCTCACATTCGCATTCTCCGATCAGAGGCTCGGCGCGTCCAGCGGGTATGCGACCCTCGCGGGCTATCTCGGGGAAATTTTCGCGCCCAGGCGCATGGCCTCGCTCCGGTATTTCAAAGACAACCCGCCAAAGATCGGCTGGGGGACGATGCTCTTTTTCGGCATCGTCATCGGTGCGGTGCTCGCCGCGTGGACCGGCGGTGAAATGACAAACCGCTATCTGCCGCAGATGTGGGAGGCGCGCTTCGGTGCGGACTCCGGACTGCTGCGGACGCTCGTCGCCGTGTGCGGCGGAGCCCTCATGGCATTTGGAGCGCGACTCGCCGGCGGCTGCACCAGCGGCCACGGCATCAGCGGCACGCTCCAGCTTTCCGTCAGTTCGTGGATCTCCGCCGCGTGCTTTTTCATCGGCGGCATCGCCACCGCTTCACTGCTCTACCGCCTCTAAACCATGACCGAAAAACCACATACAAAAAAGCCATCGCTCAGCCAGCTCATGCTGGGGCTGATCTTCGGCATCGTCTTCGGCTTCCTGCTGCAAAAGGGCGGCGTGGGGAAATACCACATCCTCACCGGCCAGTTGCTACTCGTGGATTTTACCGTGGTGAAAATCATTGGCACCGCCGTGCTCGTCGGGATGATCGGTATTTTTACCATGCATGCGATGGGCCGGGTGAAACTGCATCTCAAACCCACGCGTGTCGCCGCGAACATTGTCGGCGGTCTGATCTTCGGCGCGGGCTTCGGCCTCAGCGCGTATTGCCCCGGCACGAATCTGGTCGCGCTCGGTCAGGGGAATTGGGACGCGCTCGCCGTCACAGTGGGGCTGATCGCGGGCTCATGGCTCTTCGCCGAAATGAGCGGCACCCTGCAGCGAGGCATCGGGAAGTGGGGCGACTTTGGCAAGAAAACGCTACCCGAACTCCTGCACGTTCCTCGCGGTGCCTTCGTCGTCATCTTCGCCCTCGTCCTGGTCGGCGCACTGTATGCGATCGGTCAATTCACGATCCGTTAATACCATCAAACCACCAATACCATGCAAAGAATCGCAATCAACGGTCTAGGCCGCATCGGGCGCGCTAGCCTCAAAATCATCCTCGGAACGCCGGAAGAGGTGGATAGCCAACTTCCCGCACTCCGGGAAATGTCCCCCGACGTCCTGATTGTCACCGGCGATCACTCCACCCCGGCCGTGATGCAGTCCCATAGCTGGCATCCCGTGTCCACCATCCTCTGGAGCGAAAACGTCAGACCCGACAATGTTACCGCCTTCGGCGAGCGAGACTGTACCGCCGGCGCGCTTGGCCCACGTTTCCCCGCCACCGACCTCCTACCGCTGGCACTCGCCCATGCTGGACGCCTCAAGAAATTCGGAGCCTGAAACCATGAGAACCATCATTGATAAAATGCAAGCCCGGTCAATACACAGCCAATGCGAACGCACGGTAGAGTTACACCCCATATCGCAGTCGGCCCCGCAAACTCAATCTAAGGGTGGGTAATCATGCAGATCACTGCGCCCACGCACATGCCGTCACGATGACGGCTAACAAAGAACAAAACCAAAAACAAGAAAGAAACAGAACATGAAAAGACAAACACATAACCACCTACTCCTCCGCTCCAGCCTCGTTTTGGTGCTGGCCTTGACCATCTGCTCGCCCGTCCAATCGCAAGCCGCCGAGCATAAGCATACGGAGAGCAAGAGCAAGATGATGAGCGAGGGCAAGATGATGGAACGCTGCAAAACCATGATGGATAAGAAAAAGAAGATGATGGCAGAGATGAAAGCCAAGGATGCGAAACTCACTGAGAAGGTCGCCAAGATGAACAACGCAGCAGAAGACAAGAAAGTGGATCTGATGGCTGAAGTCGTCACTACGATGGCGGAGCAGCGGGTCGCCATGAATAAGCGCAAGGCAAAGATGGGAGAGAAGATGACGAAGCACATGATGGAGCACATGAAGATGGGCAAGGAATCCATGGACCACTGCCCGATGATGAAGGACATGGACGAAAAATCAGCTGACGCCACCGAAGGGAATCAAACTGAAAACGAATAGTTTCCGGGAGCAGCGAAGCACCGCGGCGACTGCGGTGTTGCGCTGATCACGGCAAAACCAAAGGAACCAAGTTATGTATCATATACACGAATGAATGGGCGGAATGATGTGGCTCTGGACAACGATCGGCGTGCTCGTCGTGGTTCTCCTGATCATCCTGATCATCAAGCTGTCCAAGAAGTAAACTAACGACAGCAGTAGTCCCGATGGAAGGACATCACCTGCCACAAACTCATCATGAAAATTGCCGTATTTGAGATCGAGGAATGGGAGCGCGAGGCGTTCGAACCTTTGCAGGATACCCATGAACTCACCTTCATCCCCGGGCCGCTCACGCCTGAGATGGCGGAGGAACACTCCGATGCCGAGGTGGTCTCGACCTTCATCTACTCGGATCTGAACCGTGAGGTGCTGGAATCGCTGCCGGAGCTGAAACTCATCGCGACACGCTCCACCGGCGCCGACCATATCGATAGCGACTATTGCGACGAGCATGGGATCACGGTCTGCAATGTGCCGACCTATGGCGAGAACACGGTCGCCGAGCACGTCTTCGGCCTCCTGCTGACGATCAGCCACCGCTTGCGGGAAGCGTTGGATCGAACACAGCGCGGTGACTTTTCCATGAAGGGACTTCAAGGGTTCGATCTGCGGGGCAAGACGCTGGGGGTTGTCGGAACCGGCCAGATCGGAAGATGCGTGATCGAAGTCGCGAATGGTTTCCGGATGCAAGTCCTGGCTTTCGATGTTCAAAAAGATCAGGACGCGGCGGATCGCATGGGGTTCGAATATGTCGAGATGGAGGAATTACTAGCCAACTCGGACGTCGTGACGCTGCATGTCCCGGCCAGCGAGAAAACCCATCACCTGCTGTCCACCGAACAATTCGAACAGATGAAAAAGGGCGCGATCCTGATCAATACGGCACGCGGATCCTTAGTCGATGTGCATGCGCTTTTGCGCGCCTTGGCTGATGGACACATCGCGGCAGTCGGACTGGACGTGCTGCCGGAGGAGCCGGTGATCCGCGAGGAGGCGGAACTGCTTAGCTCGCTTTTTCAAGAGGAGCACAAGCTGGAAACCCTGCTCGCCGATCACGTCCTGCTGCGGATGCGCAATGTCTATATCACACCACACAGCGCTTTCAATACACGGGAGGCCGTCCGGCGCATCCTGGACACGACGGTCGGAAACATCCGTTCGTTCGCCGAAGAAGAACCGGAGAACGTCGTCAGCACCGGAGGAAATTCTTAACGAAGCAATAGAAACCGTAAACATGAACACAAGCAAAAAAATGAAACACATCAAACATAACAATATATTCAAATCACTGGTGACGCTCGCTGCCAGCTCCATCCTTTCCATGTCATTGGCGGCCGAAGAAGGCACCAAGGATACTCCGACGGATATTCTCGAGAAAGAACATGCGATCATCGAGAAGATGAGCGCTTACGCGGGGAAAACCGCAGGGAACATCCGCAGCGGTGAAGCGGTGGATTGGGAGGAACTGGGACAGCTGGTGGATTTCTTCAAGAACTTTGCCGATGGATGCCATCACCTCAAGGAAGAGGAACTTCTGTTCCCCGAACTGAGGAAACTGAATGTGGATCCGGTCGTTATCGATCTTCTGGTCAAACAACACGAAGAAGGCCGGATCCTGCTGGGCGGAATGGCGAACATCCTGGAAAACCATGAGTCGCCGGTTTCGGATCTGAATCGCCAGTCTCTCGCGGAATACCTTTCGCAATATTCACAACTCATGGAACGGCACATCAAACTCGAAAACGAATATCTCTGGCCCCGGGTGTCACAAACCTTGGACGAAACGACAAAAGACAAACTGATGAAGGGATTCCATCGCACCGAGGAAGAACTCGGAGAGGGATTCCACGAAAAGTATCACTCGATGGCCATGGAGCTACTCAAGGACTCTTGAACAATGGATACCATGAAGACAGCCAAAATTGTTACACTCACCATGAACCCGGCGCTCGATAAGAGCGCCGAGGTGGAACTCGTCGTGCCAGAGGACAAGCTGCGCTGCGAGCGCCCGCGTTTCGATGCGGGTGGCGGTGGTATCAATGTGGCGCGGGCAGTGACCACCCTGGGTGGAGAGGCTGCTGCGCTGTTTCCGGCAGGCGGCCGGAGCGGTGAACTGTTGGCGGAGCTGTTGGAGAAAGAAGGCGTGCCCAATCGGCAAATCCCGATTGCAAATGACACGAGAGAAAACCTCATCATTTGCGAGACGGAGACCGGCCAGCAGTTCCGCTTCGGAATGCCCGGCCCGGAACTCACTGAGAAGGAGGTTGAGCGGACGCTGGATGCGCTCTCGGAGATGGATCCCGCTCCGGAATTTCTGGTGCTCAGCGGGAGCTTACCGCCGGGCGTGCCGGTCGATTTTTATCAACAAGTCGCCGCGCTGGGCCGCAAACGCGGGAGCAAGGTCATCGTTGATACCCATGGCAATGCCCTGCGCCAGGCGCTCGACGCCCATCCTTTTCTCATCAAACCGAACATCCGCGAACTCGGCCAGCTGGCCGGCGAAAATATGGAAAGCGACGCACAGATCGAGGCGGCTGCGTGCAAGCTGCTGGACGATAATGCCTGCGATGTCTGCGTGGTCTCGCTGGGTGCCGGCGGCGCCTTATGGGTTTCCAAGGAGGGCACGCACCGGCTCCGCGCGCCGACCGTCCATATCCGCAGCAAGGTCGGTGCGGGCGACTGCACCATCGCAGGGTTTGTGCTCGCACTGTCACGGGGATGGACGGAAAAGCAGGTGCTTGCGTTTGGAGTCGCGGCGGGCGCGGCTGCCGTGATGACCTCGGGCACGGAGCTCTGCCGCCGCGAGGATGTCGAGCGCCTCCATGAGACGCTGCAGGATGAAGAACAGGAATCAAAATCACAACAACTGGATGATTCATGATGACAACACAAGACACAAGACACAAGACATGAAGAACAGGAAGCACTCCCGCAATGCCGCCCTGCTGCTCGGCCCTCCGGGCAGCGGCAAGACGACCCTCGCGAATGCGGTGGCGGCCCACGAAGACATCTCGAAGATCGAGGCAGGCGCTCTTTTGAAGGAGCGGATCCGGACGGACGAGGAAATGGCGAGCCATTTAAAGCCCTATCTGGAGAAAGGTGAAATGGTGCCCACCCAATGCGTGGAGTCGGTGCTAGCCGATCGGCTCTGCGAAATCACCCGGGCTCATGTGCTCTTCGATGGATTCCCGCGCACCGAGGAACAAATCAGGCGCTTCTTTGCTCTACTGCGGTATCAAACACTCCACCTCCGGAGCGTGGCGATCCTGAGCCTGGACGTCGACGAGGCCATCGAGCGCTTGGTCACGCGTCGCGTGTGTTCGGAGTGCGGTGCGGTTTTCAACCTAGCGAACAACCCGCCCGAACGATCCGACACCTGCGACCAATGCGGTGGCGAACTCGTCCGGCGCGAGGACGACAAGCCGGAAGTCGTGCGCAAGCGTTTCGATGTCTATGAGCGCCAGACCGGGCCGGTGGTCGCTTCCTTCACCCGCGAGTATCCCCAGCTCACCTTCGAGCATCCCAGCACCGCGCTCATCTCGCAGGCGGCTGAACGAATACAAAGAGAACTCACAGGACCATGACAACAAAAAGCAAACAGACATCACACGTCCGCTGGTTTGAGGATCTAAGCAATGACGACGTCCCTTCGGTCGGCGGCAAGAACGCCTCGCTGGGCGAGATGATCCGCGCACTCAAGGAGCAGAAGGTGCGCGTGCCCGATGGCTTCGCCACTACGGCGGATGCGTATTGGCAGTTTCTGGAAGCCAACGAACTGAACGACAAAATCTCCGAACTGCTGGAGGACTTGCAGCAGGAAAAAATCAAACTCGAAGAGGCCGGACGGAAAATCCGGGGACTGATCCGCAAGGCGGACTTCCCGGAGGAAACCCGCGAAGCCATCGAGAAGGCCTATGCCGAATTGTCGGAAAAATACGAGGTGGACGAGGTCGACGTGGCGGTGCGTAGCAGCGCGACGGCCGAGGATCTTCCCGACGCGAGTTTCGCCGGCCAGCAGGAGACCTTCCTCAATGTCAGCGGCGCGGATGACCTTATGGAGGCCTGCCGCAAATGTTACGCATCGCTGTTTACGGACCGCGCGATAAGTTACCGCGAGGAGAAGGGATTCGAGCACATGAAGGTCGCGCTCTCGGTCGGGGTGCAAAAGATGGTGCGCTCCGATAAGTCATCCTCGGGTGTCATGTTCAGCATCGATACCGAAACAGGTTTCCCGAATGTCGTGGTGATCAATGGCGCGTGGGGACTCGGTGAAAATGTCGTCAAGGGAAGCGTGAACCCCGATGCCTTCCTCGTTTTCAAACCGCTGCTCGATGACCACAAGCTGACTCCCATTATCGAGAAGAAGCTCGGCGACAAGGAAAAGAAAATGATCTACGCGAAAGGCGGGAGCCACGCGACGAAGAATGTCGACACCTCGAGCAAGGAGCGCCGCGCATTTGTCCTCGATGACTCGGAGATCCTGAAGCTGGCCCGCTGGGCCTGTGCAATTGAGGAACACTATGAGAAGCCGATGGACATGGAGTGGGCGAAGGACGGCGACACGGACGAACTCTACATCGTTCAGGCACGGCCCGAGACGGTGCAGTCGCAAAAACAGTCCGCCGCGTTCAAGACCTACAGCCTCAAGGAAAGCGGCGAGCCGCTGCTCACGGGATTGAGCATCGGCCAGGCGATCGGTTGCGGTCCGGTGCGCGTGATCGACAGTCCCGACCATGCGGGGGATTTCGAAGACGGGGATATCCTCGTCACCCAGATGACCGATCCCGATTGGGTGCCCATCATGCGGCGGGCGGCCGGCATTGTCACGGAAACCGGCGGACGCACCTGCCACGCGGCCATTGTCAGCCGCGAGTTGGGTGTCCCGGCGGTGGTCGGGACGGAGGGCGCCACCCATGAACTGAAGGACGGACAAGACGTCACCATTTCCTGCGCAGAAGGCGACGAGGGATACGTCTATGATGGTAAGCTCGAATACGACGAGACCGAGGTGGATCTGGAGAATCTGCCGAAGATCCCCACCACGATCCTGATGAACATTGCCAGCCCGGCGGCTTCGTTCCGCTGGTGGAGGCTACCATGTGATGGGATCGGCCTGGCGCGGATGGAATTCATCATCGGCAACATCATCAAGATTCACCCGCTGGCGCTGACCCGCTTCGACGATCTCGAGGACAAGAAGGCGCGCAGTGAGATCAAGCGACTCACCAAGGGTTACGAAGACAAGAGCGAATACTTCGTGGATCATCTCGCGCGGGGCATCGCCAAGGTCGCCGCGCCCTGGCATCCGCAGCCGGTGATCGTGCGGCTCAGCGATTTCAAGACCAACGAATACGCCGGCCTGATCGGCGGCAAACAGTTCGAGGAAAAGGAAGCCAATCCCATGCTCGGGTTTCGCGGTGCCTCCCGATACACGCATGAGCGCTACCGGGACGGATTTGCCCTCGAATGCCGCGCCATCAAAAAACTCCGCGAGGAGCTTGGATTTAAAAACGTCGTGGTGATGGTTCCCTTCTGCCGCACGCTCAAGGAGGCGGACGAAGTGCTGCAAGTCATGGCCGATCACGGCCTGGTGCGCGGCAAGGACGGCCTCGAAATCTACGTCATGTGCGAGATCCCGTCGAACGTGATTCTGGCCGCGCAATTCAGCGAGCGATTCGACGGTTTCTCCATCGGCAGCAACGATCTCACCCAACTCGTGCTGGGCATCGACCGCGACTCCACGATCCTCGCCCCGCTCTTCGATGAACGCGACGAGGCGGTGAAGGAAATGATCCGGCAGGTCATCAAAACGGCCCACGAGCACGACCGCAAGGTCGGCATCTGCGGCCAGGCGCCAAGCGACCATCCGGAGTTTGCCGAGTTCCTTGTCGAGGCCGGCATCGATTCGATTTCACTCAATCCTGACAGCGTCATCGGTGTCATCCAACGCCTGGCCGAAGCAAACGGTCAAAACGCCGACTAACCCCCTCCCCATCCGATCCCGCACGAATTCACGATGCCCGAGAAAGAACAGAAAAATAAGAAATGGTTCCAGCAACGCCGCACTACAGCCGCAAACCTAACAAGCGAGGTAAGTAGCTCATGAAGACGAACGACAACAACACAAACCGCGCGTCTGATGGGGAAGATCTGCACGAGCAACACCAACCGGAAGCCATCCGGCAGCGGCTGAAGGCGGGCAGCAAACAGAGCTATCTCGCCGACGCTGTCCTCGGGGGCATAGACGGCTCGGTGACCACCTTCGCTGTCGTCGCCGGCGCGGTGGGCGGCGAGTTCTCGGGCGTGGTGATCGTGGTTCTCGGTTTCTCGAATCTTCTGGCGGATGGGTTCAGCATGGCTGCCAGCAATTATCTTGGGGCAAAAAGCGAGCGCGAGCAGGTGGAGAAGGCGCGCCGCACGGAGGAGCGGCATATCGAGGAAATCCCGGAGGGCGAACGCGAGGAAATCCGCCAGGTCTTCTCGCGAAAAGGATTCGAGGGCGATATCCTCGATAAGATTGTCAAGGTGATCACGGATGATCGGAAACTTTGGGTGGATACCATGCTCACCGAGGAACTCGGGCTTCAACTCAAAGGCCGAACACCATTTCGCGCCGGCCTGGCCACCTTTTTAGCGTTCCTGCTGGTCGGCCTGGTGCCGCTGTTGCCCTTCCTGTTGCCGGGACTCGACCCTACCCAACGCTTCCATTTCAGCATCCTCGCAACCGCTTTCGCCTTCCTCGGTATAGGCATGGCCAAGGGCCGAATCCTAAGCCGTCCGGTTTTCAAGTCGGGCATTGAAACCCTGCTTGTCGGCGGTCTCGCCGCCGTCCTGGCCTACGCGATGGGGCACGGCGTGCGAAGTCTTTACGACATGTTTTAACAACTCTCCCAGGAAAAAGAAAACACAGAAATAGAAAGAAACAAAACCATGAACAAAGAATCCTACATAAATAAACTCAAAGCACAGCTCGATGAATGGAATGCCGATCTGGACAAGCTGGATGCCAAAGTCCGCAAGGCCACTGCGGATCAGCAGTTGAAATACGAAAAGAGCAAGGAGTCAATGCGTGAGCGCAAGGACGAGGCCATGCAGAAAATGGCCGAGATCAAATCGGCCAACGAGAATGCTTGGGAAAAACTCAAGCAAGGAACGGACGATGCATGGAACCGCTTAAAAGAGGCAATGACAGAGGCCAAATCACAATTCAAATGATCTCTGTACTGCCTCGATGCGCTCAGGCGGACACGCCCCACGCGGCATCAATCAACAAAACACAAAAAACGTAATACCATGAAAAACGAAAACATCATAACACTCCTAACCAAGGCCTATGCGGCCGAACTGGAAACGGTCCAGAACTACCTCGCCAACTCGGTCTGGCTCGATGGCCTACGCGCCCATGAAGTGGCCGAGGCACTAACCATCGACGTCACCGAGGAACTCGGCCATGCGGAGAAACTCGCCCGGCGGCTCAAACAATTGGGTGCCTGCCCGCCCGGATCGCTTGATCTGGATCGCAACCAGAAATCCCTCCAGCCCTCCGCCGATTCCACCGACATCCGGCACGTCGTCAAGGGAGCGCTCGAGGCCGAGCGCGATGCGATCGCCACCTACCTGGAGATCATCGACGCGTGTGAAGGGGTGGATCCGGTCACGCAGGATCTCGCCATCACGATCCTTGCCGACGAGGAGGGCCATCGCACCCTGTTCGAGGGATTTCTCAAGAGTCTCGAGAAGGACAAGTAGCGCACCGGGCAATTTTCCTTCGTCGGGCGATCCCGGCGAAGGGAACCCCATCGGGGAGCCGGAACAGCAAAGCGAATAACGCACCAATAAATTTCAATATAAAAGGAAAACCATCATGAAACGAGTCGAAGGAAAAACAATCATTGTCACCGGCGGATCCGTCGGTATCGGACGGTCTGTCTGTCTCATTCTCGCACAAGAGGGCGCACACGTCGCGGTGACCGACCTGCAGGAGGACGAAGGGCGCAAGGTCGTCAGCGAGATCACCGATGCGGGCGGCAGTGCTGAATTCTGGCACCTGGATGTCACCAGCGAGACCGAGGTGAAGGAAGTCTTCGCGAAGGTTCGCGAACGGTTTGGCGGGATCGACGTGCTGGTGAACAACGCGGGCATCTCCGGCGTGGACAAGCCCACCCACGACATCACGGAAGAGGAATGGGACAAGGTCATGGACGTCAACGTGAAGGGCGTCTTCCTTTGCACCAAACACGCGCTGACAACCATGCGCGAGTCGGGTGGAGGCAGCATCATCAATCTCTCTTCGATCTACGGACTCATCAGTGCTCCGGATCTGCCACCCTACCACGCCTCGAAGGGCGCGGTCCGGCTGATGACCAAGACCGATGCGCTGCTCTACGCGAAGGAAAAGATCCGCGTGAACTCGGTGCATCCCGGTTTCATCTGGACGCCGCTTGTCGAGGAACTGGGTGAACGATCCGAGCAGGGCGTGGAGAAATTCCGCGAGCAACTGGACAGCCTGCATCCGATCGGTCACGTCGGCGAACCGGACGACATTGCCTTCGGTGTCCTTTACCTGGCCTCGGATGAATCGAAGTTCGTCACCGGCAGCGAGCTGGTGATCGACGGCGGCTACACGGCACACTAAACGATATGACTGATCAACCACCGAAAGAAAACTGGCTCCTGGTGAGCGACCTCGACGATACCCTGCTCGGGGATGACCGGGCATTGGAACGGTTCCGCGAGTTCTTCGACGAAAAACAACCGGGCCTGGACGTCATTTACGCCTCCGGGCGTTTTTGCGAATCCATCGATAAGGACGTCGAGCAGACGGCGCTGCCGAAACCGCTGGCGACTATCGGCGGCGTCGGCAGCGAAATCTGGCTCTATCCGGATCGGCAGCCACTGAAGGCATGGTGGGAAAAAATCTCTGCCCACTGGTCAGCGGAAAAGGTGCGTGAGGTGCTGAGGGACGAAGCCGATCTGGAAATCCAACCCGATGAAAACCAGTCAGCCTACAAAGTCAGCTACTACCTCGAACAGGCGACACCGGAGCGGCTGCAACAGTTGGAGACCGCGATAAAAAATGCCGGTATCCGTTCTTGCCATATCTACAGTTCGCAACGCGATCTCGATATTCTGCCGGCCGGAGTCAACAAGGGGAAGGCGGCGGCCTTTCTCATTGATTATCTGAACCGGGCCCACCACAATGTTCTCGCCTCGGGCAACTCCGGAAATGATGCCACCCTCTTTGAAAACGATTTCGCTGGCATCATCGTCGCCAATGCCCACGATGATCTGAAGCAATACAAAGATGAAGACCACGTCTATCTGGCGGGCGCTCCGCATGCCGACGGCGTCCGCGAAGGCATCGAATACTGGATGGAAAGGTTATCCTCATGAGCGAATCTTCTTCCCAAAAAAAAGCCGCTTCGAAGCCCTCCGCAGAAGAGGAAGGCTATGAAAAAGCCATCGAGCTGCTCCAACGCTGCAACACCGAGCACGGGTTTCTCGCGACCCCTACGTCCCATGACAATTACCGCCGCATCTGGGGTCGGGATGGTTGCATCATCGGTCTGGCCGCGCTCATGACAGGCGACGCCGAGCTCGAGGAGGGATGCCGCCGCACCCTCGAAACGCTCGCCCGCCATCAGGGTCCCCACGGGGAAATCCCCAGCAATGTCGATCCCGAAACCAATCGTATCAGTTATGGCGGCACCGCCGGACGGGTTGATGCCAATCTGTGGTTCGTAATCACCTGCGCCGAATACTGGAGAAAGACCGGCGACGACGATTTCCTGGATCGAATGATCGAGCCTCTCGAGAAGGTGCGGTTTCTCCTTGGTTCTTGGGAGTTCAATACCCGCGGGCTGCTTTTCATTCCACCGACCGGCGATTGGGCCGACGAATACCTGCAGAGCGGATACGTTCTCTACGATCAACTCCTCTACCTCCAGGCACAAAAGCAGTTCTGCCAGATCCATCGTCATCATCACGGCTCCGATGATCATGAGTTGGCGGACCGGGTGTCACGGCTGCGCAGCCTGATCCGCACCAACTACTGGTTTTGTGAAGATGGGAACGAGCGAGAGAACAACGATTTTGTCTATCACGAAGTCCTCTACGAAAAAGGCCGCGAGGCTTCGCCGCACCAGTTGGGATCCTTCTGGATGCCGTTCTTCTCCCCCATTGGATACGGCTACCGTTTCGACGCCATGGCCAATGTCCTGATTTCCCTGTTTGACGTAGCCGATGAAACACAGACGGAAACCGTCGATGGCTTCATCGATTCGGAAATCGTCGATGAAAAAGTCGGTCTGCTTCCTGCCTTCTGGCCGGTGATCACGCCCAAGGATGAAAAATGGGACGAGCTTCAGATGAGCTTTTCCCACACCTTCAAAAACTCCCCATATGAATACCATAACGGAGGAATCTGGCCGCTGATCGCCGGCTTTTATGTGGCCAGCCTGGCGCGGCGCGGTCATACCGAGCGGGCGGAACGCTATCGCAAGGCGCTGCACCGCGCCAACCAACTCGAAATGGATGGCAAAGCCTGGAGCTTCCCCGAGTTTGTCCATGGCAAGAAGCACACGCCCGGCGGGACCCACCCCATGGGCTGGAGCGCGGCCGCCGCCATCATCGCCGAAAAATATATCCAAGGTGAACGCCTCTTCGGCGATACGGCTGACGAGATGCCGGAAAGCGAGAAAGACCCCACTTAATCCATCATGTCAGCCACCGAAAAGTTTGCCGCCGAAAAGGGTGAAGAAGTCACCCGGAAACTCGACGTCGATCCCGAAAAGGGCTTGTCAGCCGACACCGTCGCCACGCGACTCGAAGAACATGGTCCCAACAAACTGGAGGAGGCCCACCAGCGGTCCATGTGGCGCGTGTTGTTCGATCAACTCCGCAGTGTCGTCATCCTGATTCTCGGGGCGGCGATGGTGGTGGCCATCGTGAGCGGACAATGGCCCGAAGCCATCGCGGTGGCCGCGGTGATCCTTGTCAACGCGGGCATCAGCTTCGCCAGTGAGTGGAATGCGATGAAGTCGATGCAGGCGCTGCACAAGATGAGCGAAGCCAAAGTCACCGTCCGACGCGATGGCGAAGAGCGCGAAATCGCGAGTGAGGAACTGGTGCCGGGAGACATCGTTCTGCTCTCACGTGGAAACCTGGTGGCCGCCGATCTGCGGGTTCTCGAAGCGGAGAACATGCAGGTCAACGAAGCCGCGCTGACGGGTGAGTCAGTGCCCGTCAGCAAAACGTCCAAACCGAGCGAGCCGGATGCGCCTCTCGCCGAGCAGACCAGTATGCTTTTCAAGGGAACATCGGTGAGCGAAGGGCGCGGCACCGCCGTCGTCGTCGCCACCGGAATGGACACCGAACTGGGAAATATTTCACGCATGGCTCAGGAAGCCACTGAAATGCAGGCGCCATTGCAGAAACGCCTCGACCGGCTCGGCGGCAAGCTCGGCTGGGTTGCGCTAGGCAGTGGCGTGGCGGTGGCGGCGGCCGGACTCCTGATGGGCAGGCCGCTGCGGGAAATGATCGAGACCGGCATCGCCCTCGGTGTCGCGGCGGTGCCGGAGGGGTTGCCCATCGTCGCCACCATCGCGCTCGCCCGCGGCATGTGGCTGATGGCGCGGCGCAATGCGCTCATCCGCCGATTGAACGCGGTGGAAACGCTCGGCGCGACGCGCATCATTTTCACCGACAAGACCGGAACGCTCACCGAAAACCAGATGGCGCTCCGCACCGTGGACACCGCCGCCGGCAGCATTGAGATCGAGGATGACAAGAAATCGTCTAAGTCGGAGGACCCGCTCTTCCGCCGCGTTTTGGAAATCGGCGTGCTGTGCAACAACGCGACGCTCGACGGCTCCGGTAATGAAGACTCCCAGGGCGATCCTTTGGAAGTCGCCCTGCTCGAAGCCGGCAAGCGCTATGAAATACGGCGCGGCGAAATTCTGAAGGAAAAACCCGAGCAGCGTGAGGAGGCATTCAATACCGACGTCATGATGATGGCGACCTACCACCAGAACGGCGACGGATACGAGGTGATGGTCAAAGGCGCGCCGGGATCCGTGCTCGAATCGTGCACGACGATTGCGGAGTCCGACGGAGAGACCCGCGAGTTCAGCGACGAAGACCGGGAGCATTGGCAGGAGCGTTGCGATGAACTCGCAGGCAAGGGCCTGCGGATCCTCGCCTTTGCGGACAAGCAAGTGGACAGCACCGATGAAGATCCCTATGAAGCACTCCGCTTCGTGGGTCTCGTCGGCCTGCTGGATCCGCCACGTGAGGATGTCCGCGAGGCCATCGACGAATGCGAGCGCGCCGGCATCCGAGTCGTCATGGTCACCGGCGACCAACCGCTCACCGCAAAAGCCATCGCCAAAAAAGCCGGACTCGGCGAGCCCGACGAGGAACTCGTGGTCATGCACGGCAGCGACCTGAAAAATCCGGACGAACTCGACGACGAGGCTCGCGAGAAGATCCGTGCGACGAACGTCTTCGCCCGCGTCAGTCCCGAACAAAAGCTCGACCTCATCCAACTCTATCAGGATGGCGGCGAGACCGTCGCCATGACCGGCGACGGCGTGAACGACGCGCCCGCCCTCAAAAAAGCCGACATCGGCATCGCGATGGGCAAGCGTGGCACCGATGCCGCGCGGCAGGTCGCCGACATGGTGCTGCGCGACGACGCATTTTCCTCCATCGTCGCCGCCGTCCAGCAGGGGCGTGTGATTTTCGCCAACATCCGCAAATCGGTCATCTTCATGCTCTGCACCAACGCCGCGGAAGTCATTGCCGTCGCGCTCACGGCGGTCTCGGGCATGCCGCTGCCGTTGCTCCCGCTGCAGATCCTGTTTTTGAATGTGCTCACCGACGTCTTTCCGGCGCTCGCGCTCGGCGTTAACAAAGGCAACCCTTCCGTGATGCATCACCCTCCGCGCGAGCCCGGCGAGGCGGTGCTTGCGGCGAAACATTGGAAAGCCATCGCCGGCTGGAGTGTCCTCATCGCCGCCTGCGTGCTCGGTGCGCTGGCCGTGGGACTGTTGGGATTTCAGGCTCCTCGGGAAACTGCCGTGACCATGTCCTTCCTCACCTTGGGTTTTGCGAAGCTCTGGTTCGTCTTCAATCTCCGCGACCCAGGCAGCGGGTTTTTCTCCAACGACGTCGTGCGCAACCCCTGGATCTGGGCCTCCATCGTCTTCTGCACCGGGCTGCTACTCGCCGCGATTTATTTGCCCGGCCTCTCCGATGTTCTCCGCACCACCCCGCTGACGCTCGCCCAATGGGGCGCGGTGCTTGGCATCAGCCTTGTTCCGTTCGTCGTCGGCCAAGTCCTGAAAAGTAGAAAAGCGTCATGACCCAAAAGAAAAACCATCAGAGCCCGGAGCCTTCCGCTGAACCCGGTCCCGGCGACAAGGCGGTGACGGAACTGGAATCCGCCGGCGGCAAGGACGCGGAAGCGCCGCAGGATGTGCAACATCAGGTGGAGGAACACGAGGCGACACAGGCCACCAAATTCGGCACCTTCCCCGGCGTGTTCACGCCGACACTGCTGACCATTCTCGGTGTCATCATGTTTCTGCGCGCAGGTTGGGTCGTGGGCAATGCCGGCTTGGGCGGCGCGTTCGTCATCATCATTCTCTCCTTCGCCATCACCGGCGCAACCGGGCTGGCGATGTCGACCTTCGTGACCAACATCCGGGTCGGACCCGGCGGCGCGTTTTCGATGATCTCCCAATCGCTCGGTCTCGAAACGGGCGGGGCCATCGGGGTGCCGCTCTACCTTTCACAATCACTGGCGGTGGTGATGTATATCTTCGGCTTTCGCGAGGGTTATCTCTGGGCCGTCGATGCGTGGGGGTTCCCCGCCATGCCATCGATCGCCATCGACCTCACGATCTTTGCCGTCATTTTCGGCATCACTCTCATCAGCACAAGCCTGGCCTTCAAGGTCCAGTATGCCATTCTGGTGATCATTATCGGTTCACTCATTTCGATCGCCATCGCCGCAGTGCAAGGCCCCATGGACAACCCGATCGTGTGGTGGGGGGATTTCCGTGGCAGTCCCGAGAACGATTTTTCCGGCGTCAGCTTCTGGTTGGTCTTCGCCGTTTTCTTCCCGGCATCCACGGGGATCATGGCCGGGGCAAACATGTCCGGTGATCTGAAAAACCCCAGGAAATCGATTCCGCTCGGCACGATGGCGGCGGTCGGCATCAGCCTGGTGATCTATCTAGCTCTCGCTTACTGGCTGATGCGCTCAGCGACGATCGACGAGTTGACGGGAAATTACACGATCATGATCGACCGCGCTTACTGGGGACCGGCCGTCCTCGCCGGGCTGCTCGCGGCCACGTTTTCCTCGGCGCTCGCCTCTTTCGTCGGCGCACCGCGCATCCTCGAAGCGCTGGGCAACCACAACATCGTCCCCGGCTCGAAATGGATTGCGAAACGAACGAAACGCGGGGAGCCGCGCAACGCGATGTTCCTCACCGCCGCCATCGTGCTCGCCGCAATCATGCTCCGCGAGCTCAACGCCATCGCGCCCCTCGTGACGATGATTTTCCTGCTGACCTACGCCACGATCAACCTGGTGGTCGTGATCGAGCAGAAGCTTCGCCTCATCAGCTTTCGCCCGCTTCTGCGTATCCCGATATTCATACCGTTCCTCGGTTTAGCGGGCTGTCTTTTTGCGATGTTCATCATCAACGCGACCTTCAGCCTGATCGCGGTCGCCGTGGTGGCCGTGCTCTATTTCGTCTTGTTGCGCCGGCAACTTTCGGCGCCGACCGGTGATGTCCGCAGCGGCTTGTTTTCGGCTCTTGCCGAATGGGCAGGAAAGCAGGTCAAGCTCTCGCAGGGAACGTCCGAGCGCGCGTGGAAACCGAACATTCTTCTGCCGGTCGAGGATCCCGAACGCTTGCGGGGATCCTTTGAGCTGGTGAGAGACCTGGCTACCCCCATGGGCTCCATCAAGCTGCTTGGCCTCGCGCCTTCAGGAGAGATCGATGATCTCGATAAGCGCCTGACGGGCACCCGCAACGCACTGATGGACGCGAACGTTTTCACCTCATCGACAGTCATGGAGAGCGACCGTTTCCCAGATGACGTGCGCGCGGGCATGCAGGCTCTTGCCGGATCCTTTTTCCGACCGAACCTACTGTTCCTAGAGTTACCAAAAGGCAAGGAAACGCACGAGGCCCTGCAGCGCGTGATCACGGAGGCCAAGCGCCAGCGGATGGGCGTCGCCCTGTTCGTGAAACACGAGACGGCAGGCCTCGGGAGGCGACGCCGGGTAAACCTTTGGATTCCGGACCGCGGTCCGGACTGGAAAATGGAGATGGAATTCGATGACCTCGACCTGGCGGTTTTGCTGGCATACCGCATGATGGAAAGCTGGGGCGCGAAGCTCACCGTGATCGCGGCGGTGGAGAAAAAATCCCACAAAGAGAAAGCGGAAAAATTCCTCGCGCGCCTCGTGGACCTCGCGCGGCTGCCCGCGGACACGGAGGCGCATGTCGCGGACGGCGACTTCGGGCGCTACGCGAGCAAGGCACCGGAGGCGGATCTGAACATCTTTCCCCTGCCGGAAGAACTGGACGCGGAGTTTCTCTGGAGCCTCCGCGAGGCGACGGGATCCTCGTGCCTCTTCACCCAGGACAGCGGCGATGAAAGCGCGCTGGCTTAAAGAGTTCCCCTTTTTCAAGCATCTTAGTGTTGGCCTGTCACGCATCAAGATTTGTGATTCGGCTCTCCTTTCTTTAGCCCAACGGGGTAACGGAGTTTAGCCCAGGGTTACCGCAACGAAATGGAGGCTACCCTGGGTAATCAGCGAATGCATTTCCCAACCCCAAGTCGGGCTTGCGTCGATGCCGTAATTGCCTGGCATCTCACTTTTACCGGATAGCGATGAGAATGTTCAGGTAATGTTAGTGTAACCCTACAGATGTCCCACCCTTTATGCTAGGCTGTTAGAAGATTAAGCTCCTGATTCAAAAAAACGGGATCAGTGGGCAAAAAAAAACGGGATGCTCCGTGGAGCAGCGCCCGCAAAATCTGACTAATTGCTACGAAAAGAACAACAAGCAGTGATCAGTTACTTCCCAAGGATTAGCAGATCGTGTAAATATGTCAATACCTATGAGTGAAATAATGAGAAGCTACACGTTGGGTTTAGATATGGGAGTTGCTTCGATCGGTTGGGCCGCCGTGTCTGCCGACGAAAAGAAGATCGAAAGTGGAGTTCGGATTTTTCCGCCAGGAGTCGATAAATTTGGGACTGGCAAGGATACGCATCTCAATCAAAAGCGACGTCAGGCCAGAGGAGCTAGACGACGACAGCGAAGAAAGGGAGACCGGAAATTATTGATCAGAAAGATACTTACTGGTCTGGGCTGGGTGCCCAATGCCCCAGAGAAACTCCATAAGTGGGAGCAACTAGATGTTTACATGCTCAGGGCAAAAGCAGTGAAGGAACGTGTGGAACTCGATGAGTTGGCACGGATTATACTTCATTTGAATCAGCGACGAGGGTTCCTTTCACTCAGGAAATCGGAAGTGGCTGCAGCAGAGGGGGACGCGAAGAAGGAACTGGAGGGGATGCTTGGTGAGATTGATGCCCTTGAGCAAGCCATTCAAGATTCCGGTAGTCTGACTCTAGGCGAGTATTTATATGGTCTTTATCAGAAGGACGGAATCTCGGTGCGATTGCGCAATCGGCACATACGCCGCCAAATGCTTCATAAGGAGTTCTCATTGATTTGGGAAAAGCAGGCGGAGTTTCATCCTGAGCTTACAGATGCGCTGCGATATGGAAGCTTTGGCAAAAGAGAGGATCCCGTGGCAGTTGTTAAGCCGGTGCCGCGGACGTCTGGCGAAACGCACCTGCAGCAGTTCGGAATAGAGAACCTGTCCTTCTTTCAGCGTCGAGTCTACTGGCCGATATCATCGATCGGGCGATGCGAACTTGAGCCTAATGAGCTTCGTGCTCCAGTTGCTGACAGACGCTTTCAGAAGTTTAGAATGCTTTCCGAGCTGAATAACCTACGGTTACTTGATCAGTCTGCCATAGGTAAGCCGACCGAGAGAAAGCTTTCAGTCGGAGAGCGCGCGGTGGCTTTAGTGTATCTCAGTAGCACGCAGAAACCCACCTTTGGAGGACTTCGTAAGGCCGTAGCTAAGGCTCCGGGAGCGCCATCGGTGCGACAAATTGTGTTCAACCTTGAGAACGGAACTAGAGACAAGATTTCAGGGTTGGTTACGGAGAATCAGTTAAGAAAAGCTGTTGGAGAGGCGGAGTGGGATAAGCTCAGCGAAGATGAGAAGAATCAAATTGTTGAAGTGCTCACGCTACCGGAGTCTGGACAGTCCAAAGTGATTCAGAGGACGGATAGTGAGACCAAAGATTTATTGGTCGAGTTATCGACGCTTAAGATCAAACAGATTGAAAAGTTACTTAGAGTGCCGCTGCCTTCCGGGTATTGTGGACTTTCGATCAAAGCGTTAGAAAAACTGATGCCGCACATGGAGGCGGGATTTGGTTTTCAGGGCAAGGATGAGACAGACTCAGCGCGTCATCTCGCGGGGTATCCTCGGCGTGATGAAACCGTGAAGGCGACTTATGATTTATTGCCAAGATTGGAAGCCATGTCCGATCGGAATGACGAGCATTATGATCCGAATTTTCCGGATGTGAATAATCCGCTGGTATTGCGGGCATTGCACGAACTGCGGAAGGTAGTGAATGGTGTGATTCGAAAGCATGGTAAACCAGCGCGTATACACGTGGAGATGGCCCGTGATTTGAAAATGCACGGAAAGAGGCGGGATGAATACATCAAGAAGCAGAGAGATCGTGAAAACGAGCGCGATAGGGCAGCCGAGGCATTGGAAGAGCACGGCGTCCTGGCAACACGAGATGCAATAACGCTCTACCTCCTCTGGGAAGAGCAGAATAAAGCTTGTGCCTACTCTCATCCCGCACGGATGATTTCTATTCAGCAACTTCTCGGAGGTGAGGTTGATATTGATCACATCTACCCCAGACGGGCTAATGACGACTCATACATGAACAAGGTGGTTTGTTTCGCTAGCGAGAACCGCCAAAAAAGTGATCGTCTGCCGTCGAAATGGTTGGAGAACAATCCTGAAAAATACGAGGCATTGGTGCAGCGTTCAAAGTCGCTCCCATATCCGAAGCGGTTACGCTTGTTGGCGGACTCTGTGCCGGAAGACTTCGCGGCTAGGGATGCTGTGGATACCGCCTACATGACCAAGGTAGCGCGGCACTACCTTACATGTCTGGTTGACCAGCCGCATCTGGTATTCTGCACCAAGGGGAAGCATACCGCACTGTTGCGTAGACACTGGGAAATTAATGACCTATTGCGTGACGACTTGCTCGATGTGAAGAACCGTGATGACCATCGACATCACGCATTGGATGCGATTGTGACAGCCCTTTGTGGTCCCGATCTGGTGCAAAAGCTCTCCAAAGAACTGCACTACGAGAACCGCTGGAAAGACTTTAAAAAGGATCTGGAGAAAGACCGGGAGAAGAACGGCAAGGAGAGAGTTGTCCGCCGCGTCTATCGATTGAAGCCTATTGCGGATGGGATTGACTCGCCATGGGAGAAATCAACTTTTCGTGAATCTGTGAAATCTTCCTTGGACAGGATCTGGGTTTCTCATCGTCCGTCGCGTAAGCTCTCTGGCCCGCTTCATGAAGAAACAAATTACGGGGCAACGCAGACCCCTGGTGAAATTGTCCGGAGGAAGCCGCTGTCGAGTTTAACTGAGAAAGAAATTGAAAAGATCCGCGACGTCACAGTCAGACAGGTAGTGAAAGACTATCTTGTAAAAGAAAAGCGACTTTACCGTCAGGACTTTGGCAAGGCTTTGAAAGGAGATCTTGCAGCGGTTTTTAGTGAGCGCGATTCGATTACTACTGACGACATCAAAGCCGTTCCGGAGGCGAAACTCCGTGGAATTCTTGAGAAGAAGTTAAAGAGCAAGAACCCGCTGGTAGATGCAGACCATGGACTGATCAAGCTACCCTCTGGCATACCTATTAAAAAGGCACGGATTGTAAGTCGATCTGGCGCAGCGGTTCCTCGACGACAGGCGGTAGGGCACGAGCTCGTGGTGCCGGGAAATACACACCACGTTGCGATATTCGTGCTTAGTGATGGCAGCCATCATTTTGTTCCTGTGACCTTGTTAGAGGCGTCCCGACGTCTAAAGGAACGAAAGCCTGTTGTTGATCCCACGCCACCTGTTGAGTGCCCTGATGCGGAGTTTTTGATGCATTTGTGTTCAGATGATTCGATCCTTGCGGAGGTGGATGGTATCACTGAGTTGTTTGTGCTTAATACAATTAGTTCGGGAACTTTACAAATGGCAATGCTTCACCATTGCGATGCAAGAGATTCAAAGAATAGAAAACCAGTTAGATGTCGTCCTGGGACATTCGCTAAGAATTTTCCAAACGCGAGAAAAGTGACGGTGCTTCCAAACGGAGAGTTGCGCAACATTGACCGGCAATGATCAAACACACATTAGAAATTGCGCAGCGAGGGGCAAAGCTTTCGCTACGCAGGAAACAATTGGCGATTAGCTTTTCGCTTGATGATGAGCGGCGGTTCGCTTGTGAAGATGTCGGGGTGCTGGTGCTTCAGCATCCCGCGATTGAAATATCCTCTGCAGTGATCAACAGTTTGTTGGAGGCTGGCTGTGTGGTTGTGTTTTGTAATGAGAAGCACATGCCGTCCGGAGTCCTATTGCCAACCTTGCATCATAGCGAACTTATCCCACGGCTCACCGCCCAGATGGGGGCGGGGTTGCCTGCAAGAAAGCGAGTCTGGAAGGAACTGGTGCGGGCGAAAATACTCGCACAGGCAAAGGTCATAGAAGATCCCGGACGGACACGCCTTTTGCATTTGGCATCGGAAGTTAAATCCGGCGATCCTGACAACCGCGAAGCGGTGGCAGCGAAAGTCTATTGGTCGGCAGTGTTCCCCGAAATCTATGCGGCAGGTGATCAGCGGGATTCCAGAGGAGTGTCCCGGTTCAACGGCTTGTTAAATTACGGCTATGCCATCCTCAGAGCAGCAGTGGCGAGGGCTGTGGTTTCGGCCGGGATGCAACCGGCCTTGGGTCTCTACCACCATCGAAAGGACAACCCATTTTGTTTGGCGGATGATGTTATGGAACCATTACGCCCATTCGTGGACTCCGCGGTGCAAAGACGGTTGAATGAAACATCTGAAAGCGACGAGTTATCCAGTGAAGATCGGCAAGAGATGCTCAGTATACTTGCTATGCCCGTGCAGTTTGGTGACACCAAGGGTCCCGTGATGGCGGTGCTGCCGCGCTATGTGAACAGTGTGTATCGAATGTTGATTGGGGAGGATTCATCTTTGACCGTGCCCACCGTGTAATTTATGAAAATCTCTGGTTATCGCTGTATGTGGCTAGTAGTCTTTTTTGATCTTCCGACTGATACGAAAAAAGCACGTCGTCAGTATACCGAGTTCCGCCATCAGTTGCTGGATGACGGGTTTGCGATGATGCAATATTCGGTATATTTCCGACACTGTGCGAGCAATGAAAACATACAGGTGCATCTCAAAAGAGTCCGGTCGATGGTTCCCCCGGATGGTGAGGTGCGTGTTGCTCAATTCACGGACAAGCAATTCGCCCGGATGGAGGTCTATCTGGGAAAACGAAGGGTCGAGACCGAATCCGAGCCTGCGCAGCTTGAAATGTTTTGACTGCAGAAAGCGTGACCCGTTGAATATCAACGGGTCACGTTTCAAATATAGTAACTGATCACTGCCTGCAGTCAATCCGCAGCAGGGTGATTGACGTGGTGCTGGCCGCCATTATAGTAACTGATCACTGCCTGCAGTCAATCCGCAGCCAGCCGTCGCCGTTGGCATCGTGAACGTGCATAGTAACTGATCACTGCCTGCAGTCAATCCGCAGCAGTTCAGGGGTAGCCGTGAAATCGTATATGATAGTAACTGATCACTGCCTGCAGTCAATCCGCAGCTAGCACAATGGCACTATCAACAAATGCGCTATAGTAACTGATCACTGCCTGCAGTCAATCCGCAGCGAGAGAATCCGCCGACCTTTCCACGCTTTCATAGTAACTGATCACTGCCTGCAGTCAATCCGCAGCACGTAAGGATCAAACAGATCAATCACATCCATAGTAACTGATCACTGCCTGCAGTCAATCCGCAGCTATATTCTCTATGGTTAAAGAGCTCTGGACATAGTAACTGATCACTGCCTGCAG
>JAGXGH010000115.1 GCA_024636835.1 Verrucomicrobiales bacterium | reverse complement strand
CGAGTTCGCGTTTGAGATTGGCGAGATCGGTGTGGGTAAGAGGGTCGTTGGCATGGCGACGACGGCGAAGCAGGGCATCGACGGAGGCTAGCGATGCTCCGGCAAGCTGACTGGCAGCGCTATCCAGTGGATCGAAGTCGGCGAGGATTTCTGCGAACGATGGCTGAAGCTGGGTCAGTGCGATCAGCATGGCATCGCGGTCGGGCAGCGGAATCTCAACACGCTGGGCGCGGGCGTTGCGGGCGACGAGTGGGTGGAGGTCGTTGAAATTTTCCGCGAGAAGGAAGGTGGCCAGCGGGTGGCGGGTGAGCGCGGGGTCGGTGGACCATTCACGGACGAGCAAAGCCGCGGCTCCGAGGTCGTAGTGGGTGCCTGTTCCTGGGTTGGGAAGGACGATGTCGGCATTGTGAATGATCACCGCGACGCGAACGGTGCGCTGACCAATGGTCCGAAGATTGGTGCAGTAACGGAGGAAATGACTGAGTCGCTCGATGGCTTCGCGAGGTATCCGTGGGAAGCCGGGTGCATCTTTCCATGCGGGCCACTCGGAGACAATGTCACCACCTTTGGCGATGCGCACGCCGTAGCCGAGGTCGTAGGTCAGGACGACATCGAAGGGCTTTAGAAGGGTGAGATGGAGGAACTCGTCGAGACTGCCAGTGCTCGCGGAACTGCCTGCCGGCATCAATTGCAGGTCGTGGATATTTCCGCCAAGGATGAACTGGCTAGACGCTCCGCTTTCATACGATGCAGCGATGGACTGGGTCCATGTTGGAAGTTGGGGGGCGGACACGGCAGGGAATTAGAGGGCGTCGAGAACCTGTCAAATCACCGGAGATGCTAATGCGTATGGATCAACTCCCCATCTCGCGGCTTGGCTCTTCGGACGTTCCAGAAGATTTCTCTTCGTCGGAATCCAGAGAAATCCCTTCCGCAGCGGCGAAGTCGGCGAGTGCGAGGTCTTCCAAGGCTTCCTCTTCCTTCTCCATCATGGCGAATTCTTCAGTGTTGATCGAGTCTTTGGCGACGCGGGCGCGGCCGGCAGCTTTGGTGCGCTCGTCTTCGACCATTTCGTGGAGGCGGTTCATGGTATCGCCTGCACCACCGATGTTGCCGATCATCCCGGCAGCCATCTCATTGAGTTCGGCCATAGCCTTTTTGGTTTTCATATCGCTGATGCCGCGACTGACTTCCTCAATGCGTTTTTTGGCAGCTTTCACCGAGGCATCACGCGCGAGGACGAGTTCTTTGTAGGTCTTCTCCGCGTCTTCGAGTTGGCTATTGTTATCCTCAAGCTCGCGCTTCACGGACTGAAGACGCAAGGCATACTGACCGGCGAGTTCTTTGTTACCTGCCTTGAGGTTGGCGGTGGTTTTAGCGCGCAGCTCGGTAGACTCCGTCTCGAGGCGCTTCACTTGGGACATCAGTTTTTCGCACAGCCCTGCGTGGGAGGCGAGACCCTCGTTGTATTTGGAGACCTGCTTACGAAGGTTTTCCTTTTCGACCTCGAGGAGGGCTTCAGGGTTGGCTTTTTCGAGGCCGCCAATGAAGAGGCCAAGAAATCCGCGGAAGAGATTGCCGATACGTCGGAACATGAGATGGGATTGCTTAAGTGTTAGTGAGATTGGTTTTCATTCACTGGATGCGAACTTGAATTCAATTTAGGCGACTAATCCCGTAAGTAACAAGGGTAAAGCGATGGTAGAAATGAGTCGGGTTTGTAACGGGTCAACAAATTCCTCATGTCTGTCACCCGACAAGATTTGGCTCATCATTGACCATCCCTACCAAAATATGCTTTGGCGTTATTGTAGCAGACAGCATCGATGAGCGAGTCGAGAAGGTCGCGGTCGTGAGGAAGCTCTCCAGCACTGACTTCCCGGCCGATGATGCGGCAGAGGATACGGCGGAAGTATTCGTGACGCGGAAACGACATGAATGATCGGCTATCGGTGAGCATGCCGACAAAGTGTTGAAGCAGACCTAAGGATGAGACGGTATTGAGCTGATCTTCGATACCATGTTTTTGATCGAGAAACCACCAAGCCGCACCGAACTGAACTTTACCGCGCACACCGCCACCGGCGAAGTTACCCGCCATGGTCGCGAGCATCGCATTCGATGCAGGGTTGAGATTGTACAAGATGGTTTTCGGCAACTGATCATCGATGTCGAGAGCGTCGAGCACTGCGGAGACATGCGCCGCCAGCGGACGGTCGTCGATGGAATCCACGCCGGCATCGGCTCCAATCTCTCTAAGCAGACGTGAGTTGTTATTTCGCAAGGCGCCGAGGTGCCACTGCATCACCCACCCTTTGGCTGCATTCATGCGACCCACATCGACAAGCACCGCTGTTTGAAGTGCGGCGCGGTCATCGGCATCGACAGACTCGCCATCGCGTAATGCGGCGACGATTTTATCGAGCTTTTTAGGCTTCTTAAACACGGCGCGAAGTGAATCGATCCCATGATCGCTGATGCGGCATCCGTGTTCATGGAAGTAGTGATGACGCGCTTCAAGGGCGTGGCTAAGTTGACGGTAGTTCTGAATACAGATGTCGGAAGTATCTTCTAGCAGATCGATCCAAGCGTTCCACACTTTCACGTCGCTGCATTTACTCGCCTTATCTGGTCGGAAGGTGGGCAGAACCTGGCATTCAAAATCCGAATCACTCAGCTCTTTGTGGGCATCGAGATGGTCTGTTGGATCGTCGGTGGTGCCGATCATTTCCACACCAAAACGACGCACTAGAGACTTGGCTGAGAAATCATCGCCTGCCAGGGCTTCGTTACATTGATCGAAGATGCGGTCGGCATTATCTGGCTTAAGAAGGTCGTTGATTCCGAAATAGCGACGTAGCTCGAGGTGCGTCCAATCGAACAATGGGTTACGCAATGTTGCCGGCACGGTCGACGCCCAGGCGCGGAATTTTTCTCTATCCGATGCATCACCAGTGATGAACTTTTCATCAATGCCGTGGATGCGCATGGCACGCCATTTGTAATGGTCACCCGCCAGCGCGAGCTCGGTGATCGTGGAGAATTTCTTATCCTCTGCGAGCACCTCCGGCGAAAGGTGGGTGTGGTAGTCAATGATGGGCAACTTGGTGGTGCGCTCGTGAAAAAGTGTGCGCGCCAAGGGCGTGTCGAGGAGAAAATGATCGTCGAGGTAAGACATAACGTAGAAGATGGTGAATCATATCATCATACGCAAGCTCCCGCCAATTCCTCGCAATAATTCTGTAACACTGCTCTATGCCCAATCATCTCGCCAACGCCACTTCACCCTATTTACAACAACACGCGGACAACCCCGTCGATTGGTTCGAGTGGGGAGACATGGCATTTGCAGAAGCGAAAAAGCGCAATGTGCCGATTTTTCTCTCCATCGGATATTCAACTTGTCACTGGTGTCACGTCATGGCGCACGAGTCGTTCGAGAACGAGGCGATCGCCGCCATCCTGAACAAACACTTCGTCGCGATAAAGGTCGACCGCGAGGAGCGGCCGGACATTGACCGCGTCTACATGACCTATGTCCAAGCAACCACTGGTCACGGCGGCTGGCCGATGAGCGTTTTCCTCACACCGGACCTGATTCCATTTTTCGGCGGCACGTATTTTCCACCGAAGGATTCCAATGGCCGCGCGGGTTTTCCAACACTCCTTAACCGCATCGCCGATCTTTGGGAAAACGACAGGGAAAAGCTTCGAGATTCCGCAGAGAAGACGCTGGAGAAAATCCGTGAGGTCACCGGATCACCGGCAGCCAATGGGGACGGATTTGCGATGGAGCCCAACGAGATCCTCGACGCGACATTCGACCAATTTGCCTCAGGTTTCGATGCTCGGAATGGTGGGTTTGGCGGCGCGCCGAAATTCCCCCGCCCCGCCTCGTTGGAATTTCTCTCATCGGAACTTACCCGCCACGGCAGCGAGTCTGGAAAAGGTCATCAGGCACAATCGATGCTAGTTAAAACGCTCGATGCGATTTCGGCGGGTGGAATCAACGACCAACTCGCTGGCGGCGTGCATCGTTATGCGGTCGATGCGATTTGGCACGTCCCGCATTTCGAGAAAATGCTCTACGACCAGGCACAACTGGTGCCGCTCTATCTCGACGCCTATCGCATGAGTGGCGACGAACACCACGCTACCATGGCGCGCCAAATTCTCGACTACGTGCTCGACGACATGACTCATGAGCGTGGCGGATTTTTCTCTGCCGAAGACGCTGACAGTGCACTTCCTGAAGACCCGACGAAACACGGCGAGGGTGCGTTCTACACATGGAGTCATGTTGAGATCGCCCAGCTTTTGAGCGACGAAGAGAACCGCGTATTCTCAGAGTGCATGGGCATCGTCAAGGGTGGCAACGTCGACCCATCGAGCGACCCTCACCACGAGTTCACCGGGCTGAATATTCCATTCAGAGCAAGCCCGCCTGAATCCGATGAGGACAAAGCCACCTTGAAAAGCGCCATCGCTAAACTGCTCGTCATTCGTGAAAAACGTCCGCGCCCGCACCTCGACGATAAGATCCTCACGGCGTGGAATGGCTTGATGATAGCCGCGTTTGCCCGTGCCGCTGTGGTGCTCAATGAGCCTCGCTACCTCAGCGCTGCGCAAAAAGCCGCGACCTTCCTGCGCGACGAACTTTTCAACAGCGAGTCCAACAATCTCCGCCGCTCATGGCGCGATGGCCGGGCATCCATCGATGGATTCGCCGACGATTATGCGTTCCTTATCCACGGGCTCATCGATCTTTATCAAGCCGACTTCGATACTGATTGGCTCGACTGGGCGCAGCGCCTGCAAACCCGCCAAATCGCACTCTTTCACGACGCGGAAGACGGTGGGTTTTTCAGCACCAAGGGCGACGACGCATCGGTGCTCTTGCGCATGAAAGAAGATTCCGACAACGCAGAACCGGCCGCGAGTTCGATCTCCGCCCAAAACCTCCAGCAACTCTCCGCGATGTTGCAGCACGAGGAATGGCGAGAAATGGCAAGCTCGACGATCAGCGCATTCTCGCATACTCTGGAAAACTCTCCCACCGCGCTTCCGCTCCTTGCCGTCGCCCTCAGTCGTTCCATCAAGAACCCGCCATCGGTCATCATCGTTACGGACAACATGCATTCACCTTTAGTAGCCGCTGCACGACAACACTCCCCTTCCGGAACAACCATCGTTCGCGTACCGACGAATCCGGATGAGCGCGTGTTCTTCGCCAAGCACTCATCACTGATCCACGACTTACCGGCAAAGGAGCAAGCGTTCCTCTGCCGCGAAAACACCTGCTCGCCACCGGTTTCCACGACCGACGAACTCATCGCGCTACTAAAAAATTAGCTTCACCTTCTTCCTCCCTCCATCATCAAATCAGGCAAAGCGCATTCAGACACTTCACAAATCCTCAATCCGCGCTAGCTTTCGTCCACACACCCATTACCCATCGCGTGCCGCGCAGCCGTTTTACGCGACTCCATTCTCAATTCTCAAACACCCATGATCCCCAACGTCCTCGCCGAGCGCTACGCCACCGAACCCATGAAAGCGATCTGGTCCGCAGAAGGACGGATCGTTCTCGAACGCGAATTCTGGATCGCCGTCATGAAGGCTCAGCGCGAACTCGGTTTGGATATCCCTCAGGAAGCCATCGCCGCTTACGAAAAGGTCAAGGACCAAGTGGACGTTGCCGCCATCATGGAGCGCGAACGAGTTACCCGCCACGACGTCAAAGCACGTATCGAAGAGTTCTGCGAACTCGCTGGACACGAACAGATCCACAAAGGCATGACCTCGCGTGACCTGACGGAAAACGTCGAACAGCTTCAAGTTTTCCGCGCGCTCAGCGTCATTCACATCAAAGCCGTTGCTGCGCTCGTGCGAATGAAAAACCATACCGCCCAGTGGCGCGACCTTTTCATCACCGCGCGCACCCACAACGTCGCCGCGCAACCGACCACCTTCGGCAAACGCATCGCGATGTTCGGAGAAGAATTACTCACCGGCCTCGAAGTGCTCGACAAGGTCATGACCAGCTACCCGGTTCGCGGACTCAAAGGAGCCGTCGGCACCCAGCTCGATCAGCTTTCACTCTTCGATGGCGACGCGGCAAAGGTCGACAAACTCGAAGAGAGCATCGTCTCCCACCTAGGGATCAGCCGCCGTTGGACGAATGTCGGTCAGGTTTACCCACGCAGCCTCGATCTGCGCACAATAGGCTCACTGCTCGCCATCTCCTCCGGCCCGTCGTCATTCGCCAAAACCCTCCGCCTCATGGCCGGACACGAAACCGCCAGTGAAGGATTCGCCAAAGGCCAGACTGGATCAAGCGCGATGCCGCACAAGATGAACTCCCGTTCCTGCGAGCGCGTCAACGGCTTCCACACCATCCTCCAAGGCTACCTCACCATGGCAAGTTCACTCGCCGGCGACCAATGGAACGAAGGTGATGTCTCGTGTTCCGTTGTCCGCCGCGTGATGCTTCCAGATGCCTTCTTCGCCCTCGACGGCCTACTCGAAACCTTCATCACCATTCTCGATCAGATGGACGCCTACCCTGCTGTCATTGAGCGCGAAAACGCTTATTACCTCCCCTTCCTGATGACCACCACCATCATGATGGAAGCCGTGAAAAATGGCGTCGGCCGCGAGACCGCACACGAAGCTATCAAGGAGCACGCCGTCTGCACTGTAAACGACCTGCGCGCAGGAAAAATCACCACCAACGACTTACTCGATCGCCTCGCTAAAGACGAACGTCTATCACTTTCCCGCGAACAGCTCGAAACCATTCTCGCCGGTGGAGCCGAGAAAATCGGTGCCGCAAAATCGCAGTGCAATCATTTCATCGACCGCGTCAACTCGGTCGCATCTGGTAACCCAACCGCCGCCAACTACCAGCCCGGCGCCATCTTGTAGAACATCTCGTGTCCAGAAAACTGCACATCGGCTATTGCACCAACATCCACCCCGGCGAATCCTGGGCGGACACATTCGGCAACCTCAAACGCCACGTCACCGCCGTCCGCGATGGCGTAGCTGATGACCCCATCACCGCAGCCGCATTCTGCGATCCCTATCCCATCGGTCTGCGGCTCAGCGCGGAAGCCTGCGCCACCCGCCGGGCAGACACCGCCGCCGTTGAAGAATTCCGAGCGTGGTGCACTGCGGAGAACATGCTCATCTACACGGTAAACGGCTTCCCCTACGGTCAATTCCACGACACTCGGGTGAAAGAAAACGTCTACCTTCCCGACTGGTCATCGCCCGACCGCTTAAGTTACACGACGGACCTTTTCCAACTTCTCATCGACCTCACGCCCGATGGCGACCACGCCCTCACTGTGTCGACCGTCCCGGGATCGTTCAAACAATTCATTTCCGACGATCCCGACCCCGTAGCTCGCCTCGAGGCCATTCGCTCGAACTTGCGAGCCGCCGCCACAACCCTTGAAGAACTCTCGCTCAGCTCGGGACGAGATCTGATTCTCGGCCTCGAACCAGAGCCTCTCGGACTGATCGAAAACACCACCGATACCGTCGAGTTTTTCGACTTTCTCACCATTGGCCTCACCGATGACGAACGAACCACGTTCCTGAAACGCGTCGGCATCACACTGGACACCTGCCACGCCGCAGTGGAGTTCGACGACGTTGCCGAGTCTCTCGATCTGTTCCTCAAGCATGGAATCCGCATCGCTAAAATCCATCTCTCGAACGCTCTACGCCTCAACCCACAAGACGAAGACGCGCTCACAAAAATTGCCAGCTTTTCCGAGCCAACCTATCTCCACCAAGTCATCGCGGTAAACAAGGAAGGCAAGCTCACACGGTTTACCGATTTACCGGATGCCCTCGCCGCGGGTCCAGGCGACGCCATCGAGTGGCGTGTACATTTTCACATTCCGCTCTACGCCGCACCGGAAGCGCCGCTTGCCAACACCGCTGCAACTCTCGTCGACACCGCACTCTGGTTGCGCGAAAACCCCGGCGAAGTTTCGCATTTCGAAATGGAGACATACACCTTCGATGTGATGCCCGAGACTTTGCGTCCCGACTCCGTTGTTGAGATGCTCATCCACGAACACCACTGGTGCGCACAAGCGTTTCTGTCGCAAATGCTCGCCGACTAGCCGTCACATCCCGCTATGCAAATCCTCCGCGACCTCGCTCATACCTCGCGCCTCCCGAACCTCCCTACTGTTTGGTCAAACGTGATCACGGGCTATCTCGTCGGTGTTTATTTCTCGTCCAGCCAAACAGGATCACTCGGCAAGATCCTGCCAACTTTCGCATGGGGTTCGCTCGGGCTCGTCGTCCTCGCCTCCACGTTTCTCTATCTCTGCGGAACCTTCCTCAACGACGGCATCGACGTCGAATGGGATCGTGAAAACCGACCGGAACGCCCGGCTCCATCCGGCCGTATCCCTGCGGAAACGCTCGTCAACCTTGCCCTCGTTTTTGGCATCCTCGGCGTGGGCATCACCCTGCTGCTAGGGAAGTTCACCACCTTGCTCGCAGGCTGTATCATCGCGTCGATCCTGCTCTACACCGCCATTCATAAAAAAACCGCATGGGGGGTTCTCCCGATGGGACTTTGCCGCGCGCTCCTCTTCCCCATGTCGGCACTCGTCGGCCATCAATACCTGGGTGGTGAGATCAATCAATTGCTCATCATTTGCGCGACTGCCGCCGTCAGCATGCTCTGCTACATCGCTGCCGTCACGTGGTTCGCACGCAACGAAACTCGACAAGGCGCACCAACACCCGGCATCGGCTATTGGTCGAAGACGCTTGTCTTCTCACTACCATTATTGCTCCCAGTGATCGCTATGCCGCTGGTCGAAGGCACCGACAAGTTCTGGAGCCTCACCCCCGCACTTGTTCTCGCCAGCATCGCCGCAATATGGATCTCACTCGCGATGGAAAAAGGAAAACGGCAAGGTGTCGGCGCATTCGTCTCACCAGCACTTGCGGGAATCCCCCTGATTGACGCCCTCTTCATCCCCAACACAACACTCTGGATACCATTGATCTCCATCGGACTTTTTCTCCTCTCGCTCATCTTCCAGCGCCTCACTAGCGCCACGTAATTTGCTCCTATGCTCGCCCAGCGATTTCCGTTTCTCGACAGCACTCCGTCACCCTCATTCGTGGTCGACTTGGAGAAGCTGCGCGCCAATGCCGCCATCATCGCCGACATCCAGCAACGCGCCGACTGCAAGATCGTCCTGGCATTGAAAGCATTTTCGATGTGGTCGGTTTTCCCAGAGCTCAAACCTTTCATCAAAGGGTGCTGCGCCAGCGGCATTTGGGAAGCACGTCTCGCCCGCGAAGAGTTCGGCGGCGAAGTGCTCACCTACTCGCCGGCTTACGATGAATCAGAGATTACCGAACTCCTCGACTTCACCGACCACCTCGACTTCAACTCGGTCGGGCAGTGGCTGCGGTTTAGAGAACAAGTCACCAGTCACCCGCGATTCATCAAGGGTGAAATTCATTGCGGACTGCGTGTTAATCCAGAGCACTCGACCGGCAGCACACCGCTCTACGACCCATGCGTTCCCGGATCTCGCCTCGGGCTCACCCGTGATCAGATCGATGCGGCATGCAATGACGTGCTCGACGGCATTTCAGGCCTGCACTTCCACACCCTTTGCGAGCAAGGATCCGAAGACCTGGAAGCCACCGTGAACGCCCTGATCGAGCGCTTTGGCGATATTCTCTCCCGACCCGAAATCACCTGGCTAAACATCGGCGGCGGACATTGGATCACCAAACCCGACTACAACCGCGACCTACTGGTGAACGTTGTGCGCAAACTCCGCGAGCAATTCAGCCTTCGCGTTTGGATCGAACCGGGAGAGGCATTCGCCATCCATACCGGCTACCTCACCGCCACCGTTCGCGACATCACGCACAACGCACTCGACATCGCCATCCTCAACATTTCCGCCACCGGTCACATGCCCGACGTCCTCGAAATGCCCTATCGCCCGGACGTATTCGGACCCGATGGTGAGCTTGCTGCAAGCGCTAACGAAAAACCCCATACCTACCGACTCGGCTGCCCGACTTGTCTGGCTGGCGATGTGATTGGCGACTATTCATTCAGCGAAGAATTGCAGATCGGCGATCGGCTCGTCTTCGACGACATGGCGCACTACACCATGGTAAAAACCACCATGTTCAATGGCGTGCAGCACCCCGCCATCTGCACTTGGGATCCAGAGTCCCAAACAACCAAAATCATCCGCGAATTCACCTACGAGGATTATCGTAGCCGACTCTCTTAAACTCATGAGCGAACTCATTTCTCCAGACCGCCGTCACTCCGATTCCTTAAAGTGGAAACTCTTCGCAAAACCCGACACCGACATCCTTCCGATGTGGGTTGCCGACATGGATTTTGCATCGCCACCCGAAGTCATCGCCGCCATCAAAGAACGCGCGGACCACGGTGTGTTCGGCTACACCCAAGCACCGGATTCCACCGTTACAGCAGTCATCGAGTATTTGAAAAATACCCACGGGCAAACCGTCGACGCCAAAGAAATCGTCTGGACGCCAGGACTCGTCCCCGCCCTATCGACTGCAGTGCGTGCCGTCAGTTCACCAGAAGGCAACGCCATAATCATGCCTCCGGTTTACACGCCGTTTTTCAATGCCCCAGCAGATGGCGGCTTGGAAAAAATAGAAGCACCTCTCCATAAAGATCCAGAAACAGGACGCTACTCAATCGACATCGAGTCCTTGGAGCAAGCCGTCACACCGGCAACCAAGCTGGTCATTCTCTGCAACCCTCACAACCCCGTTGGTCGCGCATTCACCAAAGAGGAACTCACCGCTGTCGCCAACTTCTGTGCGCAGCGCGACATCGTGCTCTGTTCGGATGAGATCCACTGCGACCTCATCCTCGATGACGTCCGCCACAACACAGCCATAAGCATGGAGGGCACGGGAGGCCTGCGCACCATCACCCTGATGGCACCCAGCAAAACCTATAACATCGCAGGACTCGGATTCTCCTTCGCCGTCATTCCAGATGCAAAACTCCGCACCGCCTTCCGCAAAGCCATGGGTGGGTTCGTTCCACCTTTGAGCGCACTCTCCTACTCCGCCGCAGAAGCAGCCTACCGCCACGGTGAAGCCTGGCGACAAAACATCCTCACTGAACTGAGACGTAACCGCGACCTGATCACCACTGAACTTGCCTCGATTCCCGACATGCGCGTCGCCCATATCGAAGCCACCTATCTTGCCTGGATCGATTGCACCGCCCTCAACATCGGCAATGCCAGCCACGCCCAACAATTTTTCTACGAGCGAGCCGGCATCGCCTTCTCTAAAGGCAGCGACTACGGCGACAACAACTACATTCGCATGAACTTCGGCTGCCCGACCGCGACCATGGTTGAAGCATTCAAACGCATCCGCAAAGCGGTAGAGGCGTAAGCGCAAAAAAACCACAACGATTGTCTGCTAAATAGATGGACCGTGAGAGTAAGCTCACCGTGAGAGTTGGAAACGTTAAAATCGTCAAATCGAAAGCGAGGATCGACGAGAAGGTAGTCAGCCGAAGGCTACCTGTAGCGGCGCCTTGCAAGCGTCGAACGAACGTCCTATCAAATCGACGAAGCCGCATGAAATGTAGGTTAGACGTGTCGGCTAACACCCCAGGCGTATAACCACGTGTCCGAAGGTTTTACGTGGCAGCCTCACTTTCCCACCACCCTCCGACGTTTAAAAAAACGCCGCTATAGAAAACCTGCAAATTACCAGACCTCGCAGTCAGAGACCTCAGATTATCGGTGTCCCAGTTTTCTATTCCTAGTTTTCGTCCTCTCAGAAAGTCCCGTTCCAAATAACCCTGATTGCAATGCGCCATCGGCGCATTTCTCGCTGGGAGGAATGCCTTTCAATCGTCCGTGACTTCCCTTCACCACCACCCAATCGCGTGGGCCGCAGCCCTTTTACGTGGCCGTGGCTTCCAGCCGCGAAGCCAACAATGTCAAAATATAAAAATCAAGGACTGACCCTTATATTTTTTGTTGGATCGTAGACCCACGGTGGTGTGCTAGAAAGCTTTGCATACGCTGCGATTCGGTTGGTGAAAATCTCCGCAAGTTTAACCGGATCTGCGTTCTTGGGATCTAGACCAATCTCTTTCAGGAACTTCTCTCCCTCGGGATCTCCAGCTCTCGCTGTTGATGTAACACCGCGCGCTATAAACGAGATTAAAGCTTTACCGTGCTTTTCTAGGTTACGGCCATGGTCAGAATCCGAAAATGATGTGAGATCTTTGGAGATCGCTTCCATCGCTAGAGGGAATTCCTCAGGAGTGTTGCTCTCGAGGTCACTCCAAGTCCCGTCAGCTCCAAGTACGTAGACAATCTTGAAAACGATTCCGGCTGCGATGGTATTGTCAATCTTGTCTACATCTTCTGCCCAAAGGCTTGGTGTTGTAAGTAAAAGGATGGCTGCGAAT
>JAGXGH010000114.1 GCA_024636835.1 Verrucomicrobiales bacterium | reverse complement strand
AGATGTGTATAAGAGACAGCTGCGGACGTTGTTGGTCTGTTCGATGGCGATGGCCGGCGGGATACCGTCGATACGATCGACGACGGGTTTGTCCATGCGGTCGAAAAACTGTCGGATGTAGGGCGAGAATGTTTCGACGTAGCGACGTTGGCCCTCGGCGTAAAGAGTTTGGAAGGCGAGGGAGGATTTGCCGGATCCTGAGGGGCCGGTGACGACGGTGAGTTCACCAAGTGGGATGTCGACGTCAATGCCTTTGAGATTGTTTTGGCGTGCGCCTTTGACGCTGATCACCGGCTTTATGCTGGCTTTTGGAGCGGACTTTTTGCTTGGGCGCTTTTTGGGCATGGGGGGGAGGTTTTAGGTGTTAGGATTTAGGTAGGAAGACCTGGTTGCGGTTTGAGAGCGGTCTTCGGGGGGGCTTTTTGGGCTGTGAAGCTGGGGGCTCGACCTTGAACATTGAGCGATACGATGCGGGATGGGGTGTCCGGCATTTCTTTTCCAATCTCTGCTTCAGACCACGAGTCGCAAAATGGAAATGAAGGAAAAGGGTGATGAGGTTTTAACCATGAAGATCGTGAAGGACGTGAAGCTTGGGTTGTGCTGTTTTTATCCGCCCAAAGGCGCAAAATTGGGAACTAAGGGTTTTCTGTGGCGGCGTTTTTTATACGGCGAATGGTGGTGCTGGGAAGTGCGGCTGCCACGTAAAACCTTCGGCACGTGGTTATACGCCTGAGGTGTTAGCCGACACGTCTAACCTACATTTCATGCGGCTGCGCCGAGCTGTGGAGACGTTCGTTCGGCGCTTGCAAAGCCGCCGCTACAGGATGCTCCGCATTCCACTCCCCATTCTCTATTCTCTATTCTCTATTCTCTATTCTCTATTCTCTATTCTCATCCGACCCTCGGTAATTCTCTAGCCAGTCGGCGGGGAGTCGCTGGGGGGCTGCTTCAGGCATTTGGACGAGAGCGAGGGATTGGCGGCAGGTGATGAGTAGGGCGTCATCGGATTCGCGATACATGCGGAATTCAACCCAGAAGCGAACGCGTTGGAGTTTTGCGAGTGATCCTTCGATACGAAGGCGGTCGCCGAGTTGGGCGGAGCGCTTGTAGTCGATCTCAGTGCGAGTGACGACGGGAAACAATTTTGTATCCGACATGTGCTTTAGATCCATCCCCATGTTGGAGGCGAGTCTGGTGCGCGCGGTCTCGATCATGCGCAGATAGGCGATGTTATGAACAACGCCGCCGCAATCGGTATCAAAGAACATGACATCTTCGTGCGTTACAATTTCGGGTATTTGCGGTTCAATCATGAAATAAGGTCCGTAAAGGATGTTTTATACTGACTACTATGGGCTAAATTGAAGTGTGCCCAAGTGGCGACTACCTTGTGCCGACTGCTTTTCTCCGACAACCCTTAACTTTTTACCTTCCGATGATCTCATTGCGTCTTCATTGTATTATTTTCTTTCTGCTTGGTGTGGCTTTGCCGCTTCCGTCATTGAATGCCGGCTATGTAAGGCCGAACACGGATGTCGCGTTTTTCGAGAATGAGCTACTGACCTTGGATAAAGACCAGCGAAGTGAGGTGGCGCGTGAGTTGTCAGCAGTGACGCGCAATTTTCCCGGTTCGGCTGCGACGACACCTGGTGTGCGTGCACGAGCAATGGCGGTGGCGTTGATGTTAGATCCGACTAACCGTGAGGCGGTGACGTCGAATGGGATGTTCGGCAATGGATTGAATTCGTCAAAGGTTGAAGGATATAAGAGCTATAAGGCTTTGGTGCGTGATTTTGAGAGACTGGCTCGCTATCTGAACGGCAATGATGCCAATGAGCAAGATAAGCGGCTGGGAATAATGATGGCTGATCTGGTTTGGCGTTTAGCCCCTCAGTCCGAGGTTGGGCAGGGCTATCAAGAGGTTTTGGATCGCGGTGAGGGAATGGATTGGACAAATTTGATTTCGCCGCAGGTTGATCAAGTTGAAGAATCAAAAGAGGATGCCGACGAAGGGGTGGATCCATTTGGCTATCTCCGTGAAGAGGAAGATAGGGCTGAGGAGTCTGATGGTGATAATCCAGAAGAGACGATAGATCTTAGCGGTTCTGAGGATGGTGAAGACGAGATGCAGAAGCCGGACGATGGGGAGAACTCAGGTGTGGATGAATCGCAAGGTGAAGAAGACACCGTGAAGAGTCTGGTGCGTGAGAAATTGATCGCGGGCGCTAAGCCTAAGGCTCGCTTTGTGCGAGTTGCAACGATGGTTTCGCCGCCGGCGATGGGATACATGAGCGAATTGACCTTTCTTGATATGCGAGTGATGTCAACGCGCACTACCAGGGAATGGGTGGACGGCGAACGCAAGCGTGTGGAAAATCCAGTGGGCGCAGATGAAGATTTCTCACCGTATCCCGAGGGGCAGTTGGCGAGTTCCGAAGTTTACATGTTGCGTGTCATGGATGGGATGAAGAATTTGCAGAACGAATACCAAGGATGGCCGAAGGGATGTCTCGCCCAAGTGACCAGTGAACGATATGGTGGGGTGAGTGGATCGTTGGGTGCACTGGCAACCTTGGTCGGTGTAGATGCCTTGGTGAGGGATCTGGATATTGATCCGAATGTGATTGTTCTTGGATCATTCTTGCCTGATAGCGACATGTTAACCGGTCATCTTGAGTTGGCTCCGGCGTTGCTTAGGTTTGACAAGCGTCTTCACAGCTCGGTGAAACGGGTGGTCGTGCCTTCGGCGAAAGCGGATCTGTATTGCAATATTTTGGCGGCAGTGGATTCCGAGATTGCGCTACATTTTCAGATCATCGCTGTGGACAGCGTGCGCGAGGCATCGGAGTTGGCGCAGACGTCTGTTGGTGATCCATACAAAGAAGCGATCGCTGAGTTTGAAAAAATCCAAGCGCTTGAGATGCGGTTTGATGAGTTGATACGCAATCCGCACGTGCAGGAAAAGTTGGCTAGTATTATCGAGAAGTTTCCGCAGCACGTGTCGGCACGTGTGTTGCTGAAAGCCAGCAAGATGTCACCCTATGGCACATTGAGCGAGCAGGAGAGTGTGGACGTGCTTGCGGCGATGATTCGACCATTCGCCCACATGTTGGAGTATGAACTCGATGCGATTGCGCCGAGCGATGCGAAAGCGGAGTGCCAGAAGTTTCTTGATCGTTTGTATAAAGCGCGTCGAAACACATCCCGGAGTGTGAGTGGGGTTGTGTTGACGGCTGACGAGTTTATCGAGGATCTGCTTGATTTCGTCTCACGGAATAACCGAACGACCAATTCAGCGATGCAAAAGTATGATGACGCGGAGGAGAAATTCAAAGCGCTCGAGGCGCAGTTTAGCAAGTTTAACGTTGAACTGAGGTGGTAGTGGCAGGATAGGATGATCTAGGTTGACGTGGCTATCGGCCTCGCTGTTGATTATGGCGACTGTATACACCACTGGTCATGCCATATCCCCGACCCTCCTATTCATGTCCGCACCGCGCATTGCTTATCTATACTCCCGCTATCCGGTCGTTTCGCAGACCTTCTGCGATTCGGAGATGTTGGAGTTAGGGCGTCAAGGTGTGTCCTTGGTGGCGGCATCGATCTACCCGCCTAAAGATAGCTTTCGCCACGAGCGCTTGAATGACTTGAGCGCTCCTGTTGTGCATCAGCCAGGCTCCGCCGTGCTCAAGCAACTGGAAGCGGAAGCCAAGGCGGACGGGTATTGGCCTGGCGAGATGATCGCCCGCCATGACGCAATGTATGGTAAGGAATTCAAGGCGGCTATCCGCGCCCGCAACGCGCTCTATTTTGCCCGTAAGTTCGAACAACTGGGTGTGCGTCATTTTCACGTGCACTTCGCCAACCGCGCGACACACACTGCGCTTTTCTTGAAAGCGATTTCGGGGATTACGTTCAGTTTTACACCTCACGCGCAGGATTTCATGGTGGACTTGGGGAGTGACGACTTGCTGCGGGAAATGTGTGCGGAAGCCGAGTTTGTAGTGGCGGTGAGTGAGTTTTCGCGTGGACTGTTGCAGGAGACGTGCCCGGATTCGGCGGAGAAGATTTGTCGTGTTTATAATGGCCTCGATCCCGCGGGATTTTTGCGAGCGGTGCCTGGCGAAGGCTGGGCAACGGGCGACCCTTTGCGGATCGTTTCTGTGGGTCGATTAATCGAGTTCAAAGGGTTTCATCATCTGATTGAGGCGGTGTTTTTACTCAAGCGTTCTGGGGTGCCCGTGCGCTGCCGCATTATCGGCGAAGGGCCGTGGCATGATCGTTTAAGTGATCACATAAAGCGGCTCGATCTAGGAGATGAAGTGGAGTTGCTGGGACGGCGTTCACAGGTCGAAGTCCACGAGCAATTACTCGACAGTGATGTGTTTGCCTTGCCTTGCATCATCGATGAAAAAGGTGCGAGCGATATTCTGCCGACGGTTATCACCGAAGCGATGGCGTGCGGTTTACCGGTGGTTTCTACCCATCTCGTGGGTGTGCCGGAAATGGTAGATGATGGAGATACCGGTTTTCTTGTTGACCCGGGCAACCCTGAAGCCTTGGCGGGAGCGCTCGGCAGGGTGTTTCGTAAGCCGGAGATTGCGCTGCACCTCGGTAGGACGGGACGTCAGAAAGTGGAGCGCGCCTTCGCCTTGGAGGTGACAGCGGGGCAGTTGCGGGAGAAGTTTTCGAGCATCTTGGAGGGCTCTGGTGCGTCTGTCGATCGCCCGCTATGGGTGCTTGTAGATCGCATGCCGGAAGACTCTCCAGAAACTGGCGAAGCGATGTGTCGCCAAGAGGTGGAGTGGTTGGCTTCTCGCGACGACGTGCTGTTACTCGGTAGTGAGCCAACGGTCGAGTTGCCCGACGGACTCGCCGGATATGCTGGCAAGAGCTTGGACTTTTTGCCTGATGGGATTGTCCTTGAAATGGAGTGGCGGGCGCGTGGCGAGTGGCGCCAGAAGTTGGAAAATTTACGCAACGATCTACATCAAGCCGTGGATGGGGAAACCTTCTTTCTGCACGCTCGACGCGCAACATGGATCGCTCAACAAATGCAACGGTCAGGAGGGGCGAGGCTTCATGCCTTGCGTTCGGAGTCTGCATTGACGGCTTGGTTAGTCTGGCAATTGACTGGCACTCCGTTTTCGATCGCCATCGAGGAGGGGCCCGCGTGGAGCACGAAGCTGTGGCAACGGATGTCTAATGATGCGTGTGCTGTTTCCGTAGCCGACGAAAAACTGGCAACGAAACTGGGCGGCGGCCTTGATGACAATCTGCTTCAAGCACTCCCGGAAATCACCATCAAGCGATTCGGGCCATTTCGTTCCAAGAAAGAGGGGCTTGCGCCGCCGCCAGCAAAACGCCGTGCGGCGCTATATGAGTTTTTGGGACTCAATGGCGGTGAGTAGCACTACTTGTATTTAGCGTTGAGAAGAAAGCCCTTGCTGTAGCCGACTCCGCTGTAAATAGTCAGCGCGAGAACGATCCAGATGAGTGTTTGTTGGGCGATGTTGAGCGCGCTGTCAAAGTTGCCGAGGTCGATGGAAAAGTCGACGCGCACCGCATGAACAGTCATCACGAAAGCGATGAGAATAATCTGGAAGATGGTTTTCAGTTTTCCCCATTTGTCGGCGGCAATTACGGCTTGTGATTGCAGTGCGAGCATTCGCACACCGGTGACGAGAAATTCACGGAACAAGATGACGATAACGAACCATGCGGGAAGTAGCGCATCCTCAACCAAGAGCACGAGGGCTGCGGCAACGAGGATTTTGTCTGCCAAGGGGTCCATCAACTTGCCGAAATCCGTCACTAAGTTGTGTTTTCGAGCGAGGTGGCCGTCGAGGAAGTCAGTGAACGAGGCGATCAAGAACACGAGAAGCGACCAAGCATAGGCATTCGATGTGTCGAACGACAGTAAGACAACGAACACAATGCTCAGTAAGATTCGCAGGACAGTCAGCTGATTCGGAATGTTCATCACTGCATTGACGATTCAGGAGAGAGTGCCTTCGTGCAATGAAAAATCTGAGTTTCGGTGAGACAATCGCTAAATCGCTTTTCCGAACGGTGTTGAAAATGTGTACTTGTCTGCGCGCAATTCCTCGCGATGGTGCTGACATGGATAAAAAGAGCGACTTTGGTCTTATCGGGCTTGCCGTGATGGGACAGAATTTAGTCCTGAACGTGGAAAGCCGCGGGTTTCAGGTATCAGTTTACAACCGTACAACATCGGTCATGTCCGATTTTGTGGAACAACACCCCGACAAGCAGATTGTGGGCACCGAGACTCTCGAAGAGTTTGTCGAGAGCCTTGCGAGTCCGCGGAAGGTGATGATCATGGTGAAGGCTGGTGGCCCTGTGGATGCCGTCATCGAATCATTGATCCCGCTTCTCGATAAGGACGATATCATTATCGATGGTGGAAATTCGCTCTATACAGATACTGAGCGTCGCGACGCGTGGATGGCCGAGGAAGGCTTCCGTTTCGTTGGAGCT
>JAGXGH010000113.1 GCA_024636835.1 Verrucomicrobiales bacterium | reverse complement strand
GAAGCAGATACGGCCAACGCATCCCCACCACCCGTCGGGTTACCGCCATTAGTCCTCGCGCCACTCCGACGAGCACAAGAAAGGCTACAAGCATCCCACCAACTATCGCCAGCGAGCGCATCCAATTCGGGTCGTTCGCTCGCGCCACCATCACCAACAATCCGACCAGCAGCGCGTAGATCGGTAGCGATCTCAGCACACTTCCTTTCAACCCACTACCGCTACGCAAAGTCACGGCAGGTGAGATATCGCGGATCTTCATCAATGGCAGTAGCGCGAATCCGCAGCAGACCGCAAACCCAGTCGCTGTCGTCTGCGCGACGATTTTCCACTCCGGCGAAGGGCTCACCGAAACCGGCAACTGATCCCGGAACGCCTCCAGCAAGCTCATCTGCAAGCCAATTCCCAGCGCCGCACCGAGCAGCGCCCCGAACAATCCCAGCGCCAGTGCCTGCGCGAAATAGACCCCAAAGGCAAGATGGCTCGGACACCCGAGGCAACGCAAAATCCCGATCGTCGGAATGCGCCGCGTGACATGCGCATGCACCGCCCCCGCCACGCCGATCGCTCCCAATGCCAGCGATGCCAACGCGATCAGACTCAGAAACTGCTGAAAGTTATCCAATGCGTCGCCCAGGTTCTCTCGACGATCCTCAGGAGTTTCCAGCCGCCATGGAGTATCGGGAAAATCCTCATTCACCGTATCCTTGAGTTCCTCTGACGAAGGGCCATCTGTAATTTCCAAATGCACCTGATAGGACGCCATGCTGTTCTTGGTCAGCAACCCAGTGCGCTCGATATCCGCCAGGTTGACATAGGCCTCCGGGGCAAATCCACTGAAGCGATTGCCACGCGGCGCAGGCTTGTCCACCACTCCAAGAATCCTCAAACGGATGCCCCCAAGCTCGACCTCATCACCGGTCTTTACCCCGAACTGATCGAGCATCGCCGGCTCTAACAACACCCCACCCTCGCCCTTCAACTTCTCCCAGGCATCTGCCGGACGCGTTTCCACTTCTCCATAAAATGGATAGTCCCCATCGATCCCCCGAACCTGTATCAGACGCGCTCCACCGTCCGGCAGAAACCGCATCATCGATGGAAAGCTCGTTTCGCGACTCGATCGGCTCGCCATTCCCGCAAGCTTGCTCACGTCATCCGCACTAATTTCCTGGCGCGAAGAAACCCGCAAATCAGAACCCAGCAGCGACTTCGCCTCCGAAGCTATGCCTCGCTCGACACTCGTCTTCAACGAATGGATCGCCGTCAACGCCGCAATTCCCGACACGATCGCCAGTGAAAAAATCACCAGCCTGACTCGCTGCGAACGGCTGTCCCGCCACGCCATTCGCCAAACCCAGGGGTGAAACAACGCCGTCCACAAACTGCGTGGCAGAGCACTCTGTTTAGGCTTCTCCATTGACCTCCTCTGAGACAATGGTTCCAGCACTCATCGTCACCACACGACGCGCCTTGGCCGCCAGTGCCGGATCATGCGTCACTAGCACCAGCGCCGTTCCGGCCTCACGGTTCAGACGAAAAAGCATCTCGACGATGGGCTCACTGGTTTCGGCATCCAGATTTCCCGTCGGCTCATCGGCAAAGAGAATTTTGGGTCGATGGATGAACGCCCTCGCCAACGCCACCCGCTGCTGCTCGCCACCGGATAATTGCAGGGGATAATGATCGAGCCTATCACCCAGCCCAACCTGCTTGAGCAATTCCTCGGCCTCCGCCTGTCTGCCGGATTCACCGCGCAGTTCCAGCGGTACAAGAACATTCTCAATTGCCGTTAACGTCGGAATCAGTTGAAAGCTCTGAAATACAAAGCCCACCAAGCGGTTCCGCAACGCCGCCCGCGCATCCTGATCCATCGCCTCAATCGCCTGGCCATCGAGTTCCACCGATCCTGCACTGGCATCGTCCAGTCCCGCGCAGAGCCCGAGTAAGGTTGTTTTGCCACTTCCCGATGGCCCGATGATCGCCAGCGTATCCCCCTCATCCAGACTCAGATTCACGTTCTTCAACACCGTCAGCTCATGGCTCGCGGTTTGGTGCACCTTGCGCAAACCGCTTACCTTGAGGATGGCTCGTTTGACACCGCTCGGAACGGAATCCTGTGTGGAGCGCTCGGCAGATTGGGTATTTTGCGACATAATTTTTTAGGTTCGAGGGGCGAGGTCGTAGCGTTACGTGATACGTGCCCTGCAAGTAACACAGAAAAGAAAAAATCCGCGTCGCCCACACTGCTAAAAACCAAAGCGTCACTATTTCCCCATGACACCATTTTCAACACATCCTCTGCAGTCTGAACGACGACCCGCACTAACGCGGTCTTCAAGGACTTTGCCGTGGCTGAGAAATTTCACCCTCGGCCTATTACTTGCCACGGGGACTACCCTATTCGCAGCAGACACACCGAACACGAACGCCCAAAAAAAACGCATCGTCGTCCTCGGCGACAGCATCACCGCAGGCAACGGACTCGACCCGAAGGAAGCTTATCCCGCGGTTATCCAAACGAAAATCGACGCCGCCAAACTACCCTACACCGTCGCCAATGCAGGTGTCAGCGGCGACACCACCGCAGGCGGACTGCGCCGCGTCGCCTGGGCGACGGGAAAAGGAGCCGACGTCCTGATCATCGCACTCGGCGGCAACGACGGCCTACGCGGCATTTCCCCTGAGGAAACCAAGAAGAACCTGCTCGGCATCGTTGCCAAAGCCCGCGCCAAAAACCCCGACATCGAAGTCTTCATTGTCGGCATGAAAATGCCTGACAACATGGGGCCCGACTTCACAGCCCGCTTCAAAGCCGTCTTCCCCGAAGTCGCCAAAGAATCCCGGTCCATTCTCATCCCCTTCCTCCTTGAAGGCGTCGGCGGCATCGAACAACTCAACCAACCCGACGGCATCCACCCGACGGCAGAGGGACAGGCAAAAGTGGCGGACAATGTTTGGAAGGTTCTTCATCCGGTAATCGCCCGCTGAGTCGGTATTTCTTCATCACACGCAGTGGACGGGATGAACCTGTCCGATCTGCCTAACCCTCGTGGAGAGGAATACAGTTTGAATAACATTCTTTCCACACAATTCAATACACATTGAATTTGCCTCACGCCAACCATCATTTTTTCGCGGTGCTATCGATCTGCTCCGCCTTCATTTTCAAAAATTCTTCTTTGGCCTCTTTCATTTGCTGGCTTTTAAGGTCTGACGAGATCAGTTTAATCAGTTCTTCAGCTTCAGTATTGCCGAGTTCCTTTGCCATCGATGCCATCGCCCAAGCCTTTACAGGGTCAGGCTTGGTGCCTGTGCCATCATAGAATATGCGTGCTAAAGCAAAAAAAGCAGGATGGTGATTCTGTTTGGCAGCGAGCAAATACAGCTCGCCTGCGTTATTAATGTTTTGGTCAACGCTCCCCATACCTCTTTCGTAAAGGCCTCCCAGATTGTATTGCGCTTGAGGGTTTCCGTTCTTAGCGGATCGCGTCAGCCAAGCGATGGCTGCCGGCCCGTCTACCGCTCCGAGATTTCCCGATAAATACAATACTCCGAGTTCGTTCTGAGCTTCAGGCAAGTTCGCATTAGCTGCCAGCAATAATTGCCCATAGGCAGTTATCAAATCATCCCCAGTTCTTTCTTTGGTCTGCAACAAGGCCAATGCAATTCGATAGCTTGCAAATGGGTTCCCCGCCTCAGCAGCCTCTGCCATGAGCTTCGAATTGCGTTGAGAACTGCAGATCTATGAACAAATCCGCAATAATAGGATAGTCATTATGACCTTGCTCTCCTACCCTCCTAAGGGGGTTAGATTTCATCATGCCGATGATACGTATTCTTTCCGCTGTGGAACAGGTTGCCGACTGCCTTCGTGATGAAATGTTGAGAGGACGCTGGAAGGATTTCTTGCCCGGTGTGGATACAATGGCAGAGGAGCTTGGTGTCAGCCGCAAGACCGTAGAGGCGTCCATGCAACAACTTGAACGCGAAGGCTGGTTGGTGAGTCAGGGACCACGTCGAAAACGCCGAATCGAACTACAGGCAGACTTGAATCCGCCCTCACTTCGGGTGGCGATCCTTGCCGACGAGACGACTACCAGGCGGCCGAGGTATATTGTCGAGGCGATGCATGAACTACTCGACGCAGGGCATACTGCCAGTTTCGTCCCCGGTAACATGACAGAGCTTGGGAAGGATCCTGTACGAATCGCACGGATGGTGGAAAAGAACCCAGCCGATGCCTGGGTGGTGATGACCGGGCCGCGCGATGTGCTCGAGTGGTTCTGTAATCTTGATAAACCTGCGCTCGCCGTGTTCGGAAGGCTGCACGGTCTACCCATCGCAGGAGTGGGACCGGATAAGGCTGCCGCCTACGCATCAGCGGCCAGAGCACTAATGACTCTCGGCCACCGCCGCATTGTGCTACTTGCCAGAAGAATGAGCCGAGTGCCCGATCCAGGGGAACCCGAGAAGGCCTTTCTCAACGAACTCGATGCTCACAGTATCCCGTCAGGATCCTACAACCTTCCAGACTGGGAGGAAACTATCGACGGTCTCCATACACGACTCGATTCACTTTTTCGGGTCACCCCGCCGACCGCGCTGATCGTCGACGAGGCTCCGCTATTCGCCGCCGTACAGCAATTCCTCGCGCAGCGGAAAATCCTCGTTCCGCAAGACATCTCGCTGATCTGCACGGACACCGACGCCACCTTCTCTTGGTGCAACCCGACCATCGCCCACATCAAATGGGACAGCCATCCACTGGTAAACCGGATCGTCCACTGGGCAGCAAACGTCAGCCGGGGGAAAAAGGATCTTCGCCAGAGTGTCACTCCGGCGAAATTCATTACCGGCGGCACAATTGGTCTAGCTAAGCGATGATTGGAGATTGGCTTGGTGGCAAGATGCCACCGCCACGGGGTCTGATTGGCAAGGCAGCAAGCTGCCGCCGCCACGCGCCGGGCTTGTGCCATTGCTACCTGCTACCTGCTACCTGCTACCTGCTACCTGCTACCTGCTACCTGCTACCTGCTACCTCCTACTTGCTCCCTGAGCCCTATGCGGGGAAAAGTAAAACGCCCCACATGTGGTAGCACGTGCGGCGTTTGTAAAAAAACGTGAAAGGCTTATTGGAGACTGCCTGCGCCGGCGAAGGAGGAGCATTGCTCCAAAACCACCGAGCAAGGCAACTGAAGATGGCTCGCTGAATGATGCGCCTCCTGATACTCGCTATTTTTTCCCTTTTTTTCCTTTCTTAGGATCGAGCTGATCGAGTTCTTGTTGAGTCCAGGCGGTCTCCCTTGCACTATGCTTTTTACGCACGGAAGCCACTTTTGCGGGAATGATGGCATCGGCTTTGTTACCAAAGCTATTGCGGATGTACGTGGCGACGTCGGCGATCCACTCATCGGAGTTGTTTTGCTGGGCAGGCATCAAACCGTCATAGGTTTCGCCATCGATGGCGCCCTCTACACCATGAAGAATAGCGAGGGTGACGGCTTCGCCATTACCTAGAACGCGCGGAGAGCCAACAAATGACGGAGCGAGGAAGTGTCCCTTTTGTCCGGCGAGAGGCTGGCCTTTCCCGTTGTTTCCGTGGCAGGCAAAGCAGATTTGTTGATAGGTCGCTTTCCCTCTTTCCATGGATTCAGCGAGTTTGGCATTGGCGAGGCGGGCTTCCTTGGCTTTTTGTTCGTCGGCGAGGCGTTTCTTTTCGCGTGCGTTGATGGCGGCGACGGCTTCAAGCTCTCCATTTTCTTTCAGCACGGCAGTGTAGGTAGCGGCCAGCGGTTCGGGAGTGCCGCAGTAGAGAATGGAGTTCAGCAGTTGGGTCGCCACTTCTGCTTGCGTGGTGCTGCCAAGTTGGACAAGAGCCTTAACAACGGCGGAGTTGTTCTCTTTGATGAAGGGTTCCGCGACCCGAATGGCATGCGTTTGAATGCGCGACTCAGGATCGGCGAGCAAGGTGACGAGAATGTTTTCGCTGACGGCAGAGCACCCCTCCAAAGTCCAGAGCGCGGTGATGCGGGCCTGGGGTGATTGTTGTCTATCCAGAGCCAGTTTTTCCAATGCCGGAACCGCGGATAAGCGGTCATCACGCAGGATAATGAGTTTTTTGGCAGTATCGCGCCACCAGCCGTTGCTGTGGGAGAGGTGCTGGACAAGCTCGGTGGTCTTTTGTGAGCGCAACTTGGGTTGGTCACCTGGTTGGTGATCCTTATGGACAAGCCGATAGATACGTCCATGGCCGATATTCTTGTCCAAACCGTTGCGATTGATGACTTCGCGCAGGTAGCTTCCGGGGCGGGTCCAGTTCCCTTGTTGAATGATGCCTCGATGCATGTCGACGATGTAGAGACAGCCATCAGGGCCGGTGACTGATTGGACCGGACGGAAATTCACATCGCGGGTGCGGATGAATTCCTTGCCCGGGGTAGCATTGGTCAGGGTGGTTTTACCGTCGGTGCGGTTGACTTTGGCTCGGCGGATAAAGCGTCCAACCGGCTCAGGAATAAGGAGATCGCCATAGAGATCATCCGGCAGCTTATCGCCGCGGTACACCTCTTGTCCTGCTACACCGGTGAAGTGGTTGATGGCGCCGTTTTTGCTGACCCTGCGAGGTCCGCCCTGGACGTCGGGAACTTGTGCGATGGGAAAGATCTCTTGGAAGCTGGCAGGCAGTTGCCCTCTGAGATCTATTTTCCCGTAGAGTTGCGGTTGCTGGAATCCTTCGGCGGCGACTTCACCGCCAGCTCGGGAAAAGTAGTTGCGCCCGTCATCATCTTGGGTCAGTCCCCACTGCCCGCTGCTATCCGGAAGTTTTTCGGTAATGAATTCGCCATCGGTGAAGCGGTAGCGGATAGACTGATAGGTGAGGTAGATCCAGTTATCGAGCCCCCATATCAGTCCGCTGGGTTGATGTTCCATGTTGCCGCCACGTTTCCCACCTTCGTAGATTTTTACTTTCTCATCGGCTATACCGTCGTTATCGGTATCGCGGTAGGTCCAGAGGTCGAGGGTGTTGGTGATGCCAACGATAATGCGATCGTCGAGCGGAAGGATCATGCGTGGCAGCAAGAGGTTATCGATAAAGGTGGTATGTTTGTCGTAGGTGCCGTCGCCGTTGGTATCTTCGTGGCGCGAGATGCGTGAAACCGGGGTCTGCTCACCTGTCGCGTCGGCGTCCTGCATGTAGGTACGCATTTCGGCGACATACATCACCCCATTGCCGTCCCAGGCAATGGCGACGGGTTCTTTGATCTGGGGTTCGCTGAGGACGAGTTCAAGTTTGTAGCCCTCGGGCAATTCGAAGGATTTGAGTGATTTCTCTTTGCCGAGGTATCCGGTTTGGTAAGTCGAAAATTTCTCAAGCTGCTCCGCAGCTTGCGCGGCATTATCCGCATAGCTGGCTGTCGAACTCAAGAGAACCGCCAGGCCGAGAGATTGTAAGGTGTGTCGCGGGTAAATCATACCTGACCATATACGGCGAACGATTCGATTTTTATCACTTCGATGTCGTTTTTTGATCAATCCCTCATGAACCTGAAAAGTGATATAGAACCTCGAATAAACACGAATAGACACGATGTCCCCTTTGGGGAAGGGATCGCGGCGATAAGCGGGCGCTTTGGATTACGTCTTGCGATGAGCAGAGTGTAGCGAGGCACGAGCGAAACGTTCGCGGCAAGCTGGAAGCGTGAACAGCCCGCTGGGGTGGTGTTTGATGCCAGCCAAAATCAGAAAAACATGGAAAATTGGACTGACCCCTTCTGTCTCTTTGAGCGAAACGTTCGCGGCAAGCTGGAAGCGTGAACAGCCCGCTGGGGTGGTGTTTGATGCCAGCCAAAATCAGAAAAAACATGGAAAATTGGACTGACCCCTTCTGTCTTTCCTTCTGTCTCTTTTCACGTTGGGATATGAAAATGCCTATAAATCGAGATCCAAGTCATCAAATGTAGGAATCGGCGCTTCATCAGGTTTGTGGACTTTGAGAAGGACTTTTCCAGCGCGTGCTTGGAGCGCTTTCCACTCGACATATTTATCGTCCTTGTCCATGTGTTCCTTGATGCCTCCACGTAAGCGCGTGACTTCGATGTATTCGATCACGTCTTGCAGGGACTGAGCTGCGATCTTCGCATCTTTCGCCGAGAGCTTGTCCATCCCTTCGGCACAGGTCACCAGACTATCCGCGGCGCTTTCCACGCCTTTTTCAAGACAATACATCAGAGCACGTAGTGATCTGGCTTCGTTGACGCCACCGAGATATTGAATCAACTTCTTGTCGAGAGCCATTTTCAGCATCGCTTCGGCAAAATCCATTTTCTGATCGACGGTGATATCCCCGAAGCCTTCCGGCCCGAGAACCATGCGGCGCACGGAATGCTCACCGACGGCTTGAGCGATTCTCTTATCGGTCGCAGCGAGATCCAGCATCAGCTTGTCCGCCTCGCGACTTGGCGAGAACGAAAGCGCAAAAATAACCTCATCAAACTCACCCATATCATCGGTTTCAGAAGCTTTGCGGAGAGCCGCGATGGATTCCGAATCACCGATCTTCGAGAGCAGATAGTAGGTGGATTTAAGTACCTCCATTTCGGCATCCTGTTGCAATGCGATGAGAGTATCGCGGATCTTTGCGATCTGAGAAGAATCGTCACGATAAGAAAGCAGCGCATCTTCACAGCCGCGCAGGTCCTCCTTTGCTGTGGCATTCTTTAGATGGTCGAAAATTTCCGGCAATACCTTTTCACCTCCAAGAGTGGAGTAGGTTTTGACCGCAGCCATGCGGACAGACGGCACCTCATGCTTCATCGCTTCCTTTGCGATGGGCAGTCCGGAACTATCCTTACTGCTTGCAAAGACTTCCAGAATACCTACCGCAGTCTCCGGGGAGGTAGATTTCGTAAAATGCGAGGCGAGCATGTCAGCACCACCGACGTTCACCAGTTCCGCAGCGATCTTCTGACAGTGCTGACGTAGACGCCAGTAGTCATCGCCCAAGTAAGGCAGCAGATCTTCCAGAGCGTCCGCTCCAAGCATTTCTGCTAGAAATTCCATCGCGGCTATTTTGCGGAAATAGTCGCGGTTTTCGGGATCATCGAGCGCAGCGCGGCATCGTTTGATCTTCGCACCAGTGCCCTCCTCCTTATCGAGCTCTGCTTGGAATGTTTTTTGAACATCGTCAGCGATACTCGGCATGGCCGCAGCCTGGTCCTGCTTCTTGATAATTTTGTACATCCTCTCAAGAGGCACGTTGACCTTCTTGTCATCCACAAGCTTCACCAGTTGAGTCAATGGGTTGTCGATCAAAACGGTTTCCATTTCATCGATGAATTCAACGAATGCATCCGGCTGATTCTCGATCGTATCTGGATCCATCAAGGTTTGCTTGAAGCTGACAAACGGACGGATATCGCGACGGATTGCGGCCTGCTTGCGCAAGCGGTGCGCAGTTGCATGGACTCCCTCGGCATATCCGAATTTTCCGAGTAGTTCCTGAGCGGGTTTTGGTCGGTTGGCAAACATCTGGTCGCCAACCTGTTCTTCCTCGGCCGCATAGGTAAGAGGGCCGGCAAGACGCACCACCGTGTCTTGGGTCCAAGCCTTGTTCCGCGACGACATGAATGTCTTGCCCGCAGGATCGATCAGGATAAGGTCTTCCAAAGCCTGCCAAACGGTTTCCTGGTCGAAACCGGATTCGAAGGGATTGTTGGCGAGAGGATTGTCTTTACTGAACAGGGCGCTCTGAACCGTATTGCGCACACTGTTCGGAGCAATGGCCTTGGGTTCATCGATCGTTGCCTTCAGCATCGCCAACTGCGTCTTCTCGTTGTTGGTGTATTTCGAAATCACCTTGATCGCATTGATACGCACAAAGTCCTTCGGATCCTGGATGAGTGGAGTGAGCTTTGAAAGATTACTCAGCACGACGTCCTCGCCACAGGCTCCTAGAGCTTGCAGTGCGCCGTCACGGTAGCGAGGTTCCTCGCTTTCGAGCAGTGTGATCAAGCGTGGCAGGATGTCTTCTTCCCCAGCTTGAAAACGTTCCGCAAGTTTACGCGCAACCGCGCTACGCGCTTTTGGAAAAAAGATGTCGAGAAGTTCGAAAATCTCATCTGTGGTCCGCTCAGCCCAAGGCGTGCCGGCAAGCTCCTTGAGCCATGGATCATTGAACTGCCCTTGAGCGCTTGAAATGAGTTGCTTCATTTCGCGCTCGGTCGGATACAGTTCTTCGTCTGCGTCTTTACCTGTAATGAGTGTCTGTTTAAAAATGACCGACTGGTGAAGGACCTCTGAGGCGGTGGGGTCGCGCAGCGTGCTGTATTTCCCGGTTGGCGAGTGATAGACGAAGCTACCATCGAACATGCGGCAGAGGGTGCGGCGCCAGCGAAGGTTGCGCTCGTTGTAGATGCGCACTTGCGGACCACAAATCGTGGCCGCCCATGATGACCAGTTCCCATGATAGTCAGCAGCATGTCCACCACGTCTGGTAAATGCGCAGTGGCTGGACATCATGGCGAAATATTTCGCGCCATAATTGTCGCCAAGCAGTTTCAAGGAGAAAGCGACGCCAGTGTTCTTGCCGTTGCTGTCATCAGAGCCGGCGGCGGGATGATCGCCATAAGGGATGCAGCCTTGATCGACATAAGAGCCGAAAAATTGTTGAGCGCGTTTTACGGCGAGATCGATCTCAGGATCTTTGATGCCGAGTTTCTGCGCTAAGGTGATGAGGAAGAAGCAGCGGTTCCCAGCGGCGTTCAGCGCACCATATCCCGGGTTCATTTTATGCAGCTCGCCTCCGTTAAACGACGGGTAGGCGAAGGTGTGTCCCCATGACCCGAGCGCGCTCTGCCCCATCGCGGTATCGATGGCGTATTTGCGCAAAGCAGGTAAGACGTAATCATCTCCAGTCGCATCATAATAGAGTGCGCAATTGAGACCGTTAAAGCCATGGTGCCAACTCTGAAAACCTTTGTATCCTTTATACCCAGGCTCAAACATGGTGCCAGCAGGCGTGGTGGGCGGACCCCAGGGACTTTTCGGACGACGAACCCATTCGCGGACGATCTCCCGGTGCTCCGGCTTGCCGGATGCAACTAGAGCAATCGCTTCAATGATACCGCCGCGTCCGCTACGTGGATTTTTAGGATCTGCGACAAATTTCTGCTCCAAGACTTTCCAGGCATCCTCGAGAATCTGTTTCGTTTTCGGGCAGTCATACGGTGAGGTATCACTATAGGCAGGAAAAACCCTGAGCTTGAGCTCGACATCGAGGGTCACTACATCAGCCGGATATTCGTCGAACCCCATTTTCCTAACCTCTTTCTCGCGATCTTCCTCCGGCTTCCATTCATAGAGCGAATTATCATCGCGGGCTTTATCGAAAATTTCGTCAACATCCACGCTGGAGACATCCTGTTTGCCACGACGGGCTGCGTAGTTTTTATCGCGCCAAACTTGAAAAGTGATGAGGCCACCATTTTCCTCCTTCTCGGCCTCGATGATTGCATTACCGACTTCGATACCCATGTGGCCGCCGGTGACAAATTTCTTTCCGTTCACGCCGGTGATCACATCACCCCACTGGATCTTTCCATCCGAGGGCGAGCCTTTAAGCGTACCCAAAACTTGAAACTGATCGCCTTTGAAATCGCCGATCCACATACCGATGATTCCGGTCGGACCGAGTGTCCACGGTTTGTTTTCAGTTTCCGGTGGCTCTTCCCCCTTGGTCAGGTCGGGTAGATTGGCAGGTCGCGCCTCTACCTCCTGAACGAAATCACCGTTCTTTTGCAACGCTTCCATTTCCTCGGCTGTCATGGTTCGCTCCTCGGCGCGAACCATGGAAGCAGTGGCAAGCAAGGGAAGGATGGAGGATAAGAGAAAACGGGATTTCATGGGACGTAGGGAGTTTCGGAGGAATGGAGGGAAACGGGATGATTCCCTCTTGGCGTTTAAGGTGACGCGTTAGCGTGCGGAGTGTCAGTCCAGCTTCAGGCCATCGGCAACGAGTTTGGCGCGCAGTTTTTGGTAAGGAACGGCTTGAACGGATGTGCCGTCATCAATTGCCATACAGGCGGCGGTGGCCGCGCTTTGGCCCAGGATCATGAACACAGGCTCCATACGGATCGAGCCGAAAGCAATGTGTGAGGCAGACAGCGCCCACGGCACCAGGAGGTTTTCGCACTCTCCCTTTTTGGGGATAATCGATCGATAGGAGATACCGTAGGGCTTGCCACTGAGGTATGTCTGAATATCTCCCTCATTTTGAACCATGCCTTCGTGGACGAAGCGCTGGGTGTTGTGTGAATCGAGGGTGTAAGCCCCTTGTCCCACCGGGTCGTCGACCGCAATCTGGTTTTTACAATGGGCCTCCGTCATTACCAGATCAGAAATCATCCGTCGTGCCTCGCGGACGTAAAGATTGTAAGGCCAGTGACCGTTGTCCACGAACTCGTCTTTAGCGAGCCCCCAACCGGAGTAAGCCTTGCGGATGTTTTCTGGAACCCGCTGGTGGTTTTGAACCGTCCAGATTAATCCCAGCTGCCAGTCCTTGTGTTTTTCGGCGAGCGCTTCGCGTTCGGCATGGTCCAGTGTCGACCAATCCCAGCCGTCACCGTAGTTCTCACCGATAAAGTCCGTTGAAATTCCACCCGTATTATTGGAATCCGTTTTCCGATTAGGCATCATATCGAGCTTGAAAAAGCCACCTTTTTGTCCCGCCTCGATCGCACGGAAAAGCAATTCGTAATCCTTTTCGTCGTAGCCTTCAGGCTTGGCAATGGCGATTCGGTTCTCTTCCACATCCGTCAACACCATGCGATAGCAGTAGGCCTGGAGTTTTTCATCACCATCCCCTTTCTCGCCTCCCATATCGGGATTCACGCCGGGAAGAAGACCACTCTTTGGGTCGCCCGGTATCTGATAGGGATCGATCCCTTTACGCAGTTGGTTCTTTTTCGAAGCTCCGGTAATTCCGTTACCCACCTCGTCATACATGGCGTTGGGTTCGCGCCCCACCGTGAAAGAAACACCCGCCTGCGCCATCAAGTCGCCTTCGTAGGACGCGTCGATGAACATTTTCCCACGAACAACCGTCCCCCCCTCGAGCTTGATCGCCGTGATACGTCCATCGCTCATCTCCGCTCCGTTTTCCAAATCCAGGCGGCCCTTGATGATTTGAACCCCAGCCTCCTCGACCATGCCATCGAAAATCGCTTCGGCGACTTTTGGCTCAAAAACAGAGGCGAGTTCGGTTTCCGAGTTCAAGGCTTTGGTCCCCTGCCCCTTGTTGTCAAAATTACCACGCTTCTCCTGTTTCCACGCACTGTCGTTCTCATAGTGCTTGTAAGCCGCATGATAAAATTCGCGTGAGATCCCTCCAAGAATCGCCGGGTTCCCGATATCGGTCCAGCCCAGTCCACTGCTGGTCAATCCGCCCAGGTGCCCGTATTGCGAGACGAGAATCACTTCCTTCCCCATCCGTGCAGCCTGCACCGCTGCGGTGACCCCACCTGAGGCATCACCATAAATCACAACATCGGCCGAGTGCTCAGCTGCGGCGGCTGCACTTGAACAGAGCGTTGCGGTGAAAGCCATCTGCGCTCCAACGAACATCGAGTGAAAAATTTGACGGAAATGGTTCATGCTGATCGGTTTTGGTTATCATTCAAAAACAGAGAAAAACCCGTAGCTCCTGCAAGATCTGCAACGGCCTGCTTCGTGGATTCCGGGATGGGGTCGCTTAGATCCCAGACTATATGGACAGTTCGCCGCACTCGTGCTCGAGCTGTTTTTCGTTTCCCCAAACGATTCTGGAAGTCATCCAGAATCGCTTTCGATGAGTTAGCCGAGTTGACGACAAAGGATGCCCGCCCGAACCAAAGAGACTCAAAGACAAACTTGTTGTCCAACTCACTCTCGTCGTCGGATACGCGGATCACCTCCGTAGTCCATCGCTTCTTGCCGAACTTGGGCAATGACTCCGGCAGTTCACCGGCTTTGATATTGTCATCGGTCAGATAGAGAAATGTCTCACCGCGTTTTGTCATCCACGCGAGTTCATCAACCATACTCCGACGCGCCGGCTCGGGCCGTTCTTCGATGGCGGAAGGGAAGGTCATCGAATTCGTCCAGGATCCTGGCAAGGGCAAAGGCAGATAGGCTTCACGATAGACGTTTGTCCGTCGGAAGTAGTCCATCACAACGAAGATCAAGCCCAATAGGATCATGGCTTGGATCGCCTTGAGGTTCAGCGAATCCAGACGATTTGCCATATCCTTATCTTTCGCGCTCATCACGATGGGTTCTGCTTCCGAAACATTTTCCAACTCTTCAGAGACCACACCTTCGGTTTGTTCTTCGGCACCGATCAAATCCTCGAGTCCGGCATCGTCGCCCGCCCCTGCGGAGCGGTCTTTCTTATCCTGTTTCCACTCGGGAACCGCTCCATCGTCGAGCTGCTTGTCCATGTACTTCAGGTCGGATTCATCCATGCCCGCGCGATCCAAAAAGTCATTCGAATCATCCTCCGCAAACTGAATGTCGGCGACCTCCTCCCCGCGGCTATCCAATGCAGCTTGGCGCTTTGCTTCTTTTTGAGCCTGGATTTGTGCCAATTGTTCCGTCTGATCCTGTTGGATACGTTCGACATGAGACTTCGAATTAATGTTCGCCAGCACGAATGCCACGATTCCAAACAGAAGCGCGATATGGACGAGCCAACGGCGCGTTTTCATCCGGCTGTGGACAAACCAAAGCAGCGGCATTGAGATCCAAAGGATCACGCTCACATAGCCTAGGGTATTGAAGTAATTCCAGTTCATTTCATTCCGGCTTCCGCCCTCATTTGCGCTGTTTTTGGACGGCGTCGTTCCATTGATTGAAGGAGTAGTAAACCAAGTTGATCCCAAGGTTCATTGCGGCGTCGCGCATCTCAGGGGTGACGTCAGTGTAACCTTGCGATTTCCAGGCATCGTTCATGTCACCTGGGTGATAGAAGACGCACCAGCGGCCTTCGTGCTTCACACCGAGTGCGCGCCTACCGCCGTGGGCCCAGAACGCGGGAGCACCGTCAGGAAAACCGTAAGGCAACTGGTAGAGCATATCGTCATCGGCGACGTCCAGCAGAGGCTTGTCCGGGAAAACTTGGCGCATAAGACGGAGGAAAGATTGGTGGAACCTCACGCTACCCGCATCGCCAATCAACATGCCGCCTTTGAGGCAGTATTCGCGGAGGATCTTCGCATCTGACGAACTGACATTCCCCATGTTCGAGTTACCGGTGATGTAAACAAATGGAGGGAACCCATCGTCGGGATATTTCGCGAGTAAGGCAATCGAGTGACTTTCACCGCTACTTGCAATGTTCTTAAAGCCGGTCGCTTGGGCGAAGGCGCGCAGGAAATTGATGTCGGCATTGGTCTGGTTCATGCCGTCATCCCAACCCGCTCCTCCGTGATCAAGACGGATGAAACGGATCTTGTAATCTTCCATGCCCTCGGGCCAACCGCCCTTGGTGCCGCCGCCTTTACCCATCTTGCCAGCCACGTTGGAGGGGTTTGCTTCGTAGGTTACCTGGGTCTCTTTCTCCATCACCTGATCCACCTCAGTGTTGTCCAGATCGGGTTGTTCGAAAATGATTGCAGAGTTCGGTCGCAGCGTGAGTGTCTTCTTCTTTTTCTTCTTCGGCTTAACCATTTTCACCATGGCAACGACAGGATTTCCGCTGCCTTGCGGAACTTTATAGGCTTCCACACAGCCGCCGAGGCTAAGGATGTAAGGAATGATGACAATGATCAGGAGGTGAAGAAACACACTCGCGTAGATGCTTCGGCGGTGACGCGGATCACGACCGTGGGTGCGGATATCTTCCAGAACACGATCACCTTTCATCGGTGCGCCGGACTGACCGGAAAAGGCGGCGTAGACCGAACGGCTCCGCAACATCACATGCACCCATGCGGCATACGCGGCAACTGCAAGAGCCGGCCACGCGACCTTCCACCAGAAAACAAGAGTCGTCGCCTTGTCCAGCGGAGTACCGTCGACTTCGATCTCGTTGTCCAAGATCGCAAACACTCCGTGCCAAGTGAGGAATACATAGGTGGCAAGCACCAGATAGACCGCGATCAAGCTGATACCGATCAAGCGGTAGGTCATCCGAATACGGACTAGACTCAAAACCCCGCCAAGCAAGCAAAGCGCTCCGGCAACTCCAAATGCCTGAAAACAAACCTTGAGAAGCGAAGTGAGGTGATTCCCCGATCCGAAATCAGAAAACAGGATAGCAATCTTCGCATTCTTTTCGAGAAAAGCGTCGAAAGCGTCGGGTCCCCAATGCCAGGCGCCAAGCGCCAAGCTACTGAGCATGATCAAAGCCACACTAATCACGCGCGCCTTGAACGGGGACGGATTCGTTGGAATCTCGTCCACCTCTAAGGCGGGGATTGAGCTTTGATTTTTGCCAGTCATGCGTCGGATTTTTTACGAAATGTCTAACTACTCGCTTATTTGAAAAGGTCGTCGTCTTCGACAGGCGGAAGCTCCGGGCCATCTTCCACCTTCTGAATTTCCTTCTCGATGATCGACTCAGGCTCTTTGGGTTCCTCCGTAGCGGTACCTTCGGGAGTTGGCTCAGGAGAAGTGTCTGCGGAAGCTGCTGCCGGAGCTTTCGGCGCGCCATCAGTGAAACGGCTGCTTAGATCCTGAGGTTTGAGATCGTAGCGTTCGGCGATCTCACGAATAGCAGTGGTCGCTTCCTTGGTGGCAGCTTGGAACCGCTCTTCCTCGCTTTGTTCAGTGATATCCTTACCGGTAACAGCGCTCCAAAGATACGGAACACTGGTTCCAATCAAAAGAACAGCATGGATGACGACGGTGAAGAGAATGATCGACTTCAGGCTTCGGCCTTCGAAGGCCTTCATCAACTGGTCAGGACTTGTTTCGTTTGTCTTGGTATCTGTCATGTTTCTGATTCGTTTAAATTCACTCGGCTTTTTCGCCTACCGCTTCGATGATTCCACCACCTGCGGCGATGGCCTTGAGAACTGGCTCAAAAACCTCCTTCGGCGAGTCGCTATCACACTTGAACTGCACGTGTCGTTGATCGTCGGTAACTGTGCTGGTCAGGAGAGCACGCACACCCCATTCGACGTCCTTGGCATTATCCACCAAAGTGCCATCAAAATAGATGTCGCCCTCCTTGTCCACCGCGACCCGAGCGACGACTTGGGCTTTGGTTTTCTCGACGTATTCGGAAAGTGGCAAGGTGACATCAAGGTCGGACCTATCCTTTGAGACCTCACTACAGACGAGGAAGAAGATGATAAGAAGGAACGCGATATCGCCCATGCTCGCGATCGGCACGGGGATAGCCTTCCTCTTCTTTTTACGTGAACGTTTCATGCTTATTCGTCCTCCTCCACAATGGCAACCACCCCGTCATTCGCGCTGATCGCGGCCAAGGCCTGAAAGTAGTTTTCGTAAGGGGTTCCTGTCGTCGACTCCAACATGATGATCCGATCTCCAGGCTCTTTGGTTCCTAGCTCCAGAGCGGCAAGGCGATCTTTGAGCTCATCCATGGTCATCTTCTTATCGTTGAAAATCACCTCGGAACCCTGAAGATTGACGATCGGGGTTTTCTCCGTTTCCGTCTGAGCGGATTTTTCTCCTGAGGGCAAGTCAGCAGTGATTGTCTTCACCTTCATCAGCGTCGTCGCCACGAGGAAGTAGATAATCAGCAAGAACGCGATGTCGGAGAAAGATCCGGTAGGGATCTCACCGTCACGGTGCTTTTTTTCCTTGCTGTATTTTTTTCTCATAGGTGGGGTTTAGGGTGGTTTTTAACCACGGATTTCACGGATGGGCACAGATGTCAGGAGTCAGGAAACAGGAGTCAGAAGGAATTTCTCCGGACTTTTGAGCATCGCTCCTAACATTTTTCCTATTTCGCGGTTCAGAGAGGTCAGTTCATGATGCTGTTCATTGGAGATGTATCCGCAATCACGGGCGAAATCCAAAGAGGTGTCGGTCTCGGAGTTTTCTCCGTCGCAGTCAGTCAGCTTACTTACAAAATGTGCAGGATATCGGCGTTTGGCCCATGCCTCGCGAAGATTCATCGGAACAGAGCGCGAAGACCTTCGAGCTTGGCTGGTAAGTGCAAATCGTTCCTCAACAGGAAAATCCTTGCTGAGTTCATAGAACTCCATCGCAAGCCGGTATGACTTCCGATAAACCTCTAAATCCTTGACGCTCTGAACTGCCATATTCCTGTTTCCTGTTTCCTGTTTCCTGTTTCCTGTCTCCTGTCTCCTGTCTCCTGTCTCCTGTCTCCTGTCTCCTGTTTCCTGACTCCTGAACCTCAGTGGTGAGTCAGGATGAATTCGACGATCTCGCTGTTGGCTTCCTCGATCTCGAGTTCGATCTCGTCGCTCCAGCGGTTGAATACGCTCTGTGGAATCACCGCGAATAGCGCGATGATCAGGCCGGCAGCAGTAGTCACCATGGCTTCCGAAATACCGCCAGCGACAGCTCCACCACCACCGATGCCACCCGCACTTTCTAGTCCTGCGAACGATGTAATCATACCGGTTACCGTTCCCGTCATACCGAGCAGAGGTGCGGCCACGCCGATGGTCGTGAGGATATCCAGTCGGCGGTTCACCACGCTCATCGCCTGCGCGCTGTAATCTTCCATCACCTGCCCAACGACCATGCGCATGGTTTCAGAGCTCTCCTCTTTACCGCGCAGATGCTGGTATGACCGGAGACCGGCGAGGATGACCGAAGCAATCGGCCCCTTGGCTTCCTCGCATTCAGAGATCGCAGCAGAGATATCGTTGTCCCGCAAATGAGCCAGCACTTTTGAGCGGAGCGAGCGCGTGTCGATCTTACGATTGTTTTTGAACGCCTGCCAACGGTCGAAAACGACGGCCAGGCTGATCATGCTGCAAAGAATCAGAGCGACCATGAGTGGTCCTCCATCTAGTATATGTTTTAACATAGTAGGTTACGGTATTAGTTTAGGAGAGTTTTTGCTGACGGATTGCGGATTGAGAATTTTCAAAATCTGTATCGCCTCGCGAGGAGATATTTTGAAACGGCTGAAGCGAAGATTTTCACCGGGTTCGATAACCAGTTCGCCTGTAGCTGGGTTGTAGTGGCTGTCGGGGCATTCGGCGATGGCAATCTTTTCGGCATATCGACGACGCGCTACAGCGAGCATGACAAGATGGTCACCGACTACGCACAGCCAGAGCGGTGTCTTTCGCCACCATCGGCCTGCGTCGATATTATCGCGAGTTCGGATGATCAGCGTCGCCTTGTTGACGCCGACCATTTCTCGCAGGAGTTGTGTTTCGAGTTCGTTCACAAGTTTAGCGGCTTTCTTTCAGGGCTTCGATCATACGTTCGCGTTCTAATGCTTCTTTTTCCGCGAGGTCCGCGAAGGTCGGGTCAGCGAGGCGTCCGCGGGCATATTTTGCCCATTTGCTGTCGGGGAAATCGAAGGTGACGCGGCGGTAAATCTGATAGGCGTTTCTTGTCCCTTCACCTCGTTGTCTCCAGTTATCTTCGGCCGCGATTCCGGCGACTCGCTCATTGCTGATACCACTCCAATAAAGCGCCTGAGAGCGAATCTCGCGATCGTCATACTCCTCGTTCGCCACGACATCATCAAAGAGCTCGATTGCCTCCTCATACTGATGCGCCCGCATGTAGTTCTGTGCAGCGCGGAGGCCTGCCAGACCGGCGATAGGATCGTCTGGAAAGCGCTCGTAGAGTTTGTAGAATACCATCGCGGCATTAAGAAATTCCGGATAACTCAGTTCATCAAACTTGAGCATTTCCGACTGGGATTCCAGATCCTCTTTTTCGCGAAACGGATCCGCCTGCTTTTTAAACACCATGCCCTTGGCTTGGAAGTAACCACCCAGGCGCGCCATCACTGTTGGGATCAGTTCGTCGTTTGGATACTTGTAAGCGAGCTTCACATACTCTTCGACCGAGTTCTCGATCTCGCCCATCTTCTCGTAGACAAGGGCTGTCTTGAACTGGGCTTTTGAAGCGAATTCGGTTTCTGGATAATCGCTGGGGATTTTCGAGAAACGAGCCAGCGCGTCCTGATACATCGGCAGCTTGGCAGCGTCGTTTTTCGCAAGATCCGCATATTCCTGCGCGAGGTTACCTAGCAGGTATTCAGCGTGGGCCATGAGTTCAGGGTCTTGGTGGTTTGCCAAAGCCTCCGCAAGCAGTTTACGGGCATGACCGATTTCTCTGCGAGCCAGGCTTTCCTGATCCATTTCGCGGTGCTTCTTGGCGAGCTCGAAATAACATTCCGCCAAGGTGAAGCCGGTTCGGACTGCCATTTCATCGCCACTAAAGCGCTTGGTAAATGGCTCGATAATGCCATCGGCGCCCTTGTTCACCGCGACTTCATAAGACTGATTTTCGTAACTCACCGTGATGTCGTCGCCATAGCGGACGGGGAATCCGTTAAGTTCCACAGGGGGGAGTTCCGCGGGAAGATTGTCATCCGCATAAGCGATGGTGAAAACCCCTTTGAATACACCGGAATGGGACTCGGTCTCTCTGATCTGGTATTTGGTCTCAACTCCGCTGGTTCCTTTCAGGGTAAGTTCTGTCGAATCACGTTCCGGCCCTCGGTCAAGACCCGGAGCAATCAGCCTGAGATAGACTTTCTCACCGACAAAGGCGGCATCGAGGGCTTCGGAGTAGCCGTTTTCCATCACGTCCAGGAATGCGTGACTTCCTACAATGAAGCTGGCGGTCTTCCAGTGAACCTTGTCTTCTTCATCCTGCCAGGGGAACCCGATGTGGATGATGTCGCCCGCTTTCACGGCCAAGCCATCCGGAAGCGCTGAGGACGGAAGTTCCGCAGCAGCAGAAGTTGCGAAACTGCGTTCCGGCGGATCACCAAGGATGAGTGGCACGGAGAAAGAAAATCTGCCTTCCTCGAGCGGGGGCTCATTGGTTGGCGGTGTTGCGGAACTCCCAAGCGTGTAACCTGCTGGAGTCTCAACCTTCGCACCCCCAAGGGTTCCGGTAAGCTTCAGAGTGCCGGGGACGCGCACATCGAAGGTGGAATCACCGTCCAAATTGGCGGCTTTCCTTGCGGCGTCTGTTTGGATGTAAGCGCGGATTTCACTGCTCTTTGCCAGCGCCAGGTGCGAAGCGATCACGTCAAAGCGCAAAGGAGCACCGATCACGGCATCAATAATCCCGCCGGAATAATCGTCCTCGCCCATGTGATGATAACTCAAACTGCGGCGTGGCCGAACGATTTCCGGGGCGGACGCGCGCCCTTTGGTGACCGGTTTCTTGTCTTTCGCTTTTTCTACAGGATCGGATTTTTCTTCGCTGCCGACGCTGTAGGCAGCGAGTGCAGGAATCGAATACATTGCATGGCCAATGGTGACGGTTCGATCGGTAGGGATACCCGGATCGAGATTTTCAACGTCGCGATAGACCGCGGTGAGGGTTCCGCCCGGGGTGATCTTGATCTCGGATGCGCGTGAAGGTTCACCTTCGACAGGGAATACCCGGCCCATGAATCGTCCGCTGTGTTCCTCGGTCTCGATGGCTATCAGGGTGGCCGTCGCTCCACCGCTGGAGGTGACGTTGATCTCGATCGTGTCGCGCTTCGGACTGCTGTCGAGGTCGGCGTCATCGATGACGATTCCAACCGCGTCGTCGAGACGGAAGCGGCGGATTGGCTCGGTGACGAGAACCCGCTCGCCTTCTTTGTTCTCCTCGTAATTGAGGAAAGAAGCGGTGATGAGCGCATCGTTGAAGGCTACAGTCAGGCGCTTCTCGTGTTTGGTTCGCTTAGGGGTCGCTGAAACCGGGTCCTCGTAGCGGGCGGTGATCTCATCACCGGGAAGGACCTCAAGCTCGGTATTTTCGCGCAGTTCCTTATAGTCCTGTTTGACAGGAAGCAGCGCAGTGCCCTCGCGGTCACTGAGAGTGATTTTTCGAATCGTTGGCGCGACACCTTCGAAGCCGAGGATCACCATCCGAACGAGACGTGCCTGGGTTTTGTCACCGAAGGCAACTTCCAAGCCGTTACCTTCAAGCTTGGTGATGACTGAGGGTTGAGGGATCAGGTTGCGAACACCTTCCGGGAAAGTGGCCGGGTCGAACATCTCGTCAGGGCAAGGCACTAGATCGTCTTTACCAACTTCGTCGCAAAGCAGAACCGGCTTGTGCTTGAGAAGTTCGCTACGGCCTTCGTTGCGCCAGATTTCGATTTCGTGAAGACCCGGTGCCAGCTCGCGTACGATGGTCATTGGATCTTCGGATTCCTCGTCGGCGGGTTTGCCATCGAGCAGGTAGATGGTGCTCGCATTTTCGGATGGATATCCCGTTAGCTTGAGCGTTCTAACGGCGGCCGCAGGCTGGTAGAAAAGAGCGCGGTAACGGATTAGCCCGGAGTAGCCGGGGTGGCCAGTACTCACAACCGGGAGTTCTTCGACAGACAAACTCTTCACCGTCGCTGCGAGGAAATCGGTGGATTGACGGGCGGAGGTGAGTTCCATTTTCTCCAGCCAGTCCTCGGGGAGTTCGCGACCTTCTGGTGTTGAGATTGCAATCGCACCACTGTGGCTCGTGTAGGTCGGGAACGAAGTGACTCGTGGTCGCCCATCCCACGGCGCGAGGTGCTCGGGGTAGCGTGAACGCGTCATCCATTCCTTGCCGTTCATCGATGTCTGGAGGACGAAATGTGTGAGTCCGGACTCACCGGTATCGATGGTCATCTTGTCGATGGCAGCATTATCGTTGAGGTCGATGCCGAAGATTCGCGCTTCGTCTTTCTCGCCGACCTGACCCTGCCAGCCTGGGTAGTCCTTGGAACTGATCGCCATGTTGGGATCGCGGCCCGGCGCGCTTTCTGAAGCAAAGGCTAACGCTTGCGCGCCGGTGGTCGGAACCACCGCTTCAAACTCGCCGCTGAATGGGCTGGTTTCCTTGAGAACGAGTTGGCGGATTTCATCGCCGCTGGAGCTCTGAAGGCTGACGGTGATCTCATCGATACCTGCGGTCACGCTGCGGTCGGCGTCATTGACGCGAATATAAACCGGATTGCCGGGGCGCACGGCACGCATACCGAGAGCTGCTTGAGCAGTGGACAAACCGAGCTCCTCGATGTCGAGCTTGCGCTCGCCCTCGCGAGGAGGGAAGGCACCGGCGGAGAATGAGAGGTAGGCATCCGATGCCACACTGATCGCGATTTCCGGATCCGCAGGAAGGTCGTCCATTTTCTCGCGGAAGCGCTTCGAGTAGCCGAAGCGGATTTCGTCTTCACCAAGAATTTGGAGAACCTTGTCACCAGGAGTTGCCGGGCCGAGCGCGGTCGGAATCTCGGCGCGGAATTTCTCCTTGCTGTCGCCAAGTTGGTAAAGGAGCACACGTTCCTTGTCTCCGGACTTCGCCCAGATTTCGACTTCGATGTCGGCGCCCACGCCTGAGACGCTGAGCGTTGGGTCGCGCAGATTGATCTTCACGGACTCACCAGGGACGAGAACCGTGTCGTCTTGGGAGGGTCCGAGTTCGATCTCACTGGCCTCGACCAGCTTGCGCATTTCGTAGTGAATTTTTCCTCGGAGGATCAGAGCGTCGGGATGCTTGGGATCCTCTCGCAGAACGGCTTCGATTTCATCAAGCGCCTCGGCGTAATTCTCCTGATCCATAAACACTTCCGCGCGAGCATAGCGGACGCGTTTGCGGAAATCGGGATTCTTCAGGCGCATCAACTTGTCCAGTTCGGTCATCGCGGCACCGAAGTCCTTGGAAACCCTGTCCACCTTGACGGAACCGAGGGCAGCAATTAGAAGCATTTCAGTGCCATCGTATTCGGCGGCTTCAGCGACCTTGCGATACCATGCGCGAGAGGTTGGAAGCGCCCCTTTGAGGAAGGCGAGGTCTGCGTATGCGATCTTGAGACGAGCCTCCTGCTCGAGGCTGAATGTGCCCTGGGCCTGGCGCGACCAGATGGTGAGTTCCTTGACAAGATCTTCTGCCTCGTCGGTTCGGCCGGTATCGGTATTCTTTTGGAGTAACCAGAAGCCGTACTCGACAGAGAGGTTGCGAAGAACGGAGTTAAGCTGGTCGGCGTTATCGACGTAGAGGTTCCAGGCGGAATCAAGGTTGCCGAGGATGAATTCCGAATTCGATTTGTAGATCGGGAAAGCAGGGTCGGTCGGATCCACGGGGATTTCTACCGCTCCGACATCTGCCGCCGCATTGCCAACAGTTCTGCCGAGACTGGCAATGGTTTCGGTGGGGCTGGCCTGGTCGCTTGCAGCCATGCTACGTCCGGCTTGGCTCCGGATGCCACCGCGTGCGATAGTCATCGCAATCGATGAGGCTCCGGATGCCTGGGCTTGCTCAGCAAATGCTGCCAGGGCAGCGGCACCTGCATATTGGCGGTTATCATCGGGTGATGAGGCCGCTTCCCATAAACCGGCAGCGTAGGACTCGAGCATTCCCAACTGGTCCTTTTCAACGGCTTCCTTGGTGAGTCGCTGGATGAGTTGTTCATATCCCTGGCTTGAAGGATAATCTCCGAGCGGCGCAAGGTCTTTGAAAAGTGAGAGAACGGAATTGCGCGTCTGATCCGACCATTCCGGCAGGGCGGCAACTGGTCGCAGGCCGAGGATGGCCACTGGTGCGGGAGCTTTACTTGCGCGGTCGACCACGGATTTGAAAGCTGCTTCAACAGCTGCCGGTTGTGGGTTCTCCGGGAGATCCAGTAGTTCACGGCTCACCTTTACCGGGTTGGTCATTCCCATTTCGGAAGTCAACGCCATGTTGCCGAAGTGATAACTGTCTGCTGCCGATTGGCGATAATCGAGAGGGAGCTTCACATACGCGGGTGAGCTGAGGAGTTCCGTCATGAAGGCCTTCGCCTCTGGAGTGTTCGGATCCACGCTATGCAACCACAAACCGAAAATCGGTTCGGTAATACTGCTCGATTTCATTTGGGCTCTGAGCATGTTCTCGAAGTGCGTGATCAGTGCGGCTCCTTTGGTTCTGGTGTCCTGCTGGTGGTGGCGGTAATGATTCTGATTCTGGACCTCCGCCGTCCACTCCAGTCTTCCCGCCTTACCGAAAGTGATATGGCCTAGAGCGCGACGCAGCAAAAGCTCTCTATCGCCACTGAGATCTGAAGTCATCGACTTCGCCATCGTGACGGTATCTTCATCGGTAGATTTGGTGAAGAGTTCGTCCCAAAGAGCAAGCGCGCCGGGGATACTCGGGGAGTTACTCAGAAGATCCGCTTGCAAGGCTTTGAAAGCGGCCAAGCGGTCCTTGCTCGACGCTTTCTTATCGATCTGTTTCTTGATCTGCTGGTAGCGAGTATCAAAGTTCGCATATTTCTTGTTAGCGGTTTCGAACTTTTCCTCACCCCGCTCGAACATGCCGGACTTCCAGATTGGATCCGTGACCTCTTTGATGTTATTGAAACGCCACATCTCCGTTTTCATCATATCATCGATGACGGCTCCAAAGCGGCGTTCGTCTTTGGCAAAAGCCCGCACCAGCGCGGCGTCGCGACTCGGATTCCTCGCAAGGTTCGGAGCCATGGCTTTCGCCTCTTCGATGGTCAATGTCGAGTCGAAGAGTGGCACGTCCGGTGCTGCGAGAGAGTTGAAGATCTCCGGCTTTTGAGTGACCAGAGCGCGCAGTTCTTGCTGTGTTGGCAGGTATTGCGCCATCTTGCGGCCCTTGGCGGCAGCGACTTCAAGTCCAAGCAATGTCCGAGCCTGGTCGGCGGGCAGTTTCTTCAGTGCCTGCAAAAGAGGCGCCGCTTTTTCGGCGCGGCGAGGCGCGATGAACTGCGCGAACACACCCGAATCTCCTGCATTGTAATGCATCCAGCCTTTAGCCACGGCGATCGATCCTTCATATGGCGCAGCGGCGACAAGTGCTTCCGCCGCTTTGATTGGCGCGTTCAATAGTAACTCAGGAATTTCCCTTTTTTCTCCAACATATTTCGCCATGGTCTCGGCGAAAGGCACGATCTCCATGACCCCATTGATTCTCGCCTTTACGGCAGGCGATGTTTGCCTGGCAGCCGCGAGCTTACTGAGTTCGGTGAAAAGTTCTTCACCACCGTGATCGAAGGTCTCCAGTTCACCGAGAAGCACATCGAGGCTATCCGAAAATGGATCGAGGGGTTCATTCGTATTGTGAATGGCAGTGAGCCATTTGGTCAAGCCGAGGAGATCTTTGCGTTCCATGGCCTTTTTGAGGAACCATGAATCAAACTTTTTAGCATCTCCGAATTCACGCAAACGCGCACCTTCATCACGCATGAAAAGATACGCCGCGTCGGGATCGCCGAGATGGCTGATGAGAAGCCGGTAACAGGCAGGGACCGCTTCGACAGCTATCCCGCCATCAAGCCGGTCGGCCTTCAGCAATTTACGGTAGAAGCTTGCGGCAGCGGTCCAATCACCGGCGTATTCCGCACTTTGTGCGGCGCGGTAGAGGAGCGTCTGCGACTCCGAAGGATTAGCGGAAAGCCATGGTTTTACCGCCGCGAAAGCGAGTGCCGAACGATTTTCCTTCAAGCCGCCATCAAGGATGTCCGACACCGCATTCTCGGTCTGGGTCGGAGCGTCCTTGAATGCCGCAATCCGGTCGTCGAGAGGCGATGCACTCAGTGATGACAAGAGGAACAACGAATGCACACCAATGGACACGAATCCGATCCGTGCGGCATGGGTGAAGATTTGTCTTTGGGGGTTGTGTTGTCGGGATGGCATTATTTAAAATCTGGGATTAGAGGACGCACCGCTTCCATTCGAGCTTGGTGAGCCTAAAGTTGAGGATGAGACCGACCTTGAGTCCGGTAATAACTTCAATGGCAGCACCGACCACGGCGAAGACATCGTCCTTCAAAATTAATTCGTGTGAATTCGTGTCCATTCGTGGTTTGGATTTATTGCTCACCCTCCAGTCTCTTCAGTTCCAAATCGGTTTCCAATTTCAGGAGCGATTCCTGCGAGAGTTGTGCGCGGGCATATGCGGCCCATTTGCTTTCCGGGAAATCGTAGGTCAGGCGCTTGAAAGTCGAGTATGCAGCCATCTGCTGACGCAAGGCCTGATAACTCATCCCCATCCAATACATCGCTTGAGCGCGGACCTTGGGCCCATCGTAACTCTCATCGCTGATCACACGCTGGAATGAATCGACCGCTTCCTGTTCCTTGCCGGCTCGCATGAATGCCTGACCGGCGCGGAGTCCTGCCTGTCCGGCGAGCGAATCACTTGGGAAACGCTCCTGCAAGCGGCCGAAAATCTGTGCGGTCTTGATGTATTCGTGCACCGCCATTTTCTGCAAGGCCTGGCCTTCGAACTGTGCGTCCTTGTTTTCCAGCTGTTCGAGCAGCGGTTTGGCCTTCGCCTCGTAGGCAGCTGCCGTTTTCAGGAAGTGACTACCGAGCCTCGCCATTGAGACCGCGAGATACTCCGAGTCGGGATACTTATAGGCGAGTTTCACGTATTCCTGGGCGGCGATGTCCGGCTCGTTCAAGCGTTCATACAGAGTAGCGATCTGGTATTGCGATTTCGATGCGTGGAGCGTCTGCGGGTAGCTCCCGGTCACACTGAGGAAGCGCGAAAGAGCGGCACGGTAGCGGGTTTCCTGCATTTCAGGTTCCTCGGTCGCGTCGGCTTCCTCCATGGTGAGTGTGCCAAGAAGGTATTCTGCATGGGCACGGGTTTCAGGATCGGTGAACTCGTCCATCGCCTTCGAAAGCAGTTGCTTGGCGCTCGCGTATTCAATCGCGGCCGCTTCCGGTTGATTGAGTTTACGGTGGCGTTTCGCCATTTCCAGATACGCTTCGGCAAGAGAGAACTGCGTGCGCGTCGCGATCTCGGCGTCCTCGTATGTCTTGGAAAATGGCTGAATGCTTCCATCCGCCCCCTTGCTAATCGTCACCATCTTCACATCGGATTTCACACCGTTGGCATCGGTGTATCGGGCGGCAACCGTGTCGCCATAGACAACGGGAAACCCTTGGCTACGGACATCGTATGGCTTTTCCTCTTCGCCCTCGGGCGTGGGAGTTTGTTTCTTGGTTTGAGCGTATGAAAGAACTGGGGTCGCCTTGAAAATACCGGTATGAGGCCCGCTCTCGCGTAGCTCAACGAGGTGCTTTTCTCCGGATTTGCCTTGCACCAGCACGCTGACACTATCGCTGTCATCGGTCATATCAGCACCCAGGTCGACTACCCGTAGGTTGAGCGTCTCGCCAACATACGCAGTGGTCATCGGCTCGCGATAATCCTCTGACATGATGTCGAAAGCGGGATGGGTGACGACCTTTGCCGAAGCGGTGAGCCACTGCTTTTTCCCGTCAGAACCGGTGTATTCAAAACCGAAGTGAATGAGTTCCCCGGGCTTAACGACTAGCCCTCCAATTCTTTGTAATTGGTCAAGTGCTGCTGCCGCACTGCGTGAGGTCTTAGCATCTTCAGCCAATTCCTTACGTTCGTCGTAGGTGAGCGCGCCTTCTAGAGGTGGCATCTCAGCGACGAGTGGAACCGACAACTTGAAGCGATCATACTCCGCTGTGCTTGAGTTTGTAACTTCACCACCTTGGTAGATTTCAAGCTGTGGCACATCGCGCCATGGGGAGCCTTGAGCGAAGCTTTGTCCAGTAGTCGCGTTGATAGCGATCGTGCCCGGAACCGAAATATCAAACCCTCCCTCTCCTGCCCCAGCGCGACTGCGTCCGGAATCGGTTTGCGCATAAACGGTAACTCGGGAAGTTGTGCCGAGCGAGAGGTGGGGAGCGATCAGTTCGAGATAAACCGTCTGGCCATGCACCACGTTGAAACCACCTTCGGGAGTTTCCGTACTAGGTAGCAAAATATTCTCTATATGCCAGCGAGGGCGGATCCTTTCATTCGCGATGCGCTCTTGGTCCGGATTCAAGTGATTGCGACGCTCAAAACCGTGGATCAAAGAACGAGTCGCTTCCGTCTCGAGAGGTAAAACTGTGGCATGCGAGAGTGTGAATTCTGGTTTTGTGAAAGCCGCGTGGCCAATCGTTGCTGTCCGTTCGGTGGGAACTCCGGGACGATTGTTTTCCCTATCGAGATAGATGGCGGTAATTACGCCGCCCTCGGCGACCTTGATTCGATCCGCCGCCGCATCACCTTTTACAGGAACAACGACAACTTTGAAGATACCCGTGGAGTCGCCGGTTTCGAGAGCTTCGAATTCGCGCGCACTGCCAGCTTCAGAGAGAAGAGTAACTTTCACTTTATCGGGTTCGATGCTGACATCCATATCCGCGTCGTGGATGGCGAGACTCAATGGCTTGTCATACGGGAAACGTAGTAGTCTCTCGTAGTAAGGCATGTCCTTTCCTTTCCAGTTGTCGAAGCGAGGCTCCATATCCGCGAACTCTACACGGGCATCGGTAAAGGCGACTTCCAGAGAGCGCTCGTGACGCTCCTTGGTTTTGGTCACAAAACGATCGTCTATATAACGCACCGCGATCTTGTCGCCGGTAAGAATTTCCAAGGTCTCGTTCTTATTCAACGAAGCGAAGTCTTCGGCGACCGGCAGAATCCCCTCACCTTCCGAGCCTTTCAATATCAGTTCATTAATGGCTGGCACCGCGCCTTCTTGATCGAGGAAGACCAACTTGAGAAGGCGGGCGCGCGAATCTGGAGCGAATTTCACGCTGAATTCAGTGCTATCCTCGTTCGCTATAATCTTTGCTGGCAGGTTGCGATGGCTAAGCGCATCTTCCGGAAAAGTGCTTGGATCGAAGAAGCTGTCCGGAACATCCGAGAGATTGTCTTCGGTGCCATCGAGATTGGCTTGCAGCTTCACCTCGCGCTTACCGAAGCCCATGGTGTTGACCCAACCAACTGCCCAAATTTCAAATGTGTGCATTCCAGCGCGAAGATTCACTGTGGCATCCAGCTTGCCATCTTCGCCAGTGATCCGACGTCCGTCCACGGAAAGCATAAATCTAGCCGGATGGCTGACTGATGGATGGGTCTTGTCAGGGATTTCGAAACTACCGAGGTTCAAACGGAAGCGTCTTGTCACATTCTCATCTTCGTAGAAATGCGCTTTGAAGCGATAGACGACGGAGGAGAATTCATGGCGATTCTGACGTTTCCATTGAACTGATTCCATCACTGCACCGGGCAGCGCATCAGAGAGGCCTGAGACATTGGACACGAAATTCTGCGGATACTGCTGGGTCATCCAACCGTTTTCCAACTGCTGAGCGAATTCCCCGAACTCATTTACCGAGCGCTTGTCGCCTTGGTTGTGGAATTGATCCGTATCGTTCATCACGACCACCGAAGGTTTCCATGGATCTTCCGCAGCTACCACCTCGTCTGGATAGCTAGCGATTGTTCTCATCTCCGTCTCATTCATTCCGGTCTGGAGATAGAACTTCTTCAGTGCGGCTCCGGCTTCTTTGGCGATGACCGTGAGCTCTCCGATGGCAACGTTGTCATTCAGATCCACGGTAAACTCGGGACTCGTGCCCTCGTTGGCGAGAGCGCGCCAAGCGGGATATGAGGCCGCTTGTGGACTAATCACCATGTTCGGGTTACGGCCTGGCTCGGAATTTCGCGAGAAGGCCAGAGCCTGCGCACCAGTCGTCGGGACACTTCCTTCAAACCAACCGGTGTGGGTTCCCGTCTCTTTCAAAGTCACGCGAGAAACCGTATCGCCACTTGAGGTGGATACACTGACGTTGAGTTCGTCAATCTCCGCCGTGCGGCTGCGATCCGGATCGATCACACGGACGTGGATCGGATTGCCGGGCTTAGCGACATTGGTGACGAAGCGCTCGAATTCGGCTTCTGAAAAACCGTCTTCTTCAGCGCGGGCTTCAGCACTCATTGAACGTGCTGCCATCGCCGCTTTCGCAGCGCCTTTGGTGCCCTGGCCCTTGATGCTATTCATGACCGCTTCCATATCGGCGGTGCGCTGCTCGGCCTCGGTGAGAAGCTTGCGAGCGGAAGCCATCAGAATCGCATCCGAGGCGACGATGATCGGGCCGCCACGCCTTTCCTCGATGTTGTTCATCTTCTCGCGAAAGCTTTCCGAGTAAGCATAATAGACCTCATCATCTCCGATGACCTGAAGGATATCATCACCCGGAGTAGGCGCGCCGAGTGCGGTTTCGACTTCGCCTCGGAACTTGGTTTTGCTATCGCCGAACTGACGGAGGAAGAACGTTTCCTTATCGCCTGAAGTGGACCAGACGACGACTTCGATTTCTGTTCCGGCTCCTGAAACCGCGAGGGTGGGGTCGACGAGAGTGACTTTCAAGCGCTCACCGGGAACCAGTGATTTTTGGCTGGCAGCGGTTCCGAGTTCGACCTCGGTGGCCTCCATCAGTTTCTGGCGCTTGAGCTGAACTTTTCCGAGAAGGATCTTGGCGTCTGCTTGTTCGGGGTTGCGGGCGAGAATCGAGTCGATGTCGTCTTTGGCATCCTCGTATTCCTCCATGTCAAAATAGACGAGAGCTCGCGCGTAACGGATTTGCTCCCAAATTTCCGGGACGCGTTCGGTTTCGAGTTCGGCGATAGATTTCAAAGCGCCGTCAAAATCCCGGGCGACACGCTCAGTGGTAACGCGGCGTAGGACAGCCTGATGACGGATGGGAAGTTCTTGGTAGGCTTCCTTCTTCTGAATGCGGGTGTAGATTTCGTGAGCTTGGCCGAGTTGACCGCGCTGCATGGCGATGTCTCCGTAAGCAATTTCAATCTGCGCTTTTTCAGTCGGAGCGAGAGGGCTACCGTCTTCTTCAGCCCAAGCAAGTAAGGCCTTGATAAGGGTTTCCTGACGGGCTTCATCGCGACCGTAGATGGTGCGTTGAAGTGTCCAGAGACTAAAGGGAACAGAAAGCTCGCGATGAACGGGAAGGAAGGCATCCCAATTCTCATCGAGAAGTTCCCACGCGCTATCTTCGTTGCCAGTGATCCAAGCACCTTGGGCTTCGTAGATCGGATAAGAGGGATCATTCTTGGCGACAGGAATCACGATTAGACCCATCTTCATAGCGGCATTGCCTCGGGTTGCTTTGAAGAGCGGAACATCGACCTCGCGCTTGTAATAGGTGTGCCCACGATGCCGAGCGATGGCGTCCAAACCCGCGCTCGCGAAAGCGCTTGCCGCGGAGGGATGATCATCAATAAGAGAAACCGTCAATTCCTTGACCTCATCAAAGCTGTGGACGGTTCGGTTCACATGCTCCCAGAGAAATGGTGCTACGCGATGAAGCACGACCGGGTCGCGTTGTTTTGCAACGGCGGAGAGCAAGCGGTTGCCAAAATTGGTCGTTGGTTGGACAGCTTTGAGCTGATCGATGAGTTTCAGCATCAATTCTTGCGCTACCGCATCGGCGAAAACCGTCGGATCAAGCTCCGCGAGGTTTTCCAGCGCCTTGTCGGGGATTTCGATTCGCACAGGCGATTTTTCAATGCCTTCCACCGTCGATTGCAAGGCCGCCACCGCAGCCTTCACATCCTCGGCCGCGATCGCCGCTTTAGCAGCTTCGTCCAATTCCTCAGTATCTTTTTTCGGCTCCTTCTTTTCAGCTTTTTCGGGGTCAACCTCCTCGACGAGCGCGAGTAAGTCCTTGCAAACCAGCGCAGGGTTCGCGGCATCAAGCCATGCGATTTGGCCGGGTGTCATCACTGCTTTCCCGAACCATTCACGGGCGGCGTAGTGAACTTCAAACGGCATCGTCTTCCAGAGTGGCGACTTGGTCACCGCCTGCATCAGCTTGACCTGCTCCTCGTTGTCCTCGGGATACTGCATATTGATCCACGCAAGCACCTGCCAGGCTTCGAGTTTATTCTGCTTGAGACCGTCCGCAACAGACTGGCGCAGGGCTTCTTCTAGTGGGTGCGGCACGCATTTCTGCGGGTAGCGTTTTTTCAGCTCAGGTATACCGCCCGATCCCGCATGACGACTTGCGAGATATAGAATTCCTGGAGCGTAGGTCGACACGTTGACCTTGTTGGCCGCTTCGAGTTCCGCCCAAACCGGATCCGAACCTGTAATGCCCGCCGCGATCGCATCGCGTGCAAGCATCTGAGCCTCGACACTTTGATCCTTGAGCAGTTCGGGGATCGCTTCCGGAGTAATCTGAATGATCGCTTTCAGCTGGCCAACGACACCCGGAATTTTCGGCTGGTTGGATCGGTAGTCCGCCCACAATTTCTTGAACAGTCCGAGGCGCTGCGCTGGTGCTGCTTTAAGATCCAAACCCGCGGATTTTATCTGTTCGGCGACTTTCTTACTTTCCTTGATCTTCTGATCACGGTTTGCCTTACCACCAGGTCTACCGGCATAGTGCCAAAGCTGGTCCGCGTAGCGGCTATCCAATTCCGCGGCACCGAGACGCCAAGCTTCCGGCCCGATCAGTGCGGCGATCATCTTATTGAGATCCTTCTCTTCTCCACCGGCAGCGACTGCGCGAATGAGTGACGCTTCGGGATTCGAATTCCCAGCGAGATTCGAGGCCAATGCGTTTGCCTCAGCGGGAGTCATTTGATTCCATTCCTTATCGGTGAGAATCACGCCATTGCGGCTTTCCATTGATTTCGGGTTCGCATTTACGTAATCGGCTACGGCTTTCACTGCGAGTGGGCGCACGAACTTGTCGCTGTAATAACCATTGCGCCACGATTGGAGGAGATCGGCAAATTCAAGGGGTGTGAGATTCGGAACAGCCGCGACAATCGGAGCCATTTTCGCATCGGTTTCGTGAGGCCAATATTTTCCAGTGTCACCGCGGTAGTATTGGCTGTTGCCGCCGCCAGCCCAGCTGGTCTGCACCCACTGGGCATAGCGCGGATATTTCGCGAGAAGCGCCTTCGCCTCTGCAATCGGTGGTGTAGCATCCTGTTCGGCGATTCTTGCCAAATTGTAAGCGCGCACCGATACCGCCCAGTCAAGGCTCAACGCCAGCTCCTCGTTGAAGGTCATTGCCTTCGCCAAACTCTTATAGGCTTCCACAAGCTCGTCGGTGACCGGAATCGCGTTTGGGTGCTCAACGTATCCATCGACCTGTGCGAGCAGCCAACGGTAATAGTTGTCGTAGAAAGTTATCCGCAGATCATCCGGGATTCCGGCTTTGATCAATGCTTCGAGGCGGTTGGCGACGGCGACCGGGTCGTTGCGCCTCATCGCTTCGTTGAGGAACCATTGGTCGAACTGCCTGGCGATGGGGTTACCGACAAGTCTACCCCCTAAAGTCTTATTGGCAGAATATGCCGCTGAAACATCTTTGAGCTGATCTCTGAGAAGAGCATGGACCGCGATCACCGCTTGCCCCGTGGTCTCCGCCTTCGGGTCAGCCTCCTTTAAATACTGCTGGTAGAGCGCGGCGGCCCCATTCGCGTCGCCACTCAGTTCCGCGGCACGCCCTGCCTGGAAAAGGAGCATCGTGTTTTTCGGCAAATTCTGTCGCAACCACTTGCGGGCTTCGGCAATCGCCTGGGTCGGCTTCCCCTCCTCGATGCCTGATTCCAGCAAGGAAAGAATCGCCTCCTCGGACTGCGATTCGATGGACGCGGACACAGCTTTGCGCTGTTCGTCAAAAGACGCGGCCATACAGCCGATACCAGTGACGAAAAGAGTAACTGTCGAAATAGTGGCAGTGCGAAGAGCATGCGAAAACGCCCTGCTCTGTGGAAGATGGGAATGTCCGTGCATCATGCTCTGGTCCAATTTGGGTCTGTCCATGTTGATTCGGCTTCTCATTTACTCCGTCTCTCCCGTCTCTGCGCTTTCTCCCGACTCTTCCTTGAGCGCCGCCAGTTTCTTGCGTGCCTCGGAAACCAACCCGCTCGATGGGTAATCGAAAATCAGTTGCTGAAGCTTTGCTTTAGCGGTTTCGGTGTCTCCCATACGGAAGCCGACGTTGGCCCAGAGCATGAGCATTTCATCGAGAAACGCCGCATCGGGGTAGTCGCTGAAGACGCTTTCGAGAAGGTCGGCAGCCTGGGCGAAATCTTCCGTATCGACATAATGGCGAACAACGCGACCCAAGGCTTCGGCGGCGAAAGAGCTTTCCGGATAGCTTTCGTAGGTTCTGCGGTAAGCTTGAATGGCCGGGCTCATGCGGTTTTGCAAGGCGGTTTCCTTGCTCAGCCCTGCCTTGCCCCACTTGCTGTTGTGCTCGTCGGCAGCCTCGGTTTCTTCCTTGGCCTGTTTCTCCAAGGCCTCACCAATCCTGAACTGTGCCTCAGCACCTGAGATCGGATTTTCGAGTTGAAGCACGCGTCCATAAACATCGACTGCCTGGGTGTATTCACCGCTGTCGGTCAGACTGCGCCCGAGGGTCATCAGCGCCTGGTCGGCGAGAACTGATTCGGGATAGAGTCGGTTGAATGCGAGGCAGGTCGCGGTGGCGGCATCGAAATCGTTTTTGAGGAGTTCGCTTTCCCATTTGAGCTTGAATGCGCTTTCCACCAGATCGCCGGGAAGTTTCGCGCGGTTGATGATGATGGGGTTGACCTTATCAAGAGCTTCACCGGCGCGCATCGCAGCGCGTTGGTCGAGGCCCATGTCCTTGTAGATGTCACCGAGACCAACAAGCGCCTCCGCTTCGACCGAGCCCTTGCGAGCTTTGAGGAGTTCTTCGAAAACCACGTATTGGTCGGCGGTGACGCCGGAATTCACCGAGCCTGAAACTTTGATTTTTGAATCGGTTTGGCGAGGTTCGTCGCCGTAAAGATGGACTTCATCAGTGTAGGTCACCACGAGTTCGTCGAGTTCGTCGCATTGGAGGATATCGTCATTGCTTTGGGGGGCGACGCCGTCCTCGACGGGTGCGAGTTGGATCTTGCCGAGGAATGCTCCGGTGCGGATTTGGTCGCCTTCACCGGTTTCGGTAAGCGTCACCGTCACGCTGTCGCGGTCTTTCCAGACCTCTTCCTCTTCGGCTTCGAGTGCGAAGATATCGAGCATGTCATCAGACTCGGCGGCTTCAGTAGCTTCCACCTTGTAACGGGAAGTGACAACGAGCGTCAGTGATTCGGCCTTCGGGGATTTATCGAGATCCGCATCGCGGAGCATGACGACCTGGGGCTGTCCGGGGTAAGCGACGTAGGCAGGGGTGGAGAAATCGCCGAGGTAGAATCCGACGGTTCCAGTGCTGACAGCTCGCACCTTGCCGACGCGCTCGACGCCTTTTTGCCCATCGTAAGTGCTTTCATCGGTGTAGGTGACGGTGAGGGTGTCGCCGCCGATCATCTGAAGCACGCCGTCGTTGGGCTTGGGATCGCCCAGAGCGGTGGGAGCGGAGGCGAGCATCTCATTATCTTTTCCAGGAACCGGCACGCCAGTGATGGTTTCAGTATCACCACTGCTCACTGTAACCTTGGCGGTAACAGGGACGCCGAGCTTTCGCATTACAGGGATGTCGGCGTCTTCGATTTTCGAATAGAAACGCTCGCCGATCTCGATGCGGCCAAGTTCGTCAGTATCACCATCGGCACTGCCTTCGACTTCAGTTCCGACTAGAGAGAGTGAATCGATCGCCTTGTTCCAGTTTTTTAAACTGTAGTGGCTCATGCCGATGTAGTAATAAGCCATGTTCGCCCATTTGGTTTTTCCGGCGACTTCAGTGAGGCGGCGGAAAAGCGGAAATCCAGCGGCATACTGACCGGACTGATAATGGCTGAACCCCGCTTGAAAAAGCGCTTCATGATAGAGTTCCTGTTCTGCCACAGGCTGCTTTTCCCCGGGAACCGGAGTCAGCAAACGGGTCAACAGGATGAAATGTCCGAGTGCTTCCTGGGTGTTGCGTTGATCGAGGAAATGTTTACCCATCGCCATGTGCGCCATGTGCGCGAGCATCGTCCCTTGGTTGTCACGCACCACGGTATTGAGCATCGCGAGCCCTCGCTCGTGTTGCTTGTATTCCATGAGCTCAATGGCCTTGTCGTAAAGGTGCTTCGCTTGACGGTCGATGTCTGCGGACATTCTCTCTCGTGGCGCGGCCTCCAGTCCCTCGTCCTGAGCGCTAGAAATGGCGGGAACCGTCGCTAAACATACAAGCAGCAGAGCCATCCGGTTCCAATTAGGTTTGATTGAAGTTGTCATTTTATAAAAATCTTTTCCGTATAAATCCTATTTCACGGTCATTCCAAATTAATCTTCCGCCACAGCTTCACCGCCTGTCAGCGCGACGCCATAGCCTTCAAGGCGGTTGTGAGCCTCGCTGGATTGGCTGCTCTTCTTAAAGTTGATCAGGATAAAGCGAAGTTGGTCGACTTCCTTGCCCTTGTTCCCGGAGGCACGGTAAAAGTTGGCAGCCTCCATGGCAGCTCTGGATGCGACGCTTCCGCCTATAGAATAGAGTTCTTTGACAGTTTTCACCGCTTCATCATAGCGCTTGAGCGCGGCCAGGCAGTTGGCGACACCGAAGGTGGAGTCCGGTTGTTTATTGGCGGCGCGGTAGGCTTTGATCGCCTCTTCATACTGGCCAAGGCCCTGAAGCAATTCAGCTTTTCTATAGGCCAAGCCTTCAGCGTATTTGGGTGATTTCAGGAGTTCTGGCATTTCCGCGAGAGCTTTCTCCATGTTGGGTGGATTCCGATGAGTCCGGCTATTGTAATAGTCGAAGCGCGCCTTGGTGGCGAAGAGCTTGTCCTTGATCCGCGCAAAATAACGGAAGACCGTTTCCTCGGGTTCGTAATTGGCGACCAATCCGGCGAAGGCTTTGATCTCTTCGTCCGACATTCCATCGGTGCGGATTGAGGTGATCAGTCTCTGCGCCTCGTCGTGCATACCGAGCGGATGGCGGAGTCTGCCCATCAGATTAATTTTGCCTTTGTCATCAAGACCACCAAGAAGTGGCTTGATCTGTTGTTCGTAAAATTTCGAGCGCAACTCGGACTGCTTACCGTAGTATCCGCACCATTGCAGGACGCGGTCCACGTCCACGGGTTTGCTTTCGAACTGCTTGGTCATCCTTGCCGCCCAGCTTTCGAGGTCTTTCTCATGCGCGTATTGCACATCGAACAAAAGCTTCCTGAGCCCGTCATTTTCAGCCAAGCGGTTGCCCATTTTCGAACTCCAGTAGGCGCAGGCATTCTCGCGCATTGCGGAGTCCTCAGTCCTCAAAGCCGTATCCAGGACAGTGGTCCAGTAGCGTGCATCTTCTTCGGGGTTGTCGATTTTATGACCGCGCCCATCGAAGCCGCTGGCCGCGACATAGAACTCTTTCAGCTTATCGTGGTTCGGCGAGCGGGAAGCGTAATGTGCGATCACTGCCTTGCGGGCTGCCGCAGCCGCTTTATCGTTCGATTTAAGGAATGCGACCGCTGTTCGCCAGTGGTATTCGGTGGCTTCCTCATATTTGCCGAGCTTTTCCATGGCATTGCCGAGGTAAGTCAGCGCGGTTCCCGAGTTCGGCTGAGCGACGTAGTCGTCATCCTTGACCAACTTTGCCCAGGTCGCGGTTTTTTTAGCCTCATCACCGTTCAATCCGTGGCACTCGCCTATGTAATAGAGGGACGCGGCAGCGTAACGGACGACGTCCGGGAAATAATCGACCACATCCTGGTAGGCCTTGATCGCCGCATTGCGCTTTTCGAGCATCTGCAAACAACGCCCCATGCGCAGCAGCACATAAGGCAGTGCCTTACTCTTTGGGAATTCGAACGAATACGCCTTGTAGGCTGCATAGGCCCCCTTGTAATCCGCTTTACCATATAGCTTATCCGCATCCTCAAGATTGACTCCCTCAAAGGTGTCCAGCTTGGCAAATTCCTCACTCAGAAAAAGGATCTCCTTTCCCGCCTGGTCCTGCGCGGAGCATACGGAAATACTTAATACCATCGAGGCAAACAATGCCACGGCAGCGCTGATCGTTACTTGAAAACTATTCTTTTTCACAATGTATAGGGGGCCGACCAAGTCACATGCACACTTGGCTTGCTGCAAAACTACGGCAGGATAAACCGCTTCTGTCAGTAATTCTCTGAATCAAATTTGGGAGGTGGGAGGTGCCGCATGGAGGTCTCAATACGCGGAAATGCCATCAGGCATTTCAACTGTTTTTGAGGTTCTGAGTTCAAAAAACCTCCAAGCAGAGAAAAGTGACGATATCGACGACCCCACGAACCCATCTAAAGCGCTATCATAGATAGTTCCGGATAAAAACATGACTTTTGACCGTGCACGAGTAGCTCGCGATCAACCCACTTCCCGCCCGAGCGCGTCAGTTCAATACCAAGATTTGGTATGAGTTGACGATGTAGCAAAGATGATTGCTTGCGGTATCGAACCACCAGGATTTGTTCATCAGGGTCAGAAACCAACCTTCGCCGTCAGGCTGGCAGAGAAATTTAGCGTTGAAATAACCGCTTGCAGAGTGGGCACAGAGCCGAATTCTCAGCTATTTGGTTCTAGTTTTAACGTAGGCGTCGCTGTCGGCTACCGCTCCTTACTTTGCGGTATCGGTTTTTATTTATCGGGTAGCTTGTCGCTGATTTTTTTCACCACGATTCGATTTTCTTTTTCCACAAAAATCACGATCGGCCTTTCGCCCTCTCTTATCGCCCAGTAAGTGGAATAAAACGTCTTCATCTCTCCTTTCCATTTAGCCTGCGCCAAGACCGCAGTCCCCGCGCCTGCAGCGGCATCTACTTTATAGATTTTACTGCAATTCACTTCTATTATCAAAGGCTTTTCCACCTTACCAACCTGAATACTAACAGGCTTAGACGCCGTATTAATCACCATCCAAGTGTTATAATTAGCATCTAGAAAATTATCATCGATTGCCAGATAGGCATTTTCGTCACCGCCTCCCAAAGCAAGAATTAAGATGTTTTTAGCACCTGCTGGCAAGGTGATCTTATCGGCAACACGGTAAGAAGGGGTTTCTTTCTCTGACGGCGTTTTTTCATACAGAAGCATCTTACCCTCATCTACATAAGTATCGATTAACTGACTCGCTTGTCTACTTGAAAAGGTTAACAATTCGTAACCGTCTTGAGCCTTTAGATACCGTTCATCTATATTTGCATTTTCGTCTAACGCCAGTAATCTTACTCCTATGGTTTGCCCCATTAAAGACTTGCCTAGAAAAAGCGCACAAACGGGTATTAATAGTAATAGACTCTTCATAATTTTGATCTTAGCCTGCTGGGATTTTATTTACAACCAATAACAACGACCGAAAGGCAACACATCTAATTTTCATTTGCTGATAAATCGACCTGAGACTGTGATGGCCTATCTGACTCCTTCATCATTTTCACTTTTTTTGAGTAAGGCATCGCTGATTTTCCTAACCTTGACACGCTCTCCTTGCTCCACAAAAATCACAATCGATCTTTCACCCTCTCTGATTGGCCAGTAGGTTGAGTAAAACGTTTCCATTTCATCATCCAATTTGGTGCGCCCAAGGACTGCAGCACCTTTACCTCCAGGTGTAGTAACTTTACAGATCTGAATACTATTCGGTTTAATAATAAAAGGCTTTTCGTCTTTACCGATTCGCAAGCCAACTGTTTTTGACACCGTATTAATCATCAGCCAATCGTTATAACTAGCATCTAGAAATTTATCGTCCACTACCATATAGCGCTCCTCTCCGGAAACACTCCAACCGAGAATAAGAACGCTTTTAGCACCGTAGGGCAACTTGAGCTGTTGGACGACTTGAAAACTCGGCTCCTCACTCGGTTGAATCATTTTTTTATAAATCGGTAAGTTCCTTTCGTCAACGTTGGTATCGACTAACTCTCCGGGATGGCGGATTAAGAAAACCAGTAATTTGTAACCATCAGCCGTCTTTACGTATCTTTCGATCTCTGTAGCACTCTCATCTAAAGCCAGAGTTCTGACTCCAATGGTTTGCCCAATAAGGGTTCCACCCAATAATTGCACACAAATCGGTAGTAAAAATAGCAGTGTTCTCATTCGTTCTTGTTTGCTAGCTAGATCTCGTCTTCACTCAACCATCGGAAAGAAATTACGCGAAAATTTCGACCAAACGGACTGCTGGGTTTCGCAAGTTCTTCCAAGTATTTTTTTCCAGGGTCATGACTTACAGGGTCTGGTAAACGCTGGACGACCGCCTCGCACCAGGCTCTGGCGAGCAATTTGCCATCGGACGACTTTATTGAATCACCATAGGCGCGGATCGTGAAGGTGTCGGATCGCACAGTCATCATCGGGGAAAGCGCTTGCAGTAGATCGCCTTGCAAGAGTTGGCCCGGAAATCCCGCTGACTGGTTCTCACCATTGGGCAACGCGGAATGATTGGCAGACGCACTGTATAAAGACGATGGATTCTTATTCACCGTTTTATCCAGAGCTGCCTGCAACGCGCCCTTCTCGCCGTGCTCTCCGGTCTCCAGCTTGCGATTGATGAATTCTCCAAGCGTCAAGAACGGACCTCGTTCCTTGATCTGGTCGACGATTTCAACCGCCAATTCGCGGATTTCGTCTGACGTCAAAGCCCGAAAACCTGTCCAGTATCCCTCCGGGGTCGGGCTACCTGTCTCGAAAGGCTCACCGAATACCGAATGAACCCGCGGAAATCTGACTCTCTCCTCTACCGGCTCCAAGCCAGTAATTGCTCCGGTTTCATCCATTTCCAGGAAGGGTATGCCGTAAGTACCAGATAAAAAGGCTTCCCAGGCATCGACAGACGTTGAATTGACGTTGAATGCCCCGTCCACGAGCAGATGACCCGCATTGTAATAAAACGCGCTAATGTTGTTGTCGTCGCCAACAGTCTGGAGCGTTTCCTTGTCAAAACGGGAACCGGCAGGCTCATACGGAATTAACCTTGGGTTTGGTAGGAACGCATCTCGTGAAAGTAGAGCCGCGAAGTGTTCCTCGGTTGGATCAGGATCATCTGGATCATTGTAGTTGTCGGCTTTTTGGGGGATTGTGGTAAAAATGAAGCTGTCCCAGAGACCTTCGTTAACCAGGTAGGAAGCATCGTAAATGTCAAACGTCCCGGGAATGGCATTATTGTCAGGATCGAATCCCCTCGACGCACTGGCGTAAGTATCACTAATTGATGCCTTCCATTCACTCTGAGGTATTCTGGGATTCGCATATGAATTACCAACAATGTAGCTGGGCTCATAGCTAAAGCGCCCCGCGTTGGCATGTTGGAGTTGACCCAGTGAGACAAGATCTTTCCTGGGTATATCGAACAGAATCACCCTATCAAAACCGTCCGGCGGATAGTCAGCACTCCCCCAGTAAGTGAAGCCGATCTCAGTACCTTCACCATCAGTCGTCGCCAACATTTGGGGAACCTGATCACCTACATCAAGAGTGTTATCGATGATATAAGCGGCAGACGTATCCAGACCCAATGGCGAGTCCCAGGCTGGGCTGAGAAAGAATGCGCGAATATTTGCATCGAGTAACGGACGGACTGAATTACTATCACCTTCCGTGGTTGACCTGAGTTTGTAGGCCAGGCTGGCCATTGTGTTAAAACCGAGACCTGCAGGAGGAACGTTTATATTAATTCCCGGTGAATTCTTATAAGATCCCATTCTGACTGGTTCTCTGGCAAATGCATTCCAATGCACTTGAGAAGCTGAGTAGCCCCCTCCTGAACCTTGCTGCGCCACACCAAACATCATATTGGTTACTGCGCTGAAGTGCACTTCCATATCAAGTGTCGATGGAACCGGATTTCTCGTAGGGTAGTTTTTATGAATATTACTATCAATGTTATCTATAAAATTGTAGTCGAAGGCTTTTTCGATCACAACCCGCGCAGCTTCAACATCTTTTGTAATACCTAATGTTAGGGCGCGTCCGGGGCCAACATACACGGGCGCAGTTCTCGTTCCGTATCCCCGGTTTTGAAGCGATGGACTCTCTGTCTGTATTGAGTCCCAGCCCTTATATGTATACGTGTAATTAGAAATGGGTTTAAAATCAATTTCGGCCTCGGGTATGTAAAAAACGGCAAGCGGCATGTTGCCAGCACTAAAGGACCTTGCTTGGTTAGGGTCCCAATACCTCAATCCTATATTAAATGGATTGTAGTAAGAAAGATAGAATTGGTAATTTGTTTCAACAGCGTCAACAATGGACGCATCATACGACGGATCTCCCTCGGGTGGAATTTGGCCCTGTTCCAGCCAGACATTCATTTGGAGCTTCGACATAATCGGAAGAATCGGGCTATGTTTATAATATTCAAGAAACTCCTTGTCCCCCCTATTTCCTATGTTCGGCCATGTCCGGTAGTTGCCGTAGGGTATGCCTTCTTTCCTACCTGAACCCATTTTGAAGCTAGAGCCTCCTACATACGGCCCCATCTCATGTGGCGGAAGACGTCCGTTTCCGAAGGACTTAGTTCCGCCCATGAAGCTAAAGAGGGTGTTATGAAGAACGATAGGGTCCAGATAGTCCATTGCTCCATTCGCAGCTTTATTAGCGTTAGAGGCGCGGCGGATAAAGCGCTTCATATTGTAGTAGTCACGGAACATCGCCCAATGAATATAACCGTTGGCGCCGAATTCAGACCGCTTCGACTCATCGACGACCAGATAATCGCCCCAGTCATCATCTTGTGCCGGGTTATCACTTCGTCTTACGCTCGCATTATAATCCTTTCCGAGAGTGTTTTCAAAAACCGTATAAACCGGCCAATTGGGATAGTTGCCGCCCTCCGGATGATAGGCTGCGTCAGGGTCGATTTCGTGATTCTCAAAGGCAATGGTAAGATCCTTTTTAAGACCGCCTTTTTTAACATCTGCGAGCACTCCAAGCGACTGGGTTGTGTAACTCATCCGCTTGTTTTTTGAAATTTGGGCTCCTCCACCCAATAGCGCCAAGTTGTTAAAGGAAATCAGCTTCGAGTAATCACTGACGGCTGTGCCGGTCAACACACTCATCCCATCAAGAATACTCAGATCGTATGAACCGGGAATCACTGTCCCACCCGGACGCTCGTTCGTTTCATCTTCATTCACCACTTCAGTATGGCTGGCGGCCAACTGTGCTTTCATTCCGTTGTCATCGACAAAGTACGCATAAGAGCCGGTATTTTTGCCTTCCCTATCAAAAACGGGAACAATTCCTGCGGAAATTGGTTCGCCTCCGGTAAGAGTCAAATCGATACTATTTACCCCAAACATGATGACTTCTCTTGTTTCAAAAGGAGAAGTAGCCGCAATCTGTTCTTTCGAGGAGGCGGCTGGGTTCAATCCGGAAACCAACCATACGACCGGCTGGTTGTCAGAACCGATCGTTTCATTCACATCGCTGGAAGCGGCACCTACCCACCAAGCTCTTGCGCTGTTTGTATTCAAGGTTACATCAACTGACTGGTGTCTGCCCAGTGTCAGGCCGCGCGCGCTTATCCGCTGATCCGGCCCCATCTGTTTCTGAAGCTCGCCAATCGCCAGTTTAAGCGCAAGTTTGGCATTGGCCTGCGCTTCGGCAAGATCCCTACCATTCTCTTGAGAGCGCGTGGTGCTGGTCGAAAGAGACAGCATCGCCACCAAGAGCAGCACGATCAACAACATGATGGAGAGCGTGGCAATAAGGGCAAATCCTGATTTTCGAGTAGTGTACATCATATATTTATTCGAATACAGCTGTGTGCTGACAACTCTATATACGCTCACGCAATGTAAATACTATGTATTTTTTATGCGCATCCTGTCCAAAATGGGACAGGAAGAGAAACCTGAACTATTTCTGACAGAATGACCGAGAAACGCAGGCGAGATTGCCGCAGGCAAAATCACTTCAAGATCAGCCGAACGCCCACTACAGGTCAACCAGTGTGTGCCCCGTAGGATGCCAGCATTTCACCCCAAATATAAGGTTTTTGAGACTCTAAAGCCACTCTGCAAGGTTGATCCAGAGGCTAAACCGTATCAAGGCAGGGTGACGTCGAGTTTCAGGAAGAAATGATCGCCAGTGATTAGATCGCGATGAATTTTCACCTCTACTTGATCGATTCCGGTGTCGATCAAGTCGTCGTGAACGTTGACGATGACTAATGCGCCCTGCTGAGAAACGTTGCCTATGGAGGCGTCATCCCAGCCGCCCAGGTTCTGAGAGTATTGGACTTTGGCCACTGCTCCCGCAGCAAAGGCTTCATCACTACGACGGTAGTAATAGATCACGTAGTCTGCATCGTCCGCACTTATGGTCGGCTGAATTCCGGCTGTGTTCACGTTAGGACCTGTGGCTCCCAGCAACCAAGCCATACCGTTGGCCATGCCATCCTGGTTGAGATCGTCATCAAAGAGTTCTCCTCCAGACCAGCTCTCATAAGGATCGGTTCCCACGGTGATCGTCGCGTCGTCAAGAATAGCTGATGTCGTGACCAAGGTGTTGCCCAAAACGTCGGCAAGAGCAGCGCCGGAGTTGATTTGCAGTTGAATGCTACCGGGTCCGGTCGTCGTCAATTCAAGACGGAAGACTCCGGGTGAAGCCTCTTCGACCGAGTCGATGGTGTATGTTGCGTTGCCGGTGGTAACGGCGTTGCCGAAGTCGGAAGCGTCCACGGTGGAAGCGTCCATGTCCTCGCTGAAGAATACATCGTAGGTCAACAAAGCGCCGACAGCTACCGGGCTGCCTCCCGCGTCGTCGATGATGTCGGTTAGAGTAGGCGGATCGGAGTCCACGATAATCGTCGTGTCGTCGGCGATCTCTGAACTGGTGTTCAATTGTCCGCCGTCCGCGGCTCTGATGTCGATCCCGGGATTGATCCTGAACTGAAGGGTACCGGAATTGGTTGGGGTGACCTCCACGGTGAAGACCCCGGGAGAGGTTTCAGTGATCGTTCCGATGGTAATTGGAGCCGTGCCAGCATTGCCGAAGTCGGCCACTTGCACGGTGGAATCGTCCATGTCCTTGTTGAAGGTCAGTGTATAGGTCACCAGAGTGTTCTCCGCTGCGGAACTCCCTCCCCTGTCATCGACGATGTCGATGGGCTGAAGGATCGGAGTGCCTGCTTCCACGGTGAATGTCACGTTGTCCTGAATCGCCGAAAAATCATCCATGGAATTACCCACCGTATCTTTGAGATCGGTGCCATTCACAATTCCCAGGCGCAGGGTGCCTCCGCCCGTTGGAGTAACTCCTACCAGGAAAACGGCATCATCGGCGGTCGTGGTGACCGATGTGATGGTTGCCGTCGAAGAACCTGCATTTTCAAAGTCGGTGGCAGTCACGGTTGAGGCCTCCATGGGTTCGTTGAAGGTCACCGTGTAAGTCACGAGTGAACCCGTGCCCACCACCGTGCCACCGTTCCTATCATCCGCAATGTCCACCAAGGTCGGCCCCTCTGTGTCGACATCGGGGATGAAGTCGACGGAAACGTTGTCCCAGATCGGAGCGCTACGCCAAGTAGAGTAATCCGGATCATGCATCAGTCGTATCTGCAATAATGTGGGAAGAAAGTTCACCGCTGGGTCGTATTCATATCTCCAGCGGAGTTCACCCGTAAACGACATGTCCTTGCTACCATCGCTATCCCCAGCGGTAAATGCGACGGTGACCGGTGGTTGGAGATTGCCAAAGATCTCTTCTTGTGTAGACAGTTCGGCGCGGTATTCGGCCTTGGGGTTGGCACTTGTCACATTGAATTTCAAGACGTATTCGCCGGCCGTTTCAGCCAAATATCCGAGACTTTTAAGTCCTATGCCACTAGTGTACGTCGACATGCCCTGCTCGCCGTAGGGGGTCGACCAATTCTGACCACTTTCATTAGCCGCACGGCGGTAGCTTGGATGTCCTCCTCCTTCGGTCCAACCAACAGGGTCAGTCGCCCCGGTCGCGTTCTCAGGACTCTCAAAGCTCTCGTAGAAGATTCTACCCGCATATGCTTGGTTACAGAAGAGCGCGAGCGTTGCCGCAAGGACCAGCACCATGCGTAGTTGGGAAAATGTTTCGTATCGTCTCATGAGTTGACAGGGGGCAGGTTGGTCGATTTTTGGGTATTCTAGATGTATTGAAAAGGATAAATTAGTCGAGGCTTCACAAGGCATCACCCCTCCGTGTTCGCTTCCTGATAGGGCAGCATCTCAACAACAGGGGATACCGTAAGGCGGCCGCTGTTAACACTGCGATGAAAAAATATCAGAGACCTGTATCTTTTGTTCGTGGGCCAGCGGGTGTCTTTGAACGTTTTCCAATCCTCATCGCGTTGATACGAGAGCGTAACTTGGCAGATACCGTTGTCATGATCGGGGGCAGGCTTAAGTAGGCTTCGCTGGCCAGGCTTAAGGGCGAATTTCTTGTCTCCGATGACTCCACCCACATTCAGGTTGGAGGCATTGAAGAAAAGATAGCTTCCCCCGGTGAAATTTGTCAGCTCTCCATTAATAGGCAGAACGATGAAGCCGTCGCTGTTTTCCCTCCCTTTGCGAAGCAGCAGGATGATCTGCTTTGAGGTCCCAATCGAGTTGGCCTTACCGTAGACTAGAAATTCCGGTTCTCCTTCCTCGTTTAGAATCGTTTTGCCCACCACAATTGTAGAGAGCGAAGGCACTTCGTAGTCTGGAGAAAGCTCGTTTCCCGGAGTTTGCACTTCAATGGTTTTGCCCTCGCCAACAACCAATTCGATGGGTTCGGGTCGCGTTTTTTTCGGGATTGCCAGAAATTGAAGCGATATTTTTTTATCCTGAGCGGATACATCCTCTGTCACAAGGGATGCGATAGCGAATGCGATGAGAGATACCCGAATGGTTTGCATGAGTGATAGGAGGATGGGGAAGACTTGAACGATCTTAGATTTCCGATGGATTGAGCCACCTGAACTTCACAATGGCAAGCCTGCGACCGAAATTTTGGTTTGATAACGAATTGAGATCCGCCTGCGAGACTTCGGAGTCATCCGTCGGATCAAGGTATTCAGGAAGTCGCTGAACCACCGCTTCGCACCAAGCACGCCCCACGACATTCCCTGCGTCATCGAGGGAATCTCCATAGGCTCGGATCACGAAAGTGTCGCCCCTCGGTGTAAGCTGGGCAGGGAAGCTGCGCAAGATATCCGCCTGATCAACGTAGGCGGCACTGCCATAAGCTATCGGCCCTTCCATCGCCTCGGGGAACTGGGCATTGACGAATGACTCCTCACGATTTGTGAATTTGCGCAAATCGCTCCGAAACCCTGCGTTGATGGAACAGTCGGGATCATCAATCGCTGCCTGTAACGCACCTTTCAGTGCGAGTTCTTTTGCTGAGGAACTTCCGTCAAGTCGACGGTTGATAAAGTCAGAAAGTGACAGGAATGGACCACGAAGCTTCACCTGCTTAACCATGGCAGTTGCCAGTTCTTCAATTTCACCATCGGTAAGTTCACGGAAACCCGTCCATTGTTCGCTGTCACTGGGATCGGTAGAGCTGCCCTGGTAGGACTTGCCATTCGGAAGAGGACCGCCAGGGATAGGCACTCCGTCGACTTTTTGAAAATCGAGGTTCGTGCCGACCACTAATGCCGACTTGGCATCCAGGTAGGTAACATCGTGCTCTTTGAGACTGGAAAAGAGTGCCTTCCATGCAGCTACGGAGGTGGAATTGATATTAAATGGTCCCTCTACCATCAGATGGGCAGCGATCTTGTCGGCGAATCCGTCCTTATGCTGGTCGTAGGAGGTAAAGAGCTCATCCAACTGATTGTTGTCGAAGCCAGTGAGAAAGGGCACGATCCGCGGGTTCGGCAAAGCTTGTTCATTAAAGAAGAAATCTTCCGCCACTGCTTTTACCGTCTTGCCACCTGAAAACACCTTCGCATCGGTAACTTTGGGGGAGATGGATGAGAAGAAAAACTCGTCCCACAGGGCTTTGTTGGCGAGATAGGAGTGGTCAGCGAATGGCTGTTCCGTCGTAGCGCTTCCCGCGAACTGGCGTAGCCACGTGAAATACGCTTTATCCGCTGGAATGTTGGGATGGGCGTAGGAGTTTCCGATTGCCTGCAGAGTATGAGGGGCCAAGCCATTAAATCCAATGGCCGTGAGTCGACGAAATGCCTCTGTGCCCACAGGGTTTTTCAGCCCTGTGTATCCGGCTGCAGGCGCTTCCGTGGCCAGACTGAAGCCTCCGAGATGAGCATGGCTCAGTGTGGCGATTGAAAGGGGTGGCGTCACGGGCAATTGTTGCTGGACGATGTTTGTGACGCCGTTTTCTGCGGTATATCCGCCTCCGTAATAACCACTATTGCTACCCGAGATTTCGACTGGGGCATCCAGAAGGTTGTCGAGAGGTAGGAAGAACCAGTTCCAGCCGTAGTTGTAAAGCGAGGCTGGATCGGTATTGTCGAGAAACGCGGGAACCATTGGCGTGGAGTGAGTGAACGGACGAGCGGGGAAGCGGCGGCCCGCGCCATCATCCGCGCCCCCAAAGTTTTGCGACTCATGGGTTTCAGTCGCGGCTTTGATACCATAATAGAAAAAGGGCTGCGGCAGATCGTCTCGCGGATTGAATTTCGATCCCATGGCATCAATCAGCTCACCAGCACTCTTCGCAGGTAGTTCTATCGTTCGGACTGTGGTATCTGAAATCTGTTTCACTCCATTGAGCGGGAAGCCCTGAAATACGAAATTACTCCTGTAGGCAGCGTCGGCATTTGAGCGCCCCCTAATGCCGAAGGATCTAAAGTGCCATTTGACCCCGGGAGAGTTTCTGCCATGTCTGGACTTCTGTGTGAAATCGGCACTGAAGGTATTGTAATTCCCCTGATCGATAGATGCGGAAATGAAGTCATCTTCATTGAACGTAAACACGGTGTGATCTCCTCTGCCAGCCCCGCCGGTATCGCTTTTTGGGCGGATGAATTTTTCAGGGTTCCAGCCCGGCACCATTTCGAGTTCGTCAACGAAGACTTCGGAGTATCTGTTGTTTCCCCGACCGCGCAGCATGAAATCGACGTAATTACTCGCTGAGTTACTATCGGTGCCTGATGCGAAGCGGAGCGCGAAAACCTTGCTTTCTCCCGGCTCAAAAACCGTAGAGTAATTACCAGACACAAATAGCGTGTAGAGCTCGCCCTGTTGGGTGTTCGTTACCTTGTTGAACTGGATATCCTGGGTATAGGTTGGCGGTCCGGAATAGCTGTCGGATTTTTTGAATGTAATCTTCAGCGGAATGGGAGTTTCGCGCGCCATGAGCGATGCCACATCAGGATCGCCGAAGTTCATTACCACAGGAACATTGTTAGGGTTCCAGAAAGTCATCGCAGGGGTGACTCCGATTCTAAGTCTATATTTATCTGCGTTTGGATCGGTGGGAACTGGGAAGATAGGCTCGGTGACATAACTGAGGATGATCTCAATTTTTACTAAGGCAGGATTGCGATAGAGCGCCGTGTATTGGCGGAGGTAATCGTCCAAGTCGGTCTGGGTATCCCCGTAATCCGTATTGCTGACCATGATGCCGTTGTTCAGCATATTGTTTGGAGGGGACGATTCCCTAGATGTATATTGGATGCCTCCCATCGACCCGGAACGATAGCGGTCATAGAGTTGGTAGTATGCTGCAAGATCTTGAATCGGAACATTGGCCTCGCCGGTTGAACTGATGCTGTTCACCATGTCGTCGAAGCGATAGAGCATGAAATCGTCACCGCCGCTTTTTAAGGAAGAGGCTCGTTTGAAATCCGCGACATTGGTCAAATTGTAAACATCTTCCGGGTCGATCGCTCGCTCCAGAATGGTCGAGAGGTCGCGCTTCAAGCCGCCCTCACGGACGTCGACGAGTATCCCGCGAGACTTGGTCGTGATATCATGAAACTGCTCCGTCACCTGATCGGTCACTCCATTGATTAATGGCAAGGAGCCGCGTGTGGGAATGAATTCAAATGACGATTGGTCGGCAACGTTTTCGAGGCCACTGATCTCGGAGTTCCCCATGGATGCGGGTGCCTGCTGGCGATTGAGGCGTTCGGCCAGACTGTTCGCGCGACTGTTTTGGTAGGGGTCGTCCATGATGTTCGCCTTCTGGCTCTCATCACCAACCCACCAGCCGTAGCGTCCGACGGTTTTTGTTGAATCCACTGGGTCTGCTACGGAGATTAGGCGCGCGCTGACGTAGTTCTCACTATTGGCATTACTGCCCAAGGAACCCTCACCGAGAAGTCGAATGGCGGTATCGGCCATGGATGGGATGATCTTCCCATCGAGAGCAAGGTCCATGGGAAGTTTTACGCTCATGGCCTGATCCAAATTCAGATCGTCTTCATTCAGTGAAAGCAGCCAAGCACGGAAATATTTATCCTTTTGATCATATTCCGGGCGCATCGCGTTGTCTGGCTGTGAGCCAATGGTTTGGTGGGCACTCGCAGCTCCGGGATAATTAGAATTGACTGGTGCAGAGCTAGGATCTGTCACCCAGGAATCCCAAACCCCTGTCCAATGAGGATGCCGGACGTCGGTTTCAGAAACAATCGCCCCATTGGCCGAAATGCGTTGATCCGGCCCCATCTGCTTCTGAAGATCACCAATCGCCAATTTGAGCGCCAGTCTGGCATTTGCCTGCGCTTCAGCCTGCGCCTTACCATCTGCTTGGGAGCGTGTTGTGGTGGTCGAGAGAGTAAGCATCGCCACTAACAGAAGCACGATCAACAACATGATGGAGAGCGTGGCAATGAGCGCAAATCCTGATTTCTGTGTCGTATGAGTCATATCTTCAAGAACTTTAGCGATAAGCTGAGCTCTTAATATACGCGTACAAGCAATGTATCTACAATGTAATTATGAAAAGCAACCTGTCCCTCCTCGGACAGGTTTATTTAGTCTAGGCATGTTGACCTCATGCCACCGCCGAAAAAATAGAACTGTTCTCCGCGCACAAGTAGCTCACGATCAAGCAAATGCCAGCTCAAACGCGTCATATCCATACCAAGATTGGGGAATCACTCTTAATCGATAGATTCAGGGGCGCGACGATCTCTTAGCATGTGAATTTTCGGTAACCTTGCGCCAGAATCCATAATGATGCCCAAGTTGCTGCTACCGGTATCGCACCACCATGACTTTTTCATTATGGGCAGAAACTCGCCACTATCCTCTGGCTGACACATGAATTCAGCCTTGAAATAGCCGTTTACATCAAGAGGTGCATCAGATATCACCTCAAATCATTATTCGGCACTCAAAAAGCTCCGTGTGATGTGCAGGCGAAGTTGTTTGGTGTTCGGGTCATGGTAGAAAAACACCAAACTTCGCGACCGATCGTTCAATCTCCAAGTGGCAGAGAAAAAGCCTTGGGCCTCGTCTTTATTCCGAAAGTAAAACCTCGCGTATGAGTACCCCCGATTACCTCTTGTTTTTGTTGCTTTGGGAGCCAGCAAGAAATTGTTACCCGGCTTGATCGCAAACTTTTCTTCGCCAACGACTCCGGCGATATCGACTTTCGCGGCATTCATGAACAGATACTCGCCACCACCGAAACCGTCTTCGCTGTAATCCAATATTTTCAATTCCAAGCCCTCGGCACCCCCTTTTCCAGACCTAAGCACCAGCACCAACTGACTCTTGGAATTAATCGAGGTAACCTGCCCAAAGGTTTTGAATGTGAATCCATTCGCATCAGACATAGATGATTTACCGAGAACCCATTTTGACAAGGCAGGAACACTGTATGCCTTTGATACGTGGTTGGTAGGCAAATCGACTTCCATCGTCTCTTCCTCGCCAATGAGCAGTTCCAGCGGCTCAGGGTCATCCACTTTGGGAAAAGAGATGAAGTAAAGATTGACCGTCTCGTCTTGTGCGAGAGCAGCGGTGCACACAAAAAGACCGCAGAACAGTTTGAGTAGCATTTTATAGGTTGTTGTTCTGATCATTGATGATGAGGGTCTTTGGTTCGCTGGCAACATGGTTCGAGAGTCTATTAAATTTCATCTTTTTTCAACCAGCGAAAGCTGACGATTTTAAACTCCCGTCCAAAAGCTTTGTTGGCTTCAGAGCTCAGTCGTGCCTGCGCGAAGTGATTCTCATCATCCTCTAGGTTTACATAATCGGGAGTGCGTTGAACGACCGCTTCGCACCAAGCACGCGCGATGACATTACCGCGGGCGTCCAGTTTATCTCCGTATGCCCGGATCACGAAGGTGTCTCCGCGTGGTGTAAGAACTGATCCCAATTGGCGGAGAATATCCGCTTGATCAAGATACGGGGTGCTTCCATAGGCAACGGGGCCATCCAGTGCTTGGGAAAATTCAAATTCGCCCGGAGCAAATTTATCAGCTTCGACATCCAAACTTCTTTCAGGAGAGCGGAATGCGGAGTTGATGGTGACCTCGGGGATGCTGCCATCCCCCTCAAAATCAATGGCAGCCTGCAGTGCGCCCTTAAGAGCCATATCAATGTTAACGGCATCCAGGCGACGGTTGATAAACTCCGACAAGGAAAGAAATGGTCCACGCTGCTTGACCTGATAAACGATGGCAGTGGCGAGTTGGTCAATTTCCGCGTCAGATAAACTGCGCCATGCCGTCCACTGTTCGGCAGGGTTGTTCGCGCTTGCAGTGATTTGGCCGCTCGTCACCGGTTCGTCATTCGGAAGCATTCCCGGGGCAACAGGGATCTGCCCTCCAGTTGCAGCAGATGCGGGATTCCCACTCGTTTCATTGAGATAGGCAACCGCCTTGTCGCGCATACTTGTCAGCAGGACTTTCCATGCCCCGACAGAGGTTGAATTCACATTGAACGGCCCTTTTATCATCAGATGGGAGGCAATCTTATCGGCAAAACCATCGGTATAATCGCCATACTGCCCCTCCAACAAATCGAATTCCTCACTGATAAGATTATCCAGATAAGGTGAGATACGTCGGTTGGGTAAGGATTCTTCATCAAAGAGAAATTCCCGGGCTACATCGAATGCCGTTTTGTTACCACTCGATTGCTGAAGTTGAACATCGGCATATTGAGGTGAGATCGAGGAGAAGAAGTAATCGTCCCATAGGGCTTTGTTGGCCAGATAGGAGTGGTCTGCATACGAGATTTCCTGATCTTCCGCAGGGAGGTTCATGTTAAGGCGCCGAGTGTACGAGGTGTATGCCTGATTCGCAGGTATGTTTGGATGCGCGTAAGAGTTCCCAATTGCCTGGAGCGTATGAGGTGCCAGCCCTCCCTGGCCGGTGGCCGTAATCTGTCGAAAATCATCCATTTCCGGAGCTCTTCTGCTAATGCTGCCGGCCACAGGATTATTTGCCAAACTGTAGCCTCCAAGATGGGCACTACTGAGAGAAGCGATCGAGATTGGAGGCAGTACGGGCAAATATTGCTGAACCACGTGTGTGGAGCCCGATCCGAAATTATAACCACCGCCGTAAAATCCACGGCTTTGGCCATCATCCTGAAGAACTTCCTCAGTATCATTGATTTTTTCCACCTGCCATTCCCACCCGTATTCGTACAAAGCTGCCGGACTGTTGTCGGCAATTTGCGGAGCGCTGAGAATGCTTCCATGGGTAAACGGGCGGGTCATGATTTTACGACCGCCACCAAATCCGGCAGTGTATTGATTGTTCAGCTCACTACCGGGCATCATCGTGAACGCTATCAATCCCTTGGCCGCACCATTGTCAGTGAAGCTCTTGATATTGCCACTACCGGACGCGCCGGGCATCGCATCTGTTTCCGAATCGAAGTCAATGGGTTCCCCATCGGGGAATCCGGCCAGTATCAGCTCAGCATTGAATTCCGTGGTTGTCTGTTGGTTATATCTGTCTCCGTCTTGCCCAAAACGGCTGATGAATTGGTAATTTCTGTAGGTATTCAATGCCGCATTTCTGTCTCTCAGGTAAAATTGAAATCCACCGCCGACAATTTCATTGCCTCTGGCTACCGCTCTCGCCCAACTGTCTTTGGATTCCGGAGTGACATTATAGGTTATTTTATCCCCATCTGCGAAAACCATCCTGAAGCCCTGATAACTTCCACCTTCAAGCTTCACAACATCCACGTCTTTCGGTGGCGCAACCTTTGCGGTAACGTAAAAACCATCTGGCAAGAACTCCTTGGCATCATAAAGCGAATTGTCCCCGAAAGAAGCCTTCCCATCGTTTTCCAACCAGTTAATCGGATCAATGTCGACGGTGAAGGTTTTGATTTCCCCCGGCTCAAATACAATGGGGTTAGTCCGTGCGTACTGAATTTTTATGATGAATGGATCCAAATAACGCGCTCTTCCGTCGTTGGTGGATTCATTGGTGATGGCGTAGTTCAAGTTCACATGGTTACTGAAGAAATCAGCTCCGCCCGCTCTAAATTTTTTCCATTGAATGACAAACGGAGGAAAGCCCACTCGCAGTTCTTGATTGGAACGACTATCCATCACCAGTGGAACGTTGTTGGGGTTCCACAGTGAAACGACGGGTTTGACGCCTAGGGATAATTTGTATTTATCCTCCTCTCTCAACTGGAGCCCCTTGGAGGCAAGATAAGCGTTAGCATAGGCTCTCTCTTCAGCGGTGATCAGGCTTGCGCCGATACCCAGGACGAACTGAATCTTCACAGGAACGGGATTGCGGTAAAGCGCCGTGTACTGTCGCAGATACTTGTCGTCCGTTGTGCCGTAGTCCGGCACATCCGCTTGAATTCGGCCACTTAATGAGCCGGACGAGTATTTGATTCCTCCCCTGCCTGCGGCGCTGAAAGCTTCATCCCGGTAAAGTTGATAATAAGCGGCTAAATCCTGGATGGGCACACGCTCGTCAGCGTCACTAAAGCGATACAGCATGAACTCGTCTCCACTGTCTGCAAGCTGGATATCACGCTCAAGGATTGTGGAAAGATCGCGTTTCAACCCGCCCTCGCGAACGTCTGCAAGAACACCGTAACTGCGAATGGTGGCATCGTGAAAATTCCGTTGGGAAATGGCTGGCTCGTTATCGCCTGGTTGCGGAACAACCTCCACGAGATCGAGGGTTTTGAACGAAGGCAGATCGTCGAGTTGTTGTTCATCAACGATTCCCTCCATACCTGGGATTTGCCTGCTACCCATGGAGCCAGGAGCTTGCGCGCGGAAAATCCTGTCCGCGTCAGACAGACCGGTTCCATCATTGTAGGAATCGGCCATGATGCGCGACTTTTGGCTCTCATCACCAACCCACCAGCCATAGCGACCGGTAACTTTCGTTGCTTCTGAAGGGGGGCTGACATCAAGAAGGCGCGCGCTGACATAATCGCTCTCTCTACCGGCATCATTGCCAAGGGATCCGCCACCGACGAGTCGAATCGCGGTAGCACTTTTACTAGGGACAATCTCACCGTTCAGCGCCAGACTATTGGCCGATGTAATGGCTTCTGCGTCCGTTGGATCGAGGGAAAGCAACCACCTCCGGAAATGCTTGTCTTTGTTTGCGTAGTCCGGATGCATCGCGTCATCGGGCTGGGCTCCAATGGTCTGGTTATGACTTTCTCCGCTCGGGTAATCTGGATTGACTGAGGCGCTTGCCAGATCACCGGCAATCCACGAGTCCCATACCCCGGTCCAATTGGGGTGAATAACGGAGGTAGTGGTGCTTGTCGGATCTCCGAGAATGTCACCGTTGGCCGATATCCGCTGATCCGGCCCCATCTGTTTCTGAAGCTCGCCAATCGCCAATTTGAGCGCAAGTTTGGCATTGGCCTGCGCTTCGGCAAGATCCCTACCATTCTCTTGAGAGCGTGTAGTAGAGGTCGCGAGAGACAGCATTGCCACCAACAGCAGCACGATCAACAGCATGATGGAGAGCGTGGCTATGAGTGCGAATCCCGATTTTTTATCGTAGATCGTCATATTTTGAATAATTTCAAGGGTTAACTATATGGAGGATACACACCTACAGATGTAATTACAATGTAATTTTATCAATGGTGCGAATTCTCTCATACGCTGCCCCTAAAAACAGAGATTCAGCAGTGATGACAGCTCGACGGAGCCCACCGTCAATTTCCTACTCATTGGCAAAGGCTGCAGGGATTATTTTTTAGAGTCCTCGGACTCGGGTGCGAGTTCGGGGCCATACCCGATCGTGCTGAAGGGACTTACCGGTTGCCCAGCCTTGTTGTAGAGCAAATTTCCGTTGGGGTGTTGGGTGTAGGCGTAGCGAACAGCCATCGGTTCTTCGACATCCTTACTGGAGACCACAAGTTCCGAGCCCTCGATCCGTCCATCCGCCCAGTGCCAGGAACCATCCTTGTCCTGAATGGACAACCACTGCAGCGGGGTATCGGGTGTGGGCACAGGCGGGGCAAACCCCTCTTTCCGAGCAATCATCAGTCCACCTTCGGCATAATCAAAGGAAATGCGGATTGTCCGTCCCTCAATGACGTGCTGTTTGTAGAGTGGGCAGATGGGAAGTTTCTCGAACCCATAATCCTTGTGCAGAGCGAGACGCGCCAGCCGCACTCCGGTATCGTACTTATTCGGCGGGTGCTCGCCCTTCGCACCCACATCGATGGTCACTGCCAGTCCGGTGTTCTTCAGCGCGAGAGTCTCCACATAAGCCTGACGGATTTCCGCCCGGCCATCCCCTCCTGCGGGATTATCCAATGAGGAGGTTCCGATCCCCGGAAGTTGGACATAATAAAATGGAAAATCCCCCTGATTCCAAACCTTTCGCCAGCCTTGGATGAGAGATTGAAGTTTCAGCTCATAGTGACGGTAGTCCTTCTCATTGCTCTCGCCCTGATACCATATGGCACCGCGCAGCCCGTAACCGACCCACGGGCTCAGCAGTTTGGTGTAGTTGCCACCTGTGGGATATGGAGGCTGGTTTAACCAGCTTTCGATATTTGAACCGCCGACTGCAGTCACCATGAGTCCGATAGGCACGAGAGCATCACGCTGCACTCGGCGGGCAAAGAAAAAAGAAACCCGTGAAATCGAAACTGCAGTTTCCGGAGTGCAGACCTGCCACTTGTTTTCAGGAAAAGTGATAAAACGAAGCGCCGGATACTTCGCATTGTTAATGCTGTTCGGTGGATAGTTTTTGGGGTGTCCGGCCCGTCTCATTGTACCTGCAATATTCGACTGGCCTGCACAGAGCCACACATCACCAACAACAAGATCCACGATCTCTTTAACCGCCGTTTGCCCGTCTTTTTCGCTGGTGATGGTCATCGTCTTCCCCTCCGGACTGTCGTTGACCGACTTCAATTTCACCGCGTCCATGGGGTCGAGCACGACACGCCACTGACCGTCCTTGTCAGCCACGGCGCTTGTGGACTGGCCATCGAACTCCACTGTGATCTGGGCTCCGGGCAAGGATGCCCCCCAAACGGGTAGCTCGATTTTCTGCTGTAAAACCGCGTGGTCAACGAATGGTGCCGCGCATTGAGCCAACAGCGTTGGCTGCGGGGATTCTTCGGCGGTCTGCGCCAGCGAAGATCCGACCATCGAAGCGGCGAGCAGAAGGTGAATGATTCTATTCATGATGAATTTAAAGCACCGAGATGCCATGCATGACTAAGACGACTATTTCTACCTCCTTATCATAGGCAATTCACCAAAAAACTTGATGTAGGCATGAAACTCTTATTTCACGCGAAAGTTGCATAAAAAAACCACTTCCCGAGACGGGAAGCGGGGTGAAATTGAATAGTCGATACAGCGAATATCGACCTACCTGCGGCGGCGCAGAATCAAACCTATTCCACCGAGGCCGAGTAGCGCGGTGCTGGATGGCTCGGGGACAACGGTGAGGACGTCGGAAATAGCATATAGAGGCAATTTAAATCCTTCATTAGCACCACCCGCATCAAAATCCCCGGAGTTACGGCTGGTCCAGAAATTGGCCTCGGCGCTATGTAGGCCGTATCTAATATTGCCACTTGCATCACCTCCCATTGGATCAGCATTCGCCGTACCATCGCCATTAGTTCCAGTGAACACCGCCCCATGGCTGCTCCAGAAACCGGCGGCATCCGGGTTGTTTGTAGCGCGCTTCACGCTATTCTCATCATACTGCACACGGGCTTGCGCTGAACCGTCCCAGAGGTCGGCGTAATCATTGGCATGAATTTGGTCATTCATGTTCCAAACTGAAACACCGCCGATAGCGGTAGCGGTCCCTGTATTGGTGATTGCGTTAACACCTGAGGTCGAAACGATGGCGGACCAATTGACATCACCCAGATTGCTGTAAGTCGTGCTGTTGTCTGCAGCCGCGTTAACAAAAGCATTATAGGTTGAAATATCTGTCGATGTTCCTAGGATTGTCCCGCTTGTCACGAAAGCGAGCCGATAGGTATCACCATTCTGCCAGGCAAGACCTGTAGCTGGATTGATGCCACCATTCGCGGTAAGGTCGAGAATACCTAACTGAGCAGTGAGAGCAGCATGAGACGACGATGCAGTAATGATTATCGCGGCTGCAGTATAAAATACGCGCTTAAAGTGAGGAGGTTTATTTTTTCTCATGATGATTGTAAAATTAGAACTGGGTGCGAGATTCAACCATACCTAAGATGATTAAGACAAGCCTAAAATGCATTTTTCAGGTACACACGGACAGCCTGGAATGCCATGATCAAAGCCAATGAGGAAAATGACTCCCTGAACAAGCGCATCGCCGTTCAAGAAGCGTATTAAGGTGATAGATCGTGGAGTTTTCACACATTGTCTTAGACATGATCATTCGTCCTATTATTCTGCTACTTCTGACCATCTCCCACTTATGGGCGGATTCCACACCGCTGAACATCGTCTCCTACAACATTCGTCAGGACACCAGCGAAGATCAGGGCGCTCGGGACTGGAATCAAAGAAAAGCCAAGCTTACCGAGTATCTGCGCAACAAGCATGCAAGCATTATCGGCCTGCAGGAGGTCAGACACAATCAACTGCTCGACATCGACAAAGCATTGCGCGACCACAGCCCTGTCGGGGTCGGCAGGGAGGACGGCAAACAAGCCGGGGAATACTCGCCCATTTTCTACGATGGGAAAATCTGGCAACTCGATCCGATAGAGCACGGCACCTTCTGGCTATCCGACACCCCGGATGTGCCGAACAGCAAGACATGGGGAAACAGCCACACACGAATCTGCAGTTGGGCGCGCTTGATCAGACGGTCTGACCTAGGGAAAGCCATCTACATTTACAACACCCACTGGGATCACCGCAGCCAGCAGGCGCGGGTTAAATCCGGCGAACTGATCCTCAAAACCATCAAAGCACGCCGCCACCAACAGGAGCCGTTCATCCTCATGGGCGATATGAATGCCACTACAAAGAACACCGCCGTGCAGCAACTGCTCACCTCCGGCATTCTCACCGACCACGGGACTCAACAAGCCCTGACTTCCAGCCAATGGAAACCCACACTTTCACCAGGTTTGCGCATCGATCACATTTTCACCTCGGTATCGATCAACAACGCGCAGTTCAACATCGAACTCAACCCCGGAGTGCAAGATCATGCCGCCTCAGACCACCACCCGGTGGTGCTCAGCCTACCGGAATTGCCCTGAACGTGGGTTCCTTCTACTTTCGAAGCACAACCGAGGGAGCCTAAGTGACTAATACCCAATTAAAATAACCGTTAAGATCGTTCGACGCGGGCATTCATTGACAGAATCAGCGTTCCCAGTCTACTTCGCGTATAAACCTTACCGGGTTCCGGTATAAGACAGCCGGAGAATCGAGAAACATTTTTTAACCACCGATGACACGGATAACCACGGATTTTAAAAAAGCGTCATCGACGCGAATTATTCAAGATAGGAGTGTGGGCGCCCTCGCCCACATCGAGCGATATGAGCGAAGGAGTTGACTTGCTTAGGTCATAGGACGAGACCGACGCGGATGATGTCGGCCGCTCTTTTGGTGGCTTGGTTTTTCCGGTTTAGGGCGTGGATGGGCGGTGTGAAGTGAATGTGGGGCGCGAGGCGCACCCCCTCCGGCGGTGAATAGTGCAGCGAGAAAAGCGCCGACCGGAGGCTTTTCGCAACGGAGTGTGGTCGCCCTCGCCCGTTTGAGCGGTGCGCGAGGTTCTCCTAAACTACCGTATAACCACACAACTCCATGCCCCTCCCAAATAGGTATTACTCCGCCGCAGCCGCCCAGCTCTCTTGGGCTTTTTTGATTTGTGCATCATCCAAGCCAAAGCCTTTGAGCACACCGACTGCCATCATTTGATTCCCAGCGGGATTCATGTGGACACCGTCCCTCGTCAGCATCTTGTCCTTGCGGTCAGGACCCGCCGCCTTGAGTTCCGCCTGCATGGCTGCATTCAGATCAGCGAGAAGGCACTTCTTTTCTTTGGCGAGTTCAATGAGAAAGGCGTTGTAGGGAGCCAACTTCTGGTTGTTTGGATTCGCTGCATCCTCTCCGATCATTGTGGATGTGAGAATCATGACCTTCACCCCTGCTGACTGACACTGGTCAACGATATCCGTGATGTTTTTCTTATAGTCTTCGAGCGACACACCTCTCTTGCCGTGCCAAACATCATTCACACCGCAGCTGAGGGTCATCCAGTCGGGATTTTTGCTCAACGCGTCCTTCTCAAGGCGCGCCAGCATCTGATTGGACTTGTGACCGCTTTTACCAGCCGGAATCGCCTCGGTCGTAATACCATTAGCCTCCAGCCCACTGATCACCAAGCGCACATAGCCGCCGGGCTTCGCACCTCCTTGAGTGATGGAATCACCCATAAAGGCGATTTTTTCACCACTCTTCACCGCCACATCAGCAGCATTCAATTGCACCATACCGAACACAGCCAACATCAGGCTTGCCACCACTGTCCTATTTTTGATTTTCAACATGGGAACAATACTTGAAGGAAATACGAAACCTTTCTGTTTATCGCTCCATAACTAACAAAGTCCCGGCTGAGAAAAAATCATGGAAGCCATTCTTGAGGACGTTGGATTTTTTGGCTCGGCAGAGTGATTAGCCTCGATCGTCCGGCTCCCTGTGACTTCAGCAATCCTTCCTACTGTAGTAAATTATAGGCTGCCATGATCATTTTGCGGTCGACGCCTAGTTCTGCAGCCAGCGCCGGAGTGCCCGGCAACTCATGCGCCCAACGGCTTGCGAGCAATTCCTCGCAAAGGTGCGAAGCGTCCTGATGCGATGGGGAAAGGATGGATAGAGCCATAATTTCTATCATGTTTGATGTAGGACAGGTGCCCAGAGCTTCATACAAACACTACCTGTCCATCCGTGGACAGGTCATTTAAAAAAAAACACATATTCAACTGATTGATTTGTGCGGTAAATGTATGATTAATGAATTTGCATTCTTTCCACTTTAATACGACTAACGCCAATCCTAAACTTATCATGAAAAACAAATTTATCATGAAACAAAAATTCCTCAATCCCCTCCTCTCCCTCGCCATACTGGCAATGTTCAACGGCTCGGCTAGCGCCGCGACCATTCTCGCCAGCGATCCGCTGAATGTTGCAGGGCTATCGGCGGGTCAGTCCTTCCAAATCGTTTTTGTGACAAGCACCAGGGTTCAAGCAGACCTAATCGACGGCCTTGACGATAGCAATGATGCGAGCACGATTTCACAGTGGAATGCCCATATCAATACTGTCGCTGACGGATCCTCAATCTCAGGCTTCGGTGCCCTCACATGGTCGGCGATCATTTCCACCGGTACATCCAACGGATTGACTAATGTCGTCAATGCCCGTGACAACGCGCTAGTCAGCCAGGCAGTTTACAATACCGGGGGCAGCCTGATAGCCACTGGCTTTGCTGACATGTGGGATGGTTCCATAGCCCTGAACATTGATTTCAATGAGAACGGGGTGGAGCAAAATACCACAGGGGGCAGTTCGTCGGGCAAGCAAGTTTGGTCAGGGTCGCTGAGCACCGGTTTTTTCGATCAGAACGAAGCGATGGGCGATAACGGCACGAATACAGCTCAATTCCGCATGGGGGATGCCGACGTGACAACCACGGGATGGATATCCCAGGGAAACTCAGTGCGGCGGGATGAGAACCAGTTGGCGCGGGTTTACGGCCTCTCGGAGGTTATCACTATCGCCCCCGTCCCCGAACCTTCTGTCGCGCTTCTCGGCGGTTTCGGATTCCTCGCACTCCTCCGCCGTCGTCGCTGATCGCTCCGGAATTCCGTTTGTTCTTCCAAGCGCCCGCGTCATCACGCGGGGGTTTTGTTTTTCTCGGGAAAGGAACCTTCAGGCATCAGCTGGTCCGCGGAACCAGCAGCTTCCCCAGATGAAGCAGGCTCGATGATTTCGACGGGAGCTTCATCGGGCGCGTAAGATAGGCGGGAGGTGGCGAGCCAGTCGCCGGGGTTGAGGCCGTTTTTCACGATGACGACCTCGTTGTTCGACCAGACAGGGGTGATGTCGGTTTTGCTGATTTTCGGGCCGTCCTTGTCGATGAGGAAGATGCGGTTGATGTCCCGCATGGCGGTGCGGGGGATGACGAAAACGTCCTCCAGGGTGACGCCCTCGATCTTGGCGCGGAGGGGCTGGCCGATGCGGAGCTGGGGCAGGTCGGTGCCGAGGCTGAAGGGATTCTCGATGCGGGCGATCTTTTGTCTTTTGGGGTCTCTTTTGGGGTCAGTCCTAGATTTCGAGCATTTCTTCATGCTTTTCCGCATCTGCCAGCCAACCCTTCGTTTCTGGAACGGTCGTATCTCGCCTATATGAGCGATTTAAGAGCTTATCCATAACCACTGGTAAAGCTCTTAATGCAGTACCATTCGGGTCACTGTTGAGTCTCAGCGTCGTACTGGCTCGATGGTGCCGCCTTCGATGAAGGTCGCATCGGTGAACATCGCCTCTCGCTTGTGATTGCCACGGCTGAACTGGGTAATCCACTCCACGGCGCGCGAGACGAGGGACTCAGTGTCCCAGCTGATGTGATCAATTTGCGGCAGAAACGAATGGCACTGTTTTAAGAGCGCCATCGGCGCGATTTCCTCAAGGAGCGCGGTCCGTCTCGGCCGTGTGAGCGGTGTTCGCGGTTCTATAAAGCTACCGAACTGCCGCTTAAAACATTGCCATTCTTGGCAGACACCAATCGAAGGCCATGAATTATCTTGGCATAACAATGAGACGTCACGCCGCGCACTAAGCCCGAGACTGATCAAGTGTTGGACGGCCTGAATCAACGCGAGCCCTTTATCCGGCCCTATACTGCCCAGCTCCAGTTGCCGTCGCCGACCGAACATCGCAAAAACAGGGATGTCCTGACCTGCAAACCACTCCAACACATCGCGTGAGTGGGGCTATCGTCGCATACACGGCCATACAGACTTTCAGGACCTACTACACCGAGATCGATGTGATGGAGACTCCTCCATCCTGTGGGCAATAAGCTGTGCTCATTGTTATCTGACTGGGCCTATCGTCCCGCCGGGGATGAACTCCGCCGGAGTCATCGTCTGCTCCAGATCCTTCCTGCCGTGGTTCACATTTCCCGCCCACCTCACAATCCGCTTCAGCAGGGGCTTGCTATCCCAACGGATGTGCGAAACCGGCGGCTGACAAAAGTCGAAGCCCGGATCGGCATCCGTACAGATCAGCGAGACATCCCCCGGCACCCGCAGCCCACGCAGCGCACAGAACCGCAGGGCGGCGAAAAAGAACGGAGCCTCATCCAGGATCAGCGCGGTCGGAGGCGTGACGCGGAACAGCTCCTTCAGTCGCGAGTTGAAACCGTCGGCGCTCTCTTCCCAGTGCGGAAGGTTGTAGGAAGTCGTGGTAATCCCACCTGCGGCAAGGGCCTTGAGAAATGCCCGCTCCGTTCCGCCAGGCTCGGGCAAGCGTCGCCGCGCGCGGGCCATCAGAACGATGCGCCGGTGTCCCATGTTCATCAGCTCCCAGGTGGCCGCGGCATAGATCGTCCGCTTGTCCGGGCTGACCGAGGCGATCGGCAGTCCTTCCCCCCTTCCAAAAAAGGCGAAGGCGGGAATCCCCTGCGCCACGAACCACTCCAGCACCTCCCGCCCGGCTGCGAGCAACACCCAGGCATCCGCCCCGGTCTTTTCCACCACCTTGGCGATGCGTCGCACATCCATACCAAGTTCGTTCATTCTCTCGGAAACAAAGAAGGCGCTGTGCCCGCTTTGCTCCAGCTCGCGACGGAGCTCGATCATGTAATCGAGCCCCCGTTCGGCCGACTCGCCAACCATGAGTGCGACCCGGATGCCGCTGCTCTTGTGCGCCTCTTTGAGGTTGATGAGCCGGCCCTTGCCGTGCCCTTGCGGCACGAGGATGCCCTGTCGCTCCAACTCGTGCAGCGCCGCCTCCATGGTGTTGCGCGCCACCCCAAGCTCATCCGCGAGTTTGATCACGCCAGGCATCTGCCCGACCCAGCGCCCTTGCTCCAGCTCCCCGCGCAGGTGCGCACAGAGTTGGGAAACGGCGGATTCTCGTTGCCAGTTTGACATCGCAGGTAGGTATCATGGAAAAAAGGATAGTTGTCGAGAGGGAAGTGGTTTGCGGGAGGGGATGGTTATGTTCTATTTATGGGTTCATGGATCTCGAATAGAGCGCCCAGACCACCTTCTACCAAATTCATCATGAAAAAAACATCAACACTCGTGTTTACCGCAATCATGGCCTGCTGCGCCTCCGCTAATGCTGCCGCCTTGGTCTATGAGCCTTTCGGCCAAACCGCAGGTGCTCTCAATGGCAAAGCGGCCAGTACTACAGGACTCACAGGAAATTGGAGCCAGGATCAGACTGTCACCGTCGTGACTCCGCCTACTTTGAACTATGGCGATTTGGAGAATGCGGGCGGTCAGGTGAGTGTGGGGAATGGCAACGGCACGGATGTATGGGTTACCACGTCATCTGCACTAGGTGATGCTGGTCTGCTCAACGATGGGGCTACTCTTTGGTTCAGCTATGTGTATAAGAAATCATCGCACGGTGGTTCAAACGAGCATTCTGGCTTCGCTTTTGCTACGTCGCAATTCACTACAGGATCTTCCGGGCCAGCCTTGTCTGCTGCGGGATATGGCTTTGGCACCTACAACCAAAACGGTGTCTTGGCTGCCCTCAGTTACTCGAACAGCACGGCCCGTGTTACCAGTAGCGCGTCAGAGTCCCTGCAGGACTCTACTCCCATCGCTAGTCCTGCAAATAATGATAGATTCGGTGAAACCTTGGTTATTGGGAGAATGCAGTGGAACGCTGACTCGGGGTTGAACGACTCGCTCACCATTTGGACTCGCGCCTTGGACGACATCTCCACAGCACCCACCACGGGAGGTGCCACGCGTAGCGCACTCATCCTCCAAGGTCAGCTGGACACCATCACTTTCGCGCAGCGTAACTCCGGAGGCATCCAGACCTATGATGAAATTCGTTTCGGTGCGTCATTCGCTGACGTAAGCCCAATCCCTGAGCCATCCGTAGCCCTGCTCGGTGCTCTCGGTGTCCTCGGCCTCCTGCGCCGCCGCCGCTGATCGGACAATTCACCTGGATTTAAATTATAAAGGAGCGCCCCTTCTAGGGTCGCTCCTTTTTTTGGATCAGGTTGGCGCACTGACATCATCAGATGTCAGCGAAGCATACTGGCAGGCAACCATTGAATCTTCCTGCCCTCTTTTTCTCAGGTCTGAAACCACCTCACCGCGGCACCGGCCCCGTGGTTCCTCCTTCGATGAAACTCGCTTCGGTGAACATCACCTCGCGCTGGTTCTTGCCACGGCTAAACTGATTGACCCATTTGACAGTTCGTTCAACAAGGGGTTCGGCGAACCAGTTGATGTGGGAAACTTGCGGCTGGCACCACTCGAATGCTGCCGAGTAATCCTGACAGATTAATGACACGTCCCGCGGCGCGCTGATACCGGACTGCGCAAGACGATGACTGGCGGCAAAGAAAAATTCCGATTCATCAAGTAGCAACGCAGTGGGGGGAGTGTGTTGAAACAACCTATCGATGCAAGAATTGAAACTCTCTGTATTGTCCTCCCAATCGGGCAAGTTGAATTGGCTGGTAGCAATGCCATGAGCTTGCAACTCGCTGAGATACAGACGTTCGATGTATCCCGGACTAGGTTTTCTGCGTTCTTCGCGCACCATATAAGCGATGCGCCGATGCCCCAAACCTATCAGATGCTGAACGGCCTCAATCAACGCCGGCCCCTTGTCAGGACCGATGCTAGCCAGCGATACCTGACGACGGCGGCCAAAGATCGCAAACGTGGCGACGTCCTGCACGGAAAGCCACTCCAACACGTCACGTGAGGCGGCCAGAGGCATCCATAAATCCGCCGGCTCTTTTTCCATGTAACGTGAAATCCTGTCCACATCCATCCGCAGATCCAACAAGGTCTTATTGGAGAGTCTGGCGGAATGACCATTCTCCTCAAGTTGATTGATCAGACTATGGACGAAAGGACGATGTTGATCGGCAAGCTCATAAGGAAGAATTCTGATCTTGAGGGCATTGGATATTTTTGTCTTCGGTAGGGTGATCAGTCTCGGACGCCCAGCGCCCTGCGACTTCAGCAATCCTTCCTCCTCCAGCTGATTGAGGGCCGCCATGATCGTTTTGCGGTCAACGCCGAGTTCGACCGCCAGTGTCGGTGTACCTGGCAGCACTTGTCCCCAACGGCTTGCTAGCAATTGCTCGCGAAGGTGCACCGCGACCTGATCAGATGGGGAGAGAATGGATAGTGACATTCCCCTATCATGTCCAATCAAGGACAGGTGTCGAGATCTCTGTGAAAGACACCCTGTCCACAGACGGACAGGTAGTTGCAAAACACTACACATAGACCATGCTTTCCGACCTCTGTAGAGCCGCCACCAGCATTAATTAAGAGGCGGTCCTAGCAAAACGGCGCTATTTTAATAGCGCCATCGGCGCGCTTCCTTCAAAAAACGCAAGCATCCGTGCGCAACCTTATGTGCAGAGTCTCTATGGGAAAATCGACCAATCTAAACCTACCGAGGCATTGTCAACCACCTCCGACCGTATTTTTGGAAATAGTCGATGTGAAAGCCAGGGTATGCGTGAGGCGATGCTGTCCCGTTCAGCCCGACTTTCGCTATTCGCGGCAAAAACCGGCTATTTTCGACCCTTTTTGACGCTGGAACCCTTGATTTACCGGGATCGTGGTTTCAAAGCAGCCTGTGGTGAGGACCTACCCCATAGACAGAGACCATACTCGTCAGTTATCGTTCTTGGAGAAGTATGTTTTTACGAGCCAATCCAAGGAACCATCCATAAAATCACGTCACACCCATCTCCGCAGGGAGGGATGAGTTCCACCTCGTCCGTAACTTTCTTTCAGCGTCGTACATCATTCCCATACCGATACCCTTTCCACACGCCACACAAATATCACGGACGCTTGAAAAGCATCCCTTCCGTTAACCTCCCATACGAGTTGCTGCTCGGCTCGATCAACTTGGCTTAATGCTGCCCACCCAAGCCCTTCACCTGGTTGGGTTCAGGCTTCTTGAAAATAAGGTGCTAATGGATACCCATCAGCACATGGGCATAGCGTATCCAGCCCATCGTGCCCACAACCTCTTCAAGGGTTGCCTCAAAACGTCTCCGATCCTCTTCATCACGGACAATCTTCTCCCTCCGGTTACCTCGCGCCATCACGTGGTGAATCGCACCCTAATATACTATCCTCAATTGCCGTGGCATAGCGGGTGAGTGGAGAGATCGAAAAGTCTAGTCAATAGCCGTTGTGTGCCTTATCTTCCTGACCTTTTTTGGACCATTTTTGTACAGAACAATGTCGATGTGAAAGCATTTCTCTACAAAATTAGTCGTTAGGGTTTTGATTTTTGGACAACCCTGAAAAACTGAGAAACCGCTGGGCTCTCAATGTCCCAGCTGGGATTGGATTCAAACAATCGCTCCATGGACGTCAAATCCGCCCAATCCACCATATTGGGACTCGATTGAAGTTTTGCATACATGCCTCGAACCACCCAAGCCTGTAGCACAAAGTCGGTCCCATTCTTGGTAATATTCGCATGAATCGGTTCGGTAAGGATGGATCCATCATAGTATTTTTCCGCCAGATTCATTGCGCGAATACCTGCCTGAGCCCCCATGATTCGCCCAGGACCATCGTCAGCCGGAACATGAATTCCTCCATACAATCGTGAAATGCCCGCCTCATCCGCCGCATCATAGTATGTCGCCCATTGCAGGATGACATCCGTTGAGGGCCCGTATTCAAACTCCAGGCTTCCCGCTTCCTTGGTATAGCTTCCCAATCCGCCGGGAAAGTAGGGACTGCCCGTGAAATAGGTCAACACTTCGGCAGCCGCCCGACTGAATGTACTGTGGCCCGACACATAGCCTGCAAAGGCTGGGGTGACGAACGTATCCCGTTGATACGGCAACCAGCGCTCTCCCAGAATCCACTCACTGCCGGTGTATTCGGTCTCCGGATCAGCAGGTTCCCCTCCCCATGCATAGATGGCCGTGTCACCAATTGATGCGCCGCTGGCGACCAGTTCTGCATGGCGCTCTCCGTTAGCTGAGGATTCAGCAGTGATTTTTTCCACCAGTCCGGGCACCTCGGGCAAAATGCCGTTGCCACTCATGTGGCGAATGCTGCTGATCGGCCGGATATAGTCATAGTAGCGCTTGCAGCCCCACGCTGCGACTGCCGAGTCGTGCAATGCGGCGTTGAGCGCAAAGTACAATTTCACATCCCACTCAAGGTCACCCAGCACTGGCCCCTGCCCCTTGAATTTCTTTTCGGTCAGAGCATCATCGGCGACTTTGTTGGACAGTGTGTTCCAATGCCCGGGTGGCGTCTCGGATTCGGGGCCATCCGCCCAGAATTCGGCAATCACGCGCCCATAATCGGCACGCTTCACCCATTGTTCCTCATAAGGTTGGCCGGTGAACGGGTTGGGAGATAATCCATGCCCCGTTCCATCATTTGCCCCCAGTGAGTTGAGTCCTTTGGATTTTGGGGAAATATCGATCATGACTCCGTCATCAGGATCAAGCCAACTGCTGAATTGAATGACATCAAGACTGCCTTGCTTATAATCCGCGTCTCCCTCGCCCCCCAGTTGCGGGGGCAAGCCAGGATCCAGATAGGTCGTTAGTTCGGGCACGAGGGCAAACGGGCGGACCCAGCCCCAATGGGAGCCCACAAAGACTTGGACCCTGCTGGTGGTCAGTCCGTTCTGCGTGAATGCCTGGGTGAATCGAAGTGGCTGCCAACGGTTGGGATCATTCAGCGTGGTACCCGAGTTTGCGATCCGCAGGGGGTCATTTACAGGCGCGTAAGAGGGATCATCATAAAAGGTGTCTTCCCGTGATCCGTCAGTTTCGCCCCAAGCCAACACAGCGGCGGCCACTCGATTTCCGACTGCTGCCGGGGTGTCGCCAACCACAGTCGTTGTTTCAACGGGGTATCCCAATGCCTCCATACGCGTATCAAACAAGGCCAGCGAGGTGGAGGCATTGACTGACTTGGAATACCGGAAACGCAGGACCCGGTAGGCGGCATAACTGATGGCCTCACGGCGCGCCGCAGCAAGGTTGGCGGCGCTCTGATCCTCGCGGCGGATGTAGCCAACCGCCGTGGAATCATAGGCAGCCCATGCATCCCACATCGCCACCGATACGTGAAACAGATTGCGTGCATGCACGGCCGGATCCGGAAAATCGATGCGAATCGATTGCAGGATTTCCTCGTTCCATGTGCGCGCGATGCTCGGCACCGGAGCACTGGGGTCATTCACCTCGACTTCGTGGCTTTCTGCCCACAGGAGGCTGGTCTTACCCGAATCGACATAGACATTCGCGACTACCGGATACACCCCAGTCGGGCCGAACTGGATCGTTGCCGGGTTGGCATAATCAACACCAAGATAAGTCCAAACCACAACCGCGCCAGCAGGCAAGTCCCCGCCAGCAATCTCAAACACGACGGATTGGGCAGGATCGACCCGCGTGGATGACACCGTGCCCTCGGCGAATGGATCACGATTTCCTGATTGACCGCTACATTCTCAAGCCAAACCTCCTGTCCACTCGGAAACTTGACCCGAACTTGGTCGAACTCCGTTGCCGCCCCCGCCCCGAAGTGCGCAATCCGGTAGGGACCATGTCCGTTGAAATTGCTCGACGCGTTGATCTCACGCATCTGATTTTTCCCAGGAAGACTGCAATGGATTCGAGCTCCCATGCCATGGGAGTGGTAAGGTGCAGCGCCATCCACCCTGACTTTGAGCCAGTTTCCGGTGGACACGCTGTCATTGCGCAGCAGGACTGGCTGGCCCGGCGACAGGGTAAACACTCCACCGGGAAAAGGGTTGAGTTTATTGTTGTTGACGATGAACAGGTCGAGATCCCCGTCGTTGTCATAGTCAAACGACACCACACACCTACCCTGACCTGTATCGGCCGCATCGCCGGAGGAGGCTGCGACCTCGGAGAAGACCGCCGAGCCATTGTTCTGGAACAAGACCGAGGAAGTCCCCGCATAGGCTTCACCTTCCACGAAGGCAGGCCAGCCATTGACGTGGTACAAGTCTTCATCCCCATCGTTGTCGAAGTCCCCAAAAAGCGCCCCCCAACCCCAGTATCCATCGCGAACACCGGCCGCCGTTGTCGTATCGACAAATTCGCCATTGCCAGTATTGAGCAGCAAGCGGTTACCGCTTGTTCCCGTGCCAGCAAACTGCAAAACCGAAGGATCGACATTCTCGTCTCGAATGGCGGTCATGAAGATATCGAGATCCCCATCGTTATCGGGGTCGCCAGTCGCCACTCCCATGCCATTTTCAATGTCGCTGGAGCCCCCAGGTAGGAAAACCCCGCTGCCGTTGTTGAAATACCATTTGGTTTGGTTGAAGTCCGCAACGGCCAGCAGGTCGACCCATCCATCCCCGTCCAAATCCGCAAAATGAGGAACGTAGTTCCAGCTACCGGAAATCTTTTGATAGGCGACAAAGCTACCCGCCCCCTGATTGCGGTAAATGGTGATGTCACCCTCTTGGTAAAGTTCAGTGGAGCCTACATCATTCCATGCTCCAACCGCAAGATCCAACAATCCATCACCGTTGATATCGGCCCAACTGGCACTCGAATTTCGCATTGGAGGCTCGGGAAATTGCGTCGTATCCAAGCTGAAATGGCCGGTGCCGTCGTTGGTGAGCAACAGATGTCCTCCAGCAGCAGCATTGACCACCATCAAGTCAATATCCCCATCCGAATCATAGTCGGCTCCACAAGCAGCCGTGTGCCGCCCTATCTGTCCTACACCACGGCTGACCGCCTCATCAACGAAGGTACCATCCTGCTGATTGATGTAGAGCAGGTTGGGGCTCAGCCCGCCTTGCAGCACAAACAAGTCGACCCAACCGTCCCCATTGAAGTCCTCGGCCACCGCGCCACCGGTCATCACCGGATGCTCCGGGTCGCTGTCAAGATTGGCGGGATCTTGGTCAAATACATGGTCAATCCCAGCGGAAGTCGTCACATCAGTGAACTCCAGAGCATTGACAAGCTGAATCATCAACAAACCATGCAGCAGGAGTAGCAAGATGAACCGAGAGCTTTTCTCAAACTGTTAGCAATGAGAGATTGGGACTGGATGATACGGACCTTTCTGCCCGAAGTCATGAAAGCAGTTAGGTTGATGGCAGTATGGATAAAAAGCAAAAAATCGCCTCAGCTAATGATAAGCTGAGGCGATTTGAGAATGGTTAGACCATTAAGGTTTCGACTCAACCGCGGCGGCGGCGAAGCAGCAGCAGGGCGCCAAGTCCACCAAGAAGAGCGGCGGAGGGCTCGGGGACAACGGGCGCGTCTATCGTAATGTTGTCGATGTTGCCTGTCGTGGAGGCACCGTCAAGACGGAGCACCAAGTCTTGGCCAGCTGTAGTCTCGGTGCCATCGGAGATGTAAGTGAACGAAACCGTTGTCGAGGTCGCAGTTGATCCGCTGAAGGATTGGGAGTCATTGTCGGTTCCGCCTGAAGTGAATTCCCAAGCAGGTGTGGCTGCATTATATTGGCCATCGACCCGTGCGAGAAGAGCACTGAAATCGGATGTGGCACCACTTGCAACGTCAAGTCGATCAGCATCATCCGCAGTCGCGAAGGTCCCAAAATACACCGAAAATGGGCTAGCACTGCCGTTATCAAACAACACATCAAAGCTAATGGTGTAAGTGCCCGCACCCAGATTTCCAATGACACCGTTTTTGGTTGTGAGGCCTGAGTTCGTATAACGGAAGCTGTAGACCGTATTGGTTCCGTCGAGGTTCAGACCAGCCTCATTCGATTTGAAGCCGTTGGATGCTGCAAGCCAGTTCGTTGGGGTGGGAGGATACGCGTCGTAGGTAGCAACTGTGTTGTCATCAGTGTTGCCGTAGCCTTCGAAATCCTCAGTGAAGACGACAGCTGCGGAGCAAACGCCACTCAGTCCTATAGCGAGGAGTGGAGTAACAAAAAATGTTAGTAACTTTTTTTCATAGTATCTCGTTGTAATATTTTTGATTTTTTGAGCACACACGTGATCTATAGTGGAAACTACCCTCACCCAGCCTCCTTGACAAAACTTTTTCACCAAAACCTTTTTAACAACCTGTCCATTATTGGCCAGGGCTACATCTCGTCAATGGTACCAGCCCCCGCACCAAATCCTTCGATAGGGTCAGTCGATAGGGTCAGTCGATGGGGTCAGTCAGTCGATGGGGTCATCGATGGGGTCAGTCCCCGCAAGGTCACAAAAGTCTTGATCATTACAGTGGATTTCTACATATTTCGTTTCACTGCTGTCCAAAACAGAGTGAATTTGTAAAATCGAGTCTTTATTGAGCGGAGCTGGCGGTGGATTAGGATGATTTCTGAGGTTGATGGTGGGTCATTTTTCTCGAT
>JAGXGH010000112.1 GCA_024636835.1 Verrucomicrobiales bacterium | reverse complement strand
CGTTGGCGGCGGATGCTGCGGATGAGGCTCCGCGAGCCTTGATGATGGCCGCGCCGCGTTGTTGCACGGTACTGATGAACTCGCCCTTGAGCCAGGCGACGTGGGAGATGACCTCAGTGACCGGGCGGTTGCCGATTTTTGCGTTGGTGAAATCTGGATACTGAGTGGCGGAGTGGTTGCCCCAAATGCAGAGATTGGTGACCCTGGATTGGTGGACGCGGGCCTTGTGGGCGAGCTGGGATTTTGCGCGGTTTTCGTCGAGGCGAGTCATCGCGAAGAAGCGGTCCTTGGGGATGCCTGCGGCGTTGCTCATGGCGATGAGCGCGTTGGTGTTGCATGGGTTGCCGACGACGAGCACGCGGACGTCGCGTGCTGCGTTGCGGGCGATGGCCTTGCCCTGGCTGGTGAAGATTTTGCCGTTGATGCCGAGTAGGTCGCCGCGCTCCATCCCCGCCTTGCGCGGGACCGAGCCAACGAGCAGCGCCCAGTTGGCATCCTTGAACCCTTCGTTGAGACAGGACGTGCCGGTGACTCCGTTAAGCAGCGGAAACGCGCAGTCGTCGAGCTCCATCATCACACCCTGGAGCGCGGCCATACCGGGCTCGATCTCAATGAGGCGGAGGTTGACTGGTTGGTCCTTGCCGAAAATTTCGCCGGTGGCGATGCGGAAGAGAAGCGCGTAGCCGATCTGGCCTGCCGCGCCGGTGATGGAGATGGTGATGGGGGTTTTCATGGGTAAAAGTAGATCAGTCGGAATGGTCGGATCAGTCAGATCTTATTACTTCATACTCGCCAGAATTTGATCGGTGATGGCTTGGACGAGCTTTTCGGCTTCGGGATCAGTGGCACCGGTGGATGCCTTGGTTTGGCTGTCGGGAATGTGACAGACGGTGCCCGGGGAGAACCCATCGTTGTCGCAGAGCTGGCATTCGGTGAATGACGCACGTTTGTCGTCCATGCCGAGGGTTTTACGGAGGTCGATGAGTTCCTTGGCTTGGCCGCCGGTGATGGTGAGGAGTTTGCCGCCGTTGAGCTGGGAAGCGACCCAGATGGTCTTGCAGTAGGACTCGACGTTTTCCATTTTCCAATAGGCGTCTTCAATGTCCTTGCCCCAGGTGATGGCGCCGTGGTTGACCATGAGGACGGCCATGTGATCGACGGCTGCCTCGCCGACGGCCTCGGCGTTGGCGGGTGTGCCGGGGGTTTGGTATTGCGACATGCCGATCTGTCCGAGGAAGACTTCAGCCTCGGGGATCATGCAGGTTGGCGGTTGGACGCCGGCGACAGCGAAGGCGGTGCCGTGCGGCGGGTGAGCGTGGCAGCACGCCTTGGCCTTGGGCTGGCGCTTCATGATGGCGAGGTGCGTCATGCACTCGGAGGTGCGCTTGTATTTTCCGGCGAGTTGCACGCCTTCCATATCGACCAGGCACATTTGCTCGACCGTCATGAATCCTTTGGAGACGAGGGTGGGTGTGCAGAGGACGAGGTTGTCTCCGACGCGGATGGTGAGGTTGCCGCCGTTGCCGTCGGTGTATTCGCGGTTCCACATGCGCTGGCCGATCTCGACCATGCGGTGCTTGAGTTCGGTGATGGCTGGGGATTGGAAGAACGCGTTGATCTCGGCGGGAGTCTTGGGATCGGAGCCAGGTGTCCAGTGAAATTCGTAGTCGGGGAGAATAGGTTCGCTGCTGGAGGCGGCGGGTGCGGCGGATGTGCGGACCACGCTTCCGGTGCCGCGCAGGATGTCTTTGGCGGACGGGGTGAGGACGACGCCCTGCGGTAGATCTGCGGCGGATTTGCCGGATTTAATCAGGGCTTCGATGTCGGCGGCGGTGTAGACTTTTTTGCTCATGGTGAAAGTTGCTTGGGATGGCTGGATTTTTTAACCACGGATGTCACGGATCAGCACGGATGGAGAAGGAATCGTCGATTCCATTACTGCAATGTAAATCAGTGACATCTGTGGTTAAGTATTCGTTGCTGGGGGTTGGTAGGATAGAGTATCGAAAATGGCGACGGTGATGGCGTCGATGGGGATGGGAAAGTCGAAGGGGGCGGTGGCTTCGGCTCCTTCGACGACGCCGACGATATCGCCTTCGCCGGCACCGAGGCCATCGTAGGTGACGAATGTGGACTGGCTGGTGAGCTTTTGCGGTTTGTGGCAGGCGTCGTTCATCTGTCCGGCATCAAGCGGGTTCGCCAACAACCAGCGACCGCCTTTGTAGGAGGGGTCTTGGATGTTGAGGGTCAGACGACCGATGACTTGGCAGATACGCATGGAAGATTTTGCTAGTGATCAGTCGATGATCCCTTGGATGAAGTTGCGGATGGGGGATTTGTCGTCGTGGACGAGATGTCGGGCACCTAGTCCGTCGGTAGAGACAAAAACTTTGGAATGCAGGCCCGCGCCGAAAATATCGATGGCGACGATGGGCGCTCCGTTGGCTTCGCCCGATGCCCCGAGCGGCTGGCAAAGCAGCATCTTGCGGCCCTTCAAGGAAGGGTGGCAGTGGCTACTCACGGCATGGCCGACGACAAGGGCATTGATCATGGTTTCGGGTTGAAGTTATAAGTTATTGGTTATGAGTTATTGGTTAGATGGTCTGAGGTGAATGAGACTTTTAACAAATAACTGATAACGTATAACCTGAGCCTCAGATGATGCGGAGGTTTTCGACGAGGACGCAGCGGCGGACGCGGGTGAAGGTTTTGGGGGTGGTGATGCCTTCGCCGGTGGTGGTGGCGATGGAGTAGGAGAGGTAGCCTTCACCTCCGAGACCGAGACCGGCAACGGATGCGCCGTTTTTGACAAAGATGGTGGTGTCCATTTCCCTGGCCATGTAGGTCATGTTGTTGACGTCCAGAGTGTGGATGATGGCAGAGTGGCGGTAGTTGTGCTCGGCACGCTTGGCTTCGCGGACGGCGGTTTTGAAGTCGGGGCAGGAGACGATGGGCATCATCGGCATCATCTGCTCCTTCTGAACGAAGGGGTGATCGGCATCGGTTTCGGCGAAGAGCAGTTGGGTATCCGGCGGGATGCTTACGCCGGCATGCATGGCGAGAACAGCTGGGTCGGCTCCGATGAGGTCGCGGTTGAGCGCGGCCTGTGCGCAGCCGCCACCCTCGCCGGGTTTGATGGAGAATGCGGTGGCCGTGAGTTGGTCGAGTTGCTGACTGTTGAGACGGAAGCCGCCGGCTTTGGCGAGTTCCTCGCAGAATTGGTTGAACACCGAACTGACCACGAAGATGGCCTTTTCACCGATACAGAGCAGGTTGTTGTCGAAGGCACCGCCTTCAACAATGCCGCGGGCAGCACGTGCGAGGTCGGCGGATTCATCGACGACGACGACGGGGTTGCCCGGGCCGGCGCAGATGGCGCGCTTGCCGGATTTCATCGCGGCATTGACGACGGCTGGTCCGCCGGTGATGGCGAGCAGCGGAATTTGTTCGTTGGCACAAATGGCATCGAAAGAATCCAGCGAGGGCTCTTCGATGGTGGTGATCAGATTATCGATACCCAATTCGTGATGGATGGCTTGGTTGTAAGCGCGCACCGCCATGGCGGCACTCTTGGCGCCGCCAGGGTGGGGGTTGAAGAGCACTGAGTTTCCGGCGGCAACCATGTTGATTACATTGCCAGTGAGGGTGGGCACCGAGTGGGTGACTGGCAAGATGGCACCGATGACGCCGAAGGGGGCGTATTCTTCGAGAGTGATGCCGCCATCGCCGCTGAGAGCGTAGGGTTTGAGCCATTCGGTTCCTGGAACGTTTTTGGTGATCTCAAGCTTACCGATTTTATGATCAAGGCGACCGATTTTGGTCTCGTTCATCTCGAACGTGCCCCATTCGGTAGCGTTGGAGACGGCGAGATGCTTGACGATTTCGATCACCTTGTCGCGACCGGCCACGCCTTGCTTCTTAAGCTTGAGGTGAGCGTCGTGGGCAGCCTCGGCAGCTTTATCCACGCAACTGAAGACACCGTTTTTGCCGGTGGATGAGCCACCACCACAGCCACAGGAGGTTTTTGCGGCGGCTGGTGTAGGTGCTGGTGTAGGATTCGTCGGAGCTTGGCCTTCAGACAAGCGTGCAACGACGGATTCGACGACGGAGCGGAGGGTTTCTGGATCGAGAGTTTTCATGCCTGGGTAGGGGGGACGTTGTATCGTTTATCCTCCGCTGTAGAGGTTTTTGCCGTGGACTTCGACTCGGTCGACGATCGCGGTAATCGCGGCATCAGTGGGGACCTGCTTGAGACCCTTGGCGGAGCGGGCGGAGCTGCCCTGGCAGAACATAACGAGTTCACCTTCGCCGGCACCGACGGTGTCAAGGGCAACGATGGTGTTGGTACCGTCCTTGAACTTAGTGGGGTCCTTGTCGTCGATGAGCTTGGGACGTAGGATGAGCAGCTTGTAACCGACCATCTGCTCGTCCTTCTTGGTGGAGACCACTTGGCCGATGACTTCTGCTAGGAACATACGGGTTGTTAGTAAGAGCTTATCGGCTGGAGTTTATCGGGAGAGCGGGGTGAGGGCTTGCGCGCTTGCCCCGCTCAGAACCGATGGCCGATTTCCTTTTGAGTTATTTGCGCGCGGGGCTTTTGGCGGGGGCTTTTGGGAGCACAGCTTCGATCGCTTCGTAGGGGCTGGCAATGACGTGGGCGCTGATGACTTCACCGCCGGCATCGTCGACAGTGGCTGCACCGGTGTCGATGGCGGCCTTGACGGCTGCGACGTCGCCAGTGACGACGGCGTTGCAGAGAGCGTTGCCGATTTGCTTCATTGGTCCGGCGAGTTCGACGTTAGCGGATTTGAGCATTGCGTCGACGCCGACGACGAGTGTCGCGAGTCCGCGGGTTTCAAGGAGTCCTATTGCTTGTTTGGCCATGGTTTTGTTGGTTTGCTAGGTTTTTAGTTGTTCTGTTTTCAGGATGAAAGTCAGGAAAGTTTGCGGAAGACCTCGCGGGCGAGGACGAGTTCCTCGTTGGCAGGGATGACGAAAATTTTAGCGGGCGAGTTGTCGCGGCTGATGGTGGCCTCGGTGGCGCGGGTGGCGGTGTTTTTTTCGGCGTCGAGGTGGAGGCCGAAGTTTTCGAGTCCGTTGCAGACGGTGGCGCGGATGGCGGTGTTGTTTTCGCCGATGCCGGCGGTGAAGACGAGGGCGTCAATGCCGCCGAGTTCGATCATGAACGCGCCGATCCAGTGGCGGATCGAGTGGGCAAGGGCGTCGAGGGCGAGGTGGGCATCTTGATTGCCGTCGTTAGCGGCTGCGGCGATGTCGCGCAGGTCGTTGGAAACACCGGAAAGTCCTTGTAGGCCGGACTCTTTGGTGAGCTGGCGGGCGGCTTCATCAACGCTGATGCCGAGCTTTTTCATGGCGTAGGGGATGGCTCCGGAATCGAGGTCGCCGACGCGGTTGTTCTGCGGTAGACCGCTTTGCGGGGAGAACCCCATGCTAGTGCCAATGGCAACACCATTGAGGATTCCAGTGACGGAACTGGATCCGCCGAGGTGACACGAGACGACACGCAGGGGCGCGGCGTCGGGGGCTTGCTGGCCATCGAGGTAGAGGCGGCGGGTGGTTTCTGCGACGTCTGGGCGGTCCATCAATTCTGCCGAGCGCTCGGCGATGAATTTGTGGCTTGCGCCGTGGAAGCCATAGCGGCGGATGCCGATGTCACGCCAGGATTTGGGAATGGCGTAGTGGGCGGAGGCGGGGCTCGTCCACTGGTAGAACGCAGTCTCGAAGAGGGCGACGAGTTTTGCGTTTGGTAGGGCCTTTGCGAACTGGCGGATGCCGTTGGCGTAGGGCGGGTTGTGGGCGGGGGCAACGTCGGCAAAGCCATCGAGCGCGTCGATGACGGATTGATCGGCGATGACGCAGCCGCTGAGATCCTTGCCGAGGACGGTTTTGAAGCCGACTGCGTCGATGTCGTCGGTCGATTGGATGATGCCGTCGCGCTGGAGAGTGGCGATGGCGTCGTCGATGGCAATGGCGTGGTCGGTGACGCGCTCGTAGCCGCCGTGAGCCAATACCTCACCACCGTCCTGATCCATGCGGAAGAGGCGGTATTTGAAGGAGGTGGAGCCCAGGTTGGCGACGAGTATGTTCACTGCGTGAATTGCTATTTGTTATTCGTTATCAGTTATTAGGGGCGCCTGCGGCGCATTCCGTATAACCTCTAACTAATAACGTTTAACGGTTTGGCTTTAGCCAAACCAGGTGCCGAATTTGGCGAGGTCGTCGTGGGGGCGGGGGATGACCTGGACGGAGGAGACTTCGCCGAGGTTGGCGGCTGCTGCAGCAGCTGCGTCGAGGCCGGCTTTGACGGCGGCAACATCGCCGGTGAAGAAACCAGTGACGAGGCCGGAGCCGATTTTTTCCCAGCCGGTCATGTGGATGTCGGCGGACTTTAGGGCGGCGTCTGAGGCTTCAAGAAGGGAGATGAGACCCTTGGTTTCGAGGATGCCGATAGCTTGTTTAGACATGGTATTTAGTTTGCTAGAGTTCAGTTTTCAGTGTTCAGCGTCGTGACAATCAGGCGATGCCGAACTGGGTGAGAAGTTCAGGGTGGGGGCGTGCGATAACGTGGGACGAGACAAGCTCGCCGACGCGGCCTGCGGCGTCTGATCCAGCATCGACGGCTGCTTTTACGCTGCCGACGTCGCCCTTGACGATGACGGTGATAAAGCCGCCTCCGATCTGGACTTGGTTGATCACTTCTACGTTCGCGGCTTTCGCCATTGCATCTGTGGCTTCGACGCTGCCGACGTAGCCTTTGGTTTCAATCATGCCTAGTGCACTCATATTGTATTTGGTTTTGTTGGGAGTATGGGGTTGTGGTTGAAAAATTATTTAATCAGTTCGCAGAAAGTATCGGGTTTGAGTCCGCAGGCGTTGCCTTCGTCGGTGTCGATGTGGACTTCGAGTTTGAAGGAGGGGTCGACGCGGACGACGAGTTTGTCGAAGGTCATGCCCAGCGCGCCGTGGGTTTTGAGCTTCATGACGTCGAGATGTTTGACGTCGTAGAACGCAGCGTCGTCCGGGTTCATGTGGACATGCGGTTGGGCGCGGATCACGCCCTGATCGAGCTTGAAGTATCCGTTGGGTCCCATGAGCATGCAGCCTGGAGTGCCTTCGATGTCGCCGGACATGCGAACGGGGATGTCGAAGCCGAGCGAGATGGCGTCGGTGTAGGCGAGTTCGATTTGGTTGAGCGTGCGGCAGGGTCCAAGGATGCGAAGGTTGGAAATGACGCGGCTACGTGGACCGATGAGAGTGACCGATTCCTTGGCGGCGTATTGGCCATCTTGGTAGAGCCCCTTCATGGGAGTAAGCTGGTGGCCGGGGCCGAAGAGTGCCTCGACGGCTTCCTGCGTGAGGTGGCAGTGACGGGCGGATATGTTGACAAGCAGGGCGTTCGGCGCGTGCGCGGATGCCGGGAGCGAAAGCCCGAGATTGGCATAAATCTGCTCGCGAACAAGATGCTCGACGACTGCTCTGGGAACGTTGGGTGGGAGCTGTGCGGCCATGGGTGTAAGGGGAAATTATGGGATTTAATGGACAAGTCAACGGTAAAATCCAAAATTTCCCAACAAAACACAGATTTACACGAATTTTTTCATGTATGCGATTGTAAGGTGTCGCCGGATTTTGGATTGGAAGGAATGGTGGTCAGCGATTTCTTCTCAAGAAATTCTATGCTCCTCGTCGCCATTATTTCAAGTGAATTCCGGATAGATGAATCTCTGTTCTCTCAACACTCCAAAGCCCCCCCACTTTCGCTTGATTGACAGCTTGTGTAGTTGCGCGCGACGATCTAGCGAGGCAGTGTTGATGGGATGTCCAGCGATCTGAGAACTGATGATTTTGATTACGAGTTGCCTGAGGAGTTGATTGCTTCGCGGCCTATGCCGGATCGTGCGGCGTCGCGGATGCTGGTCGTGGATCGAGCCAAGGGATCAATTGAGCACAAGATGTTCGCGGATTTTCCCGGTTATTTGTCGCATGGGGACTTGTGCGTGTTCAATAACACCAAGGTGGTGCCGGCGAGGTTTTTTTCGAATGATACGAAGATCGAGGTAGTCTGGTTGGAGGATGTCGCGGAGGACACTTGGCGCTGTATGGTGCGGCCTGGAAAGAAGATGAAAATCGGGCGCACGGTGGAAATCGGTGATGCGGTGGGCACGGTGGTTGAGGTGCGGGAGAATGGCGATCGGATCGTGAAGTTTGACCGTGAGGTGGATTTATCACTCGGCCAGTTGGCCTTGCCGCACTACATGGGACGCGAGAGCGAGGAGTCGGACATGGAGCGCTATCAGACGGTTTTCGCCAAAGAGAGTGGAGCCATCGCCGCGCCGACCGCGGGGCTGCACTTCACCCCAGAAGTCGTCACTGCACTGCCGCATACTTTTGTGACGCTGCATGTGGGAATTGGGACGTTTCGCCCGGTGAAAGCTGAGCACCTTGTCGATCATGAGATGCATGCAGAGCGTTACGTCGTCGGCGATGAAGCGGCAGGGAAGATTGCCTCGGCAGGCCGTGTAGTGGCGATCGGGACCACCGTGGTGCGAACCTTGGAGTCAGTGGTGCGCGAAACACCACGTTCAATGATGACAGCAAGCAGCGATGATACGGATATTTTCATCTACCCTCCGTATGAATTTGGTGCGGTGGGTGCGCTATTAACCAACTTTCACCTCCCGCAATCGACGCTTTTGATGCTCGTGAGTGCGTTTGCGGGTAAGGAGTTGATCGAAGAAGCCTACCGTCAGGCCGTTGCCGAGCGTTATCGCTTCTTCAGCTACGGCGACTGCATGCTGATTATCTGATCGCAGCGGGGGTGTCTTTTGCGTCTGAAAAGGATCACCAATCGTCTAAATGATTGGCCTGACGCCGCTTTTAGTCCTTAGTCACGCCTACCTTTACAAATAGTTTGTCGATGCTCGCTCCGGTAATGGTTGCCGTCACGGAAACCATCCCACCAGACGGCGAGCCTTGGACAAAGTCTACCTTGGTGCTTTCTACAGTAGCTCCGTCGGCGTAGAAGGTTGCCAGGTCCTTCGACCAGAGATAAGCCGCCGAGATGTCGTCGGCCGGGCTTGCATTGAGCGGGTGGGTGAACGTGAAGGTGTTGCCACTCAACCCAACGGAAACCAATCCGACCGAGAACACGCTCGGGTCGGTGCCGAAGAAGTTCTCCAGTCCATTGTCGTTGCCGTCATGATCGGAGTCGTCGTTGAAGCCTGTCAGTCCGCCGACACCCGGGTAGTCCGAGATCCAGTCGGCAAAGTTGTTGCCGGAGCTGATGGCCGCTGCGAAGAACTGCACCTCGGCCAAGCCGAGATAATTGCTGCCACCCCCTATTTGAGTGTCTGACTCAAATCTCACATGCCTGACCGCTGTGGTGGGTAGCGAGATGCCGGTTTGGTTCTCCAGATCAAAGCCCACGTTGGGTGAACCCGCTGCAGCAAAAAACACATCTGTGGCGATTTTCGTCCAGTCGCCAGCACCGGCGCCCTCGGGATCTCCTGGCGAAACCAGTGTGGAAACGTAGATGTCCAGTTGCGCGATCCCATAATCGACGTACTGGGTGGCGTTCCACACGTGAACGGAATCCAATACAACACTGGCGCCAAGATCAAATGAGATCCAGCTATCAAGCGGCGACTGCCCGTTATTTGTATACCACTCCGAGCTGCCCTTTTCACCGTGTTCGCCGCTGCCGTTCAAGCCTGTCCCATCGACCACGCTTTGCGGTGGGAAAACGGTGCCCGTCCCGTTGATACTCGATACCGTGACCGTGATACCCGATCCGTCAATCAAACCGCCTGTCTGACCTGCCGCGGTGATGAAGCTCCAGGTCGCGCTGCCTGAGAAACCTGCGAAGCTATTGCCGGCAAGGTCGTCGATGGCGGTCGCATCGATCTCGACGTAGTAGCCGGTTGAGGCAGCGAAGTCGGCGGTCGGGTTAATCGTGAGGGTAGCACCGTCAAAACTGAGGTTGGAAGGCAGGCTGCCGACGTCGTAGGTCTCGAACACGGCCCCGCCAGCGGTCTTCCGGACGATGATGGACCCGGTGCCGAAGGCAACCGGTTCGCTGAAGGTAACTTCGAGATTTGCTGCCGTCGGCACATCGGACGTCCCGTTGACCGGATCGAGGCTGGAGATGGTGGGTTGCGTGTTGTCGGGAACAGCGGTCGTCAAGTTCCACGTCGTGCTGCCGGAGATACCCGCGAAGCTGTTGCCGGAAAGGTCGTCGATGGCGGTTGGATCGATCTCGACGTAGTATCCGGTGGAGGCAGCGAGGTCTGCGGTAGGATTGATCGTGAGGGTGGATCCGCTCAGGGTGAGGTTGGTGGGTAGGCTGCCGACGTCATAGGTCTCGAACACAGCCCCGCCGATGCTTTCCCAGATCGTGATGAAGCCCGTCCCAAAGGCAAGCGGTTCGCTGAAGGTGACTTCGAGATTGGCCGTCGTCGGCACGCCGGACGCCCCGTTGACCGGACTGAGGCTGGAGACGATGGGATCCGTGGTGTCAGGTCCGCTGCCTGCGGCGAAAAACTGCACTTCGGCCAAGCCGACGTATCCGGAGGTGGAACCGGCTTGGTTCGTATCGATCTCAAATCTGACATGCCGCACCGCAGTGGTGGGCAAGGAAATCCCGGTTTGGGTCTCCAGATCAAAGCCTACGTTGGGAGTTCCCGCAGCGGCAAATGATACGTTATCAGCAATTTTCTTCCAGTTTGCCGCCCCGGCACCTTCGGGGTCTCCAGGCGAGAACACATCGGATACGTAGATATCGAGTTGTTTGATCCCATAACTGTTATACTGCGTGCAGTTCCATACGTGCATTAAATCCAACACATAAGTCCCACCCAAATCGAAGGAGATGAAGCCGTTGGCGATATCCGCACCGATACTTGAAACCCATTCCGATTTCCCTCCCGCAGCGTGTTCACCGCTGCCGTTCAAGCCGGTTCCATCGACCACGGTTTGCGGTGGATAGTTGCTGCCATCCCCGTTGAGTGAGCTTACAGAGACAGAGATTCCCGATCCGCCAATTAAGCCGCCCACCTGACCCGCCGCCGTCGTGAAGCCCCACATCGTCGGGCCAGAGAAGCCGGCGAAGCTGTTGCCGGAATTGTCGGCGATGGCGGTCGGATCGATCTCGACATAGTAGCCGGTGGAGTAGGCGAGATTGGCGCTCAGATCGATCGTGAGGGTGGCACCACTCAGGTTTGCGCTGAGGTTGGCCGGAGGGTTGGCAACATCAAAGCTCTCGATCAGCGTTCCATCTGCTCGCCGGACGGTGATGAAGCCGGTGCCGAGGACGACCGGTTCGTTGAAGTTGATGACTAGATTATTGGTGGCCGGGTGTTCTGCAAATCCGTTGGCGGGGCTCAGCAAGGCGATCTCAGGTGCGGTCTCGTCGGGGACCACCGAGCCGATGTAGGACTGACCGAAGGCCTGACCCAGGGCCATCTGGCCGGGTTCATTGAAGTGCAGGTTGTCCGTGCCGACGCTCATGCCATCGGTATCAACCAGGTAGGTGTAAGGGTCGTTCAACGCCACATATTCCTGGGCTGCCCGGATTGTGCTCAGACCGGTGGCATTGATGCTGGTCTGGGAGTTGGAAAGCCGGCTCACGAAGAACGGCAGGTTCGGGCCGTAGCGAGTGCGGATATCTGCGATGAACTCGTTTAGGGCGGCTTCATAAACTGGAGTGGTGGTTCCCGCAGCGGCCTCGGCCTCGCCCTGGGTCCAGAGCATGCCCTCGATCTCATAGGTGTGCCCGGCTGCCGTGAGCGCGGCGATACCATTCGCGACCCGGGTGCGGAAAGACGCGTAGGAATTGCCAGTGGCCGGATTCCAGTTCCCCAGAAGGGACGACCCATTTGCCGCATGCTTGATCAGGCAGTAGGTTTCCGATGGAGACGCATCGGCGATGGTGCGTCCAAAGGTGATTTCTGGGCCGAACTGCCCCCCGTAACCCGGCCGCAGTGTAATAAGAGATCCAGGGTAAAACAAGACATCGGCCTGCGGATCCTGCAGGGCGGCCGGAAGTTCGCTGGTCAAGCAGTTGTTTCCAACCATGTTCGACTGCCCGCCGAGCAGGAATACCTTGACGTGGTCGGCGTGGGCATGTGTTGCCAGAAGAAGCGCAGCGGCAAGGAGGATGAGGCGGGGGTGAGGGAAGGCCGTCATGAGTTTTAGGTCGTATTGCTCGAAGCGAATGGCTTGTGATGAGGTTCAATGGAAAGGAAAGAAATTTTCGACTTCCATAGCATTGAACCCCGGGCCCGCCTCACGTTCGGATGCGAAATGAAAAAGCGCCCTAACCCGGATCAGGGGCAGGGCGCGTATGAAGACAAGCGGAGAACCGGTCGAGGGTCCGAAAAACTCAGTGCCTCCGGCGGCGCAGCAGGGCAAGAACCCCAAGGCCGCCGAGAAGGACGGCGGAGGGTTCTGGGACAGCGTCCGCTTCGAAGAACTGCACCTCGGCCAACCCGAGGTAATTGTTGCCACCGCCATGTTGAGTGTCTGAATAAAATGCCACATGCCTCACTGCGGTGGTTGGTAGCGAGATGCCAGTTTGGGTCTCAAGATCAAAGCCCGTGCTTGTTGCGCTCCCTACAGCGAAGTTTACATCAGTGCCGATTTGCGTCCAATCACCAGCACCAGCGCCCTCTGGATCTCCTGGCGAAGCCAAAGTGGAAACGTAGATGTCTAGCTGATCGATCCCGAAACCAGTGTACTGGACGGCGTTCCATACGTGAATGGAATCCAACACAACAGTGGCGCCAAGATCAAATGAGATCCAGCTTTCAGCAGGCGTTATACCGTTGCTTGTATACCACTCCGAGTTGCCACCCGAACCGTGCACACCGGTAGTAGTGCTCAAGCCAGTTCCATCGACCACGCTTTGCGGTGGAAAGTTACCGGTTGAGTTTATACTATTTACTGTGACGATGATTCCAGATCCGGCGATCATCGTGGCAGCACTGGAGATGGAAGCGCTACCGGCTGCGATCAGTGCGACTAGGAGAGTTGATTTGAATTTCAAGGGTGGTTTCATATGTGATACGTTAATGCACAAATAAATTAATCGCTTCCCCACCCGCAGCAAATAATTTTTGCCTCGCCAACCACAACTCATTCCTAGAGGTTTACCTCATGGGTAACATACGGATTCTCTCGGCCTCCGAGCAAGTGGTGGAGCACCTGCGCGCGGAACTGCTGTCCGCGCGGTGGACGGAAACCATGCCGGGCGAGGACAAGCTGATCGCCCACCTGGGAGTGGGGCGTGCGACGGTGCAGGCTGCCGTGCGCCAGCTTGAGGAAGAAGGCTTGCTGGTTTTCCAAGGGACGGGCAAGCGTCGCCTCATCGCCTTGCCGGAAAACCGGGTGCAGCCCGCGATGCGGATCGCGATCCTGCTTTACGAGCCGGATGACCGGAAGATCGACTACCAGCTCGACCTGATACGCCAGCTCGGTGAGGCGGGGCACAGCGCCTATTTCGCCCCGAAAACACTCATCGAGCTGGGGATGGACGTGAAACGGGTGGCAAACTTCGTGGGTGGAGCGGAAGCCGATGCCTGGGTGGTGGTGGCTGGTTCGCGGCCGGTTCTGGATTGGTTCGCCACGCAGCCTTCTCCGGTGTTCGGGTTTTTCGGGCGCATCGTGGGCGTGCCGATCGCCAGCACCAGCCCGAGAAAAATACCCGCGCTGCAAACTGCTGTCCGGCGTCTCGTTTCCTTGGACCACAGCAGGATCGTGATGATCACACGCGAGGAACGCCGCAAGCCCATGCCCGGTTTCCTGGAGCAGGCGTTCCTGGACGAACTGCAAGCGCAGGGCGTCCCGACCGGCCCCTACAACCTGCCGGATTGGGAGGAAACCCCGGCGGGTTTCCGCCGATTGCTCGATTCGCTTTTCCACCACTCCGCGCCCACCGCCCTCCTGACGGATGGAACCGCAATCACCGTTGCGACCTTGCAGCATTTCGCAAAGCTCGGGATTGAGGTGCCCCGGGATGTCTCACTGATCTGCAGCGATCTCGATCCCGCATTCGCCTGGTGCGCTCCTGCCATCTCCCACATCAGCTACGACAGCCGCCCGTGGGTCCGTCGCATCGTCCGCTGGGCGAATAATGTCGCCCGTGGCAAGGACGACCGCCGCAAGACCTCGTCCCTGGCGAAACTGGTTGAGGGCGGGACGATAGGCCCGGCGAAGGCTTGAAAAGCTCCGCAGGCCTTGGAATAGAATCCCCAGCTGCCCGATTTTTACCTCAGGCCGCGCAGCAGGAACTCGGCGTTGGTCTTGGTTGGCTTGAGATTGGCCAAGAGCGTGGTGATGGCGTCGCCGATTGGGAGGCCAGCGGAAAAGGGAGAACTAGGAGGGAGAAGTAGGGGAGAACTAGGAGGAGTAGGGGAGAACTAGGAGGAGAACTAGGACACCCATAATTTGTGGGATTGATCCATAGTAGGAGGAGAACTAGGACACCCATAATTTGTGGGATTGATCCATAGAACAACAAGGATTACAGCCACCGGAAGTAGTGGGTGTGCGACCGGCTTGAGCACCTGGCTGGTAGGCAAAGAGAAGCTCGCGCTGGGTTTTGAGCATATTATTGACATTGAGATGCATGAGGAGCGTTATATCGTCGGCGATGAGGCGGCGAGTAAGATTGCTTCGGCTGGCCGAGTGGTGGCGATTGTAACCACGGTAGTGCGAACCTTGGAATCGGTGGTGCGCGAAACACCACGTTCAGCGATGTCGGCATGCAGTGACGATAGGGATATTTTCATCAACCCACCGTATGAGTTCGGCGCGGTAGATGCGCTACTGACCAATTTTCACCTCCCGAAGTCGACGCTACTAATGTTGGTGAGCGCGTTCGCGGGAAAGAATTTGATCGCCGAGGCGTATCATCAGGCTGTTGCCAAGCGCTACCGCTTCTTCAGCTACGGTGACTGCATGTTAATTCTCTGATTGTTGTAAGTGATTTGTTAGATTGGCTTGTGGTGACACTACCCTGCGGAGGCCTGGAGACCTCCGCTCCGATGAAGAGAAGAGCTATTCTGGTCTCCAAACCAGCGGGTCCCTCCATCTCGGAATTGACAATCCCGCGAATTTATTTGATGAGTCTGGTGAACAATGACGCTATAGACAGAGTCAGACAGAATTATGGCAACCCTTCAACATCACTTGAAACTCGCATTTGGCCTGATGGCTTTAGTGGCGATGGCATGTGGTTCGTTGCAGCTCACAGGGATGACTTTGCGTGAGCATGTTCATAGGAATGATGATGGCTGCACGGTGAAGGCTGCCGCGGCAGATGCCTTCTGCCACGGGCATGATGTTTGCTGTGTATCCGATGTGGAGTCGCAAGCGAGCGCTGATCTTGACGGTCATAATTGCCCTGATTATCCGCACCACCACCACCATGACGGTGCAGGGTGCTGTCATACAGTCGTTCACTTGGCCGCGAGGACGGTGCCTTCTTTGGCATTGATCTCCCCGGATCATGGGAGAATGGCTGTGGATTGGATCGCGATGCAAAGTGATCTCAACGCGGTGTGCGAACTAGATACGCCGCCAATAATCTGATCTGCGTCTCGGCATAACCATGCCCTGATGCTTCGATGAGTCGCTGCTGACTTATCGAATTCGCGAAATACGCCGCCATTGTCGCGCGGTTCTCTCGCTGCTTACGCCCTTCATTTCATGGGCTCGGGTTAGCCCCGAAACAGGCCCTTCATCGTGGCTTCTCATTTTAGCTCTCTCTATGTCTCTCTCTAAAAAAATTACCTACTCACTCTTACTCGCCATAGCCGTTCACGGCATGGCAGCTGCGGAAACCGTTATTGTCACCCCAGTCTCCGTTCCGTCATTGGTGCGGTCGGGCAATCCCGAACTAGCTGCTGCGCGTTATACCATCGACGAGGCTGCCGGCCGGATGCTCGGTGCCGGGCGTCTTTCTAACCCCGAACTGGAGTTTGGAGGCAAACACAACCATCGATTCAAGGAAGGTGGCGTGGAGCTTGGCTTTTCCCAGCAATTTCCACTGACCGATCGGCTGGAGCGCGAGCGCGAGGTTTCCGCAGCCGAGCTTGAAGCGGCGCGAGCGGAAGTTCGCGATAGCGAGCGTTTGCTGATCGCCGAAGCGCGTGAAGCTCTGGTTAAGTTGATCATTTTGAAGCAGCAGCGCGATGTGTTCTCGCAACAGCGTCAGATCGCAAATGAACTTGCTGAGTTCACCGCTAAGGCGGCGGAACGAGGCGAGGGTTCGATTCTTGATGCGGGGCAGTCACAACTTGAGGCGCAACGTATGATCGTGAGTCTGCGCCAACTTGATTCCCAAGAATCCACGGAGACGGGTGCCTTGAAACGTTTGCTTGGCATCAGTCCGCAACAGCAAATTAGTGTTGGGGGCGCTTTGCCGGAACCATCGATTCCTCAATCTGAGATGTCCGGGAAGACCAGGCCGGATCTAATTGCCGCTCGGGTTAATGTAAAGAAGGGGCAAAGCGCGGTGGCTTTGCAGCAATCGCGTCGGTATGCGGATCTGAAAGTTGGATTGGTCGCTGGCGTCGAGCGCACAGAAGATGCGCCGGAAGGCTTCGAGAACGAGGGGATTATTGGTGTGCGTCTCAGCATGCCGCTGCCATTCTGGAACAAGAACGAGGGTGGTATAGCCGAGGCCAAAGCGACGCTGGCCCGCCAGCAACGGGAAGTTGTAGCGATCAGTAAAACCATCGCGAACGAAATTGAAACGGCTCGGGCGGAGATGGAGCAGTGGATGCGTCTTGCGCAATCCATAGATGATGAATTGCTGCCGCTCGTCGAGAAACAATCGGATCTAGCCGAGCGCGCATATCGTGAAGGGCAAGGCGATTTGCAGGCGGTTTTCCGCGTCAGGGAACAGCAAATACAGATGGCCGCGAGTCGCCTTGAAGCCTTGCTCAATTACCACTTGGCCCGCGTCCGCTACGAAGCGGCGCTAGGAGAATAAATATTTAGCTTACGAAAGTATATATCATGAAAACTATCAAAAATTACGCATTGGAGAGCCTGATCCTTCTTGGATTGATGATCCCTTCAACGGCAATGGCACAGAACCGCCAGAAAGATACAGTCATTCTCGACGAGAATGGCGTGAAAAACCTTCGTTTGGAAACGGTGATGATCGAAGAACGGGATTTCGAAAAAACCGTGTTCGCCATCGGGCGGGTTGAGGAGGTTCCAGGAAACCAGCATTCGATTTCATCCCGGATTCCAGGGCGTGCCACCGAAGTGAATGCGTTTGTGGGTGACCGGGTGAAAAAAGGACAAGTCCTTGCAAAAGTGGAAAGTCGCCAGCCGGGTGATCCGCCACCGACCATAGAGCTGAAAGCGATACATGACGGTCTGGTGATCGAATCGCACGTCCTGCAAGGCCAGCCGGTGGAGCCAGGCACGGAACTGTTCGACATTTCCGACAGAAACGAGATGTGGGTCGTTGCTCAGATCCCCGAGCAACTTGCTTCGGGAATCGGGCCGGGCACAAAAGCAAGGATCACGTTTCCCGCAATCGGGGGGGAGCCTATTGAGGCCAACTTGCTGAGATTTGGCGTCCAAGCAAACCGTGAAGCGGGGGCAGTTGAAGGCGTCTTTAAGGTTCCTAACAAGGAAGGGAAATTGCTGCCCGGTATGCGCGCGGAGTTTTCCATAGTCGTATCCAGCCGTCCCAATGTGCTTGCTGTTCCGGAGGAATCCATCCAAGGCGATCCAGCCGCACGGGTGGTCTATGTGAAGGATTTCGACCTTCCGAATGCATTCGTCAAGGCGACAATTGTCGTGGGTGAAAAGAGCGGCGGGTGGGTCGAGGTGAAGGAAGGCCTTTTCCCGGGAGACGAGGTTGTCACCCGCGGTTCTTACTCATTGGGATTTGTTGGAGGTGGCAGCGGGATGTCGCTTAAAGAAGCGCTGGATGCAGCGCACGGGCACAAGCATGCGGAAGACGGATCAAAGCTGGGGGAAGGTGCGGAGGGTGCCGCACCTGCGGAAGGTCATGACGAACATGCCCATGAGGGCGGAGGCGGCGCGCCAAATTGGCTGATCTATTATTCGATCGGTATCTCAATTGTTGTCCTGCTGCTCGGGCAAATGCTCTGGAACTCGAAACGTCATTCCAAAGTAACCCCAACCTCCTGATCCTATGCTGAACAAACTTATTCGATTTTCCCTCGCACAGCGCGGTCTCATTCTGATGATCGCGGTGGTGCTCATGGTTTTCGGGGTGAAGAAGACCATGGAATTGCCGGTAGAGGTTCTGCCGGATCTTACCAAGCCAACCGTGACCCTTCTCACAGAAGCTCAGGGTTATGCGCCAGAAGAGGTGGAAACATTGATCACGATCCCTCTGGAAAACGCCCTGATGGGTGTAACGGGAGTCAACCGTGTCCGCTCAACCAACGACATCGGGCTGTCCCTGATTTTCGTGGAATTCGACTGGGGCACGGATATTTATAAAGCCAGACAATTTGTGCAGGAACGGCTCAGCGGTGCATCGGAAACCCTTCCGGCTGGCGTCACCCCTTACATGACTCCTGTCGCCTCGTTGATGGGTGACATCATGTTGGTTGGCCTACGTGATCCGACCGGAAAAACCTCGCCCCGTGATTTGAGGGTGTTGGCAGACTGGACCATAGCCCGGAGAATCCAGTCGATCCCCGGGATTGCGGAAGTGCTTTCCATGGGCGGCGGCGTGAAGCAGGTCCAGGTGCAGCCCGACCCGGAGCGGATGCTTCTCCACCAGATCACGTTCGAGCAACTGAAGGAAGCAGCTGCCGAATCAGTGAAGAACACCACCGGTGGCTTCCTTACGGATCGGGCGGAGGAAATCATGGTGCGTAACCTAGCCATGACCACCGATCTCGATGAGATTGCCGAAACGGTGGTCTCATACCGAGACGACCGCGCCATTCACATCCGCGATGTGGCGGATGTGGTCTGGGACATTGAGCCTCAGCGAGGTGATGCGGCCATGGGTCTGTCCGATCACGCACCGGATGAGAATGGAAACCTCTCAAACCGAGGAGTCATTTTCAGCATCCGTAAATCACCCGGTTTCGACAGCATGACATTGACTGCGGAAGTTGAAAAAGCACTGGAGGAAATCAAGCGTTCGCTGCCCGAAGGCGCGGAGTTGATCCCGCTTTATCGCCAAGGGGATTTCATCGATCTCTCCATCAACAACCTCAAGGAGGCTCTCCGTGACGGGGCGATCATGGTGGCGATCATCCTGTTTCTCTTTTTGCTGAATGTCCGGATCACGCTGATCACCCTCACCGCGATTCCATTGTCGCTGGGTATCACCATCCTGATTTTCGATCTGTTGAACCTGAGCGTCAACTCGATGACCCTCGGCGGATTGGCCGTGGCCGTCGGCATGGTGGTGGACGATGCGATTGTCGATGTGGAAAATGTTTTTCGAAGGCTGCGGGAAAACGCTTCCTTGGAAGTTCCCGTATCCAGACTCGAAGTGATTGCGCGGGCTTCCAGCGAAGTGCGTTCGTCGATTCTCTACGCGACCATCCTGATCATACTTGTTTTCCTCCCTCTCATGGCTTTGAGCGGAGTCGAGGGCAAGCTCTTCACGCCTATTGCCATCGCAACCATCGTCAGTATGGCGGCATCGTTCCTCGTCTCGCTGACGGTGATACCTGTCCTGAGTTCGCTTTTGCTCAATCCGAAGGCAGGCAAGGAGCATAGCGACGTTTTCTTCGTACGCTGGCTGAAAGTGGGATTCCGTGCGACGTGGATGCGGTTCGCACTGTCCCAACCGCTGATGGTAATCGCGATCACTTTGGTGCTCGGATGGTTCAGTTGGATTGCATACTCAAACATGGGCAGGAATTTCCTCCCCGCATTCCGCGAGCCGACAGCTTTGATTGCCACCACGTCCGCACCAGGCACATCGCTGAAAACGACCACCGAGCTTGCCGATGTCGCGCTTGAGCGACTGCTGAGAGTTCCCGGGATCAAGACAGTCGGTTACAGGGCCGGTCGCGCCGAAAGAGGTGACCACGTCGTGCCGGTTTCCACTGTTGAGATCGATGTCGAGTTTGATGAATCGGCTGGCAGGGATCGAAAGGAAATTCTCGCCGACATACGCGAGACCATGAAAGAAATCCCCGGGACATTCAGCGCCTTGAGCGGTCCTTTGGCGGACCGTGTGGGGCACATGCTCAGTGGAGTTTCAGCCAAGGTCGCCGTGAAAATCTTCGGCCCCGATCTCCACGAGCTGAAACGGATCGGCGATGAAATCACCGCTCTGGCCCGGGAAATTCCGGGGCTGGAGGAAGCGCGGGCCGAGCAACAGGCACCCGTTCCCCAGCTCCGCATCGAACCCGACCGGGAACGTGCGGCGGCATACGCGGTGACCCCTGGATCGCTCACGGAAGAAATGTCCGGACTGATGGGTGGTGACTACGTTGCCGAAATCTATGAGGGTGTGAAGGTTTACGATCTGGTCGTGAGGCTTTCCCCCGAGTGGCGCGAAAATCCTGACAGATTGGAGAACCTCTACATCGATACCAAGAACAACAAGCTTGTGCCTCTGGGAACGGTGGCCGACATCCGGAATGCGACCGGGCCGAACAATATTCTTCGCGAAAACTCACGGCGCCGTTTCGTGGTTTCGATCAATCCGACAGTTCCCGATCTTGTATCGGTAGTGGATCAGCTAAAGGAGTCGATTGATAAAAACCTCAAGCTTCCCGAAGGCTACACCATTTCCTATGAAGGGGAATACCAAGCCCAAAAGGAAGCTGCCCGGACAATCGCAATCATGTCTGCGGCCATCATGCTGGTGGTGATATTTTTGCTCTATTCCTATTTCAGGAGCTTCAGTTTTGTCTTCCTGGTTCTGACGATCATCCCGGTCTCGCTAATCGGTGCTGTGCTTTTCACCCAGCAGACCCTGAACAACGTCAGCATCGCGACCCTCGTGGGATTCATCGCGGTCGGCGGGATCGCGGCACGCAACAACATCATGCTCATTTCGCACTATCTGCATTTGATGAAGCATGAGGGTGAGAGCTTCACCGCAGCAATGGTCATCCGAGGGACGGAAGAACGTCTGGTTCCCATTCTGATGACTGCCATGGCTGCTGGTATCGCTCTGATTCCACTGGTGATCGCGTCCGACGAACCTGGCAAGGAAATACTCAATCCGATCGCCATCGTAATCGTCGGTGGACTCATCAGCTCCACCCTTCTGGGTCTGGCTGTTACGCCTGCGCTATTCTACCGCTTCTGCCGGAAGCCAGCGCTGCAAGCCCTGAAAATCGACTCATCCGCTTCAATCTGAGCGGCATATCAAAAAAAACAATACCCACTAACCACGACAACCAAATGAAAAAGAAAATGAAAACAAGCAAGACAACATTCGCGGCCTCCATCCTGGCAATTGCCTTTGCTGGAGCCGGAACCCTGATCGCAGAAGAAAAAGGCCACGAAGGACACGACCATGCCGAACATTCGGAAGAAGCGCACCAAGAAGCCATGGCCGGCCCGAATGGTGGCAAGGTCATTCAGGTGGTCGAACCCCACCTCGAATTCTTCGTGACCAAAGACCGAAAGGTTCAGATCACAGCTCTGGATAAAGATGGCAAGGCGGTTCCAATCGCTGAGCAGTCCGTCAAAGTCACGGGCGGAGACCGCTCCAACCCTACCCGCATGACCTTTGCCAAGGAAGGTGAGGTGCTCGTTTCCGACATCGCGTTTCCTGAAGGCAACGACTTCCCGGTCGTAGTTCAAATCAAGGTAACGCCCGATGCCAAGACTGTTATCGAGAAGTTCAACTTGAACCTCAATGATTGCCCGACCTGCAAGCATCAGGAATACGCCTGCACCTGCGATCATTGATCATCTCGTTTTAGGTGATTCGGATTTATGTTTTAGGTGCAAGCGAGCGGCTGATGAATGGTGATTCGTTGATGCTTGCACCTATTGACTCTTGACGATTGACCGATGACGGCACTTTTTATGAAGTGTCGTTGTTCTCCATGTTACGATGGTTCCCAACATCGCATCCACCGAAACATTCCACCCATAATTGCCCCATGCTCATTGCTGTAAAAATACTGACTTCCGCCGTGCTGATCTGGTTTGTGAACGAGATCGTCGTCCGTCATGGTAAACCGATGGTAGGAAGCTTGATTGCTTCGCTACCGCTGGTTTCGCTGCTTACCTTCTTTTGGATCTGGTTCGACTTGCGCGGCAAGGAGGCGGAGACGGTTGAGAAGTTGGCGGCACACTCCGGCGGGGTTTTTTGGTTCGTCCTACCATCATTGCCGATGTTTTTGCTCATCCCGTGGATGCTGAAGAAGGGCATCGGGTTTTGGCCGACGATGGGTGCGGGTTGTGTGCTGACGATGGTTCTTTATTTCCTCATGGCGAAGGCCTTGGTGAAGTTTGGGGTTTGGTAGATGCTAAAAAATGAAACAACCCGAACTTCGTTAGGAAGTTCGGGTTGAAAAATGGTGGCTCCACTCGGATTCGAACCAAGGACACGCGGATTTTCAATCCGCTGCTCTACCAACTGAGCTATGAAGCCAAAAACTGAACGCCACGATCTCTCGTGAGTGGAGAATATTTAGTCGGAGTAGGGGAAGGCGCAAGAGGAAACCGCGAAATATGTCGAATTTAGCTGTCTTGCTCATTCTACCAATACCGGGTGTCTTGCGATTGACTAATTGATGATGCCCCTTGATCGTTACGCCATGAAGATAGCGGCGAATAAGCGAATTCTTGTCACTGGCGGTGCGGGCTTGATTGGAAGCGCGTTGATCTGGCGTCTCAATGAACTGGGATGCGAGAACATTCTCGTGTCTGATCACCTGGGGACTGACGAGAAATGGAAGAACCTTGTGCCCTTGCGCTACGATGAATACATCGATGGCGAGGATCTCCGTCAACAGCTTGCGGACGGCGCTACGGCTGAGGATTTTGGCAACATTGATCTGATTTTGCACATGGGCGCTTGTTCGGCGACGACGGAAAAGGACGCGGACTATTTGATGAGCAATAATTATCAGTATTCTCAAGAACTCTGCCAGTGGGCGCTGGATAACAACGCGAAGTTTGTCTATGCCTCGTCCGCGGCGACTTACGGAGACGGTGCCAATGGAATGGACGATCGTGGTGAGTTACGCCCATTGCGCCCGCTCAACATGTATGGCTACTCCAAGCATTTGTTCGATCTGTGGGCGGAGAAAAATGGCATGCTCGATAAGATTATTGGGCTAAAATTTTTCAACGTTTTCGGGCCGAACGAGAACCACAAGGACGATATGCGCAGCGTGGTGAGTAAGGCGTATGACCAGATTGCAGAAACGGGTAAGGTGTCGCTCTTCAAGAGTCATCACCCCGACTACGAGGACGGCAAGCAGATGCGCGATTTCCTCTACGTGAAGGACTGTGTGAACATGACGCTCCACCTGGCAACCAGTCCGCTGGCGCGCGGATTGTTCAACCTGGGGTCAGGCGGTGCCAAGACTTGGCTGGACTTGGTGAATGCGATTTTCGCTGCGCTGGAGAAAGAGCCGCAGATTGAGTTCGTCGACATGCCGGAGCATTTGCGCGGTAAGTATCAGTATTTCACAGAGGCCAACATCGAGCGACTTGAGAAGACCAATTACAATGGTGGCCATACTGATCTCGCCGATGCAGTACACGACTACGTGACCAACTATCTCGTGCCGGACATGCATCTTGGAGATGGGGAGAAAGTTACTGGAACTGGCGTCGAAGTAAAGGGGTAATGTCGCTTTCGGTTGGCATTATTCTCGCGGTGCTGGATTGATCTAATCAGCGAGTGTCACCACTCTGCCAAGTTGTCACCAACTCGGCTACTTCCACACGCACCGCGAGTAGCCGAAGTGGTCACACTTTGGCCTCATACCATCACATCCATCACCTGCACCTTGAACTTTCGTCCCATTGATCCTGGGTGGGTGAGGGTGTTGAATTGTCGCATTAGCTTGAGTATTTCCGCGTCGGCGGCTTGACCGGATTGCTCGTTTTCGAGCAGCCATGAGCGTGTGCATTCGACGAGGAACCGTCCTTGGTCGTCGAGTGGGCGGGGTGAGAGCCCTGCGGCTCTTGCACAATCGGCGAGCCATGTGAAATCGATGTGGGCGGTGATGTCCGAGTTGCCGATGTGTTGTAGCGGGTCGTCGATGGCTTGGTGCTGGAAGTAGGTGCGGAGAGTGCCGTCGGCGTGGGTTGAGTGGTAGAAATCCTCGTGGGCGAAGCCGTAGTCGATGGCGAGAACCGAACCCTTGGAAAGCGCTGAACGAGCATCGTGGATCCAGCTTTCGATGCCCGTGTTGATTTCGGTCGTGTAGCCTTCGGGGAAATCGCCGTCGGCGAGTCCTGTGGTCTTGACGATCTGCTGAGCGAGTGGTGAGTCGTCGTCGATAGGACGGGACGAATACGCGAATGGATGGTCTGGGGAGTCGCCCTTGCCAACGGTGAGTTGTTCCCAGCTATTTTGCTTACGAACGGTGCGCTCTACGGGGAAGGCATCGAGGAGTTCGTTGCAGTAGATGATGCCGGTGAGAGGTTCGCCAGCGAGTTCTTTAAGGTCGTTGATCCAGTGGATGCAGTGAGCGTGGCTCGATTGGGAAACCTTTGTCTGTTGGCGTTCGCGAGCAGATTCGAAAGGTTCAACAATGATTCCTTGGAATTGCTTGGCGTCGTCGACGGTCGCTGCGAGGTGGTCGAAAATATCGATCATCAAGGTGCCGTCGTGGGTTCCTTGCTCGATGAGATAAAGATGTGGCATGCCCATCTGCTTCCATCTGGCGATGATCCATTCCGCTATCGCAATACCGAACATTTTCCCGACGCTGACGCTGGTGTAGAAGTCGCCTTGGCGTCCGACGGGGCGGTTTGGGCGACGGTAATAGGCATCGTCGCTACCGTAGAGCGCGAGATTCATAAACTCGGAAAATGGGATTTGTCGAGTGGGTGAGTTGTCGATGGCTCCGTGGATGAGGTTCAGAATCTCTTGATGATGAGGCATTGGGGTTTGCTTTAATGGGCGAACAGTGAACAATTTTTCTAATAGATCCGTCGTGGAATGTGCGGCGCTTCTGCGGTATACGTAGCGAAATTGTAGCAATCTATCCATGCCACGAAAACGAGACAAACGTCATCTGAAATTGTTCCGTGTTCCTTTTTACAAGCGGACATGGTTCAAGCGCACCGTGGGAGGTGCCTTCCTTTTTGGGTTGGTCAGCGCGTTGGTGGTGGTGATTTTCTTGAAGAAATACTACGACATCGCCCAAAAATACGACATGGACGATATCGACAATGTCGAGTTGGCGAGCGTTATTTACGGCGCTGGTGGCGAGGAGATTGGGACGATTTTTGAGGATGAAAACCGTGAGAACGTGTCGCTGGATGACCTGCCATGGCATCTTGTTCAGGCATTGGTAGCGGCTGAGGATACGCGGTTTTTCAAGCACAAAGGGGTGGATTACATCGGTATTTTGCGGGCGGCTAAGGACAACCTACAATCGGGCAAGAAGAAGCAGGGCGCGAGCACGATTACCCAGCAGTTGGCACGGAATGCCTATCCAGTGGTGAAGGATTCTGGTGGCGATTACGAGCGGAAGTTGGTTGAGGCATTCTTGGCTGCACGGATTGAGGAAGCGTATAGCAAGTCGCAGATTTTGGAGTTCTACTTCAACCGCGTTTACTTTGGCCCCCGGGCTTACGGGATTCGTGCTGCGGCTCAGCGTTATTACAGCAAAGAGCCGCGTGATCTGACTGTCGATGAAGCTGCGCAGATTTGTGGATTGATCAAGTCACCGAATAAATTGTCGCCGCTGCGTGATAAACAGGCGGCGAGGAAAACTAGGAACAACGTGTTGTCGCGAATGGAGATTGAGGGGATGCTTAATGCCGAAGATGCGAGTAAATATCGAGCGCTTCGTGTCCGGGTGAACCCAAGTCTAAGCAACACGGATTATCCCTACGCTTACATCGAGGTGCGTAAACAACTCGAAGAAATGCTCACCCCCGAGCAGTTGTCGACTGGCGGATTTCGGATTTACACAACGATCAACAGTAAGCTGCAGGAGAGTGCCGAGAAGAGTTTGAAAGAACAGCTCGCCAAAGTGGAGCAGCGCAAAGGGTATCCTCACCAGACCTATCAGGCATACCAACAAGCTGCTGATGAGGCGAAGGCAAGCGGTGGTGAAGTGAAGCGTGAATATCTCCAGGGTGGTGCCTTAGTGATTGATAATGTCACCGGCGGGATTCTCGCAATGGTGGGGGGGCGCGACTACGCCGATAACAAATTCAACGTGGCGCTATGGGCGCGACGAGCTGCAGGCACTGGATTCTTGCCGTTTATCTACGGGGCGGCGTTTGAGAATGGGATGCTGCCGGGTTCGCGTGTTGAGGACGAGCAGTTAGACAATAAGCGTGTGATGATCGGTGATGTGGTTGGGATTGTTGGTGAGTGGGGACAGGAGTCTGATGAGATATACTACGAGGGCGATATTCCTGTTCGCCGTGGTTTAATCGACTCGAAAATTTCGGCATCAGTGAGGGTGGCCGAGAAGCCGGGGCTGGCTAAAGTGGTGGATTTTGCCCGTCGTGCAGGCATGAGTGTTCCGGAGTCGGCTGAGAAATTCAACTCGACTTTGGTGGGGCAGGTGGAGACGACGCTGGCGGAGTATTGCTTGGCGTATTCCTTGTTTGCGCATGGAGGAAAGCGGCCACGCGAGCTTCATCTAATCACTCGCGTGATCGATCGTGATGGTAATGAAATTTACCGATGGTATCCGGATGATGAGTTGGAAAAGGTGACCGATGCGGTGACTGCCTATCAGGTCCATAGTTGCTTGAGCGATTCTCTGTCGGAAGGAACCGCCATGAAAGCGATGACCGAATACGGACTCAAGGACATGGATGCGGGCGGTAAAACGTCCACAGCGTATGGATTCACCGATAACTGGTTTGTCGGCTATAACTCGCGTGTCACTTGCGGTGTGTGGACAGGTATGAACCGTCCGATTCCGATCTACGAAGGAGCATTTAGCAATGAAACGGTGCTGCCGATCTGGGTGGATGTGATGAATGCTTCTGTGGAGAGCTATCCACCAAGTGCGATCTTGCCACCGGCAGAAGCCAATCGGATCGAGGTGTGCAAGGTCTCTGGAAAGCGTGCGACGGATTATTGCTACGAGAATATCGGCCAGCTCGACGGCCAGCAGTCGCGATTGGTCCGCACGACCTATTTTGAGTACATCCGCAAGGGCGATGATCCAGGTGGGTTCTGTGATGTTCACCAGCGTGACCCAGACTTACAGTCGGATTCCTTGCAGCTGACTGAAGACAACAACAGTCCGGTGACGACATCATCGCGATCTATCCTTCCTAAGGGTCCAGTGCTTATAGGGCTAGACCCTTATCATTCTGTGAAATCCTTAGTGGTTAAGGAAGAGGAACCTGGTGAAAAAATTACGGTTCGCCGTGCCGAGGCCGTAAATCCGGCGGGAATAGTGGATATGGCAGAGGAAGAAGACGTGCCCTTCCGGCTTGGGTTGAAGGCGCCGAAGGCGCTCGATTTCTCGGACGAATAGTGGCGCTCGAGTGAATGAAAAAAGGTTTCCCAACATTTGTCCGCGAAGTGGCGGTCACGAGTCGCTATTTAGCCGGATAGATTACTCAATCTCCACCGTATACTATCACCATGCCCTCCCGCCGAACCTTAATGCCGACTATTGCTCTCATTTGGGCGTTGACGTCATGCGTTTTTGCGGCGGACTCTGAGAAATCTGATGATGGGATTGTGCCCGTCATCGACATCGGAGTGAGGGAGCAAATCGACGGGCCATTCAGCCTTCGTGAGGCGGTGATTATTGCGCTGAAGAGTAACCCTGAGCTGGAGGTTGAGCGCGAGTCGATGGCCGCTACAGAGTTTGGTGTGGAGCTTGCCCGTGCGGCATTTGATCCCGTGTTTTCGGCTTCGACACGAACGAACTATTCACGCCAACCTCAGGCGTCGAGCGACTTGGATGGTGCGGCGCAACCAGAGAGCGATGCTGTCGATGCCTCGATCGGCGTGGAAAAACCTCTCCGCTCAGGTGGCACGCTCGGTCTCAATTGGCAACCGCTCGACAGATCATCGACGAACTCATCGTTCGCGCGCCTCAATCCGACTTACTCAAGCGAGCTTGGATTGGAGTTTCGCCAGCCTTTGCTCGGCGGCAGCGGGCGCGAGAATGTGATCGATGAAGAGTTGGCTTTGGTTCGGGTGGTGAGCGGGCGCTTCGATGTGGTTCGGGTGGTGATCGAAGTATTGGAGAGAGTGGAAACTGCGTACTGGACGGCGGGCGCTGCGGCGAAGGCCTTGGAAATTCGCAGGCAGTCTTTGGACCTTGCGCGGGTGATTCTCGAAGAAACAGAGGCACGGGATTCGAGTAAAGTGGAGGAGTTGGAGGCGCGGTCGAACGTTCTGCAGCGCGAGGCTGAAATGTTCGAAGCCGAGAAATTAGTCGCTGATGCGAAGGACGAGTTACTGCGTCAGATGGGTGTGCTTGGTGCGGTGGAGTCCGGTAACCTGCAGCTCGATGCGGTAATGATTCCCGATGACGTGCAGAGTCTGATCGATCCTGAGGCGAGCTATTCCCGGGTATTGGAGAACAGTCCGCGCATAGCGCTACAACGAGGGCGTCTGGATGAGCGTGAACTCGCGAACGAACGGGCGCGCCTTCAATTGCGTCCCAGTTTGGACTTAACGGCGGGTGTGGGATTACTGGGTCGTGATGGTGATTTCTCCGGATCTTGGCGAGGCGTGGGAAATCAAGACGGTCGAGCTGCCTCTGCTGGTTTGGCCTTATCGATTCCATGGGGAAACCGCGCAGAGCGTGCACGGGCGGCACAAGCGGAGTCTGAGTTGAGGCAAGAGCGTTTGCGGGTGCATGCAGAAAGGATGGATATTTACGCAGAGGTGCGTGAGGCGTGTCGTTCGGTGGAGGCCGCATTGAAGCGTTTGGAATCTGCGGATGCCCGCGTCGAAGTGGATGAGGCACGGACGCAGGAACAACTTCTTCGCCGCAAGAACGGCGACGGCTCATTACGTGACTTGCTTGAGGCGCAATCTGATCTCGATGAATCTCGACTCGCAAGAGTGCGAACTCGGGTCGAGGTTTTAAATACATTAGCGCAGCTTCGAGCTTTGGATGGTGGGCTACCCGAGGCGCTGGGAGTGAGAGTTTCCGAGGTGGAGATTGTCGACCCGTAGCACAAGTGAACCTGGTTTTTTAACATGCAGAAGTTTCTTAGTTTTCTCGTTCTTGGTGTAGTGATCCTCGGTGCTGGTTGGTTTGCGTTGCGAACCTTGGGCAGTGAGGAAAAAGACAATGATGATGTTTTGGAGTCCGTGGCTGTGGAACGGGGTGATGTTGTCAGAAAGGTGATGTTTGTTGGCACGGTGCAACCAGTGCGCCTGACTGAAGTAAAATCTGAGGTGTCGGGGCGTATTACCAAGGTTCTCGTAGAAGACGGTGAGGCCGTGGATACAGGGCAGCTTTTGCTGGAGCTCGATCGGACCGCAATCGAATCGGAAATTGAGTCGCTCAGCCGCGAGATGGTGTCGAATCAGTTGCGGCTGGAACAGTCGATGCGCGATGAAAAGCGTGTGGTCGATCTTCACAAAAAAGACTTTGCCACAGACAAGGAACTTGAGGATGCGACAACGACTATGAAATTGGCGGAGAATGAATTGCGAATTCAGGAAGCGAAGCTGGCGACGCTTGAAGAACGCTTGGGGAAAACTCGAATCAAGGCGCCGCATGATGGGATCGTGCTGAATCTCGATGCGACACCTGGCGAAGTGATGGTGGGAGCGAATTCGGTGTCCGAGGGAGATGTGCCGATGAAGATCGCCGACTTAGGTCAGCTCTTGATTGAGGCAGAGGTGAGCGAAGTGGATCTCACCTTGCTTGAGGTGAAGCAGGCTGCGGAAGTGAGCTTTCCCGGGATGTTTGGCTTGGAACTCGAAGGAGTTGTGCAGTCGATATCACCCTCAGCGGTGGAGGATCGCAAGGAGGTGGTTTTTCCGGTGAAGGTGTTGCTGAAGACGAAGGATGAGAGAGTGAAGCCGGGGATCAGTGCCTTGGTGGAAATTGAAGCTGAGCGTCAGGAGAACCAATTGGTTGTCCCTGTTTCGACAGTATTTCGCGACCGAAGTACCGCCTTTGTATTTGTGGAGAAAGATGACACCTACGAGCAGCGAGAGGTGGAAATTGGATTGAGTGCAGCGAACAAAACCGTGATCGTCAGCGGGCTTGAGGAGGGTGAAATGGTGACTTTAGGTATCCCCAGTGACAGCGACTATGAGGCGCGTCGTGGTGAAGTTTCTCGCTGGAGTGTGTGGCGATAATTCGGATCTAGAGCAATGGCTGTTTCTGCTGAAAAACCTACGAATGCGGTCTTTGAGTTCCGCAATGTTTCCAAGTCCTATAAAATGGGCGAGGCAACCGTCTATGCCTTGGACGGTGTCGATGTGCGGGTGGAAACGGGCGAATTTCTCGCCATCCTCGGGCCGTCCGGATCTGGAAAATCCACCTTAATGCATATCATGGGGTGCATGGATCAGCCGACAGAAGGCGAAGTCGTGCTCGATGGTACTATGGTGTCGACGATACCCAAGAGAAAGCTTGCTGGAATTCGACGCTCGAAGATCGGCTTTGTTTTTCAGTCGTTCAATCTATTGCCCAAGCTCTCTGTGCTGGAGAATGTGATGCTCCCTTTGATCTACGGCTACACGTCCCGCACGGAAGCGCGCAGGCGGGCTTCGGAGGTGCTTGATACAGTCGGGCTTGCCGATCGGGTGCGCCACATGCCTAGTCAGTTGTCCGGTGGCCAGCGTCAGCGGGTAGCCATTGCCCGGGCATTGGTGAACGACCCTCGTGTCATCCTGGCGGATGAGCCGACAGGTAATTTGGACACGGAGAGCGCGCGTCGTGTGTTGCAGTTGTTTGAGGACCTTCACCAGCGTGGGAGAACGATTGTGTTGGTGACTCATGACCCCCGGGTTGCCGATGTGGCAAAGCGAACCATCGTCGTCGAAGACGGAAAGATTTCCGAGTCAGGTGAGTTGTCGCGATTTGTGGAGCCGGTGAAGAGCGGCGAGGGAGGTGCGTCATGAGAACGTTTTTCAATGGTATTCGAATGGGGATACGTGAGATTCTCGCGCACCCTGCGCGTTCGTTTTTGACGATGTTGGGGATTATTCTCGGCGTTACGGCCTTGGTTTCTACGATCAGTATTGTGGCCGGAATGTTCCGCTACGCGGAGGAGCAGCTGAAGGAGGCCGGAGGCCTGGAGAAGTTGATGATCGAGGAACAAGAGCCACCTGCCTATCAGCGGGAAATAAAACGTTATTCGAAGGGGCTGACTCTGGACGACGCGAAGGTGATTCAGGAAACGGTGCGGGGTATCGATATCGTGGCGCCTGAATTGAATGAATATCGGTATATCGCCCGTGCTGAAGGGAATCAGTATCGAAGCCGGCTCAAAGGGGTGACACCGGAGTATTTTCCATTGAATCGTTATGATGTGGTTGAGGGCAGGATATTGGTGCCGGAAGACGTGACGGCGGCTGCGCAGGTGGTGGTGCTGGGGGAAAATGGTGCCGATGAGCTGTTTCCCGGAAGGCTATCGGTGGTTGGAGAAACGGTGTTGATTGGGCGCGTTCCTTTCGAGGTGGTTGGTAGCTGTCTCTTATACACATCT
>JAGXGH010000111.1 GCA_024636835.1 Verrucomicrobiales bacterium | reverse complement strand
AGATGTGTATAAGAGACAGGCATAGTCCAGCATATCGGTGCGCACGGTTTCTGTGTCTGGCCAATAGGCGGGAACACGATCAATTTCTGAGATGTTCTTACCTCCTTTTTCAATACCAGAGCCAAACTCGTATTTCCGGTGAGGCTCGAGCGCTCCATACCAAAAACACCAAGGTGTGTCTTTTGAGGCGTCATCCAGGAAGTCGGTGAAGTTGGCGGCGTAGTCGTTGTTCGTGATGCCGGATGCTGTGGGCTTGAGTCGACGTTTGTTGTAGGGAATTCCAACGGAGAACATCTCACCAGTCCCCACGAGTGAGCGTGGCTTCGCCGTCGTGGGGATTGGTGCCCACCCAGCGGTCGCCTTCTAGCTTGTAGCGGTAGGGAGCTTTCTTGTTCCAGTCGACAATCAAAGTGCCATCATCCTGTAATACCCAGGTAACCTCCCAATCTTTGCCAACAATCTCCATTCTACCGTCAGGGTGCGCGATCCAACGAGTGGTATTATTGTAGGAAGTGTTATCCCAATTACCCACAACAGACGAGGCACCGCCTCCAATGCTCTTTAGCACAGTTTTCTCAACTTCGGCTTCGGGTGCGAGCAAGCTGATCCAGGCATCAAGATCACTCGCTCTCTCCGCTTGAGCCATCAGCCGTTTCTTCAGATCATCCTCGGATGAATCCTTCGCGGCTCCTTCGAGACGAGTCTCATAGGCGTCGCGGATAATGACGAGTTCCGATCGGTGGTTTGCATCGATAGACTGCTCTTTGGACAGGGCTCTCTCAAAAGCCCGGGTGAGGTTTGAGGGAAATACGGCTCCGGCTCCGATGGTTGGCACTCGACCAGCAGCAACACTGTCTTTGACCTCCTCAACCAAACTCCGCACATCTTCTCCGGTATCACGGGAATCGGTATCTACCGCAAAAACTAGCGAACGAACATTGTCGGAGAGCTCCTTATTGCGCTTCTTGCGCGCATCGAGAATCAGCCCGATAGCGCGCTCGCGCAGCTCCGGATCGCCAGGCGGAAGCTCTTGCACGATCTCTGGTTCGGGTTCTGGCTCTATTTCTGGCTCGGGTTCTGCTTCGAAATCCGGATCCTCAAAGGGGTTCAAACTCTCCACGATTCCATCAGGATCAGTGACAGACCGATTGTCCGAATTCTGATTGTAGATCGACGAATCGATGCCCTCCTCATCCTTTGAAGCAAGAGTCGAACGTTTAGTATTGGCGATCTTGCTGCGCTCTTCAATGGTTTTTCCGTCATCCTTCTTCTCATCCTTCATTTGCAGGATAATGAAACCGCCAATCACGACGACAAGAGTAACCACGAGAAGCTTGATAACACCGCCTCCTCCTCCGCCAACAGTTTGCACCGGTATGGGCCGATTGTAAGATGTCACCGGAGCCGGATTCGCTCTCCGAACCGGTGCACTCTTTTTCGCATTAGACCAATTCTCGAGATCCTTCGCCATCGCCGCTGCACTTTGATAGCGTTTGGAAGGATCGACACTTGTCGCCTTACGCCAAACCTTATCCAAAAGAAGGTTACCGGTTGCTTCTGTTGGTGGCTCCATCGATCCCGCAGGGTCGGTTCCACTGAGTAACTGATGAAAGATGACACCTACGGCATAAATGTCTGCGAGTGGACCTGCAAGGCTTGCATCTTGAAAAACCTCCGGAGCCGTATAGCCGGGGGTGCCCATGTCGAGGCCGGGTGAGTCGGAGTCGGAAGCCTGAGCCAAGCCGAAGTCGGCAACCTTAGCTTCGATACTCGTGGTTAACAGGATGTTGGACGGCTTGATGTCGCGGTGAATAATCCCATGCTGGTGCGCATGCGCAAGCCCGTCACAGATCGCCTTGACGATATCAACCGCCTGCCAGGCCTCGATCGCTTGGTTCCAAGCAGCATCATGAAGTGACTCGCCATCGACATATTCCATCACAATATAAGGCATCCCCTCGACATCACCATAATCGAAGACTCCTAAAAGATTCGGGTGGTTGAGGCGTGCCATCGCCTTGGCTTCGGTAATGAACGATTCCCGAAACTGCTCGTTTTGTCCCATTTCAATGGGAAGAACCTTGATAGCAATGTCGCGATCCAAGGAGATTTGACGCCCCTTGTAGACGGCACCCATGCCACCTTGAGCGATAAAGAACTCGATATCGTATTGCGGGAGAAGTTCGGCTAAATCTTCAGGACTCGGTGCCTGGAAGTCAGGATTACTCATAAATCAGATGGATGGCGGATGACCTACGTGAATCTATAGCTAGAACTATAGATAAATAAACACCGTATTGATCAAAAAAGTTAACCCATAGCTGCTCCAAATAAGAAAACCAACTTAAAAAATGGCGGGTAAAGAGAAGAACTAAAATTGGTGACAAAAGTGTCACCGCACTACAACCAAGACCTCTCCCGATCACGTCACAACAATACCAGGATTGGCCATCAGTGACTCTCAGAACAACTCCCCTTGCTGCTCGTCCAACTTCTTTTTCACCAAAGGGTTGGGGGCATCACTTACCACCAGCGAGTCATTCGCAGGCGCAAAGGTTTTCATTCCACGACTCAGATAGGTCACGATTCCCTCTTCATTCAAAACCGTCGGCATGCGGTGGTGGATGGATGACATCATGCGATTCGCTGCTGTGGTTAGCATCGTGAAGCTCTGCCCAAATTCCCGGGATTCCTCCCACATCCCCGCCATCCATAACCACTCCCCATCTGGATGAGAAAACTTGTGCGTGCGTTTTCTTCCCTTCTCCCCGGACCATTCATAAAAATGCGCGACAGGAATCAGGCAGCGTCGATGGACAAAGGCCTTACTCCACATTGGACGGTCAAGCCTCTCACTCCGCGCGTTGTTCATTGGACCTAGCCCCGCGCGCATGAACCCCCAACGCATAGAGACCACCTCGCCATTGTCGAGGACCACAGGTGCCTTGTCCGTACGACGGATCAGTTGGGCCGCATCCAAGGCGTTCAACGCCACCCTGCCCTCAGGCCGCAGAATAGTCGGCAGCTTCCCTTTCCTTTTGACGATCTCGAATACGTTGCACATGATAATGTAACTGTATTTCAGGATTAATTCGAATCGTTCAATTCGTCGCCGAGATAGGGATGAAAACCGTCAACCGTGGGTATTTCCTTCACGCTGACACCATACAATCCGATGACTGTCACAGGAGTGTTTGCTGTTATCGTTTCAATGGTCAATCGATCAGCTCGGCTGGGTGTGGAGAGTGTTAGTTCCAGTTCACTTTTTCCCGTGTGTACCTGTAAGGCTGCCAGCTCTTCTCCTTTGCGGGTTCCGATAACCCTGATCAAAGCGCCAGCCTGAGCACGAACGCGTATGCGGTCTACCATGATCCCAGAAGAATCACCTGCAAGACGAAGAACTCCGTCGACTTCAATCATTTGAGGATGTTCAATCACCATACGATACTCCGCACTCAATGGCCCATAGCTCGGTGTTTCGGGCTCAGTGGATTGCGAGGGTTGCTGCTTCAACCATTGCAGCACGGACTCCAACTCTTCCTCAGAGTGGCGTTTGCGCTTGGTCTCGTAATAACTGTAGTAGGCGTGGTCGCGCTCGCTCCAGGCACCGCCTTCACGATAATCTCCACTGTAGGGAACCAAGAGATCGATCCAAGCAGCGAGCTTGAACCATTCTTGTTGGTCGAGGGTTACGTCGTGGTGACCCTCATCCAGCATCTTGATCAAGGGACTGCGTGCCGCGCCGCTGTGATACGGTGGAATTTCGGTCGGTCCGGATTGCTTGTGAAGCCAACGCACCAAGCCACTGTCGGGATCGCCGATCCAATTGCCATTGCGCTCATCTTGTCGGGCTTGTAACAAATTGAGATAGGACTGTGACCACGCGCGTTTGTTCATATTGTTGCCATCAACGGGTGTGCCGCGAAGATCCATCAAGTCATCCGTTCCATTGTGACAACTGATGCACTTTGCATCGAGAATAGGCTGGATGGTTTTAGCAAAACTGAACCCACTTGGCTGTTCGTGGAAAGGATGCTGAAGATCTTGCGCACCATGTTTCCATGCCATGGTCGATTCGTCGTGGAAGGGATGTTGATTGCCGTTGGTTTTGTCATGACACCCTGCACAGCCTTTTGTTTCGCCGGGACGGAGCGTATCCCATGTGCGAGTGGTTTGGATCACCCTGCCGCGTTCGTCGATCACTTGTAGATAGATCGACTGCATCGCCGGGACCTTGAACATCGCAGACCCGTCTTCATGAATCATGGCATCACCAAGAATCTCCTTCACATCCCACGTGGTGTTGGAAATACCAACCGGTGAACTATTAATCGACGCGCCATCTTCTCCCTTGTTGTGTGTTTTCCCCACGCCGGCGGCACGATATTCGAGACGAACGACGCGGATCCATTTCGCAGTACCACGCTTGATTCCTTCGAGTCCAATGCCGCGATAGACATCGTGTACATGATAGACGGCACTATTCGAATCAAAATCGATCTCTTCTGGTAGAGTTTCAACCTTAGGGCGATGACCGATAGGAATGGGGCGTCCTGTTTCGAGGTCACTCGCGTGGTGCAGTAATTCACGTGACCCATCTTCATGGATCCAATACAGACCGAATCCCGGCACTCCATACTCTGGACGATAACTGACCAAGAACGTCTTATCGCCTAAAGGATAAGGATACCGAAATTGATCTCCACCTTGCATCGCTCTATCCACTCGCTCGTAAGGCACGTCGCGTTGAGGCGCGATGAACCGCACACCAAGCCCTTCATCACGCCCTATGCTATTATCCACGATCATCAACTTACCTTGCTGATGAGTATGATGACCTGATGCGACGGCAACCACCTCATGCGAACCCGGAATACCACGTGCATGGAGCAACGATGTAGGAAACCAGGAGTTGGCTCCGTAGAAGGCACGCTGATCTTTTCCATCGGGTCGCATGGAGAACAAAGGGTGCGAGAAATTCTGCCCACGATCGCTGTAGTCCCAGCGGGTGTAAGTAATGCGCCCGTCGGCCTTCAGTTGCGGATAGAGCGTATGTACTTGATCGATTGCGAGGCGACGCAAGCCTTTACCATCGGCATCGGCGCGATAGAGGTTACTGATTTCCGTCCACCAGCACGGCACACTTTGTTCAGGCCTTGTAGAGGCGAAGACGATATCGCCATCGGGCAAGTAAATCGGTTCGTAATCGGCTCGACCCAACCCATGAGTAAGCTGCCGCGTGTTACCTTTGTTCAGATCATACTCGTAGAGATGGTAGTCATCGAGACGGTCCGACTTTTTCCATGAGAACATCACGCGCTTGAGGTCGAAGGAAACATCCACATCGCGGATCATCCCATGGGGATCATCAATCAGTGTGCGTGTGGTGGCGAACGCTGAACCGTCCTTGAATGCCAATTGACTAAGCCTGGCACCGGGACTGAAAAACCGCTCATGACGCGCGTCGGACAAGCCTTCGGTATATCCGATAAAGCTCATCTTGAACGTATGCGCCTCAGAGAAAACCAAGGGGCTCCATTTGTTGATCAATGGAGCCAACCGTTCGGCTCGACGTGCGGTGCGTATGGCGATATAGGATTTCCACAGGCGCCCTTCATCCAAGCTAGCTTTCTCATTGAGCTCAGCAACCTTGGCCAATGAGGCGAGCGCATCGGAGAATTGCTTTGGAGAAATTATCTCTGACGCCTTCTTGCCCAAGTCTTGCACCACCCAGTCCGTGACCACAGGAAACTCTTGAGCGAACGCCTTCCAATCAGCTTCCGCGGACTCAGCTTGATCCGAGGAACGAACCAACTCGAGTCGCTCAAGAATGACGTCCGCATCCGGTTCCGCAGATGCCATCGTCACCAAGGCGAGGTATACACTGAAGATAAGTAGTGGGAGGCGGACGGTATACATTTCGACACCTTAAGTAATTTACAGACCAGAGTGAATCTCAAAATCCCAAAAAGCGCCCACCCCGTGCAGGCATCAGGCATCAGGCATCAGGCATCAGGGAGCAGGGAGCAGGGAGCAGGGAGCAGGGGATAAAGCACCGTTCGACACGAACGGCCTACAAGCAGAGCCCTCTCCCCCTTCCAGCTCTTCAGATAAAATATCACAAACACCTCAGCGTCTCAGCCCGAGAACATCTTTAGATCCCAGTCCCCCTATTCGCAAAATTCGAATCATTCGCGTTCCTACCTACATCCCCCCCTACTTATTAAAAATACAGCACAACCCATGCTTCACTCTCTCCATGCTATTCATGATAAAAACCAGCCTCTCATTTTTGCGTCTTTTGCGCTTCTTTGCGGCTAAAAACATCTTCCCCACTACCTCTCCGCTTCCCAGTAGCCTCGTTCCCAGCGAATGCCTTGAGGCGGTATGAGGTCGGTAGAATTGGGATCATTCACAAGCTGCATATAAACACCCAGCGGCGACTTACCGGGTCGGGCGCCACGAGTATACCTTCCCTCCCCCCAGTGATCTCCCAGCGCCAGCAACTTAAAGCGCTCCAACCTGCCATTAGCAAGAGAGACGCGACCTTTAAAATGTCCCCTCTTACCACGACTGGCTTATTCTGCATTTTGAGTTTTCGAGTCGTGGTCACTTGTCGCCAAAATAGCTAAAGCTAACAATAAGATCTGCCGATGCCTCACCATTCTTGACGGTGACCCATCCCCCGGTCTGTAGTCGCTCTCGAAGCCACTCTTCGTATTGTGCAGAGGACATACCGAAACCTCCGATATATCTAACCCGAACACTTCCCTCCACGGTGTCGTAGCCACCGGATGATATTTGGGGATCAAGCGCCGTGCCATGTGGGGGCAGTGGAAACCGGAAATCGTCTGCCTGCATTCGGCAATACACTATGCGCTCATTCTCAGTGGTGATTTGGGGCAAGTCGCTCTCCAAGACCCGATCAATTCGAGAGTTGGTGAATAGAGTGGAATTCGCGGCAAAGAACCACAACGAGCTTCCTAAAAGAGCTATCACGCAAAGGATCAGACTAGGGTGTGAACGATTCTTCATTTCTTAGCAAAACGTCTAAGTGTGGCATCGGCTACCGGGGGCGCACCTCCGACTCAGATTTAGGTTTCTCTTGTCCCTCGGACTTCGACTCCGGAGCGGTAGCGGGTTGGTCAGCATCGTCTTTGGGGTTCGGTTCTTTGATTACGAGGCGCTTGACAGCCTGCCCATCATGAAATTCTCCTTCCAGTGCGCCAACATATGCCCCGTCTTCGGATCTCTTGAGGTAAAAAACAAACAGTGAATCTTCGTCTAGCCAGACCCTCGACACTGCGTGGGTGTTGTCTGTCTGATTTGAAAACGCAAGTGTGATACTGTCCTCCAAATCAACTCCCTTGATAACGTGCACAATACTAATTCTTGCTTTGTAGTGCCGTAGTTGGACGGCCTTGCCCCCGTTGAAGCGAATGATACTCTTCTCCTGAGACGGATCGATCTTCGTCGGCTGTCCCACAATAATAATATCCGCTCGATCTGCGAGTTCTGCGGGTGTCCACGTCCGCATTTCTCCTGCATTTGCAAAACAAATCATTACCAGAGCAAGGCAGGCTGGAGTGGCTCTCCTGATGGCCGACTTAGTCATAAGGATTTTAAGCAGGATCATTTCTTACTGAACATTATAGGAATGGCCGCATCGGGGCAAAGCTCAAATTTGATCAGACGGCTTTCTCGGTGTCGCCTTCTAC
>JAGXGH010000002.1 GCA_024636835.1 Verrucomicrobiales bacterium | reverse complement strand
TGTTCCCATGGGTTTTATTTGTAAGTAACAGGCATATAAATACGCCTGTTAAAGCAAAAACACAAGCATAGAATATCAGAAAAAGCAAAAAAACTACCGCGCAGCCGAACAGAATAACTCTGAAATCAGCTAAACTGTTACGTCCGAGCCACAAGAGCCACAAGGGTCAGTCCGTGAAATATAGCATTTTATAATTCGACTCTTCATGCTAAGAATCTATCTATGGCGAGACAACCCAGATTTGAAGCCGCCGGTGCGGTTTATCACGTAATGGCACGCGGTGACGGCGGTCGGAACATCTTTGATACCGATGAGGACAGGAACTCGTTCATTACGATTCTTAGCAAGGCCTGTGAACGATCGAGTTGGAGAGTTCACGCCTATGTGGTGATGGGAAACCATTTTCATCTCTTGCTTGAAACACCTAAGCCCAATCTCGTCGATGGCATGCGCTGGTTGATGGGTGTCTTTGCGCTTGGCTGGAATAGACGTAGGAACCGCCGTGGGCATGTATTCCAAGGGCGTTACAAGTCGGTCGTAGTAAGTTCCGAAAATAGGAGCGACGGATATTTCAGAACGCTGGCGGATTATATTCATCTCAACCCTGTGAGAATAGCATGGGTTGGTGGCGATACTGGGCGCAAATTAGCAAGCTATGAGTGGAGCAGCTTCACAGCGTATGCAGGATGTAAACGGCCAAAGTGGCTTGTCACTAAGCGTGTTACTGAAGAGTTTGGGCTTATGCCCGGTAGGAGGGGCGAGCGTTCATATTCTCGCTATCTCGAAGCGCGCGCACTTGATCGTGAAGGAGCGGAGAATGACGAGTCGCTCAAAGAACTGCGGCGCGGTTGGTGTTTAGGGACAGAGGGCTTTAAGAAGTCGCTCTTGGCAAAAATGGATAAAATGCTGCAGAAGGGGCGAAAAGTAGAGTCCTACAGCGGGGAGGTTATCGCTTTGCACGATATAGAGCAGGCTGAAGGGATAGTAACTATGGCACTCTCGGCGTTGGCTTTGGAAGACTCCTCTGAGGCACTTGGCGCACTCAAATGCAGCTGTGACGAGAAGGTGATGATAGCTGGAATAATTCGTAGGCGCACTGGAGTCAAAGTTCGTTGGATAGCGGAACGTTTAGTGATGGGGCATCCCACAGCAGTAGCTCGCGCGCAACAGCGACTTGCCAATGAGAAGTCACTAGCAAGACGAAAGGCAGACCTTGAAAAGGCGCTAAATTTCACGGACTGACCCTAAATACTCTGACCCTAAATACTAAATACTCGAGATATTGGTATTCCAAGCAGTCCGTCGGCACGCCATTATCGAAGAAACATCAGGACGCCTTGCATGAATCACCTAATCAAGAATAGTGGCATGACAAGACGCCACACCTTCTCACTTTCCAAACCTTGGCGCCATCAATCGAAGTAACACCGGGAGTATAATCAGATCAGCAAGCAGGGCGGCCAGAATACTGAAGGCAAAAAAGACACCGAAGTAGACGCTGGGCATGAAATCCGAGACTGCCATTGTGAGGAAGCCTCCGGTCAGAATGAATGAGGTCTTGATCATCGCCCTTCCCGTCGTTGCCGTTGCTTCCCGCGCGGCCACATCAACCGACAGACCTTGAACCAAACCCTCGCGGAAACGAGAGAGGTAGTAGATGGTGTCGTCGACGGCCACCCCCATCACAACCCCACCGAGGATGCAGGTCGCAATGTTCACCGGCAGTCCCAGCCACCCCATTAGCCCGAGGGTGCAAAGAACCGGAACGAAACTCACTGCAAAACCAAGGATTCCGAAAAGCAGGGAACGGAATATCAGGGGCAGTAGAATGAGTAATACCGTAGCCGTAATGCCTATCGACAAGAGTTGGGTGCGAACCACGTGGGCATCCATGTTGGACCAGAGAACGTTCGTTCCTGTCAGGGTGAGGTTCCAGTCATCTGGCTGATAGGCAAAAAAACCGTCTAGCATAATGCGGAATTCGTCGATGTCCCGGGTACCCATTGCATCAGTCATCACACGCAGTCGTAGGAGTTGTCTATCGTCAGAGAGAAAATCGTCCACGGCTTCGAACTTCCCGGCCTCGGCCATATTGAGCATCCATTGGACGGAACGCATTTTGGCATCGCCCTCGAAACCCGAAGAAAGTTCCTCGACCCGCTGATCGAGACTATGAACATCCAGCACAGAAGGCAACGACAGTAGTGACTTCTCGAACCGTTGCATGGTACGATGTCGATCGTAGTTTGAAACCCTCGTGGCCTCGGGTAGCTGCAAGGTGAGTGTCAGGTAAGAAGCGGGCATTCCCAGTTCCTCCAACTGAGCGTAATCATTGCGCACATCGCTCCCCGGGCGGAAGAACTCCACGTAGTTGGTGTCCGCCTCCAGCCACACCAATCCGAAGGCTCCGAAAAGCATCGCGCTGCCCAGACAAGCGGCAAGAAGCGGGTGTGACTTTTCCAGCCAGCGCAAAGGCCGGGGTTCCTCGACGCTTGCAGCATCTCTCGGGTGTGCACGGCTTCCTGAATGCCATAGCAGGCTCAACAGCGCTGGTGCGAGGGTGATGGTTGCCAACCAGGCAATGACAATCCCCGCGGCTGCAAAAAAGCCGAATTGCTGAATCGGTGCCACAGGACTCACCGTCAACGAAGCGAAACCCGTCGCGGTGGTAAGCGACGTCCAGAAGCCGGGGCGCAACAAGTGCGCGAAAGTTGTTGAGATTGCCGATGTGGAATCAATCGATCCACCGCGGGCCACCTGAGCACGCCGACAGACATGGAAGTCGTTGATGAAGTGAATCAGATAAGAAACGCTCACCGTGACCAACAAGGTGGGAAGCATTACGGTAATCAGGTTGAACGGCAGTTGAAGCAAGCTGATGAGGCCCAGAACCGGAAGAACGGTGCTGATGACGACAGCAATCAACACGATCAGGTCTTTTCCGCTACCAAGTGTAATGCGTCCGCCGATCAAGACAAAGGCTGCGATCAGAGAGTAGTAAACCCGCATGTCACGCTTCGCTGCACGATTAAGTTCCGCATTGATCACCGTGGTTCCCACGATTCCCGAATCAAGAACCGAAGGATTTGCCCCGATCGCTTCCCGAACTTGGTCGAGCAATTCGATGCGATAGGGCTCGGTCTCTTTGATGCGGTTGGCATTTTGGAACGCGAGGATGGTGAAATGCTCGTTGTTCTTCGGAACCAAGCGGCCTTCAAATAGTGGACTTCCCCGGACTCTCTCCCGCAGTTCAATCAGCTCCTCATCATCTAAAAGACTTGGATCCCTCTCAACCTTCGACCCCATCCCGGCCACTTCGGCCAGAGAAACGACTTGAGTGACACCATCGATGGATTCGATGCGATCGGCCAGAAGCTGGAGGTCTGGCAGGAATGCGGAGGTGAATACCGAATCGCCACGCAGCCAAACGTAAGTCCACTCGTTCTCTCCGAAGGCCGCATTGTGAATACGGTAATCAGCGAGTTCGGGGTCGTCATCGAGAAACCAGATGGCCACCGAGTTGTCGATACGAAAGTGAGTCAGATAGACGACACATGATGCAATGATCCCACTCAACCACAACGCGATAACAAACAGACGGCAACGCACCACCGCTGGAATAAATCCCTTGGAGCGCGGTGTAGTGCTATCTGCGTTCATGCCAAGCTCATGGTTCGCGTTGCTGGATTGCTTCGTCTTGGCGCAACTCAGTGCGTCGCTTGAGAAAGCGTCGCCGCCGTTGGGCGACGAACTCGTCATCATAAATACGCCCGACTAGTTCACGGAAGCCGTTCTCCAATTCACTGACACTCATGTGCTTCGGCTGGAAATTGACATCAAAGAGCGTGCAAAGCTCCCAAGCTCCGTCCTGGAGAATACGCTCCTCTTTCAGCAGGCGGTGGTAGAGGGGTGTGCCGGGGAATGCGGTCATCAAGGTGACCTGGACTTCATAGAGTCCGGTTTCCTCTACGAAATCATACACTGCATCAAAGGAACTTGTATCGCTGTCGTCGAGTCCAAGCACAAAGCAGCCATTCACCGTCACACCGGCGTCCTGAATCCTGGCGATGGCGTCTTTGTAACGATTCACCTGCCGCTGCTTCCAATTGCCTTTCTGCTCGACACCGGCAAGCGCGCTGACCTGTGGGCTCTCCAAGCCGATGAGAATCTGGGCGCAACCGCTGCGAGCCAGAGCCTTGAGGAGTTTCGGATCATCCGCCACTGAGATATCGGTTTCTGTGAACCACCGCACCCCCTGGCCTTCCATGGCCTCGGCGAGCGCCAGGCCGTGGCGCTTATCGGCAAAGGTATTGTCATCTGCAAACTCGATAAAGGGCTGGGGCCAGATCTCCTTAATGGCCTCAAGTTCCGCGAGCACCCGATCAATCGGTTTGGTGCGGAATTTCGGATTCAAGCGGATCGATGCCGCGCAAAACTCGCAGCTGTAAGGACAACCCCGCTGTGTCTGAATGGTCAGGCGGTTGTAGTTGGAGATGTCCAGCAGATCGAACCGCGGCATCGGCGATTCGGCGAAGTTAAAAGTGGTTCCCCGTGCATCGTAGCGCGGCTTGGCTCTTCCATGCCGGACGTCGTTGATCAGTTCCTTCCAAATAGGCTCGGCTTCTCCAATCAGGATGACGTCGGCATGGGTAGCTGCCTCGTCAGGCATCAGAGTGACGTGCAGACCTCCGAGAATAACCACGGTCCCCGCCTTACGATAACGATCCGCAATCGCATAGGCATCCTTGATCATCGACGAGAAACTGGAGATGGCCACGACATCGAACTCACCCGGCAGGCTCTCACCCAGCGAATCGGGATCCGGCACCTCGATGTAGCTGACCTCGATATCGTCTGGCGTCATTCCGGCAAGCGTCAATAAACCAAGACTCGGCAGCGATGCGATCACCTTGCTCCGTTCGAGGAATCCCGGGAGCGTAAGCCCGAAATCCATCAATTCCTTGTTATAGCAGCGTACGCCGCTCATTGCGATTAGACCAAGTTTCATGATTTTCGTAGGTTGATTTGGCTTCTTATCGCGGCCATCCGACGAGTGTAAGAACGATGCCCACCGCGACACCGAGAACGGGGATGAAGAAGAAATGGCGGAACGGTTTACGCCACGCGGAAAGGAAACAGAAGAGAGGCATGGTCGCTGCGCCTATCGTGAACGACACTGCGGCAGCGTATGCCTGGGCCGGCGCAACACCCGCGATATGGTGGCTGATGGCGAAGAAGAAGTTGATGAATCCGAGGCCAAAAAAGGAGATATGCCCCAGGCGCGTCAAGCGACGGCGAAAGCTGTTATACCCCCCATCCAGTCTTCCCGGTGAAAGAATAAACCAATCGCAGCTCCCGAGAGCACACCGAGAAGCATGCCTATCCAGCCGATGGTAAACATGTTGGAAACAATTGCGTCACGCATAGAAATAGTTGGGTAGAAGGTGGTTCATTGGGGTTGAGAGAACAGATGGCAAACGTTCGATCCGCCGAAGCCGCTGCTGTTGTTGATGACTAGGTCCAGATCGCAGCTCTCGGTTTGGGTCGGAAGAGGAAGACCCTCGCAAATCGGGTCTGGTTCCACGAGGGCCGCATTTCCAGGGACGATTCGTTCCTCGAGGCAGAGGACACAAAGCGCTGCCTCGAGAGCCCCCGCATAAGAGAGACCGTGACCAGTCAGCCCTTTGGTGCTGGATATGAGAGTCTTCGTTCCAGACTTTGCGTACCCCAGAGACTTCAAGGCGATCGCTTCAGCACGATCACCAGCCGGAGTGGACGTCGCATGAGCATTGATCCAGTCCACCGATTTGGCCTCCGTTCCTGCGGCACGCAGGCAATTTTCCATGGCTGCCTGTAGGCCTTTTCCCTCGGGATGCGGAGCCGCGACACTATAGCCATCGGAGGCCTGTCCCCATGATCGCATTTCCGCGAGAGGATGAACGTCTCGGCTCTTTGCCGAGGAAGCGGACTCGAGGATCAGCGCCACACCGCCGCCCGTGCCTACGAAGCCGTCACGTTTGCTATCAAATGGTCGACTCGCCTTGTCGGGATTCAAGTTCGTCGAGAGCGCTCTCATACCGGTGAATGGCAACAGGCTCTCCGCATCGCCATCTTCAGCCGAAACCACCAGCATCCGATCCTGCCGCCCGAGCGCAATCTCATCAAACGCATATCCAATGGCATGGCTGGACGACGAACAGGCCGAAACGAATCCGCAGCTCGCCCCGGTGATACCATAGCGCGCCGCAAAATTAAAATTCAGCGTTGCTGGCACCGAACTCACCACTGCCATAGGGTCCACGCGCTTCCATCCGGTGGCAGCAAAACGATTCAGGCGGTAACGAAGCATCCGGGGTGATCCAGGGGAGGCGCAGAATAGCCCGGTCCGGCCATCGCCCAAGTCACGGTGGTAGAGAGAGGCTTGGCGTAGCGCCTCTTCCAACGCGACGTAGGCATATGGCCCGTGGGGCGGAAGAGTACGCAGAAACGAGGGTTCTAGGCTTTCATGTCCCGGAAATGTCCAATCGCTGTATTCGCAACTACTCACATCGAATCCATCCACCTTACCGACGACAAGTTCCGGACCGGCGTCATCATCGGCGATTCGCCGACGGACAAAGCCGTGGCGAAGATCCCGTAAACTCTTCAAGACGTTTTCACGCCCGGTACCGATGCTGGACGAAAACCCAATCCCTGTGATAACGACGCGATTCATGCGTTTAAGCGGAGGTCTTGAGCCGGAGTTTTTCCTCCAACAGTCGCCTAGCGTCGGCAATGGTTTCAATTGTGGCCAACTCCGCGTTGGAAATGCTGATATCGAACAGCTCTTCAATCTTGAACATCGCTTCCATCATCGACAGGGAGTCGAGTCCCAAATCCTCGCGCAGACGAGTGTCCCCGGATGGTAGGCCTTCAGCGGATTGAGCCCCTGCCGGGCGGAAAAAAATAAGTATCCCGTATAAACAAGCCTCAAAATCAACGATTCGTGATCCCGACTGAAGCGCTAGAGCTGCCTCGATAGTAGAATCAGAAAAACCACGCAGTAGTTGGTTGATCTCGTCCTCCTCAAAACGCGATAAGGCCCCCGGTATCTGTGGGCTGGACGGCTCTGTCGTTGGTGCGCGATCGGGCATGATTTCGTATGGATGAAGAACCGCTATTATGGCATTGGAGGATGTACTCAATGGAGGCATACAAAGGAGAGCACTCAGTCCTTTTTTCACACACACGAGCTGATATACCGAATATCCATCTTGTTAACCAGCAAACTCTTCCGGTTTCTTTGTCCTGGAATTTGGCAAACTCACATGGCGATGCAGTTGCCAAGGAAGTCATCTCGGTTCAACATTGATTATCTCAATGAACAATTTCCTGCCATTTTCAGCCGACCTTACGGGGCTTTTGCATGACCTCACAGATGACGCCTTTCCCTCGCGTTTTTCGCGTTGTACGGGATCATGCACACTACCCGGGGATGCGACGCATTTTGTCTTCGTGGAAAAAGAGACGCTGGTGAGCTTTGACGGTCGCGAACACAGAGCTTCTGCCGGCATGTATCTCAGCCTGCCCGGAAAGGCGCAGATGCAGGGCGGTGCCGGATGGGTAAGCACGCGTCTCCATTACCAGGGCATGTTTATCCTCGGAGGACCCGTGGAGGAGACGGGTAGACTGCACTACATCGACGGCTGCACGGATTCCCTGCTCATTCCGCCGGTGATTTTGGGCGACCCTTGTCTGAATCTTCTACATATTCCGACGGGCACCGAACAGACGCGGCACACGCATCCGTCGTTTCGCACCGGTCTGATTTTGTCGGGCTCTGGCGAATGCGTGACGCCGGAGGGTCGGCATCCACTGGAGCCTGGGCTCGCGTTTGTCATCCCGGCAGATGCCGCACACAGTTTTCATACAACGAACGAGGCGCTCCGCGTGATCGCTTTCCATCCGGACAGCGATTACGGGCCGACGCACGAAGCGCATCCCATGATCAACCGCACGATTTTATGAAGTGTCCAAAATGTGAAGGAAATCATCCTCGCGGTAAGCAAGGGATGACGTGTATCTGCGGCTATAGCTTTGTGCTTGATCCAAAGGCGGACGGCTATACCGACGGTAAGTTTTTGGCGAACGTCAAACGGGCAGGAGCGAACGAAACCTACTTCTTCACCAAAAACCAACTCTATGCAGCGGCCTGCCGTGGATTGAGAATCCAACCTACGGCGTTCGTGTCGCTGCTCTTCATCGCAGCGGGCGCTGGTATGATGTATTTCAATTTTGATAATTTTGAAGATTCGACTAACCCATTCACCTTTCTGTTTATTGTCGGGCTGGTGTTTTTTGTCATCGGACTTTTGGCTGGTTCCAGCGCTTTTTCACCGCGTTTAAGCAGAAAAAAATGGGACAAATGCTTCGTGAAATGGATGGCGTCGGGGCGTGAGATAAAAGGACTCATTGTGAGTCGACAGTTGGAGACGCCGCCGCCGGAATACAATGAAACGGATCTCTATGATTACGGAGTAGAACAAGTCGTGATCTGTGAACGTGATGAACTGGTCGACTGGCTGGTGTTGAATCGATACCACTTCAATGCGCGCGCCGCGGTGATCAGTGAAAGCGGTTATCCACCCTATCTTCTCCCAAAAATCAACGAGCTATTAATCAGCGATGACCCGCCAAAAGTTTGTCTTTTGCATGATGCCAGTGATCACGGAAAGAAGATGATGACCCGCGTTCAGTCATCGGGGGTGTTTGATTTGAAAAAAGCAGAGGTGATCGATATGGGGATTTCTCCGGAAATAGTGTCGCGGATTCGCTCGCTGAAGGCGGTGCGGCGAACAACGAAGAACCAGGATGTGACGGCGGCGGAGAACCGAGGCAATTTGGTGATTGCAGGCGAATTGTCGACGCCATGTGATCCGTCTGCTTTTCCTGATATGACCACCTTTCTCGCGTCTCTGCGCGGAAGTTTTGCCCTCTGCCTGCGAGAGGGGGAGACAATCCACCTTGCTCGCGACTTGGCGGGGCGGCGATCACTTTACTATGCGATGCATGAGGGGAGACTGCTTTATGCCTCCGAGCCGAAAGCGATTCTGGCCGTTCCCGGTTTTCAGAGAACGCTTCGCCCGGGTGCGGTGGCGCAGTATTTGACGTTTAGCTTTATTCCAGGAAACGGAACGATGTTGGAAGGCCTGCATGCGCTTCCTGCGGGGAGTGTCGTGAGCTTCGATGGCGTAACTCTGACGGAACCACAACGTTATCATTTCCCCGAAGAGAAAGAAACCGTGGATGAGGTGGACTGGGTGCGGAAATTCAACCTCACACTGGACAAGGCGATCGACCGCTTGGTGCCGGAAAACCGCGATTCGCTGGCGGTGTTTCTTTCCGGGGGTATCGATTCATCCATCGTGACCGCTTGCCTTGCGGAACGGCATCACTCAAAACCGCTGCATTCGTTTTCGATTCACTTTGGGAAAAGGTATGACAACGAACTCGAGTTTGCCAAGGAGGTCGCAAAGCAATGCGGCACTCGGCATCATGAGGTGGCGATCGAGCCGAAGATGTTTGTGCCGCGTCTGTATGATTTTATCCGTGCTCTGGACGAACCGATCGGTGATCCTGTGGCGCTACCAAATTTTGAGTTGGCGCGCATTGTCGGTAAGGATTTCGATCACGTCTTTAACGGCGAGGGCGGTGATCCGCTTTTTGGTGGTCCGAAGAATGTGCCGATGATGCTCCATCACTGGTATGGCGGAGAATCCGCACACGAACCGGGGCATCGCGAACGGGCGTATCTGACGAGTTATCGACGAGGATACGAGGAACTGTCGCATCTACTGACACCGGAATTCCGAAAGGAGATCGATGAGCAGCGGGATTTGGAATCCGTGCTGACGCCATTTTTCACAGCGCCCAAACCGCGCCGCATGATCAATAAGTTGTCGCTGATTAACATGCGGCTTAAGGGCGCGCATTTGATCCTCCCAAAGGTTGAACGAACGCTGGGTGCCCATGGGATAACGCCACTATCGCCCTTGTTCGATGAGGATCTGATCGATTTAAGTTTCCAAATTCCACCGACACTGAAGCTCAGCCGAGGCGTGGAGAAGATCATCATGAAAAAAGCATTCGCGGGGCGCTTGCCGCAGTCGGTGATCGATCGCCCCAAGGTCGGGATGCGCGTGCCGGTCTATCACTGGATGCAGAAGGAAATGAAACGCTACGCCCAAAGCGTCCTTTCTCCGAAGAAGATCCGGGGCGACGGGATTTTTAACGAGAAGCGCGTTAAACAACTGCTGGATTACAACACCGAGGAAGGGCCGGGACGATACGGACTGAGACTATGGATGCTGACGACCTTTCAAATATGGAAGGAACTTGTGCTTTGATCGTTCCTGTCCAGTTCGTCGCTGTTTGAGTGGTATTGGAGGCGAAGAATCAGCGACCCGAGCCACTTTCTTTACGGAGAGGCCAGACACGTTGCGGCCATCTGATACCGCTCTCGATTAAAAATATGACTATTGGCCGCGCACAAGCAGTTCGTTGAAACGTGACAAGTCAGGTCTCGCAATGAATAAGTGATGGCAGTGCTTTGTTACGGAGAAATTAACTTGGAGCCAGAGTGCCAATTAACTATAATTTAGGCATGAAACATGCGTATCTTAAGTCTTTGAAGATCAAGAGAATAATACTGACGTGTATCGTTGGCATGTTGATGGCAGGTTGTGATTACACTGTTCCGTTGGTCAGGATGCCGGAAGTGGCGATTGACACAGACCTCATTGGAAAATGGGAAAGAACGGCGAAGGGAGGGGAAGTGGAGAGCCTGCTCGTCCTGCCATTGAGTAAAGTTGAATACCTTGTTGTTTTCCCAGCGGGTGAAAAGAATGAGATGTTTGCCAAAGGCTGTCTCTGGAGCAATGACTCACGAACGCTGATACAACTCGATTGGATTGGAACCGCGCAACCCAAATTGCCAGAAAACGATAGGACCTTTCAGTATGTCTCCTCCTCGGTTGAGGGGAACACATTGACTTTACGCCTGCTGAATCCCGATGTTGTTTCAAAAGACATCGTATCATCCGAAGCCCTTGCCCAGGCCATCGCTGACAACAAAGACAACCCGAAGCTCTTTCGGGAGGAAATGATCTTCCAGAAGGTGAACAACTGACATCAAGCAAGCGGAGGCAAAAGTTGACGCAGCAACACGTGTAATCTTGGACACCTATATTTCAGGCCGCTAAGAGAAATTCGAATCATTCAACTTGAGGAGTACGCGGAAACGCCTAAGCTTCTCAGTGTGAATTTAAAGCCCTCTTGCATTGTCTCCATTGCAGTAGCTTTTACTGTTGCTCAGAGCTCAGCAGGAACCATCATCAGCTCCGAGCAATCCGTCACCGGTAACACAACTCAGATCACGCTGGATGCAGCCAAAATCTCACCTGCCTCCAGTGTCAATTTAAGTAACTCCAACGGCAACCTTGTCGTCAACTTCAAGAGTAACGCAAGCAACGCGGATTTTTACCTGATGTGGGAGGGATCGACCGATGGGCTGAACTTCAGCACCACAAGCTATGACTACGTCAAGATTGACATTGCCGCAGTTTCTCCCGGTTTGGCCGCCGGTAGCTGTGAAATGTTCTGGCAAGATGATGACAGCACGATTGGCGGCGCCACGAATAGCGGAACCAGCCTCGGAAGCGTGACTCCATCATCGGAGCCGTTCTCTATCATCATCGACCTGAAAGACGGCGGAACCAACACCACCGAAGCCAAAGGCTGGGGGCCCGGCACACTTGACAAGTTTCGGCTCGATCTGTTCCAAAACGCCACAAACAAAGGCAAATCGGTCACCATCAGCGGGATCACCTTTGGTTCACTACTCTCCCCAACGCCTGGTCTCGGACGCAATAACTTCTTCAAAGTCACCCACAGGTATGCACCATCGGCAAACGGGTATTTCACCACACCTCATCAAATCAAAGGGCGCGCCTATTGGGAGAACAGAAAGATTATAGATTTGAGTGATGCAGCCACCATATCCGTGGAAAATCAGCTCAACTACAATGCGGGGAGCCAGACAGCAGATGTCTTTGTCCCTTCAAGCTACGAACCAAAAAAACCGATCGGCATCTACATCCACATCAATGCTGGAGATTCGGCAGGCCTGCCAAGCAACCTTGAGACAATGTTCGAGAAACACTACCTCATCGGAGCCTCGCCAGATTCGACGGGAAACGCACGCCATGACCCGGAGCGTTTTTGCCGTGTGCTGGATCTCGCCACCACGCTGAAGCAGAAATACAATGTAGATGACTCGCGGGTGTATGTCGGCGGAATATCCGGAGGCGCGCTAATATCCTCGTTATGCGGCATGCTCTATCCAGACATGTTCACTGGAATCATCCCCACCGAACACGTGATGATGCAAATATATTGGGGCAAAATTTACACGCTCGCGGAAATGTATGAGATGGCGGCAAACGGACAACGTTGGTCTCATATCCTCGGCATGTCATCCTACGCCTGGAACACGCTTGCCCCAAATAGCACTTCTTGGAAATACAACATTTGGATCGATACGAGCGGAGCAACAATGCGCGCCCACTACGACCCTTTCTTCGATACCCTTAACCAATACATTGTGGGCATGGCTCATACGAATCCGGCACCTGAGGTATTCGAGAAATCCATCATTTTTGTCGACGCACCCGCCAGACTCCCGAAAGTCGCGAGCTACCAGAATTGGGAATTATACGCCTTTCGCTCGGATGATCCGTCAACGGTATTTCAGAGCTACAATGCAGGGGAACCCATCCCAGAAAACCCCGACCTCACCATCAACCGCCTTCCAAATGACGACTTTGATGGTGACGGCATCGACAATTGGTATGAATACCTTCTCAACACGGACCCAACGATTCCAAACAATGCCCGAACAACTCCGCTGCTCACCATCTCCGGAAAGGTGATGTCTCTCAACTACCGGGTCGGCGCATCAGACCAACAAGCCGTCCTACACACCTCACAAAATTTGCTCGACTGGGATACCACGGGCAGCGGAGCAGAATGGATCGAAACCGTCATCAACTCCGGAGAGACCATGGGCACGATGCGCTTTGCACCGGCCGATCCAACAGCACCGAAATACTTCTTCAAAGCATTCATCAGCCAACAGACCCCATGAAGAACATAATGGGCATAAAGCATGGGCGGTGCTGTTTTTAGCCACAAAAAGGCGCAAAAACAGCTGGCTTGGGTTGTGGTTTTTACCAGAAGAGCAGGAAGAACAAGAGGTACACTCCATTGACTAAGCCTCTCCATTTCCCACGAGTCAGCTGTCAGATAGCAAAGGGCGCAAGCCCCACCCGTGGCAGTGGCATCTTGCCGCCTTGACAAGCACACTCAGTGGCGGTGGCATCCTGCCACCAAGCCATTCTCCATTCTCTATCGCGTGCGGCGCAGCCGTTTTACGCGACTCCATTCTCTACTTCCTCACTCTCGGTGAGGCCCGACGCACCAAGCGCACCGCATCGAGTCGCACCGGTGCGGTTTCGATCGCTTTAAGCAGTGCTGCCCTCCCCTCTTCCAAAGCTTCAATCTCATGCGGATGAACGGAGTGGTTGATCTCACACAAATCCTTCAGACGCGTGATCTCCGCGTCGCATTGTTGCTCTGCTTCCTCACGAGCGGACTCGACAATTTTATCGCGCAACTCGATCACGTCCTTTGCCGATTGCTTCAACATCGCAGGAACAATATCGCGCTTGACCTTTTCGATCGCGAACAACTTCGCAGGGTCGCCATTGCGCAACTGTGCACTCCGCAAACCAATCCCCGAGACAGGCTTCGCCAAATGATCCACCGCTACTCGCACCGGCGTTGCTGGCAGGAAACGGTCTGCGTGAAGCGCTGGTGGTGCAACAGCTTCCACGATCCAAATCGTCTCCAGAAAAAGTCCCTCGCCAGCAGGATGTTCCCACACACCGAAGGAGGCGGAGCCAATGTCCGACCCTGCTAATAGCTCCATCGCCCCGCGCACCAAAGGATGGTCAATAGACCCCAATGCCATCTCCTCGCGAGACAATGCACGTTTGCGATCAAAGGTGATCGTTAATCCATTGGCGGGTAAATCAGGAAGTGAATCCGTGGTGACGTGATCGGATGTCAGATGATGAGAATTCTCACCGAGGTCTTCAACCGCAACGCCAAACTGCTCAAACAAGCGTAAAATAAACCGCTGAAGCCTGACGTCTTCATCCGCCTCACGGATGCGATCCAACAACAATCCAACACCAGCAGAAGGTCGCGATTTCAACTCTAATAAACGGTCCTGACCACCTGCCAACTTCTCACCGACTTCCTTCGCTGCCAATTGCGTGGCCGATATCAAGGCAGCTTTCTTTACCTCAAAAGCCTCGTCTCCGATCGCGGCCATTGCCGCGGCCAATGGCTCCTTTGTGCGCTCGCCAATCTCGGCTGCGCCATGAACACATTCACCGAAAACATTCATCCCATCGCGATACCAATGCGCGAGCAGATCACCCTTCGTTCCCACCACATAGGGAACATGAATGCTGATCGTTTCCGACTGCCCAATACGGTCGAGTCGACCGATGCGCTGCTCGAGAAGTTCCGGGTTTTCCGGCAGATCGATGAGTAAGAGATGATGCGCAAATTGAAAATTCCGTCCCTCGCTACCGATCTCCGAACAGCACAAAACCGATGCACCATCTTCTTCGGCGAACCACGCCGCGGCGCGATCGCGCTGGATCAAATTGAGGTCCTCGTGAAATAGTGCGACCTTCACATTCACCCGCTCCTCAATCGCCGTAGCAAACTCTTGCGCGAGTTCCTTCGACGATCCAATCACCAGCACTTTCTGCTCAGGATGATCGGCGAGAAATTTCACGATCCAATCCGCTTGGGACGCAAGCAATGTCTCCCCACCTCCATTCAGCTCGATCAAATCCGCCTGGCGGCCGGGAAATCCACCAAGAGCCTTACGCGAATTACGAAACATCACGCGACCCGTGCCAAACGCGTCGAGTAGCTCGGCGATCAACGAATCACGCGCCACCTCGTCGCCACCTTCGACTTCAGTGCACAGCGCCAGCGCACGCGCGGACTTCGCTTCGAACAATTTGCGATCACCTGCTGTTGGTGATTCACCGGCGCGCAGTCGATCGATGAACGCAGCCACCTCAGCGTAATGCGCCGTTTCCTCACGGAAGGCAGCAAGCGATTCATAACGTTCCGGATCCAGCAAACGCAGTCGGGCAAAATGCCCATCCGCACCGAGTTGCTCAGGAGTCGCGGTCAATAGCAGCAAGCCCTCGACCTGAGTGGCCAACGAATCCACCAAAGCATACTCCGAGCTTGCTTCGGACTCCGACCACTCCAGGTGGTGCGCTTCATCAACGATCAATAAATCCCACTCGGCAGCGAGAACTTGTGCCGTGCGTTTCGGATGCGCCACGAGCAGCTCAGGACTACACAACACCAACTGACTATCGAGAAACGGATTTTCGCCCTCGTGATGTTCCTCAATGGACTGGCAACGCTCTTCATCGAAGAGACTGAACATTAAATTAAAGCGCCGCAGCAGTTCGACAAACCATTGATGCGTTAGCGGCTCCGGCACCAGAATCAGCACTCGTTTCGCACGCCCGGTAAGATGCAGGCGATGAAGAATCAAACATGCCTCGATGGTCTTCCCCAGTCCCACCTCATCCGCCAAAAGCAGACGCGGGCGCAAACGGTTCGTCGCCTCCGTGGCAATGGCAAACTGATGAGGAAGTAGATCCACCCGCGCACCTGTCAAGCCGACCAGACCGTTTTTATGCCATTCCGCCTGGCGTCGACGAGCCTCCAAACGTAAGTCGAATACCCGTGGAGGATCGATAATTCCCGCCAGCAACTTCGAGTCCGGCTTACTAAAGCTCACCGTGTCCGCCAACTCCGGCTCAGGGATTCCTGACCCTGTCTCTTATACACATCTCCGAGCCCA
>JAGXGH010000110.1 GCA_024636835.1 Verrucomicrobiales bacterium | reverse complement strand
GTCTCCTGTCTCCTGACTCCTGTCTCCTGACTCCTGACTCCTGACCTTTATATTACCAGATTTCAACCACTTCGATATCCAAGTCGGAATCCAGCGTCTGGATTTGGTCAAACAGCAGTTTCATGCAGTGGCTGCCACCAAATGATGCCCGCGATCCGCAGCAAAGGAGAGCGCGGCCTGGATATCCTCGGCAGCAAGTTCCGGATAATCGGCGAGGATTTCCACGTTGCTCATTCCAGCCGCAAGCCAGCCAAGAATATCATAGACAGTAATACGCAAATGCCGGATGCAGGGCTTCCCTCCCCTTTTCCCAGGTTCGATGGTGATGCGTTGGCGATAGTCTTGCATTAGCTGAAGTGTGGCTCCAAAGAGCAGGGATTTCAAGTACGGACTGGGAAGTGCTTGGTTCTTGGTTGCGCCGACACCTGACTCCTGACACCTGACACCTGACTCCTGACTCCTGACTCCTGACTCCTGACTCCTGACTCCTGACTCCTGTCACCTGTCTCCTGTCTCCACATCTGCCATCATCCGTGTCCATTTGCCTACGGCTATGTCCGCTGCGCTACCGTTGTGGTTTAAGAAATCACCTCTCAGTTTTTCTTCCTTCATCTCCTTCCGTGTTTTCAGTGTTTTTTGACTCCGTCCGTCTGCGCTTCGCTACGGCTGTGGTTAAAATTTGCCTCTTCCTGCTTCTCTCTCTGCGCCTCAGCGTCTCTGCGCGAGGACCTGCTGTCGCTTCGCGTCTCATACGCGACAGAAGGGTTCGACGGGGCGGAGGGCGTCATTCGCTGCCATGGCCTTGGCGCGGGTATCGCCATCGGGGAAGAGATAGAGGGCGTAACCACCGAAGCCACCGCCGCAGTATTTCTTGGCCAATGCACCATCGATCTCTGGCAGGGCCTCCATACATTCTTTTAACTGCATCTGATGGTAAAGATTCACTCCATCGGCAAGAGTTTCAATGGATCGCATCAAGACTCCGGCACGAGCCGTCATCGCGGATTCTGCGATCATGTCGTAGTCGCGTTCTTGATCGACGACTCCGGGGGTGTCGTGACCACTACCGGTCCAATACACCGCAAGACAGCCTTCCAGGAAATCGCCGTTGTCTTTGAAGTCGAGAATGGGCGACTCGCCGGAGCGCCAAACGCAAAGTCCGGTCTCGCGAATGACGGCCGGATCCTGCCAACCGACTCCGAGGTCGATCTCGGAATCGACACCATCGCGACCGTTGAGTAGTGCCCACGCCCCGCTTCCTCCGAGGCCCGCCTGCTTTTCATACGGCCAGTCACGAAGACTCACAGTGGGGGAGATCGCGCAGTTCACCACGTAGGCTCCTTCGCGGGAGTAGCGTGGAACATCGAGCCAACCACCGGCAAAATCGACGCGTAAGGGAGCGTCGGTTGGCGCTTTCACCCAGTTAACGATGGATGAGGTGGAGACCGGAGCGAAGCGTGGCGGCGTTTTGGGAAGACAGGCATAGGTCGCGCCAACTCGTGCACAGAGTTCGCGCTTCACCTGCTCGTATTGATCGTCCTCGGTGACCGCCAGGATATCTGGTTTGTCGCGAAGGAAGTCGTCTTCAAAATCGAGACCCGTCTTAAGTCCGTTACCGATAATAACGGCATCGACGACCTTGAGTGAACTGATCAACGCTGCTTTGTGCTCGTCGGGAAGAGACGACCGACGCTTTTTGTGATGCCAGAGCACGTCCGACGAAGCGAAGCTGACGGTGAGGTGGTCGCCGAGTGCCTTTGCCTCTTCGAAGAACTGAATGTGACCGGCGTGAAGGATGTCGTAGCATCCGCTGACAAAGATTTTTTTCACAATTTAGGAAACGGGAATATTTTTACCATGAAGGACATGAGGTTCATGAAGCTTGGAACGCGAATTTTTCTAATGATGCGAATTTGAAAACAGGGAGGCTAAGAGGGTTCTCGCGCGGAGAGGCTGAGGCGCGGAGAGCTTGGGTTGCACTTTTTCAACCATGAAGAACATGAAGTTCATGAAGCTATGGTTGTGCTGGTTTTTAGCCGCAAAAATGCACAAGAGGCGCAAAAAGGGAGGCAGGGGAATGATTTTGGATTTTGAATGTTAAATTTTGAATAAGGAAAGCGAGATGTATTGAACCGCGAATGATGCGAATTTAGCTAATTATTTGAGCCCTGCATTCTCATACTTCATGCTCTTTATGCCCTTCATGGTTGAAGATTCATCTTTTGAGGTAGCAGGTAGCAGGTAGCAGGGGAAGTGCGGGCTGCGCCCGGGGTGTGGCGGCGGTCGCCGTGCCGAGCTGGTGCTCAGCGCTCCCAGGGTGATTGTCGGCCGGCACGTCCGACCTACAGTGGAGGCACCCCGTGGCGGTGGCATCCTGCCACCAAGCCAATCTCTATCGCGTGCGGCGCAGCCGTTTTACGCGACAAATTCGCAAAATTCGATTCATTCGCGGTTCAAAAATTTCCCTCTATCGCGTGCGGCCCAGCCGTTTTACGCGACATCATCCAAAATTCAGCATCTAAAATCCAAAATCCCCCTCTCTGCGTCTCCGCGGCTCTGCGCGAGAATCTGCCTCTCCATCCCCCCATCACTCCTTCGATACAGACACGTTGTAACCGTGCAGTTTGAGGAGGGCGTGACGGCGGGCGGTGTCGAGATCTGACGCGACCATCTCGGCACACATTTCTTCGACGGTGATTTCCGGCGTCCAGCCGAGCTTGGCTTTGGCCTTTGAGGGGTCGCCCAAGAGCGTTTCCACTTCAGCCGGCCTGAAATACCTGGGATCCACACGAACAATCACGTCGCCAACAGAAACGCCCGGGGCGACTGCGGCGTCGACCTCGGTGATGGTGGCTACTTCTTCCACGCCTTCCCCTGTATAGGCTAGTTTGATTCCAGCGTTCGCCGCAGACATGGTGACAAATTCACGAACCGAGATCTGTTTGCCCGTAGCAATCACGAAATCATCAGGCTGGTCTTGCTGCAGCATCATCCACTGCATGCGAACGTAGTCTTTGGCGTGTCCCCAGTCGCGCAAGGCATCCATGTTGCCGAGGTAAAGGCAGTCCTCAAGACCTTGCGATATATTGGCCATCGCCCGCGTGATCTTGCGAGTGACAAAAGTTTCGCCACGGCGTGGTGACTCGTGGTTGAAGAGAATTCCGTTGCAAGCATACATGCCATAAGCCTCGCGATAGTTGACCGTGATCCAGTAGGCATACATTTTCGCCACGGCATACGGGGATCGGGGGTGGAATGGTGTGGTCTCTGTCTGCGGAATCTCCTGAACCAGACCGTAAAGCTCTGATGTGGACGCTTGATAGAAGCGCGTGGTTTTCTCCATACCCAGGAAACGGATCGCTTCGAGCAAGCGCAAGGTGCCCAGGGCATCGACGTCAGCGGTATATTCGGGTGCCTCGAAAGAAACGGCGACGTGCGATTGCGCGCCAAGGTTGTAGACCTCGTCAGGGCGGACTTCACTAAGGATTCTGGTAAGGTTGGAGGAATCGCTCAGATCCCCGTAATGGAGGCGGAAATGGGCGTCCTCCACCTGAGGGTCCTCGTAAATATGGTCGACTCGAGCCGTATTGAAAAGCGATGCTCGGCGTTTAATTCCGTGAACTTCGTAGCCTTTCTCCAAGAGAAGTTCTGCGAGATAGGATCCGTCCTGACCGGTGACTCCGGTAATGAGTGCTCGTTTCATAATAGTGTGTTTTCGCGCTGAGTTGAATAGGCAAGAAGCCTAATAGCGAATGATATGACAAATTTCTCGCGCGGAGACGCAGAGGCGCGGAGAGCTTGGGTTGTCGGGTTTTACCATGAAGAACATGAAGTTCATGAAGCTATGGTTGTGCTGGTTTTTAGCCGCAAAAATGCACAAGAGGCGCAAAAAGGGAGGCAGAGGAATGATTTTGGATGTTGAATGTTTGATTTTGAATGAAAGCCAGGAGCAGGAAGGGAAGTGCGGGCTGCCACGTAAAACCTTTGGTCACGTGGTTATACGCCCGGGGTGTGATTGTCGGCCGACACGTCCGACCTACAGTGAATGGCACCCGTAGCAGTGGCATCCTGCCGCCAAGCCAATCTCTATCGCGTGCGGCGCAGCCGTTTTACGCGACAAATTCGCAAAATTCGATTCATTCGCGGTTAAATTGTCTTTCACTCTGCGTCTCAGCGTCTCCGCGCGAGGTTTGTTCAACTTCGCGTAACGCTAAAGCCGAGCGGATTGGGAAGCCATGCTCTGTAAAAAGTCCTTATAGGCCGCGGCGATTCCATCGCGCAAATCGATTTTCGCTTTCCATCCGAGCGACTCCATCAAGGAAACATCGAGCAGTTTTCTAGGTGTGCCGTCAGGTTTTGTCGGATCGGTTTCAATGCGCCCTCCAAACCCGACCACTTCTGCAACGAGATGGGCCAGATCAATGATCGCGATGTCTTGGCCGGTGCCGAGGTTGACCCAATCGGGGGGATTCTCGTGTCCTAGAAGGTGGAAGCAGGCGGAGGCCAGGTCGTCGACATGAAGAAACTCGCGTCGCGGTGTGCCGGTCCCCCAGATCGTTACGGACTCCACGCCAGCTTCGCGAGCTTCGTGGAAGCGGCGGATGAGAGCGGGAAGAACATGGGAATTCTCAGGATGATAGTTATCACCCGGGCCGTAGAGGTTGGTCGGCATGGCGGAGTGGAACATGACGCCATATTGCTGACGGTAATACTGGGCGAGCTTGAGTCCGGCGATTTTGGCGATGGCGTAGGCTTCGTTGGTTGGCTCGAGCTCACTTTGGAGCAGACAACTCTCGGGCATTGGCTGGGGTGCAAACTTCGGGTAAATGCACGAACTGCCGAGAAAGAGCAATCTGCCGACACCGGCGACGTGACTTGAGTGAATCAGATTCGAGGCGATGGCGAGGTTTTCGTAGATAAACTCGGCCGGATACGTGTTGTTGGCGTGAATACCACCCACTTTCGCCGCCGCAACAATCACCTGGTCGGGTCGGTGCTGGTTTAAATACTCTGCTACGGCGAGTTGGCTGGTCAGGTCCAACTCAGAACGCGTCGCGGTAATGATCTCACCGTGATCACCTTTTTCGGCGGCGCGAACCAACGCGCTACCCACCATTCCACGATGGCCTGTGATGAATATTTTACTCATGATACAAAATGAACCGCGAAGGAGATGGCGAAGATTTTGGATGTTGAATGTTTGATTTGGAATGAGGAGAGCAAGATGCTTTGAACCGCGAATTTTTCTAATTATGCGAATTTGGGAACAGGGAGAGTGAGAGTGTTCTCGCGCGGAGACGCAGAGGCGCGGAGAGCTTGGCTAGTCGGGTTTTACCATGAAGTTCATGAGGGTCATGAAGCTTGGGTTGTGCTGGTTTTTTTAACAAGAAGGGCTGGAAGGACAAGAAGGTGGAAACGCGAATGATTCGAATTATGCGAATTATTTGAGCCCTGCATTTTCATACTTCATGCTCTTTATGCCCTTCATGGTTAAAGATGTATCTGTTAGAGGTAGCGGGTAGCTGGGGAAGCTGCGCCCGAGGTGTGATTGTCGGCCGACACGTCCGACCTATAGTGCTTGTCTCCACTTCTTGTCCTTCCAGCTCTTCTTGTGAAATCTGCCTCCTGCCTCCACATCTGCGCTCATCTACGGATACTTTCCGTCCGGAGATCCGACACAATTCTTCAGGGTTTTACTCTTTGCCAAGAATTCGATTCATTCGAAAAATTAACGGTTAACTTGTCTTTCTCTCTGCGCCTCCGCGGCTCTGCGCGAGATTGCCTTCCATGCTTTTCATGAAATTCGCTCAATCCGATCAATTCGCGGTTATAAAATTCTCCATTCGCGTTTCAGCCTTTGCCGATGGCATAGACGTCGAAGCCTAACTCGCGGAGCTTGTCGTGCGGCAAGACATTGCGTCCGTCGAATACGAAGGCTGGTTTGAACATTTTGTCGTAAATCGCCGAGAAATCCAAGGTGGCAAATTCATCCCATTCAGTAAGCACGGCGAGACCGTGGGACTGATCAGTAGCCTCTTCCGCCGACGAACAAATGGTCAGTTGGCGGTCGATCACTTCGTCACTCACACCGACGTAGTTAAGGTCGGCGTGAATGGTCGACACCGGCACTTTAGGATCGTAGAGCGCAATGTTCGCACCTTCCGAAAGCAGATCGCGGCAAACATAAATCGATGCCGATTCGCGTGTGTCGTTGGTGTCCTTTTTGAATGCGAAACCGAGAATAGCGATCTTCTTACCACGAACCGTGTTGAACAAGGTCTTAACGATCTTGGTGGAGAAACGCTCTTTCTGCCAATCGTTCATCTGAACCACCGCATGCCAATACTGGGACACTTGAGGAAGTCCAAAATGTTCACAAAGATAAACGAGGTTGAGGATATCTTTTTGGAAACACGACCCACCAAAACCAACCGACGCTTTAAGGAACTTCGGCCCGATCCTTGAGTCAGTGCCGATCGCGCGGCCGACTTCATCAACATCCGCACCTGTCGCTTCGCAGAGCGCTGAGATCGAATTGATCGACGAGATGCGCTGGGCGAGGAATGCGTTGGCAACAAGCTTGGAGAGCTCTGATGACCAGAGATTTGTGGTCAGGATGCGATCGCGCGACACCCAGTTCGCATACACGGAGACCAGGGCCTCGACGGCGGCATCACCTTCCGGCGTGCGCTCACCGCCGATGAGAATGCGATCCGGCTCGGTGAGATCCTCTACAGCAGTGCCTTCAGCGAGGAACTCCGGGTTGGAAAGAACCTGAAACTGGCCGTGATCCGAGTTCGCTCCAAGGATCGTGCGGATGGCCTCCGCTGTGCGGACGGGGATGGTGCTCTTCTCGACGATGATTTTCGGGCCTTTTGCGTTCTTGGCAATCATCCGCGCAGCAGACTCGATGTAACAAAGGTCAGCGGCACGTCCGGCACCAATGCCGTAGGATTTGGTCGGTGTTCCGACTGAGACAAAAATCAAATCGGCGGCTGCGATGGATTCTTCAACATCAGTGCTGAAGAAGAGATTTTTTCCACGCGCCTCCACAACAATATCATTGAGGCCGGGCTCGTAGATCGGAAGTTCATCCGAGTTCCATGCAGCGATCCGCTCGGCATTTAAATCGACGACGTCAACGTGGATGTGCGGACACTTTGCGGCGATCATGGCCATCGTTGGCCCACCAACATAGCCAGCTCCAATACAACAGATTCTATTTACTTTCATGATACTTAGGACGGGAAGCAGGAGGGGAGATTTTGGATGGAGAAAGGCAGGTTTGAACGCGAATGATTCGAATTTAACGAATTTTTTAAACTTGGAATATCCGCATCTTTGGTTCTCGCCAAGAATTCGAATAATTCGGTCAATTCGCGTTTTTTTGATTTGGGATATCCGCGTTTAGAGCCCTTGCTCCACCTCCCAAGGTATATGCTTTTTCTTCGAAATGCATAAACGCTCAACGAGTAAGGGCTATTCTTTTGGTCTCAAGAGAGCGCTTACCAAAGTTCACGAGAATACCCAGCTGATGTTTCGTGATGCGCAAGTAGTTGAAGAGCTGTGCTTCATGCTCAGGAAGAATCTCTGTGATCGCCTTAAACTCCACAATAATTTGGTCGTAACACAGAAAGTCTGGACGATATCGCGGGCTCAACTCAACACCTTTGTAAAATACGCGTAACTCTTGTTCCGATTGATGCGGGATTGATCTTTCTCCGAACTCTTCTTTCGCTGCAGCTTGATAAATCGCCTCCGCCATTCCTCCACCAAGCTCTCGGTGAACTTCCATACAAGCGCCTATTATTTCATAGGATTCATGCTTGTAGAGAATATCCGACATTGCATTGAAGCTCTCAATAATTCGAATAATTCGATCAATTCGCGTTTTGAAATTTCTTAACTTTCGCGTTTCAGACCCTCTCTCTGAAATACTCGATGGTCTTGGCGAGGCCGGCGTCGAGGTCTACGGTTGGCTGCCAGCCTAAACGGTCTTTGGCGATGGTGATATCCGGCTGACGCTGCAATGGATCGTCTTGTGGAAGCGGGCGATAGGTCAACTTCGACGGTCCGCCAACCTGAGCGAGAACCTTCTCCGCCAATTCAAGCATCGTAAACTCACCCGGGTTTCCAATATTCACCGGGCCGGTGATGTCTTCGGTGTTCATCAAACGAACAAAGCCTTCAATCAAATCGTCGACGTAGCAGAAGCTGCGCGTCTGGCTGCCATCTCCGTAGATGGTGATGTCCTCGCCCTTCAGCGCCTGGACGACAAAGTTCGACACAACGCGACCATCATCGGCAAGCATTCTCGGACCGTATGTGTTGAAAATTCGCACGACACGAATGTCGACATTGTTGCTGCGGTGGTAGTCGAAGAACAAAGTCTCTGCGCAGCGCTTCCCTTCATCATAACAAGCACGTGGCCCTATTGGGTTTACACTGCCCTTGTAGGTTTCCGGCTGCGGGTGAATTTCAGGATCTCCGTAAACTTCGGATGTCGATGCTTGGAAAATTCTTGCGCCAACACGCTTTGCCAGACCGAGGCAGTTGATCGCACCCATCACTGAGGTTTTGATCGTCTTGATGGCATTGTGCTGGTAGTGAACCGGCGATGCTGGACAAGCTAAGTTGTAAATCTGATCCACCTCGACCTTGAACGGATCAATGACATCGTGGCGCATCAATTCAAACATCGGATTGCTCAACAAATGAGCGACGTTGATTTTACGTCCGGTGAAAAAGTTATCGAGACAGATGACTTCGTGACCTTCTCCGAGAAGTCGTTCGCAAAGGTGTGATCCGAGGAATCCAGCTCCTCCTGTGACTAGAATACGCATGATTTGTTTTGTGGTCGATTGGCGGTGATGCAGACTTTGCCCTAGTTCAGCGCCGGGTCAAGGTGACAGCGAGGGAAGTTACACACAATCGTAAGTGTCCATACCCGGTTCACTCTGTGAGCCATGCGGCAATCGCTGCGATCACTTCGTCCTTCTGGCTGATGGTGAGCTCGGGGTAAATCGGGATACTTAGCACTTCACCTGCGAGCTGTTCAGATACCGGAAGCGGACGTTTCGGCAGGTCGTCGAAGCACTGCTGGCGGTGAAGCGGCACCGGATAATAGACTTCGCAGCCGATTCCCCGCTCAATGAGGAACTCGCGCAACTCTTCTCTGCGGCCATCAAGAACGCGCAAGGTAAACTGATTCCAGATGTGGTCGTTGTGCTTATAGGCCACGGGCAGAACGATTTTCGCTCTGGATGCTCTCAATCCAGCATTTTGGGTATCGACGCAGCAGCAATCAGCTTCGCTGGCAACGACAACGCCATCGAGTGGCGAGAGTTTCTCGAGATAGTAGCTGGCGTTTTCTTTGCGGCCTGAGGAGTATTCGCCGTAGTGGCGAAGTTTAACCCGCAGCAGTGCGGCTTGAAGGGCGTCGAGTCGGAAATTCCCACCGACAAACTGGTGGTAGTATTTCGGCTTCATCCCATGGTTCAACAGAACGCGGGCCTGATCAGCAAGCTCCTCTGAGTTGGTCACCAACATCCCTCCATCGCCCAAACCGCCGAGATTCTTCGACGGGAAAAACGAGTAGGTTCCAAAATGACCAATCGTTCCGCACCCCAGTCCCTTGTAGCGCGCCCCAATCGCCTGCGCGGCATCCTCAATGACTGCCAGACCATTCTCGTCCGCGAACTCCATCACAGAATCCATATCCGCAGCTTGGCCGAAAAGGTGCACAGGGATGATGGCTTTGGTATTCTCGTTGACCAACTCGCCGGCCTTCGCAAGGTCGATATTAAAACAAGCCGGGCAGGAATCCACGAACACAGGGATCGCGCCCACACGTGACACACATCCAGCAGTAGCGAAGAAGGTGAAGGATGGGCAAAGCACTTCATCCCCTTCGCCGATACCGAGTGCCATCAGAGCGAGTAGAATGGCATCAGTCCCCGATGAGCAGCCAATCGCATATTTTGCTCCCACCAGCTCCGCGATCTCATTTTCGAACGACGTCACTTCGTCGCCCATGATGAATCGACCGGACTGGAGAACGGAATCGAACGCCGCCTTGAGCTCGCTTTCCAGCGGAAGGTTCTGCGCATTTACATCGAGAAGGGGAACTGACATAGGAAGGAAAATTGGAACTCAATTACTCACAAGTTCGTTACGAGCGTGGCAGATCACAAGTGGAAAATCCACACAAGCCACGCATTGTCGATTTGACTAGTAGCGCAGTGTATTCGCATTTCACCTATCTGCGATCAAACCCACCCTGAACCTGCAGGTCGAACTTTTTGAGCGCCATGGCAACGACCTGATCCATGTTGTAGTAGCGATAGGTAGCCAGACGACCGAGGAAGACCGTCGACGTTTCGGCCTCTGCGAGCATTTTGTAACGACGGTAAATCGCTGCGGATTCCGGAGTCGGCACCGGGTAGTAGGGCTCGTTCGTTTCTTCAAACCCGGCAGGAAACTCACGTGAAATTGACGTGGCACTGACAGCCTGACCCGTCGCATGCTTAATTTCCACGATGCGAGTGAACTCAATATCTTTTCCTGGATAGTTCACCTGCATGGCGGGCTGCCAAAATCCGGGTTTGCCTGCGATTTTTTCCCGGCCTTGTTGTTGAAGCTGCTCCGCCGAGTAGCTCTCCCGTTCGAACTTCAAGGAGCGATAAGGAAGCGGTCCGCAGCGCTCGTCAAAATACTGATCGATCGCTCCGGTGAAAACGAGTAGATCCCAGGAGTAATGCTTGCTCGCCTCGGCAAGTGAGGTGCCCAACTTCACCTGCACACGTGGCGACTCATCAAGGATTCGCTCGAATAATTTGGTGTAGCCATCAGTGGGCAGCGCTTGAAATTCTTCTCGTAGATAGCGGTCATCGCGGTTTGTGCGGATAGGGATTCTACCGCAAACACTGGCGTCCAGCTCTTTCGGATGGCGTTTCCACTGCTTGAGTGTGTATCCCTCGAAAAAGCGCTCGTAGAGTTCTTTCCCGACTTGGGAAATGATCACTTCCTCTGAGTTCGCAGGTTCCGCAATCGGCAAGCGAACACTCTCCAGATAGCTTTTGAATTCCTCCTCAGTCGATGGCCGTCCGACCATCTCCTCGTAGGTGTTCAGGTTGATGGGAAACGACCAAAACTGTCCGTCTGCGTAGCTTTTGATCTGATAATCAACAGGATGCCAGGTGGTGAACCGAGAAAGGTAATCACGTACCATCCCCGAGTTCGTGCGAAAATAATGCGGGCCGTAAGAGTGAACCAACACCCCCGCATCATCGACGAAGTCGTGCGCATTGCCCGCCAAGTGCTCGCGCTGGTCAATGACCACACAACGCTTGCCTGAAGCATTTGCCAAACGCTCAGCCATGACAACGCCGGCAAAGCCAGCACCCACGACCAGGCAATCAATATGTTCTTTTACACTCAACTCGATCCATTCGATCAACGCACAATGTCGTGCATCCGCACCATACCCACAACTTTTCCGTCCTCTTCAACCACTGGTACCACATAAATTCTTCGTGTTGGCGACTCCATCAACGCGAGCACTTCACCCAACTTCATCTTAGCCGCCACGGTAACCGGTTCGGCGGTCATGATGTCCCGTGCGCACAACTTGAATGGATCGTCTTGAATGATGGTGCGCCGCACATCACCATCCGAAATCACACCTAACAAGCGCTTGGAGGCATCGACCACGCAAATAGCGCCTAGGTTCGTGCGCGTCATTTCTCCGACAAGCTCGCGGAACCCATCGTCCACTCCCACCAGCGAAACCTCTGTCACCGGGTGCATCACATCACCCACCGAAAGCAACAACCTGCGACCAATCATGCCCGCAGGGTGGTAAAGCGCAAAATCATCCGCTGAGAATCCGCTCGCTTTCATCAAGGCCGACGCCAAAGCATCGCCCACCACTAATGCCGCGGTGCTGCTTCCCATTGGAGCCAATTCCAACGGGCATCCCTCAGCGGTAATTTCAGCGAGTAACACAAGGTCCACCGCCTTGGCGAGTTCGCTGTCGTCTCGCCCGAAAATCCCAATAATACCCACGCCCATTTTTCTCAACGAGGGTAGCATCAACACCAGCTCCGCGGTTGACGCACTGTTCGACAGCATCAACACCACATCACCGTCAGAGACCATTCCGAGGTCGCCATGGAGAGCGTCTGCGGCGTTGATAAATGTCGACGTCCTGCCTGTCGAGGCGAGCGTCGCCGCGATCTTGCGTCCGATCAAACCCGACTTCCCTATCCCCGTCACCACCACCTTGCCTTTGGCTCCAAGGATGAGCTCGACCGCCTGCGGAAAATTCTTACGAACAGATTTCCGCACCGATTGCAGCGCCGCAATCTCGGCCGCAAAAACGCGATCCACCTCGGCGATAAGCTGTGAATGTTCCATCGTAGATAAGTCTACTAACGCCAAATTAGCGAACCGCTTTCCATACCTTGAGAAGCGAGTCTAAAACCCCTTCCAACTCCGCCAAAGGAACCTGCGACGCCGCGTCCGAAATCGCTTCCTGTGGGTTTGGATGCGTTTCCATAAACACACCGGAAGCACCAGCCGCGAGCGCCGCCCGAGCCAACACCGGCACAAACTCTCGCTGACCTCCGCTCTTGCCCCCGGCAGCACCGGGTAACTGCACGCTGTGCGTGGCATCAATGATCGTCGGATGACCTAGTGCGTTCATGATCGCGAACGAGCGCATATCCACCACCAGGTTCTGGTAGCCGAACATCGTCCCACGATCCGTCTGCCAGATCTCCACAGCACCCGCTTCTTCAAGTTTACTGACCACAAACTGCATCTCTTGAGGCGATAGAAACTGACCCTTCTTCACATTGACCACCTTGCCCGTCTGCGCAGCTGCTACGAGCAAATCGGTTTGCCTGCACAGGAACGCCGGCACCTGAAGAACATCAACCACCTGCCCTACTGGACCCGCCTGTTCGGCGGTATGAAAGTCAGTCAGCAAGGGAAAGCCATACTCCTTTTTTACACGGCTCAAGAGTGCCAATCCCTCCTCCATCCCCGGGCCACGATCGCTGCCGAGCGAGGTCCGGTTCGCCTTATCATACGATCCCTTGAAGATAATATTGAGTTCCGGCTTGGTGTCGCGAAGCACGGCCAGTTTGTCCGCCACCTGCTCGCAGACAGACCAGGATTCAAGACTGCAGGGCCCCGCTATGAGTAGAAGTTTACTTGGATCAAAAATCGCCATAGTTGAATACTAGATTAAAATCATTCGCCACGCTGCTGCCGCTCTGCCGCTTCGCGTCTCTCATTATCGATGTCAGTAAGGGTTTCTTCAAAAACCGAGCCACCTCCACTTCCGTCGACCTTACCACTACCACTTGGCCCACTGCCTTTTTCATTCTCTTCCTGCGCCTCTTTCATTGCGGCGATAGAATCAGCTCCAGTCTCGATGGTGCGGTAAATAAGGTAGCTTGAGAATGCTGAAATCCCGAAAAGCACAACGCCTAAAACCGTAACTTCCCCCCAAGACGGACGGAAGCGTTTGACTGGATTTCTGGTGCGAAAATACCACAGCACCGTGATGGAGATAATCATGCAACAGATCATCGGCATCATGAATCCGCCGGACTGAAAAAGAACATTCGTCATGATTGTCTTACACTACCTCATTGGAAAGGCTTTGCCAAGTCACGCTACCGCCATTGGTCGAATCCATACAACAGACAAAGCCGCCTGCATAGGATCCACCAAACTCATTACGACTGAAGCATAGCGCCTAAAGCAGACATGCGATTTACTGCGAAGCATCGGAAAAAAACCTCGCGTATGGCTTGTGTAGCCCTTGAGACAAGCATGTTCAAATAAATATGAACTCAGCAACGAAAAAGGCCATTTCTTCTTCATCTCTTTGCATACCACCACGCACGGAGGACACGCCTCTCCCTCTTCATCATTACGAATCCATCTTCGGTCTACCAGGCTGAAGCACCGCACCCAGAGGAACTTGCACCTCTCGCTCCTGACCGAGAAATTCAAGCAGCAAAAACACACGATCTTTTGCCGGCATCACCCTCGTAACCACAGCATTCAAGCCCATCAGGGGGCCCTCGGTCACCTCTACCGTGTCACCGACATCCACCGTGTCATCGATCTCACGAATTTCGCCCTCACCCATCAAGGACTTCAGCGCATCAACCTGTTCATTGGGAATGACCGGCACCTTTCCTGCAAAGTCGACCAAACCTGCAACACCACGAGCATAGCGAACCGCAGAAAGAGACTCGCTCAAATCACAATGCACGAAGATGTAGCAAGGAAACATCGCATCCGTAAACCACACCACTCCACGGCGGGTTTTTTTTCGATAACGCAGGCGCGGACAAAACGCATCCACACCATCGAACTGACGCAACGATGCTGCAGCGATATGCTCGCTCTTGCGAAGCGTTCGCACACAAATCCACGCCATATCAGATTCTGCCATGGTGCCAACTTAACCCAAAAACCGAGCAATGAAAGGTAGCACCCAGCGTGCACTTCGGTGCCACTGGTTCAATTTCCCGACCCTCTCGTCAAGATGTTCGGCCAAGTCCCCTTCGACTATGCCCTCATCCTTCAAAGCCTTCAACCTGGCTTCGACTTTCTGTGATTTACCCAAACCCGACCCAATTTGAGGCTCCAGCTCGGATTTAATAAATCCGGCAACCAATTGCTTCAACTCAACCTCAGCGGTGAAATACTCCCGCCGCTCACCATCCCTGGACGCGGGGCGAACTGCGCCAAGATTACGCAAAAAACGCAAGCCCTGACTCGCTGACCCCTTGCTGACACTCAACCTCAACACCACATCATCCAAACTCAGCGCATCCTCGGAAATAAACAACAAACCGTAAATCCCTCCAATCGACTTCGGCAATCCGAGCATTCGCGCAGCGTCCTCGAAGATAGCAATCACCTCCTCATGCAAGGCATCTATACCCATCGGCGGCGATTCATTATTCTCTTCCGTTTCCATAAGCTTCCTCTCTCGACACCACGAACGAGTTATCCGTTCAATCTGTGACTTTCGGCAACCAACGCGCAGCCGCCTTGGTAAAACCATTACCCGGGTCGACGGCGAACTGCTCGCCGGCTTCATATCGAATCTCTCGACCGTTGCGTTGAAGGAACAAAAACTGAAGCGGCACACGGCCTGGGTGCGCCTTGACCACATCCTTAATCTCGGAGAGATCCGTCTCCACAAGGCTGCGACAATCCACCACCAATGTCACCGCGCCATCGACATTATAGCTATGTTCCAGTTTTTGCATCGCGGTGATTTTTTCCGCGATCAGCTTCCGCCCATCCTCACGATCGTCATACTCGACGATCGCGTCAACGCGGATCACCGCGCCAGGCGTGATGATTTCCGAGCACTTCGAAAATGTGTTATTCCACACCATCACTTCGGACGTGCCCGAGTAATCCTCCACCGACAAGATCGCGAACGGTTTATCCGTTTTCTTCGAATAGCGCACCGTCGCGTCCTGAATGAACGCAGCGAAAGCATAAACATGCTTCTCCACTTTTAACTTCCGCCGCTCTTTCCAATCCCCTTGCGGACGGACCGTCAGTTCCAAATCATTGAGTTCACCGATCAGCGCAAATTCCTCACCTGCAAGGTTCCCCCGATAGTCGTCCAAAGGATGACCGCTGACATAGAACCCCAAAAGCTCTCGCTCGTGTGACAACATCTCCGACCGCGTCCACTCCACCACCCTAGACGCGGATTCCGCACGCTCCGGCGGAGCCGAGGCCGCCGATAACTCAAGTGCATCGAACAACGAAACCTGACCGCTCGCCCTATCGCGATGCACCGCGGAAGCACCCGCCAGCACCGAGTCCAAACGCGCAAACAACTCCCAACGCTTCTCGCCCGTCCAATCGAATGCACCGGCACGCACCAAACTCTCCAAAATCTTTTTGTTCACCGCCTTCTGATCCACTCGCGATGCAAAATTTTCCAGCGACTCAAACGGACCGTTCTCCTCGCGCTCTTTGATCATCAACTCCACTGCGCCCTCACCAACATTTTTCACTGCGGCCAAGCCGTAGCGGATCGCATCCGCATCGACCACCGCACCACCGCCGGTGTGCTCGGGAGCAAACTTCGGCAAACTGTGGTTCACACTCGGCGGGAGAATCGTCACTCCCATCCGTCCGCACTCCTTCACAAAGAATGCGATCTTATCCGTGTTGTTGATCTCGTTCGACAACACCGCCGCCATGAACTCCACCGGGTAGTTCGCCTTGAGATAAGCCGTGTGGTAACTGATCAATCCGTAAGCCGCCGAGTGCGATTTGTTAAATCCGTAACCGGCGAACTTCTCCAACAAATCGAAGATATCGTTGGCCTTTTTCTCGGGGATTTCATTCACCGACGCGCAACCGGCGACGAAGGTCTTGCGTTGCTTCACCATCTCGGAGAGCTTCTTCTTACCCATCGCACGGCGAAGCAAATCCGCCTCTCCAAGTGAATATCCCGCCAGCAGGTTTGCCGCTTTCTGCACCTGCTCCTGATAGATCAAAATCCCGTAAGTTTCTTCACTCACCTCCTCGAGCAGCGGATGGAGATACTCTACCTCTTCCTGTCCCTTCTTCCGCGCGATATAACTCGGAATCAGATCCATCGGACCCGGGCGATAGAGCGCGAGCAAAGCGATGATGTCTTCAATCCGGTCCACCCCAAGCTGACGACAAGTCTTCGCCATTCCGCCGGATTCCAGCTGAAAAACCGCCACCGTCTCACCTCGTTGGAGTAACTTGAATGTTTTCGGGTCATCAAACGATGTCGCATCGAGTTTAAAGCTCGGCTCGTGCCGCCAAATGTGATCCATCGCGTCTTTGATCACCGTCAGTGTTTTCAAGCCGAGGAAATCCATCTTCAACAAACCAACCTCGGTGATCGCACCCATATCGGCTTGCGTCACCACCTCCCCCTCATTGCCCCGGGTCAGCGGAACAAACTTATCGAGATCTGTATCGCCGATCACGATTCCCGCTGCGTGAATACCCGTTCCGCGCGTCAGACCTTCCAGATACGTGGCATACTTCCACAGTTCCTGGACTCGCCCTTCATCCTCGATCGCCCCTCGCAAGTCCGGGTTTTTTTCACGCGCTTTTTCAAGGGTCATTCCCAGATCCGCTGGAATCATCTTGGCAATCCTATCGGCATCACCAAACCCCCAACCGAGAACACGGCCAACGTCACGGATCACACTCTTGGCACCCATTGTGCCAAACGTAATGATGTGAGAAACCGCTCGCTCACCGTATTTTTGGCGTACATACTCGATCACCTCGCCCCGTCGGCTCTGGCAAAAGTCCACGTCCACGTCCGGCGGGCTGTTACGTTCCGGGTTAAGGAATCGTTCGAAAATCAATCCAAAGCGGATCGGACACAAATCGGTAATCCCCAAGCAGTATGCCACCAGCGACCCCGCGGCAGAACCACGACCCGGACCCACCGGAATATCCTGATCCCGTGCCCATTGGATGAAGTCCTGAACAATCAGGAAATAGGACACAAACCCCATCTTCTCCATGATCCCAATCTCATAATCGAGACGCTCACGAAGCGACGGATCAGACTTCGTCTTCTCCTCACCGTAACGCGCCACCATCCCCTTTTCACAAAGCTTGCGAAAATAGTCGTCGCGTTCACCGCCGTCGGGCGATGCGAAGTTCGGATACTTCTCGATACTCGCCGCATCGAGCTTCATTTCATAATTGCACCGCTCGGCAATCTCCAAGGTCGTATCACAGGCTTCCTGATCTCCGCTAAAAAGCTCGCGCATCTGCGTCCCCGTCTTAAAATGCACCTCATCCGAGTAATGCATGCGGTTCTCATCAATCACCCGCGCGCCAGTGCCGATACAGATCATCACATCATGTGCCTCGTGGTCCTTCTTATCGAGGAAGTGCACGTCATTCGCCACCACCGTCCGCAACTTGTAATCCGCGGCAAACTCACGTAACTGCGCGTTACACGTCTGTTGCGCTTCCATCCCATGATCGTGCATCTCGAGGAAGAAATTATCCTTCCCATAGATTTCCAGGAAATCGTCCAAGCTATTGCGCGCCATGTCTATCTGACCCGCTTGGATGTGTTGGTTGATCTCGCCATTGATGCACCCGCTCAGGCAGATGAGCCCCTCGGAAAATTCCGCCAACGACTTTTTATCGATCCGCGGCTTGTAGTAAAACCCTTCGAGATGCGCACGCGAAACCAAGCGGATCAGATTGTGATATCCCACCTCATTCTCCACCAACAAGGTCAAGTGTGACGCGATCTTCTGGCCTGGAAGTTTTTTCTTCACCGACAGATCGCCCGGCGCCAGATACATCTCACAGCCGAAGATGGGCTTCACCCCGGCATCTTTCGCCTTCATGAAAAACTGCACAGCCCCATACATATTGCCGTGATCCGTTACCGCCACCGCCGGCATTTTCAGCTGAGCCGCTCGCTTCACCAAATCCTTCATCCGAATCGCCCCATCCAAGGTCGAATACTCGGTGTGAAGGTGCAGATGCACAAAATCACCGTCGCGATTCGCCACGCTTCCTCCAGTCGACGTCGTTGTTTGATCAGATTGCACACCAGAAACCACCATAGACCCGCAACCTAAGTCAATGGCGTTCGCCTCTCACGTGAAAAACACATTTCTCATAAAGTTTTCTCGCCTGAACGCCCAATGCGGCAATGGAGACCTGTCCACATCGCCTCAGCTTGGGACACTTTTTTGCTAGCAATCTGATTGCTATTAGCCAATATCTTCTATGATCTCATCAGTTTGAGACTTTGATATCCCCCCAATGCCCCATTCAGCATTCAGCCTGACTATCTGTGGCGTCCACGAGCTTAACGAGCTCGCCATGCAACCGGTCACCCATCTCATATCTATTTGGCATCCTGGCGCAAACCGGGATAGTTACACCAAGGGAGTGAATGCGCTCTTCCCAAAAGCCGAAATCTTATTCGTTGTCTTTGATGATATTGAGCAGGCGGACAACGACACTGACAACCCACCCGGCAAAGACCACGTCCGCGATCTTCTGGAGTTCGGAAAAAAGTTCACCAGCGACAGCGTTGTGGGCATTCATTGCATGGCGGGAGTATCACGATCCAGCGCAACCGCCATTGCCATCCTCACCGAGCAATTAGGCCCAGGCAGCGAAATAGATGTCGCTGAACACGTCAAAGCAATCCGTCCGCAAGCACGCCCGAACCGCCTCATCCTCCGCATTGCCGATCAAATCCTCGAAAGAGATGAAGCCTTGGTCAGCGCAGTCGACGATACTTTCGGCACATCAGGGCCGACAAGAAACAAAGGCTGGTAATACCGCGCAATCATCGATCAGTCGATACCCAGCCACTTGGTGCTTCCGACCGGAGAGAACCGCCCGACATCGGCATCCTCCATTTTAGTGTCCATGGTCCCCTGATCGGGCTCCACCGCACGGACACCACCATTAGCGAAGAACAACAAGGCCTTGCGATTGAAACGGAAGTGGATCGTCTTTTGCCGGCGATCGAATCCATAAAACTCCTCGACCATGGGCTTATCGGGCGTCGCCGGCGGTTGGAAGGTGTTCACCTGCGCGCAGGTCGCAAACACCGCAATGTCCGACGCCCGATGCTTGCTTGTCAACAAGTTAAGACGAGGGCCATTTCCAAACCACCCCCCTCCCAGGTGAACGTTATAGCCATAGCCAAAGCTAGACCCTGCGAACTTCGCCTTACGAATATCGGTGTATTGCTGCATTCCAGGACAGATTTCAACTCCTCCTGCGGACTCGATGAATTCACCCAGAGGACCTTTTTCCCGTTCGATCACGCGATCCCCCTCGCCACCGGCGCCACCGGCTTCACGGCCAAACCACCATTCCACACCGCCTTCGGGCGACCACCTTCGATAGGGGAAAAATTTCCCGTTGTGCTCAGCCGTATACTCCAAAGCCGCATTACCGAGAGTGCGTAAACTGTTCGCCGACACCGCCTGCAAGGCCCGCGCACGATAGCCTTGAATGCCCGCGTAAAGAATCGTCGCCAGCACGGCAACGATCACTCCGCAGACCATAAGCTCAACGATCGTAAATCCTCTCTGATTCGGAACTCTCATCTGCGAACACACCGTCTACAGCCAAGGACCATACATCCGAATAAGACCAACCCGAAAACACTTGGCTCGGGTATGACAATAGCCGGAGGCGGGCCGTTATCGGGATACGTCGCATCGGTGTAGACCAATCCGTAGTATCCGCCATCCTTTACCTCCAAGGTGGCTGCACCATCAAACTCCGAAAACGTCCATACCCCAGGACTCAATGCATCCTCATACCATAGCGCAAACGCCGGAGAAAAGTTAACTTGATCATAGGATGCAGAAAATCCATCGTAGTCGACACGCGTGATAAACTCACCAAAACCGTAGGCGATGACTTCGTACCCCCGGCCGCCTGTCGACACTTCATACATAGGATTACCGTCGAGACTGTTGCCGGTGGTAGTCGTAGAAGTAATTTCGAAAGCCATTGATTGTCCCGCGAATACATCGAAAAGATCGAGGACATATTTTTTTACCCCATCGTTCGAATAACTGATATCAAATTGCTCCGCTCCTCCTCCGGATGAACCAAAGTCTATGATGAGGTGGGCGATGGAATCCAGCGGCCCGGGAGGACTTGGTTCGTTAATCATTACAGCCCCATTGGCGGATGCCATTCCTCCACACACGATTAGGCACAAAGCCAGCGTGGACCGACAATTCTTGATCAGATCAATCTTCATTTTTTCTCGTTCCTCTCATATGCGGAGAGGTTCACAGTGATTGGCGACGCATAACCCAATGCGCTACCGTTTATTGAGACGGGACAAAACAAGTATTCGGACTCCTGGCTAATCACCTCCTCCCCACCTTCACCCCGACCGAAATCGAGATTGGCTGTTGGGGAATCGTCACCAGATACCGCAGCGCAACTGTTCCGGCTTCTCACCGGATTCCATGCATTTGTCCCATGGGCATTGCATCATACCCCACATCCGCACAATCTCAACCAGAGAGCATTATCGTCTACTTGATGTCAAACCGCTACTTGATGTCAGGCATCTAGTTGTTAATTCGGTGAAATATCTGTATAAGCAATTGGTGTTGAGGAGCTAAGCTTTACATTTAATCAGAAACACTTGGCGCGGAATGCCGCCTCTCAGGTAAATGAAGGGGAAACCTTTATGCACATTCTCCACTAAGAGTTTATAAATAATGAAGGATCCTATGCGACGTTCGTTCGGCGCTTGCAAAGCGTCCGCTACAGCTTGCCGCTCGCCATTTCTCAGCTGCCAGGTGTCACTTGGCAACGGGCGCAAGCGCACCCCGTGGCGGTGGCATCCTGCCACCAAGCCATTCTCACTACGGGTCCCCATTTTCCATCGCGTGCGGCACAGCCGTTTTACGCGACTCCATTCTCCAAATCTCAGCATCCACATCAGCGCCCAGGGCAATGATGTGGAATTTTCAGATTCACTTGCGTTCTTGCAACGCTTTGTGGTTGGTTATCCATTGATCTCACTATGAAAATCTCTATTATTCCCTCCTTGGCGGCGTGTGCCGTTATCGCCCTCTCCGCTTGCTCACCCGACGCCAATTCCCCGCCGCCCGTCAAGACCGAAAACACAGCTGTCGAAACGCCCGCTGAAATACCAGCTGCCGAGGAAGTTCAAGACGCGAAGATCGTCATCACCACCTCGAAGGGCGACATCGAAGCCACCATCTTCGCGACCAAAGTGCCGATGACCGCTGCGAACTTCCTCAACCTTGCCAAGCGTGGCTACTACGACGGCCTCACCTTCCACCGCGTCATCCCGAATTTCATGATTCAAGGCGGAGACCCAACAGGAACCGGACGCGGCGGCCCTGGCTACAATTTTGCAGATGAATTCGACAACTCCCTGAAGCACGACAAAGCAGGCATCTTCTCGATGGCGAACGCAGGACCTGGCACCAATGGATCACAGTTCTTCATCACCCACAATGCCACCTCGCACCTCAACGGCCGTCACTCGGTATTTGGCGAAGTCACGAAAGGTCAGGACGTCGTCAATGCCATCAAAGGAGGAGACAGCATTGAAAGCATTAAGGTTCTCGACTCCACCGACGCCTTGTTCGCCGCAGAGAAAGACAACTTGGCAAAATGGAACACCGTCCTCGACGCCAAGCAGCAATAGCACTTTAGAATGACCACATAATTTTTCTCCGCGCACAAGTTGCTCTCAATCAAAGATTTCAACGTCCGCTCGCGTCAGATCAATACCAAGATTTGATATAATCCTTGGCTAGAATAGAAATTTCACCGAAAGGCGTAGGGCAACCTACGCTTTTTTTTTTGCATCCAGCCCTTGCCCCACATCATCTTTCTGCGCAAGATTCATCCACAGCAACACGTATACGGCACCCTATCATCTGACACCCATTCATGAAATTTATCGACTACGCTAAACAATCCGGCCCCGGCTGGCTCCAGGCAGCCGTCACCCTTGGCGGTGGATCACTCATTGGAGCCCTCTACCTCGGTGTTATCGGCGGCTACAATTTCATGTGGTTGCAACCCCTCGCCATGGCATGCGGTGTGATCATGCTCGCCGCCATTAGCCACGTCACTCTTTCGACCGGCGACCGACCATTCCGCACCGTGCAAAACACCGTATCGCCCACCTTGGCTTGGGCGTGGCTCATCGCCACCATCATCGCCGATACCGTGTTCTGCGCCGCACAGTTTGCCCTTGCCAGAGGTGCCATCACACAAAACCTCGGCGGCTCAAGCATACCGCCCTTCGTCATCACAGGCACCCTCTTCGTCATCTCCATGGCGCTCATCTGGATGTCCACCGGCGGAGCCAAATCCGCAAAAAATATCGAGAACGTCCTCAAAGTGCTCGTCGCCATCGTCGTCATCGCCTTCATGGGCGTCGTCGTAAAACTCGCCCTCGCCGGTGCCATCTCGTGGGGCAAAATCTTCGCCGGATTGGTTCCCGACGTCACCGCACTCTTCAAGCCCACAGAATCATTCCGCGATGCCATCGTCGCCACCGGAGAGAACGCGGCATTCTGGACCGAATACGTCAAATCATCACAGCGCGACGTCATCATCACAGCTTTCGGAACCGCCGTCGGCATCAACATGACCTTCCTTCTTCCCTATACCTTGCTAAAGCGTAAATGGGGAAAAGCCCAACGTGCACTCAGCCGATTCGACTTGGCATTTGGCCTCTTCGTTCCCTTTATCCTCGCTACCAGCTTCCTCGTTATCGCCTCCGCATCACAGTTCCATGCCAAGACTGCCGACGTCATACTCGCTGATGGTTCCATCGCTAAAAACGCACAGGCTAGTTACGCAAAAATCGTCGGCAAGAAGCTCGGTGATGCCGTGTCAAAAGACGCCAAACCTGCTGAAGTCATTGCCTTGGCAGACAAATCGTTCACCCCTGCCGACCGAACACTTGCCGCCATGCTCGTCAAACGCGATGCCGGAGCGCTCGCCAAATCTTTGGAACCTTTCCTCGGAAAAGCCGCACAGCCCATCTTCGGCATCGGCGTGCTTGCGATGGCATTTTCGACCATGCTCGTCCACATGATGATGAACGGTTACGCCGTCAGCGAGGCCTTCGACAAACTGGATAACCGCAAGGTGTTCATCGTTGGTGCATCGATGCCCGCCATCGCCGGATTCTTCTCACCCATCCTGTGGGCCGGCGATTCCCAGGCCGCGCTTTCGGTCACCGCCAGCGTCATCGCCACCTGTCTGCTCCCCATCGCTTACCTAACCTTCCTGCTCTTGATGAACTCGCGCAAAGCCCTCGGCGACGAAATCCCCAAGCACCGTTTACTCGTCAACAGTGTCATGATATTCGCTACAGCAATGGCAACACTTGGCTCCATTTGGGTGCTCCTTAGCAAAGGCTCATGGGGTCAGCTCGGTCTTGCCCTATTAGCCATTCTCGCGGTTGTCGGCGTCACAGGTTACATCCGCCGCGGGCGCGCCATCTAATCTCAACACACAACTACCATGAAATTCGGAATTATCGGTGCCGGCATGATCGGCCACTTTCACGCTAAAGCCATTACCGCCATGACCGGCAGCGAACTCCACTCTGTCTTCGACCTGCGCGCCGAGGCCGCTGAAAAACTGGCCGGCGAGTACGGAGGCAAAGCATACTCAGACATGGCGGAATTTCTCGCCGACCCGGAACTCGAGATCGTCACAGTCGGCACCCCGTCCGGCGCTCACCTCGAGCCATCCCTCGCCGCGCTCAACGCCGGCAAACACGTCATCTGCGAAAAACCACTCGAGATCACCACCGAGCGTATCGATCAACTCATCGCCGCCGCCGAGAAGAACGGCAAGACTATCGCCGCCGTGTTGAACCGCCGGTTCCATCCGGGAATGACCGCGTTCAAAAAAGCCGTCGACGATGGCCGCTTCGGCAAGCTCACCTCGGCATCCGCCTACGTGAAATGGTATCGCGATCAAGCTTACTACGACTCCGCCGGATGGCGCGGCACTTGGGCACTCGATGGCGGTGGCGCTCTGATGAATCAATCCATTCACACCGTCGACGCCTTGCTGCACCTCGCAGGTCCGGTGAAATCCGTGCAGGCAAACACAGCCTGTCTCGCTCACGAGCGCATCGAGGTCGAGGACATCGTCGTCGCCATCGTTGAGTTCGAAAGCGGCGCCCGTGGAGTCATCGAATGTTCCACCTGCACCTGGTCAAAGGACGGTCACCCCGCCCGCGTCCAACTCTCCGGCACCGAAGGCTCCGTATTCCTTGCCGACGAAGCCTTTGAGATCTGGGACTTTATGGAAGAGAAACCAGAAGACGCCGAAATCAAGAGCACTCTCATGAAAGGCCAGGAAGCCGGTCTCGGCGCCAACGACCCGAGCGCCATCAACTTCTACCAGCACCAGCGCAACTTCGAGGAAGTCGTCAACGCCATCCACGAAGGCCGCGAACCCACGACCTCATCCGCCGAAGCCCGCAAGCCGGTGGCTGTGATTCAAGCGATTTACGAGAGTGCGCAAAACGATGGGAAAAAGGTTACGCTCTAATCCCCCAGGCGCATCCGCAAATCACAACCGCCCGCAAACCTCCCACACCCCGCGAAACAACTAGCGGGCACGGCCCGATCACAAGCCGTTAGCCGACACGTCTAACCTACAATCATCGCCGCGCTGTAGGTGAGACGAGCCGGCTCACTCACCCCCCCGGCGCAGCCGAAAATCATCACCAACAAACTTCACCACACCATGAAACTCACCGGATTCTCTGACGAAGCAGCACCCGATCTCGCCACTCAAATTGCTGCCACCAAAGCCCTCGGATGGCAGTATCTCTCCGCACGCGGAATCGATGGGAAAAACATCCACGATCTCTCCGACACTGCATTCGAACTCGCCGCTGAACAACTCGACGAAGCTGGAATCCGCGTTGCTGAATTTGGCTCACTCATTGGCAGCTGGTCGAAAAATATCACCAGCGACTTTGATATCACGCTCGCGGAAGTGGAGCGCGCCATCCCACGCATGAAACGACTCGGAACACAGATTGTCCGCGTCATGTCCTACGCCCAGCAACCTTGGGGCGAAGACCAACACGAAGAAGAACGCTTCCGTCGACTGCGCGAAATCGTCGCGCGCTTTTCCGATGCCGGACTCACCACGGCCCACGAGAATTGCATGAACTACGGCGGGTTTAGTAGTCAGCACACCTTACGCCTTCTCGAAGAAGTTCCGGACATGAAGCTCATCTTCGACACCGGCAATCCCGTTTTCCAAAAGGACCGCTCACAACCTGAGCCACAACCGTGGCAGGACGCTTGGCAATTCTACCAAGACGTTCGCGATCATATCGTTCACATCCATATTAAAGACTGTCTCAACCCCAGCGAAGACGGCGGCGAGCCCGAATACGTTTATCCCGGTAAAGGACAAGCCTACGTCCCCGAGATCATCGCCGACCTAAAAGCGCGCGACTACGCTGGGTTCATCGCGATCGAACCCCACGTCGCCACGGTGTTTCACATCCAGGATGGCGAATCACCCGACTGGCAGCAGTGCTACGATTCCTACATCGCCTACGGCAAAGCACTGGAAGCGATCATAGGCGAATAGAATTCTCGACAAGCACTGATCCATGACCGCTGACTGACTTTTGTTAGTGCGTCAACGGGCAGTGTGAAGTGAATGCAGGGCGCGAGGCACACCCACTCCATCGATGAATGCTGCAGCGGCAGATCAGCACATCGAAGGCTTCGGCGATGGAGTGTGGGCGCCCCCGCCCACATCGGGTGGCATGAACGAAGCGAGCGACTTATACCGACCTCAAGACTAGTGCTGATCCAATGACCTGTGCCGAAATATTGTTAGTGCCTCAACGGGCAGTGTGAAGTGAATGCGGGGCGCGAGGCGCTCCCACTCCATCGATGAATGATGTAGCGGCAGATCAGCACATCGAAGGCTTCGGCGATGGAGTGTGGGCGCCCCGCCCACATCGGGTGGTGTGAACGAAGCGAGCGACTTATACCGACCTCAAGACTAGTGCTGATCCAATGACCTGTGCCGAAATATTGTTAGTGCGTCAACGGGCAGTGTGAAGTGAATGCGGGGCGCGAGGCGCACCCACTCCATCGATGAATGATGCAGCGGCAGATC
>JAGXGH010000010.1 GCA_024636835.1 Verrucomicrobiales bacterium | reverse complement strand
ATTCTCCATTCTCCATTCTCCATTCTCCAATCCTCAAAACCCCGTTAATCCTGTCAAAGATCACGTATTTCCCCTTTCCCCCATTGACTCCGATTCACCAAATGAATCAAATAGCCGAAACCGTCCCCCAGATAAAACCGTCACCCATCATTCATGTTTAAAAAGCTTCTCGTCGCCAACCGTTCCGAAATCGCCATCCGCATCATGCGGGCCGCCAATGAACTTGGCATTCCCACCGTTGCCATCTTCGCTCACGAAGACAGATTCTCCGTCCACCGCTTCAAAGCCGATGAAGCCTATATGCTCGACCAAAGCAAAGGTCCCGTCGGTGCCTACCTCGACTACGAAGGGATTGTCAAACTCGCTGTCTCAAAGGGCGTCGATGCCATCCACCCAGGTTACGGCTTTCTCTCCGAGAACCCGGACTTTGCCCGCGCCTGTCGCGACGCCGGAATCACCTTCATCGGCCCTGACCCCGAGTTACTCGACAACATGGGCGATAAGATGGCGGCCCGCCTACTCGCACAAAAAGTTGGCGTCCCCACCCTACCCGGCACTGAAGAACCTGTCAGCGATCGCGCCGAAGCTCTGCGCACCGCGCGCGAGGTCGGTTTCCCCCTCATCATCAAAGCCGCCTTCGGTGGTGGTGGACGCGGAATGCGCGTCGTTCAAAACGAAGGCGAGCTGTCGACCAAACTTGACGAAGCCCAAGCCGAAGCGAAATCCGCGTTCGGCAATGCGGCGGTTTTTCTCGAGCGCTTCATCGGACGCGCCAAGCACATCGAAGTGCAGATCATCGGCGACAAACACGGCAATGTCCTCCACCTCCACGAACGCGATTGCTCCGTCCAGCGACGCCACCAAAAAGTCATCGAAGTCGCGCCATCGATTGGACTCCCTGATAAACTCCGTATCGATCTCTGCGATGCGGCGGTAAAACTCGCTGTGGCGATCGGCTACAACAACGCAGGCACCGTGGAATTCCTCGTCGATGCAGATCGTGACGAATGGTTCTTCATTGAGATGAACCCACGCATCCAGGTCGAACACACCGTCACTGAAGAGATCACCAACGTCGATATCGTCCGCACCCAAATCCTCGTCGCCGCCGGCGAAACTCTACACGGCGACCTCGTCGGATTGCCACCACAAGACGAGGTGCCGCGCTTTGGTTATGCAATCCAATGCCGCATCACCACCGAGGACCCCGCCCAGAACTTCGCGCCCGACACCGGACGCATCGCAACCTACCGCTCCGCCGCTGGCCTAGGCATCCGACTCGATGGTGCGATGGCAGCAGCTGGTGCGGTGATCACTCCATATTACGACTCACTACTCGTCAAACTCACCGCTTCAGCACGCACCTTTGACCTTGCCTGCGCACGTGTCGACCGTGCACTTCGTGAGTTCCGCATTCGAGGAGTGAAGACCAACATCCCGTTCCTCGAAAACGTCATCCATCACCCCCAGTTCATCGCTGGCGATGCGACGACGCGGATGATCGATACCACACCCGAGTTGTTCCATTTCACGCCGAAGCGCGATCGTGCAACGAAGCTTCTCCGCTTCCTCGGCGACGTTTCGGTCAACGGCAATCCAAACTCCAAAGGGTTCACTCCGGATGTCCCCTATCCGATGCCGACAATTCCCGAAGTTTCCCCTACGGCGACCCTCGAAAAAGGATCGCGCGACTTACTTCTAGAACTCGGTCAGCGAAAGTTCGCCGAATGGGTGCGCAACGAAGATCGTCTGCTGCTCACCGACACGACATTCCGTGATGCGCATCAGTCGCTTTTCGCCACACGGATGCGCAGCTACGACATGCTCAAAATCGCGCCCGCCGTGGCCGCGATGACACCACAACTTTTCTCGATGGAAATGTGGGGTGGCGCGACTTTTGACACCTCGATGCGCTTCCTCCGTGAAGATCCATGGCAACGTCTCGACGACCTCCGCGCCGCAATCCCCAACATCTGCTTCCAGATGCTCTTCCGCGGATCGAACGCCGTCGGCTATACCAACTATCCGGATAACGTTGTCGCGGGGTTCATCAAACATGCCGCCTCGCATGGGATGGATATTTTCCGAATCTTCGACAGCCTCAATTACCTGCCCAACCTCAAGGCCGCGATGGAAGCCGTCCAAGACACCCACGCAATCTGCGAGGGAACCATCTGCTACACCGGCGACATCCTCGACCCCAAGCGCGATAAATACTCGCTTGTATACTACGTCGACCTCGCCAAGGAACTCGAACAAATGGGGGCGCACATGCTTTGCATCAAAGACATGGCGGGGCTCTGTCGCCCATGGGCCGCGGAAAAACTGGTCGCCACCCTACGGGAAGAAATCGGTCTCCCCGTGCACTTCCACACCCACGACACCTCAGGAATCAACGCCTCGTCGATTCTCAGCGCAGCACGCGCCGGCGTGGACGTCGCGGATGCCGCAATCGCCTCGATGTCCGGCGGCACGTCACAACCCAACCTCAACTCCATCGTCGCCGCGCTGCAACACACCGACCGCGATACCGGACTCGATCTCGATTCGCTGAATCAGTTCTCCGACTACTGGGAACGCGTCCGTGCATTCTACGAACCCTTCGATACCGCTCCGGGTCATGGCACCGCCGAAGTTTATCTTCACGAGATGCCCGGGGGCCAATACACCAACCTCAAAGAACAAGCCGAATCGATGGGACTCGGCAGACGTTGGCCGGAAATCGCCCACACCTACGCGGACGTGAACCAACTCTTTGGCGACATCGTGAAAGTCACCCCATCATCAAAAGTTGTTGGCGACATGACCATGTTTCTTGTCACCAAGGGCATCAAGGCGCAGGACATCTACGATCTGCCTCGTAATACGCCATGGCCGGAAAGCGTCATCGATATGTTATCCGGCGGCCTCGGCCAACCTCCGGGGGGCTTCCCGCAAAAACTCGTCGAGCACATCTGTAGCGACAAAGTGGAAATCCGCACCAAACGTCCCGGCGAATACGCAGCTTCCGTGGATTTCGAGCAATCGCGCAAAGAGGTCGCCAAGCGCATCGAGCGCGAGGCCAACGACGACGACGTTTGGTCCTACCTCATGTATCCCGATGTGTTCGTCGCCTTCGACCAACATCGGCAGAAATACTCGGACGTCTCGGTCCTTCCCACACCGGCCTATTTCTACGGCCTCCATCAGGACGAAGAAATCTCCATCGAGATTGAAAAGGGTAAAACGCTCATCACCCGCATGACGCACATCCGAGGTGCGGATGAGCATGGAATGCGCAGCGTCAGCTTTGAGCTCAACGGCTTGGAGCGCAGCGTCGACATCGCCGATCAAAGCATCGCCTCGGACCACCTCACCCGTCCGAAGGCGGAACCGGGCGACGAAAATCAGATCGGCGCACCGATGCCTGGGCTGATTGCATCGATCGCCGTATCAGTTGGCGACAAGGTGAAAGAAGGCGATGCCTTGCTCACTCTAGAAGCGATGAAAATGTTCACCACCGTCCCTGCACCAGCCGACGGAACGATCAAAGAAATCCACGTTTATGTTGGCGAAGATATCGACTCCAAAGATCTAATTATCACCTTGGAATAAAACGAAAGACGAATCTAATCCATGCCTGACTTACCTACCATCGGTCAACCCGCACCTGACTTCACCGCAAGTATCGCTATTCCAGGCGATACTGAAACGGAGAACTTGTTCTCTCTCGAAGATTTTCAAGGGACTTGGGTATTACTCTATTTCTATCCGAAAGACGACACGCCCGGGTGCACCACACAGGCCTGCGACCTACGTGATCACTGGTCCGAAATCCCGGACGATTTACACATTTTCGGCATTAGTGTGGATTCGGTCAAAAAGCACCACAAGTTCATCGCCAAATATAACCTCACCTTTCCGCTGATCTCCGACGAGGATCACACCATCGTCGAAGCTTATGGCGTATGGGTGGAGAAGAAGCTCTACGGGAAAACCTACATGGGCACGGAACGGACATCATTTCTGATCGATCCTATGGGGCTAATCCGTGCGGTTTTTCCAAAGTCGAAACCCGCTAACCATCTCGAACTCATCACAGATGAGTTCAATCGATTAACGAGCGAAGAATCCTCGAAAAATTAAGAAAGCGGCTAGCGGAATTACGCGTAATTATTTCTTTTCCACAGCTTCAAGCTGAGTGCTTTCGTCAAGAAGAGCTCGAATGGCCGCGACGGGAACGCAATCCTTGAAGACCATCTGAACCATTCCCTCAGGATGGTCTTTTGCCTTGTCTTTGCCACCGGCGAGAACCGTTTGCGTACTGCGCACCATGCCTACCACATTCCCGGCAAGGTCGAGGACCGGACCACCGCTACTACCTACGGCGTAATCCGCGGTGATCGTCATTTGCGGAATTTTCGCCCCCTTGCGATTAATGGGTTTCATGAAGTAGCGCGATACATACCCCTTCGTTAAGGAGAAAAACCGTCGCTTTGGATTACTTAACACCACCACGTCCTTGCCGATATCAGGTTGCGCACCAAGCTGAAGTGCAGATTTAAATTTCATCTTACCGGTATCCACGCGAAGCACGGAAACATCTGCGTCCTTGTTCGCCGCGAGCACCTCGACCACTGGAAACACCTCGCCATCGCGCGTTGCCACACCAAAATGCTTGTCGGCGTCATCGCCGTCGACGACGTGGTAGTTCGACACGATGATTCCATCGGTATCGAGCACCCAAGCGGATGCCGTGGCGCCGGTGTGCCAGTGATCGCATCGTCCGCACTTGTAAACACTACCAAACATGAGCGTGGCATCGATGTGGTTTTGGTAAATTTCGGCAGGTCGCAACTCACGACCAGGCATCGCTACAGAAACCTTACCGACCGAAGCGAGATCGTTGTGTTCGTCCAGCCCTACTAAAAGCTTGCCGATCTCCACGCCATCCGGCACTTCATGCTCGTCCACCAGGTCACCGAGGACCGATGAAAACGTTTTCATCAACTCGCCATCATCCACTGGCACGACAGGAAATTCAGCCGCAATCGCCGCGGTGACATCCTCTTCATCAAGCGGATTCGCGACCGCGGAATAAACCACCACCAGTGGAACAGCCATTTTCAGAATTCGGGATAATTTCATCATGTTTATAAAAATCACCAAGTAGGACACGCATCAAAGGGCAACTGTTACACTACGTCGCGAAGCTACCTTTCTGCCTATCAATTCCTCAGTCTCTAAAACTGGTATTAGCGATTGAGGAGGATTCAGCGCCTCGATGCACAGGCGAAGCAAACCCATCCCGCAATCATGCATAAACCACCAATCGGCGTGATCGCTCCCAACCATTTCGTGTCCGTCCCAGCCAGCAAGTAAAGGCTACCGCTGAAAAAAACCACACCCGCAAGCACAAGACGGAACCCCCATTTGAGCACACCTGTGAGCGAGTCAGTGGCACGTTCATGGAGCCCCAGCGCAAGCAGCACCACCGCGTGTACCAAGTGATACAGCACGGCAGTCTGCCATTCATCGGCACGCTCAATGGCCGCTAGATGGTCAGCCCATTTACCATGCGCACCTGATGCACCGGCAACGACGGCTAGCGCTCCGAGGATTGCTGCGATTCGTAGTTTCATCATTGTCCTGCTGTATCCGGTCCACTACGCGGAACCGACACCCCGCCGTCCACTCCTCCGAATGCATGTGACGTGATCACCCGCTTCGCTCCTTCGCGCACACTCTCATCCTGATGCTCGCACGCCATCAATACTCCACCACGAACCTCGGCATTCAATATCGTCATCAAGGCCACGGACTCCGCTCGACGGGAGATATCGTCCTTTGCTTTCGTCTGCCCGATGGCACGTAGCGATTCTGTCAGATCACCTAGCGAAAAATTATGCAGTTGCAAAGAATTCATCGATCCAGTCGTGATCGTGTTCGCATGTGGATTGTTCAGTCCACGAACCATCACAAAAGTATGCCAATCGGGATAGACTTGCTTTCCAGGCTCACCCAGCTCGGCGGTTAATTCTTCCTTCGGACTCCCCTCAGCTTCCTCTCCTTCGTCAACGAGTTCCAACGCTCCACTGCGGTCAAAATCCGCAAAGTGCACGAACACATCGAATGGCAATGACTGACCTGCCTCGCCGAGCTTCCATGGATGGTCACCAATTTCCTTGCGGCTCAGGAACAGAGAAACCCGGGGTGTGCCAGAGCGAAGAAATGACAGACGAGCCTCAGCGTCGAGCTTTGTTTCGGTTTTCAAATTCTCCCCCTTGGCATCACTCACCGTTCGCTCAACCGCCATTTGACCTTCATCAAAGCGCCCGACAACTCGAAAACGGGTAGCGCGCGTATCGGTGGTCCGTTCAGCCTCATTGCGTAGGTCAAAATGCAGATCGATATAAAATGGTGAACCTATGCGCGACAACTCGGCGAGCACCGCGCCTTCGAGATCAAACACAAGGTAGAGTCCATGCTCGTCGGCTTCTGCACGGATGGTCAGCGGGTATTCCGAGCGCGCTTCAGTCTCGGGTAACAAGGGAAGAAATGTCATCTTCTGGCCCAAGGTGATCGTCACTGGCGGCGCCGTCTGAATTGCAGACTCCTGAGCGTGGACGCCCAAACAAAGCAACAACACCGCCACAACGCTCGCCCGTAGCATCCGGGTTCGGTGCTGGGGAAAAATCTCAAGTGCTGGTCTGTTTGGCATGACTAAATCTTCGGGGCGGGATAATCAACGGTCAAGAACATAGCGGAAGATCGTAGATGTTCTATTTAGTCACTTACGCGCTGGTCAAGAAATTCGACACCGCATTCGCCGAATTTTGATCGACCTTCGCGCTCGGATTCGATGAAACTCACCATATGGCTGATTTGCCGAATATTCACGTACCCTCGCTCATCGCCCGCAAGCGCGATGGCTCACCACTCCTTGCGGAGGAAATCGCGACTCTTATGAGCGGATTCACCGAAGGCTCCGTGCCCGACTACCAAATGGCGGCATTCGCGATGGCGGTGTATTTTCAAGGTCTCGACGACAACGAAACCGCGGCGCTAACCAGCGCGATCATCGCTAGTGGTAAGCAATTTCAATACCCGACCGGCCATCCTCGGGTGGTCGATAAACACTCCACTGGTGGAATCGGTGACAAGGTCTCTCTCGCCCTCGCGCCCCTCCTCGCCTGCGACGATTTATGGGTGCCCATGGTTTCCGGGCGCGGGCTTGGGATCACGGGCGGCACTCTTGACAAGCTCGAATCTATCCCCGGCTTCAATGTGAACGTGAAAATGGATCAGGCGATTGCTCAGCTGGAGAGGATTGGAGTGGTGATGATGGGACAAACCGCCGAGTTCTGCCCCGCCGATAAAAAACTCTACGCACTGCGCGATGTCACCGCGACCGTTCCGAGCATTCCATTGATCGTTGCCAGCATCATGGGGAAAAAGCTCGCCGAAACTCTCGACGCCCTCGTGCTCGATGTGAAATTTGGCAGTGGTGCTTTCATGCAGAACGAAGCCGATGCCCGCAAACTCGCCGATGCGATGATCGCTACGGGAGAGCGGCACGGTGTGAAAACCACAGCCATTCTCACACCGATGAGCGAACCATTGGGGCATGCTGTCGGCAATGCCTTGGAAGTCGACGAAGCGGTGGAAACCCTACACGGACGCGGTCCAGCCGACCTCCGCAAACTCACACTCGATCTCGCCGAAGCGGTAGCAAATGTAAAACGCCCGCAGCTCGAACAGTGGCTCGACGACGGCACCGCGTTCGCCAAATGGCAGGAAATGGTTACCACACAAGGAGGCGACCCAACGGCCTCAGGAAAACTCGCCACCAACATTCATCCGGCACCGGTGATTCGCGACGTTCTAGCCAAGGCTTCGGGCACGGTCACCGCCGTCGACGCCAAACAGATCGGCCAGGCATCACTGGAACTCGGCGCGGGCAGAGCCACCAGCGATACCACGATCAACCCAGCCGTAGGATTTGATCAGTTGGTGAAATCCTCCACCGACGTGCAAGCTCGCGACGTGATCGCGCGCATCCACGCCGCCAACGACTCTTCCGCCGATGTCGCAGAGGCGGCACTGCGCTCAGCCATCGTGATTCGCTAACCGCCAACCTCTCATGCTGCTCCTACTTTTTCGCCATGCCACCGCCGAGGACCACGGTATCAAACCCGATGCCGACCGCCAACTAACGGATAAAGGCGACGCCCAAGTTCAGCGCGGCGCAGAGTATCTAAAATTTCACCAACTCGTTCCGGACATCGTACTTACCAGTCCGGTCACTCGCGCCCGTCAAACCGCCGAACGCCTATGCAAACATCTGGCGCTCGATCCACCGTCCAACTGTAAATGGCTATCGCTTGGCGCACACCCGCAGGAAGTGCTCGCCGAACTCACCACCTACCGCGAGTTCGACACGGTCATGATCGTCGGACACGAACCCGATTTCTCCGACATCGCCAACACCCTCATAGGTTCCACCTCGCTCGGTGTACGCGTAAAAAAAGCTTCACTGATCGGCATTCAATTCCACCGTCCCGCCGAAGGCACTGGCGAACTTCAATTCGCTGTTCTTAACAAAATGATGCGACTTACTCAGCCTTAGGCATTTCCCTGGCAAGTGCCCGGTCTAACGCCTCTCGCGTAATCGCGAAATCATCTTCATTCATTCTGTTAGTTGTCTCAGAACCCTCACCAGGAGTGACCTCCGTGAATTTTATATAGGGTGGATCATAAAACGGATAATTATGGATCAGAGCCACTCCATTACCTGCGCCTTCACCTTTCTGGAGCTCATGTGATTGGCATCCAAGGAGTCCAACCAAGAAAGCCACAGCGATAACCCCTAACCATAGAGAGGTGCATCTTCCGGCAAATGATCGTTCGTTCATGATTTAGACCGTCTAACTCCGCTTTGTTCCCGGGCGCTCAACAGGGATCACTTCCAACTCCGCGGGTAAATCATCTGCGGCGTAGGTAGGCAGCACGATGTCCATGCAACTCACTGCCGGGTGACCGAGAATTTCATCGCGACCACTGCGGTTCACCACCACGAACACACCGGCAACTTCGCCGCCGTTTGCTTTCACAAATAGCTCAAGCTCTTCGAGTGTGCCGCCAGTGGTGATCACATCTTCCACCATCAACACACGCTCGCCCGGCTTGATCTCAAACCCACGCTTTAACTCCAGCTCGTTATTCGGATTGCGTTCGGCGTAAATCGTCCGCGCATCCAATGCCAAGCCAACCTGTTGTCCCACAGGTATTCCACCCACAGCCGGGGAAAGCACCACATCGATCTGACCGAGACCACGCAAGGCGTCGACCTTCTGCTCTATCATTTTCTGTAACTGCGCGGGATACTGAATCAGTTGCCCCTTCTTCACGAAGTGCCCGCTGTGACGTCCGCTCGCCAGTTTAAAATGTCCTTCCACCAGTGCGCCGTAAGCGGCGAGCAACTGCTTCGTTTCGTCGTCGTTAACCGGCAACTTCGTTGGCAATGAGTTCTGCATAGTATTTAGCTTGATCGGCAAAAGTTTTTCCATCTTCGGGGAACATGATTCCTCGCGAAACATTAATAAGCACGGGAGCTTGGCGATTGTTCAACGAAAGTGTGTTTAAATCGCCACCTTGAGCACCCAGTCCCGGGACAAGTAAGGGCACGTCGGCGATGCGCTCCATGATCTCAGGCTCGACATTGGTGAGGCCAACAACCAGTCCCACCGAACCCGGCAGTCCTTCACTTTCAGCACGTTGACGAAACTCTTGAACCAACTCAAAAACGTAGCGTCCGTCAGCCAGTTTCTGTCGCTGAATATCTGCGGATCCCGGGTTGGACGTGACACCGAGAAGATACACACCCTTCCCTTCCTGATGAAGAAAAGGCTCAATGCTGTCGAATCCCATGAACGGACTGAGAGTCACCGCGTCGACGTCCCAGTTCTCAAAATACGCCTTCGCATAGTAGCGCTGGGTTTCTCCGATATCGCCACGCTTCGCATCGAGAATCACCGGCAAATCATCCGGCACCGCTTCGAGTAATTCTTCCAGCAACTCAATGCCACGCACACCCATCGCCTCGAAGTAAGCCATGTTCGGCTTCAATGCCGCAGCGTAAGGCGCAGTTTCAGCGATCAGTCTGCGTAGCACATCATCCACATCACCCTTTAACAGGTCTGGACGCGGGTCGAGACCGACGCACAATCGCGACCCCGTAGCGGCGATCCGTTGATTCAATTTTTCGTCAAATGTTGGCATAAATTCCGAGAACACCCATAGCGCGGAAACATTGCACTGCAAAGCGGAACTCGGAACTCGGAACTCGGAACTCGGAACTCGGAACTCGGAACTCGGAACTCGGAACTCGGAACTCGGAACTCGGAGATTGGAGATTGGAGATTGGAGATTGGAGATTGGAGATTGGAGATTGGAGATTGGAGATTCGTTATTCGTTATTCGTTATCGGCGCTCAGCATTCCACACCCCCCATCGGCGTTTGCAACAGGCCGCTACAGAATGTAGGCCGTTCGTGTCGAACGGCATCTCACCCCGGCACTTTCCCTCTGTAGGGGAGACGTGTCGGCTCCCAGCATCCCCCCGGCGCAGCCGCACTTCACTTTTTGCCTCTTGTGCGTATTACGGCCAAAATTCACTCAAGCCTTCACCTTCTTGTCCTTCCAGCCCTTCTTATTTAAAAAAAACAGCACAACCCGAGCCTCCGTTTTTTGCGCCTTTTTGCGGCTGGTAATCAGGCACTGGGCATTCGGCATTCGGCATTGGGCATTCGCCGCAAGCGGCGGATGAGCGCTTGATGAAGATTTTGTGAACCATTCTCTGTTTTTTTGTTAGGACGTCGCTGGGAGGTGTGAAGTGAATGTGGGGCGCGAGGCGCACCCCCTCCTACGGTGAATGCCGCAGCGAAAGAACGAGCGACCGAAGGCTGCCGCGATAGAGAGTGGGGTGAGCGAAGGTGTTGATTCTTCATCCTTCACCTTTCCGCTGCTTCCTTCGCGAAAAATTCGCGTCCGTTCGCGTTGGAGAATCCTTCTCAACTATCCGCAATTTTCCGTGGATAATAAAACCCACAAGCCTTCACCTTCTTGTCCTTCCAGCCCTTCTTGTTTAAAAAAACAGCACAACCCGAGCCTCCGTTTTTTGCGCCTTTTGCGCCTTTTTGCGGCTAAAAATCACCCACCAGCACATCCAGCGCCTCTGCCGCGGCGGCGAACCCGAGCCCACCCGTCATCGCGCACGACGTGCCAAAACCGCTCGCACAATCCAGCCGTAGCGATTCACCCTCTTCCGGTTTTTCGCACACCGATCCATTCGCCCACGGATAGACTGGATTCTGCAAACAAAAGACCGCACGCACGCCAAACGGATCTTTATTGCGCTGCGCAAACCCGAAGTCCTTGCGCAGCAAACGCCTTACACGTCGCAACATCGGATCATTAGTGGCCGATGCCAGGT
>JAGXGH010000109.1 GCA_024636835.1 Verrucomicrobiales bacterium | reverse complement strand
GTCGGTTGCTTGAAGAGCAGAAAATATGCGGACCAAAGCCCAAAGCCGGTGAAGAAAAAAACTATCTCCGGCGAACTCCAGATGGAGCCAGTGTTACCATCGTTAAAGACGCGAAGGATGGCGAGCGTGAGAACCCAAGCTACAGGCAGAAGAAACGCCCCGATGCCCAATTTGAGGTAGGGAAGAGGGATGTGAATGGGTTCCGCCTTGTCGAGCGCACTCCGTTGATTGCCGCCTCTGGAACGCCCACGCCGACCAGAGGATGCCGGTGTGGCGCTGCGTTTCTTTTTGGGCTTGTTGCGTGCCATTCCGCGGAGAGACGATGGGATAGCGTCAGAAACGATACGGTTCGGCGCACGCGGATGAGACTACGCCTTACCGGTATAACGACCGGTTTCGGAGTCGATCTTGATGCGGTCGCCCTGCTTGATAAACAGAGGCACCTGAACGACCTTACCGGTTTCGAGGGTCGCTGCTTTGGTCGGGTTGTTGGCGGTGTCGCCTTTAACCCCTTCTGAGGATTCGGTGACTTCCATCTCTATCGATGACGGAAGTTCAATGGTGACCGCTATGCCATCGCAGTAGAGGATTTCTACCGGGAGCCCTTCAACGAGAAGATCTTTCACATCGGCGATGAGTTCATCGTCCATGGTGATGGTTTCGTAGCTGGTAGTATCCATGAAGTGAAAACCACTAGGATCGCTATAGGAGAACTCTACTTTAGCTCGTTCGGTAGGAACGATGTCGACTTTGTCAGAGGATGCAAAGCGGATATCCTTGGTCTTACCGGTTTGGAACGAGCGGATGGTTGCCATGATGAGCGCGTTTCCTTTACCGGGTGTGCGGTGCTCGATATTGGTGACGAGACCGGTTTCCCCGTTGTATTTAACGGCTTGGCCTCTTTTTAAGTTGGTAGCTACGATTGCCATAGTAATAATTTGTTAAATTGAAGATTTTAGGGACTGAGGCGTTCGAGCCGTCCCTGTCGTGTCTGCAAATATGCCTAATCTCACACACTTGTCATGTCCGAATTCTCGTCAGAGTTAGCAGCTAAGACCGTTCTCTGGCTATTTTGAAACAGCCGGACGCTCAAACTCGCTGCGGAGAGATGCAGGATCGGTGTCGATCTGCACGGATGCATTGAGCTCGGCATCGTCTTCGACGGAAAGTGTGCGGGTGATGACTTCGCCGTTGAAGACGCCGGCTGAATCGACGACGAGCTCACCATTAATCAGCGCGCGCGCGGTAATTTCGCCCTGAATTTCAATATGATCGGCTTCGATGATGCCGGTGAACTCAATTTTTACTTTACGGGGGATAATGAGTTCCCGGCAGCGCAGCGTGGCTTCCATTTTGCCGGAAGCGTTGCACTCGACCCGACCAGAGCATTTCATGTCACCACCGAGTTGGCCGTAAGCGGCTAGGTGATGGCAGCGGAGTTTCCCAGTGGTTAGTGCACCGCGGGTGAGAACTCTGACGTTACCGTAGGTGCAAATATCTTCGCTAGTGGGTTCTTCGATGACGCGGTCGTTTGATGGGAAGAATGTTGCGCAGTGTGGACAGGCGGGTGCGGGCCCGAGCTTGGACGCGGTGAAACTTTTCTCGCAGGCGTAACATTGTAGGATGCGCTCAGAGCGAAACTTTGGTGCCCGACCTTCACCTGGAATATTTTTGACTGAAGTTTTTGCAATCTCGGCGGGCGACGTTGCTTTTCTCGCCGTTTTTTTACGCGGGGCGGGTGCTGCGGGCGGGGCGGGCTCTTCTGATTGTTGCGTTGGCACGGCACCGGTGCGGATTCTCGGCCTTTGTCGTGCTTGGATCTCGACGGGCTTGGCAGTCGGACGTTTGGAGATGAGCGCTTTGAGCTTGGTGAGCAGCGAGGCGTCGGCAGGTGTTTCAGCGTGTCTCCATGTCACATTATCACGCTCGATATCGAGGTGTACGCGGCAGGATTTGCAGTAGCAAGAGAACACCCTACTAGGCTCTTCTTGCTGATGCTTGCACTTGGGACAAATGATAACGATTTTGCTCATCGCATAAGGTGGCTCGGCATTCTACCATTTTTGCAGTCTCACTGCTCCAACAATATTAGCCACGCCTGATAGATGGTCGCAACTCGCGACGGAATCAACTGGATTCCTTCAGATTTAAAGTCTTCGAAATAATGACGAAAAAAAACCTACCGTGCCACGACGATCGCGTCGCGCGGCTCGGTAGGTTTCTAGAGAAAATCGTGAGATTTACTTAACCGCGCTAGTCGCTGCTGGACGCTGCGGCGTCCCACTGCTCGATGAGGAAGGGGCTTGGGCGCTTGCGCCTGCTTTGGCTGCGGCGGCACCGACAATCGACTTACCGAGGAAGGTCGCGCCCTCTTCGATCGCGAGTGTGCGAGCCTTGACGTCGCCCATGAGCTCAGAGTTGGCCTTGAGTTCGCAGCGCTCGCTGACGTGAATATTGCCTTCAACCTTACCGAACACGGTGACTGACTTCACTTTGATTTCGCCTTTAACGATGGAGTTCTCACCCACGGTCAATGCACCGTCGGAAGTAATTTCACCTTCAATCTTCCCGTCGATCACAAGGTCGTTGGAAAATTTAAGGGAACCTTTGATTTCGACGTCACTGGAAAGAATATTTTTTGTGGTGTTGTTCATGCTGGTATTTTGACGGCTGGTTGCGGTCGACGGAGCGGACTCGGGGGCCGAACGTTGGGATGAGTAAGAGGGTTCTGATGCGCTTGCGGATTCGCGGGTAGATTGATCTGCCTGTGAAACCGAACGCGGATCTTTGTCTTCGTTGTTTATGATTCTCCTGAGCACATCTCAATTATCCACCACTGAAGCAAGTAGTCAAAAAAATTTTGATACGATCCTTGATTTTATCCGTTTTTTAAAAAATAACACAACCCTTTGATAATTAATCACTTGAACCGGTGCTCGCGATCTCCTCAGCAAGGTCTTCGGCGGGGTAAGTCCAGATTTCACTCAAGGTGGGATGATAGTGTGGAATTTTGGCAAATTGGGCGGCAGTGGCGTGAAAATTCATCGCTACGACGACTTCGTGGATCAGATCGCTGGCATGCGGGCCGACGACAGCTCCACCGAGGAGTTGACCGGTTTCTTTGTGGGCGAGGAGTTTAACGAAGCCCTCGGTTTCGCCCATGACCATGGATTTACCGTGGTCATTGAATGGATAACTCGCGGCGATGTAAGGAATGTTTTGCTCTTTTGCTTCGTTTTCGCTCAACCCAACCATGCCGATTTCCGGATGGCTAAATACGACGAAAACTTTGAGGTCGATGGAGAAACTCTCCATCAGATCGATCGGCGCATTGTTGAGCAGCTTGGCGGCGTTACGTGCGGCCATCTCCCCTTGCTCGATGGCGAGATGGACGATTTCCAACGGGCCGGTGACGTCACCACAGGCGAAGATATGCGGGTGGTTGACAGCGTTCTGTTGTGGTGCAACAACGATGTGACCGGAAAGCAGGGTCTCGACGCCGATGCCATCCAGTGCGAGTTTGTCGGTGGCGGGTTTGCGACCAAGTGCGGCGAGAATTTCCTCGGCTTCGACGGTGACTTCGCCGTCACAAGTATCGAAAGTCACGCGCTTTAGTCCATCGGGACTTTTACTGACCGACTTTAACGAGGTGCCAGTATAGAGAGTCGCGCCGCGCTCTCGGGTGGCGTGCTCGATGACTTCCACGATATCGCTATCGAACTCTTTGAGGATGTGCTCGCTGCGCTGAACGATGGTGGTTTCGACGCCAAGTCCTTCATAATAATGAGCGAGCTCCATGGCGATGGCACCACCGCCGAGCACGATGATGGATTTTGGAATGTGGGCACTGTCTAGAACATCGTCGCTAGTTAGGTAGCCCGTTTGTTCTAATCCGTCGATCGCCGGGATGGTGATGGACGAACCCGTGGCGATGACTGCCGAACGGAAAGTGATGGATTGCTCGTCACCGTCGCGCAGAGAAACTTTTACGGTATGAGGATCGGTAAACGCTGCGTGGCCTCGTATGAGATCGAAGCGCCCATCTTGGAGCTGGCCCTGGCGATATCCGGCGAAGTCTTCGATCAACGTGCGCTTGCGGTCGCGGATGACTCGTCCATCAACAGCGAAATTGTCGGAAGTGAGGCCGAATTGTTGCGCATCTCTAATAATGCGTGCGCGGTTGGCGGACTCGATGAGTGTTTTGGACGGCATGCACCCACGAAGAATGCACAGTCCACCAAGCTCGTCGGCTCCGTCGATGACGGCGGTCTTCAGGCCTTCGTCCACAGCAGTGCGCGCGGCAGCGTATCCGCCAGATCCTCCACCTAGAATAATAATGTCGTAATCGTGAATTTGTGTGGTCATAATGAAAGTCTGATCTGTGAGAGCTTTTATCAGGTTTGATCAATACAAGCTGTCTCTTAAATGTATCCTAGTGAACTCTTAAAACTACCTCTTATTCCCTAAACCTGCTTTAAATTGCTCATATCGCGTTTGCGATGTGCTTGTGGGTAGGTGGTCGAAAAAGACAAAAACGGCTTATAAGGGCTTGTAGAGCGCGTTAATCTCTCTACAGTTTTGAAACCTATGGCAGAAGAGAAGGATCCCGACCAAACCAAAGTTTCCAATCAACAGGAATACGGCGCCGCCCAGATTGACAAGCTCGAAGGATTGGAAGCTGTCCGAAAGCGTCCCGGTATGTATATCGGTGATCCCGATGAGCGCGGTCTTCATCACTGCGTTTTTGAAGTGCTGGATAACTCGATTGATGAACACTTGGCAGGATACTGCGATACCGTTGATATTCTGATCAACGCTGACGGATCGATTTCGATTCGCGATGATGGCCGTGGTATTCCCGTCGACATGCACCCGAAGTTTGGCGTGCCGGCAATCGAATTGGTTCTGACCAACCTCCACGCAGGTGGTAAATTCGGCCAAGGTGCGTATAAATATTCCGGCGGACTCCACGGCGTCGGCGCGAAGTGCGTGAACGCCCTTTCCGATTGGTTCCGCGCAGAGGTTTTCCGCGACGGTAAAGTTTACATGATCGAGTTCGAGCGCGGCAAAACAACCAAGCCGCTCGAAGTGATTGGTGAAGTCAGTGAAAAAACGACAGGAACCAAGATCACCTTCTTCCCGGACGCGACGATTTTCACCGATACGATTGAGTTCAAGTTTGAGCGCTTGGCAAAACGTCTGCGTGAGCTGGCGTTCCTCAACCCAGGACTGACGATCAACCTTATCGACGAGCGCGTTGAAACCATCGAAGGCGAGCGCAAGACGACGTTCTACTACGCGGACGGCATTGTGCAATTTGTGCGCCAGTTAAGCGAGAGCAAAACCATCGTTCACGAAGAGCCTGTAGTGCTCTTTGGAAAGCGGGCCATCGAGCTGGACTACGACGGTAAAATCATTAAAGACGATGTGTTCGCCGATGTGGTTTTCCAATACAACGATTCCTACAACGATCAGATCCTCTGCTACGCGAACTCGATCCCGAACGCGGATGGCGGGGCGCACCTTACTGGCTTCCGCACTGCACTAACAAGAGCAGTTAACAAATATGCTAAGGACAACAAGATCCTCAAGGACAAGGATCCCGCGCTCTCCGGTGATGATGTTCGCGAAGGCCTCATCTGCGTAATCAGTGTGAAGATGCCGAACCCACGCTTCTCATCGCAGACGAAAGATAAATTGGTCAACGCAGAGATCGAAGGAGTGGTCAGTTCGATCGTTTACGAAGGCATCGTCGAATATTTCGAAGAAAACCCGCAACTCGCGAAGAAGATCATCGAGAAATCGGTGAATGCCGCGCGTGCTCGTGAGGCCGCTCGCAAAGCCCGTGAGACCGTGCGTAAATCCGCGCTCTCCGGTGGTGGACTTCCCGGCAAACTCGCCGACTGCTCGGAGCGCGATCCGGCAAAATCCGAACTCTATATTGTGGAAGGAGACTCGGCAGGTGGTTCTGCCAAATCGGGTCGTAACCGGACGACACAAGCGATCCTTCCGCTACGCGGAAAAGTCATCAACGTCGAGAAGGCGCGACTTCACCGCGCGCTGCAAAACCGAGAGATCCAAGCCATGATTACCGCGATCGGCGCTGGCATCGGTGATGGCGACATGGAGGGCGCCTTTGATATCAGTAGAGTGCGTTATCATAAGATCGTGATCATGACCGATGCCGACGTTGACGGCTCCCACATCCGCACATTGCTACTGACCTTCTTCTGCCGTCACATGCCGGAGTTGGTGAAAACGGGTTACCTCTACATCGCCCAGCCGCCGCTGTATAAGATCACCCGGAAGAAGCGCGAGGAATACATCCAGGACGATCCGCGATTGAATGAGATTTTGATCTCACTCGGTGCTGACGACGTCGTCCTCCGCAAACCGGGCAAGGGCGGAATCGCGGTCGAGTCCGACATGCTCAAGCAGGTGCTCGGATCACTCGCCCAGCTGAACCGCTACGTCGACACGCTCGAAGGTCACGGTGGCGATTTCAAAGATCTGTTGGGTAACCGGGACGGAGTCAAGCTGCCTGAATTCATGGTTCGCGTCCGTGAAGGAAATGACGAAACGATCCACTACTTCGCCGACGAAAAAGTCGTCCGCGAATTCGCCGCCAAGAACCGCGACCTGCAGCTGTTCGGCGAAGAACTGACCGAAGAAGAGGAACTCAACATCCGTGCGCAACCCGTTCAGCGTCGCGCCGTGATGAAGGAGCTTCACGAATGCCACGCCATCAGCAAACTGCTCGCGCGCATCCAGGAGTTCGGTCTCGACACCGACCCGTTCTTCTCCGCCGACGAACTACCAATCTACGAACTCGTCGAGAACGTCGACCAGAAGGACGAAGTCGTCACTCCGATCCTCGGCATCCTCGACATCCTCACCCGCGTCCTGGAAATCGGCCGCAAAGGAATGCGGATTCAGCGATTCAAAGGCCTCGGTGAAATGAACGCCAAGGAACTTTACTCCACCACAATGGACCCCGAAACCCGCAGCATGCTCCGCGTTCGCTTGGACGAAGACAACTACGTCGAAGCCGACAAAATGTTCGACATCTTGATGGGTGACATTGTGGAGCCAAGGAAGAGGTTTATTGAGGACAACGCGCTGTCGGTGCGGAATTTGGATGTTTAATACATAATTTATTTTGCATCTACATTTTAGCAGACACCTAATCATGAATAGATATCCAAGCATAATAACAATAACATGAAAAATATAGCAATATTCGGGGCTTCCTTAGTATGTCTTACCATCTTTAGCTCTTGCGGTTCAGGAAACGCTGCAACGTCAAACGCTTCGACAGATGATCTCCCTCCTCAAGTTCTTCAATACATCGAGATTGGTGGAAAATATGAGCTCAGTCTAGGAGATGTTCCATGGGATGATGTTAAAATCATCAGCAGCAAAGGGGGAGGCTGGTATGAGGTAGAACCGATCAAAAGGCCCGAGGAGCATTATATATATAATTTCAACCGATTAGACGCGTTACGCAAAATCAATTAATATCTGCCCCCTCAGCTTCGTCAAGACGTGTGGATAATTACAACAGTATGTTAAAAATATGACAACATACCTTTATCTAAAGCAGTTCATTGAACCGGAAGGCTCTTAACTATCAAGAGAAACACATAGTTATAGTCACGAAAAAAGCGCTGGCCTTCTATATCACATAGGCACTATGGCTGCCAAACTGTCTATTCATGACCAGAAAACTTGACCGCAAAACCATTCTCGAGGCACTCGCCTTGTTGGATGAGTCGTTGCGTGATCATGGGACGACGGGGGAAATCTGTATTTTTGGTGGTGCCGCGATGATTCTGGCATTCGACGGGAAGTTCGCGACTCGCGATGTGGATGCGATTTTTGTGCCGAAAGAAGTGGTCAATGAATCGATCAAGCAAATCGCCGATAAGCTAAACCTGCCCGAAAACTGGCTGAACGATGGCGTAAAGGGATTCGCTTCTGAGAAAGAGGATTTTACGAGTGAGGAGATGCCGGTCTTCGATCACCTACGCGTGATTCGTCCATCGGCTCGATATCTTTTGGCAATGAAATGCTTGGCGAGCCGAGTGGGAGGTTACGGCGAACGCGGCGATGTTGAAGACATTAAAAGTTTATGCAGGCATTTAGAAATCCAGTCAGGGTCTGAAGTGACGGAAATCCTCCTCGACTACTATCCGCCCGAACGCATTCCCGCGAAGACGAAATATCTAATTGAAGAGATATTCCCCAACCCCAGCAGTAATTAAAATGATCGCCGTAGCCCAACCAATGACTGAAGCCTTCAAAGAAATCATCGACGCCGACGACTTTTCATATGCGATCCGTGATTTTGTCGATCGCTTCAACCATACGCCGTTGCTATCGCTGATCGAAGATGAGCCAACTCCCCTTACAGAGCGCTTGGACGACGGTGGAGTTGCCGATGCCTGGCTCGCTGCGACAGCCGTTTATCTCTGCCAAAAGAATGGGTTAAAACCGCCGAAGTGGACGCACAATAATGCACGTGCATTAGAACGGCCGTGGTTTGCCGCACAGACTCCAAATCTTCGAGCGATTTTACTTCAAGACAGTCCGGCTGCTTTCCGTGTCCGCAATCTCTTCGTCAGCGGCGATGTTCTTTCTCGCGCTTAGAGGTCATTCGTCAAAAGCCAATAGTCAATGGGTATGAAAACAATCAACGATCTAGAGATTTACCGCGAGGCCATGCGTCTTGCGGAATCACTCTGGAATGTTGTCTCGGAGTGGACTCAATTCGACAAGAATGCCGTCGGCTCCCAGATAGTCCGCGCTGCGGATTCCATCGCTGCAAACATCGCCGAAGGCTATGGACGATTTCACTACAAGGAGAACAAGAAACACTGTTATTACGCCCGTGGATCCCTCATCGAAACTCTCTGCTTCCTCGAGAAATCCGCCAAGCGAGATCTCATTCCAAAAGACCAAGCCCGCGCCATCTATCACGATTTCGAAACCCTCCTCAAGCGCCTCAACGCCTACATCAAATCGATAGGCAATCAGCCCTCGAAAGACGCAGAAAACGATCAAACCATCTAGCCGCGCCGCAGCTAACACCCCATTGACCATTGTCTTTTGACCATTGACTAACCCTTTAAATCCCAGCGGATCTAACCCTTTCCAAACCACCTTTCCCCAACCACCTGCCCAACCCTATGTCCGACGACCAAACGATCAACGTAGCCGACGAGATGTCCAAGTCCTTCTTGGAATACTCGATGTCGGTGATTATTTCACGTGCACTGCCTGACGCCCGCGATGGCTTGAAGCCTTCTCAGCGACGTCTTCTCTACGCGATGCACCACGACCTTTCGCTTTCGGCGAGTAAGCCGCACTTGAAATGTGCGCGTATTGTTGGTGAGACGATGGGTAAATACCACCCGCACGGTGACGGAGCGATTTATCCGACGCTGGTGAACATGGCGCAGCCGTGGTCGATGCGTGAAATGCTCGTCGATTCACAAGGAAACTTCGGATCGGTGGAAGGCGATGCACCGGCAGCGATGCGTTATACCGAGGCCCGTCTGACGCACCTTGGCTCATCGATGTTGATCGACCTGGACAAAGACACCTGCGATCACCAGACAACTTACGATGAGAACTCGCAGGAGCCGGTGGTTTTGCCAGCAGCATTCCCGAACCTTTTGGTTAACGGCGGCACGGGTATTGCGGTGGGTATGGCGACGAACATTCCTCCTCACAACTTGAGCGAAGTGGTGGCTGGCGTTTGTGCGACGATTGATAATCCGCAAATCACCATCGATGAACTGAAGACCTACATCAAAGGGCCTGACTTTCCGGTGAAGTGCCAGATCCGTGGATACAACGGCATCGATTCGTATTTCCGCACGGGTAAGGGGTCGATCCGCACGCGTGGTTCGATCGAAGTGGAAGAGAACGCATCCGGCACGTCGACGCTTTTCATTACAGAAGTGCCTTACGGTGTGAACCGCGCGACACTGCAACAGCGGATCGCGGAGTTGGTGAACACGAAGGTGCTGACGGGGATTTCCGGGATGCGCGACCTTTCCGATGATCAGACACGGATTGAGATCACACTCAAGCGCGATGCGCGCCCGCAGGTGGTGGTGAATCAGTTGTTCAAACTGACATCGATGGAGTCATCATTTAGCGCGAACATGTTGGCGATTCACGAGCGCCGTCCGAAGTTGCTCAATATCCGCGAAGCCATCGAGTGCTACATCGAGCACCGCCGTGAAGTGGTGATTCGCCGCACGCGATACCTTTTGAGGAAAGCGGAAGACCGCGCCGAGACTTTGGAGGCATTCTTGCTGGCGCTGGGTCACCTCGACGATTTCATCAAGATCATCCGCGACTCAAAGAACCGCGATGAAGCACGCGAACGTTTGAAGGCTTACGATTTCCCCACCGCGACTGCTGAGCAGTTGGGGATTTTGATTCGCTCGCAGCCGAGTGTGCAAGGTGACCGCTATGTGTTCACCGACCGTCAGGTCAATGCGATCCTTGAGCTGCGTCTCTATCAACTCACCGCGATGGAGGTCGACAAGACCAAGGGTGAATACGATGGCGTGCTCGCTGAGATTACCGATTTCATGGACATCCTCGCGAAAGAGTCGCGAGTGTTGGCGATCATTAAAGACGAGCTGTTGGAAATTGACGAAAAACACGGCGGCCCGCGTCGCTGTGAAATCGTGCCTGACGAAGGTGAGATTGCGATTGAAGATCTCATCGCCAACGACAGCCAAGTGGTGACCATTACCAACCGCGGATACATCAAGCGCACACCGCTCGCCGAATACCGCGCGCAGAAGCGTGGCGGTAAGGGCGTGCGTGGTGCGCAGACCCGTCAGTCCCAGTCGGAAGAGGACGTAGACGATTTCGTCGAGCACCTGTTCACCGCTGGTGCACACGATTACCTGATGTTCTTTACCGACACCGGCCGAGTTTACGTTGAGCGTGTTTACCAAGTAACCGAAGGATCACGGACATCACGCGGTCGCTCGATCAACAACTTACTCGACCTGCAACCGCAGGAGAAAGTCGCGGCTATACTCCGAGTGGAATACCAGAAGGACGAAGAAGGCAATGACACCACATTCGATGAAGAACGCGCAGAGAACATCGTGTTCGCGACTCGCAATGGCACGGTCAAGAAGACGGCGCTCGCCGACTTCCGCAACTACCGCAAGGGAGGGATCATCGCGATCAGAATCGACGAAGGAAACACGCTCATCGACGTGCGTTTGACCTCGGGCGAGGACGACCTCTGTTTAATCACCCACCTAGGGCAGTGTGTGCGTTGTAGCGAAAGCACCTTACGTTCCATGGGTCGTGCGACCCGTGGTGTGTGGGGAATTCGACCGCGCGATGGCGACTTCGTTGTCGGAATGTCCATCCCCGTAGAAGGCTCAGCGATGTTGGTTGCTTCGGAGAAAGGCATCGGCAAGCGCACCTTGTTCAGCGAGTACCCAACTAAGGGACGCGGCGGCAAGGGCATGCTGACGATGAAAATCACCGAGAAGACCGGACCTGTGATCGCTGCGCTCGCAGTAACGAACGAGGACGAGCTGATGCTGATGACCAACAGTGGCCAAAGCGTCCGAATTCGCGTTGCGGAAGTTCGCGAAGCCGGACGAAACACCTCAGGCGTCAAGCTCATCGGACTCAAGGATGGCGAGCTGCTTCAGAACGTCGCGAAAGTTGTCGGCGATGATGAGGAAGTCATTGATGAGGAAGTCGATGGAGAAATCGACGTTGACGCAGGGGAAGAGGCTTCGGGGCAGGATGCCCCGGCCACGGACGAGCCTGATGCGACTGACTCCACGTCTGAAACAGATTCTTCAACCGACGACGACTCGGAATAATCCTATGAACTAAGCCGCGCTCCGGATCTCCGGGGCGCGGCTTTTTCATTCCGGAGGATAAACACGCCTGTTCATTGATACCGGTTTCGAATAAAAAAATGACTATTCACCGCGCACAAGTTGCTCTCTATCAACCAACTCCACACCCACCTGTCAATCGCGTGCCGCGTAGCGGTTCTACGCGACGCGTCAGATCAATACCAAGATTTGGTATGAGACGCATTCAAAAATGGTGCATAAAATTGATTTCATGATTCCCTCTAGACTGTCGGCTGACGTAGAATGACAAGCGATCAACAAATGCACGATCAACAATCAATAGAAGCTCAACGCAGCGCCTCATCAGAGGCTATTTTCATGGCGAACCATCACGCCCATGAGGCGGACTATATCGTCAAGCGATGGAAAGCGATTGCAGAGCGGCTCAATGCGACGTGGACGACTCTCGTTCCTGCGACTCTTGATGCCCCTGAGATCGGTGTATTTTCTCTTAAAGGCAACCCTAGCCGTCCTTCAATCTATTTCAGCGCGGGAGTCCATGGTGACGAACCGGCGGGTGTGCTCGGTCTGCTTGATTGGGCGGATTCCCAGCTCAATTCCTGGACACTAGGCGACGTGGTGATCTTCCCCTTACTCAACCCATGGGGTCTGAAAAATAATCGTCGAGTGGATGAGCAAGGCCAAGATCTCAACCGGATGTTTGATTCAACCATGCACCCTTTGATCACGGCATGGAAAAAGTTTCTCGATAAACGTCAGTTCGCCGTGTCCGTTTGTCTTCATGAAGACTATGACGCTCGCGGCTGCTACTGCTACGAGATTTATCGTAGCGGGAAGGCGCGTTTTGGACGAGACGGACTGGACGCAGCCTGCGATGTGATTCCGGTCGAGGATAGTAAAGAAATTGAAGGTCGCGAGGCGAATCGGGGATTGATGGATATTGATGAGCTTCCTGATTTGGACGAGCCAGGCGCACCGGAGGCATTTCCGCTATACGTCAATCATGCTGAAGTATCATTGACCTTCGAAACGCCAAGCGAGTATTCGCTCTACTCCCGCGTCCGCGCACACGAGAAATTTCTCTGCCATGTGGTGGCCAGATTACGCGGGCGATAATTTGGTTCGGAAAATTGGCTAGGTACCAAGTAGCAACGGGCGCAAGCCCCACCCGTGGCAGTGGCATCTTGCCGCCTTGCCAAGCATACCCCGTGGCGGTGGCATCCTGCCACCAAGCCATTCACCATTCCCCATTTGAGGTTCATTGGCGGTGGCGGAAACTGGGCGATATTCGTTCGGCGCTTGCAAGCCAAGAACCAAGACTAGCTTGCGATCAGAACATCTCCCTCGACAAGGGTGAGTTCGCCGAGTTTAGCTGCTTTACCATTGAGGCTTAAGCTTGGTGTTTTGTCTCCGAACATACCGAGGCTGAGTTCATTGAGAACGAGTTTACCGTAAGTAATGCTGATGGTCGCTTTGCCGTCTTTTTGCTCATAAGTCCCCCAAGCTTCGCTGGTGGTAAACGCGGTGCGGAACTTGTCTTTCTGGATGACCGGGTTGAATGCGAGACGTCCCTTGGATTGGTCAAACTCAAATCCACCTACCGCAAGAAATACAGCATAGCTGGCACCTGCGCGGGCATAGTGATCCGAACATTCGATCTCGTTGTAAGGATTCCGTCCACGCCCAGCGGAGTAGCGGTCGTGAATGGCGCGGGTGATGGCGAGGCCGTGTTGAACCAGATCATCATCCCCTTCCGCCACCATGTGGGCAGCGGCTTCATATTCGAATCCAGTCATGAACTCGTTGAAGTAAGCGTATTGCCAGTGCTTCTTGAAGTCATCGCGCAACCCGCCATTTGGCCATGTGCACATGAGCAAGCCAGAATCACCGGTGGTGGCGTAGTGACGCCCTTCCTTGAAGCCTTGACGGAACACGCCGTATTCAGGAACAAAATTGTATTTCCACAAGGACCGCAATGCCAATTTCTGGTCATCGGCACTGTAGAGTCGACCGAGTCCAACTTGGTTCGCCCAAAATTGCCCCATCACTTGATCGATATAGCACCCTTTACCCACGCCAATGGCTTTGATGTGCGCTGGGTCTTCGATTTGCTCGTAGAACTCACCATTGAAGAGTTTGGCAATATTTCTACTACCCATATCGTAGATTTCGCGAACCTCTTCGGCTATTGCTGCGTCTTCCATGTCAGTTGCCAACTCTTCGGCGGCTCGTAACGAGGCAATATACATCGAACAAAGAACGTGGACTTTGCCGAACCACTCGGCGTCGAGGGTGTTATGCTGCTCGCCGTCAAGAAGTCCGTCGAGTCCCCCGCGTGGATCACTTTTATCGAACTCGATCAGATAGCGAATCGCCCTCTTGGTGGGTTCCCATACACGAGCGAGATAGTCAGGATCATCGCTGAGCTGGTGATCGCGCAAAGTGCGCAAGACATAGGCGCACTGGGCGTCGATGGCGCTTTTATCATTATTGGTGCCGCGAAAATCGATCGAGCCATCTGAGTTCAGAGCGAGTTTGTAGTCCGTACGTTCTCGAATGTTGCGTTCGATCTCGGGGAACAGTCGCGCATGACCCTGGGAATACTGCCAGACGTGACCGCAGGTTCCGGGACAGCAACCGATACCCTCCCAGGCCCAGAAGCGATCATCGTCGAAGATCAAACAATTCTGAGTCTGCAGTGTGTTGCTGGTTAGTATCGTGCGGTCGAGCAACCATTGAGGCAGCGTCGAGTCATTCCAAGTTTCGACCCAGGTGCGGGTCATCAAAGCGAGATGTTCACTCTTCCCAACGAAATGCCGCACCACCGCACGCGCATCGGGAAAATCCTGAATATAGTGGCGTTTTGCACCCTTGGGAAGGTGCTTGGGATTTAGGTTCGGAAAGTGCCAGGCGATCGCGAAGCGGACGGTGCGCTGCTGTCCTGCCGGGACCGTTATCGCCACATCGACGAGGTTCTTGGCGGGGTGGACCGAGTAGCCCTCGGCATCCACCGCAACCAGCGCCATGCTGCCCGCGTCCAGATCGTCCTGCGTACCACGCAAAGCATGAAAAATCCCGGCGACCCCGCTGCCACTGAAATCCTCGGTGATACGATCGGCCTGACGTTTTGAGAACTGGCCGGCCGGATTGTTGAGATGGCCGGTGACGGACAATTCGTGATCCTCTGCGCTTGGGTTTTCGATGGTGTAATCGAGAACAGTAAGCGGCATGGAAGACGACTTGAGGTCGAGCGGGATAAAGGGGCTAAAGGCCTCAAGACGCACCTTGAGCGGTGTCTTGGACGAAGCATAATCCACCGTTCCGATCGGCCAGCGTCCGGTGAAAGTGACCTCGTCCCAGCCCGAGCCGTCGAGAGGCAGTGTGATGTCGCCGTGCTTAAGCGCAAAACGGGCGTCGACGCCGTTGCGGTGCTCGCTGGCGCGGGGTGGGCTGATGAAGTTGGAGCCGTCTCGCTCGCGCAGATTGCGATGCGTCTGGATGCTGCCGAGTCCTTTTGGAATGGTAGTGTCGCTGTTTGGCACCACTCCCTCGTGGTGTTGATTAAAAATATCCCAAACCCAGAGTTGACCGTCACCCGACAAGTAGACGGTCCCGCAGCCAATACCGCCAGTAGTCATCCCGATGACTTCCAAGTCGGTATCTGCCTTTGAGTAATTAATTGATGCGTCGAGTGGGTGGTCACGGGTGACGAGCGATTTCAACCAATCAGCAGCGAGCCCTTTGTCCTTGGGCACGAACTTCGCGTAAAGTGACTCGGGGGATGTTGCCTCTTGGCCTGAGGCGAACTTTGCACCGAGCCCGAAAGATAGTGCGGACGTGGTGGAGAGCTTGAGGAAGTTTCGGCGTTGCATATGAAGTTATCTTTAAGCTAGTGGAGACGCATGGCGGTGTTCATCGTCTCCGGTAAAGTTAACGAGTTAAATGGACTGGTTTTTACAGTTCAATGACAGAATTGTCTTCTCATTACTCAGCGTTGTCCATTCTCTCGCGTAGTGCGCTTCGGCATCGGCGCTCCAGTATCCACAGTCGAGCGTGAAGAACACACTGGAGTAGGTAATGGTGCCGGTGGTTTTGAAGACCCATTTTCGTTTTCCCGACGCTTTTTCGTGATTTGTTCGCTCATCGTGGTTCAATACACCTATGAATTACTGGCTGATGAAATCCGAACCTGATGTGTTCTCGCTCGACGACTTGAAAGCGTGCAAAAAACGCACGGAACCGTGGGATGGCATCCGGAATTACCAAGCGCGGAATTTCATGCGAGACGACATGAAGGTCGGCGATCTCGTTCTTTTCTACCACTCGAACACCAAGCCGCCGGGAGTCGCCGGCATTTGCAAAATCGTCCGCGAAGCCTATCCTGACCACACCGCTCAAGACCCCAAGTCAAGCTATTACGACCCCAAAGCCTCACCAGACAATCCGCGTTGGGTGATGGTCGACGTGCAGTGGGTGGCAGAATTCCCCAACTACGTTTCACTCGATAATCTAAAGCAGGAGTCAGAACCGGGTGGCCCGCTCGAGGGCATCCTCGTTACCCGCAAGGGCAGTCGCCTCTCGATCACACCAGTGGAGAAAAAGCACTTCACGAAGGTGTGCAAAATGGGCGGCGTCAAAGCGAGCGAGCTCAAATAATACAACGCGCAACTGTCGCGCCTTTTATCCCGCCACTCCGCGCGCGCGGTCGGCCAGGTAGCGGTTCGCTAGCGCGACGGGGAAATCCGCTGCCGTGGTATCAATCACACCAACGCCGAGGGTTTCGAGTTCAGCGGCTATCATTCGACGCTCGTCCATGTAGAGACGTGCCGCGCCGGCAGACAATCCATCTTCCAAACTGTGAGCTTCACTCTGAACCATCGCTTCCACCTCCTGTTCACGAAGAGTCGCCAGGATCACATGGTGCCGTTGACGGAGTAGCGCCATCGGGCCGAGCAATTCCTTCGGGCTCTCACCGCGCAAGTTCGTCATCAAAACCACCATCGCACGACGCTTCTGACGTAACATCAATTGCTCAGCCGCCTCGTGATAGTCGCTCGGCACTGGATACGTGATTGCGTCATAGAGGTGGTTCAGCACCTGAGGCATGGACTGTGGACCTTGCACCGGAGGCAACCAACGACGCTCTCCGCCAAAACTCATAATCCCGACCTGATCACCTTGTTTCAACGCCAAATAAGAAACAAAAAGCACCGCATTCAGGCAGTGATCGAACTGCGGCAGATTACCGTCAATCGCGCGCATCCGACGTCCATTATCTACCAGAAATATAATGGACTGATGCCTTTGCTCTTCGAACTCGCGACTGATCAATTTTCGAAGCCGCGAGGTGGACTTCCAATCCACGATATTCAATGCATCTCCGTGCTGATATTCACGAAGTTGAAGAAACTCACGGCTGGCACCGGATCTTCGTTGAAAGCGAATACCCATCAGATCCCGACTCGCCTCCGTGGCCAGCAATGCCATCTGAAGAACCGGTGAGTAGTCGGGATAGACTTTTGTTTCACTCTCCCCTGCAACGCGAACACGCCGCTGCCACAGACCCATCGGCGAGCCCATGATCAAGAAAGCCGATTGAATCGACGCTGGTCCTCGTTCGACAAAATGGAGTGGATATCGAACATGAAACTCAGCGTTCGCTGGAAGTTTGCCCATCCACGGAAAACCCTCCGCAACCGACCAATCGGGAATTCCGTCGAAGACCTCAACGGCGAGCGTTCGACGATTACCGTTGTAAAACACCAACTCCACATCTTGCTCTGCGTTGAGGGCAAAACGTTCCGGCACGATGCGCTTTACCTCCGGGCTCTTGGTCAGTAAAAGCGCGATTCCATCAATCAACACGAACGCCGCAATCAGTGCCGATGCCAATAGCCACACTGGCAGCATCCACGGCAATAATGCCGCAGCGCAAGCAAGAGCTATGAGCGCACCCGCAAGCCAAAGTGTTAGACGTCCTGGAATCAAATCGATGGGGTTTTGTTGAGTTTATCTAGACCCTCGGCGCCGGCACGGATGCGATCACATCTGCCAAAACATGATCGACACTCTGGCCGCTAATTGCCATCTCCGGGGTCAGTTGAACGCGGTGATGGAGAACCGAAACTGCCGAGCTCTTGACGTCGTCGGGGATCACATAATGGCGACCCGCCAGCAGCGCTTTGGCTTTGCCGACACGCAGCAGATCAATCGCACCACGCGTTCCGGCACCTAATGAGAATGCGCGGTTCTCCCGCGTCGCGCACGCGATTGCCACGCAGTAATCTACCACATCGGCTACAGCTTCGATCATCGTCGACTTTTTCTGCGCAGCGAGGATATCTTCCACTGAGCAAACCGCCTGCACCGCATCGATGTCAATCTGCACACCAGCGGCGACCGCCGCCACCACACGGCTCTCCACTTGCGGCGATGGATAGTCGATGACGATTTTCATCATAAATCGATCCAACTGCGCCTCTGGCAAGGGGTATGTCCCTTCATGTTCAATGGGGTTTTGAGTGGCAAAGGTCATGAACGGCGGACTCAAAGGATAGCTTTTGCCATCAATGGTGACTTGTTTCTCCTGCATCACTTCGAGCAGTGCCGCTTGAGTCTTCGCTGGCGCGCGGTTGATCTCATCGGCAAGAAAGAGATTGGTAAATACAGGGCCTTGATTAACGCGGAAGGTTTGACTCTTCATGTCGAACAATGAGAACCCTGTGATGTCCGATGGCATCAACTCAGGAGTGAACTGCACTCGCCTAAAATCTCCACTGATGGCGCGTGCCAGAGCCAGCACAAGATGCGTTTTCCCTAGGCCTGGCTTCCCTTCGAGAAGCAAATGCCCGCCAGCGAGAAGCCCCGCGAGCACGTCATCGAGAATCGCTTCCTGCCCGAGGAAAACACCTGAAACTTGTTCACGAACGGCTCTGAGCACCTCGGTCGTTGGGTCAGGTTGATAGACGGGCGTTTCCGCTTCGTTTTCCGCCGGCTGATTTTGCCACTGCTGGTCATCGCCTGATGCATCCGGTTCTTGGGGTGGTTGAAGATGGTCGTTCATAGTTTATTTAAGGAGTAATACAGGAAAGAGGCTTACCTAAAGCTCGCGATGAATCGCTTGCAGCACTTCGATGGATTGTTGTAATCCTTGAGCATCCTCGAAGTTCGAAAAAGAAAATGCTTGGGAAATTTTGTCTACAGTGATCACGCCACCGAGTCGCTCGGCCACACTTACAGGCTCGGGCATCATTGGGTACTCAATACTCTCGCCGGTGGTCATTCTCCATCGATCAACGACTGATCGTTTGATCGACGCCACGAGCGAATCTGCCGCGCCACGCTCCCAGATGAAACTGGCGGTATTTTCAATGCGCTCCCGATAGCTGGTCAACGCGGGTGGCAGAGGCTCTATCGGTGCCGCCCGACGTTTTAGCATGAACCACAGCCACAACACCAACCAAGCGCCCACGGCAATGACTACCATCCAAGCCCGCTCCCAAACGAGCGCGAAGAACGAGATGCCACTTCCTTTCACGACTGCGGTACCGTAGTAATCACTCGCATCCCACAAGGCATGATAGAGCGCCGCATGATCGTGCTCGGCAATGAATCGATTACGGAATGGCTTCGCGCTTTCCAAAACAGTCAACCGACCCATTTCGAATGCTGCTGAGACCAGCGGTAGCGCGCTTTCACCGTCTTGCCCGGCGTCGATGAGTTCCACATCACCATCGTTCGCTAAATATCCGAGCTCCCAGGCGTCGGGCATATCTACTTCAAACTCTTGCCCATGAAAGCGGATCTTACGCACATCCGAACTTCGTGATGCATACCCTCCAACTTGAACATCAAAGCCAGCCTCCGCAAAAAGCTCCGCCAATGGCGTATCCTCGAATTCACTGACCTCACTCACCGAAGTGCCCCAATACGTTTTCGTCCAATCGTTAATGTAGACTTCACCTCCACTCATGAGCACGATCACATGAGTTTCATTACGCAACATCTCGCGGACGGCTTCAACCTGAACAGCATCATCCAAGGTTTCGCGGCGCACGATCACTGTGCCATAATCCTCTTCCGATAGATCCAAGGTCGGCACGTATTCATGCTTATAGCCATCCCAGGACTCCAGTAATTTTCCAAGAGCGAGGAATGGATCACGGCGCGCCTCTCCAGTGTAGCCTAAGGGACGGTCTTCAAACTTCCCCTCGCCCCGGCAACCGGCCAGCACCATCAGCAACAACCCGAAACAACCGCAGAGAATCATTCGCGCAATCTTCATGACCCTCCTCCCTTACCACTCGGTTGATTGGAAATAACAAACGGCCAAGCGTCGCAAAGTCGGGAAAACTCTTCATCACTCGGCGGCATCTGACCGTAGGCTGTCATCATCCAGTTACCTGTCAGTCGGTCGAAATATCCAGCTTCGCCGCTGGCAGGAAGTGATCGATTCACCAAGCGCTGACAATCCCCCTCGGTAAAGCTTTCCTCAATCGCCAATGATGCCGCATGCACCATCCAGGAAATGGCACCGCGATAGAGCAAGCCGAGCGCTTCAGTCTGGCGCCCATCACCCCACAAGTTGCGCGCCGCCGTGGCTATATCATACGGCAACGATTGCGGTGCAATATTCATCCCTTGGTAGGTGGTGATCCCCTTCCCCTTTTGCTCAGGAATCGTCGCAGGCATCGTGATTCTTTTCCCACGCATGGCGGTTACGATGAAGTATACGATGACACCCAATGCCGCGGCTAAGAACGCCCAGAATACAAACATCAGTATATCTGAGAGCCCCGCTATGCCACTGCCACTGCCACTCGTCGATTCCTCAGGCTCTGGTTCTTCATCGGCAGGCACCCATACCTTGCTGGTCTTCACTTCGAATTCCGGATCCTCAAGAATCTCTGCAGCGGTTTTCTGATCATTTGCATACAACTCACTATCGGTAAGCTCTTCAGTTGTCGCCGCGTCATCTAAACCTCCCTCTTCTGCTCGGGTTGACGGCGAAGACAGCATCAAAAACACCGCCAACAAACCAACAAGAACACGGGTGCCGGATCCACTCGACTTTACTGGTGGTGCAACCGCTACCGCACCATGCCCTTTCGTTTCCAAACGCTTGGCTATCCGACGAAAGCTTAGCTCCACATCCCAGCCCTCGAGGATCGAACGAGCATTCAAATAAAGCCCAAACCCCGCCCCCACGTAAAAAGGCTCCACCAGTGTGGTTGCGATAATTTGGTAGACGAGAAAAAACTGAATCACGGGCGTCAAATCCCCCAACGAGGAGCTAAGTTCAAACTCCAGCATGCTCCAGCTCATCTCTTCGGTCATCGATTCCGGGATGAACGCAATCGTAAAGAAAACCAGTGAAATCAGCATACACATCTCGATAACACTGGCGAAAAACGAGACTGAACCAGCGACATCCGACAAGCGACCCAACGCGGAAATCCGCTCCTTGCGTATTTTCCGATCAGACGCTTCGAGTTCGATAACGGGCATCACAAAGCAGCGGTTCAGCGACAATCGATTAGTGAACAAAAGCACTCCCGCGTTTTTCCATAACATGCCAGGGAACGCTCTAACCACTTGGCGAATGGTCGGAGCCTCTCCGAACATTCCCCGACTAATTACATATAGGGGTATTCTATCAGCGATTGGTTTCAAAAACACAATCAACAGCGATGCCCAAACCGGATGTGACCAAAGCACCACGGCAATCAGGACAAACAGCGGGAACACCGTTAGCATCCACGCACCAAAAATCGTGCGCGAATGACGCTTTACCAGTGCACACCCCAGGTCCACCGCCTCCCATGAACGTCGCGGCCGCAACACGGCACTCACATCCTCAAGCTTCATCGATCATCCGCTCCTTCCCACGTCCGGCGAACAAGAAGTAAGCGATCATTATGAGCCAAAGCGCAGTGCCAATCATGTATTTCGTGTCGGCGGGCTGATCCTGCGCCGACCAGAACCCCTCAATAAATGCCGCGAGAAATGTCATCAACCCACCCCCGTAAATCAGAGGCAAACTCCGCTTTGCTGCACGTTTCAGTGATTCGCTTCGGCGTAAACGCCCGGGCAACAGAATACCTGAACCAAGGCGTAATCCCGCCATCCCCGCAATCACCATCCCAGTCAACTCCAGCGACGAATGACCAATGACAAAGGTGTAGAGCCGCTCAGGTTCCGCAGCGACATGCACGTATCCCGCAAACGCACCGATATACACTCCATTAAATACGAGGAAAAATAGCGTGCCCACTCCTGCGAGTAAGCCTCCGGCAAACATTTGAAAATCGATCTGCACGTTGTTTCGGATGTAATGACCAAACATCGCAAAATCCGAATTAAACTCGCCACGCCATTCTGCTAGTCCACTATCCGATCCATACATCGATTCAGCACCAGCCATCCCCTCGGAACCAAGTAGCGCATACGCCCAAGTCGTATCGTTTTGCACTGCATACATCGCCCATGCGAATGGGATGATAAACGCCAGTGTGCTCACCCAGAACAAGCGCCACTCGCGACGCACTACAATCGGGAACCCATAGAGCAAAAAACGTCCGACACTCAGCCAAAACGGCCGCGCGGGCTTGCGAAAATATTGGCTTCCATTAATCACCAACTGATTCAAGCGGTCCAACAGATCCGCGCTATACATCCGATGACGCGCCAAGGACAAATCGTGACACACCTTCTTGTAGCGATTGGCAATCCCCACCGCGTCCACCTTTGTCGCATTGCGTTCCAAAGCGCCAAGGTCGTCGTGGAAGACGTCCCAGTCTCTGGAGTTCTCAGCGATAAAGTCGTGCTCTTGCATAGGATTAGGAATGAAAGCCCCGCTCAGCCCGACCGTCTCAGCCAGTTATTGAAAGCGACCAATCGGCGCACCGCTGCGTTGCCCTTACGGGATGTCAATGGATACAATATATCAGCTAACTCAGCACGGCGGTCATCCGACCATAGGCTCGCGCGCTCTACAAAACTCGCAATTCCACTTTGCTCCTCACGCGAGAGCAAGACTGGCGGAGCCTCCGGGTCCACTGCGGCTGGAGGAGTCGCTCGGCGCAGCAACGCGGGATAGAGTTTCTCCTTATTCGTATAAATCACCAAGGTATCGGCGGCGATATCGCCGAGGCGTTGGGATCGTTTACTCAGCGCCATACTCGTCAAACCAATACCTGAAAACACGAGCGGAAAGGTGTCCACATAGCGGAGAAAATTACGCAGCACCGATTGCCCTATTGTGATCGGCTGACCATTCGTCTGCACTACCCTTAATCCAACGATGCGCTTGCCAGGAGTCGCACCCTGCCTTCCCGCCTCAAACAGCACGAAATAGAACCAATCGATCACAAAAGCAACAATCGCCAAAGCTCCCATCGCCACACCACCTCCGAAGAGAAGCCCCCAAACAAAATAGATCATCAGCGAAATCATCACCGTTCCCAGCCAACGAAATACAGTGTCGAGCAGAAACGCCTGACCCCGCACCAGCGGGCCGGCGATAGGCAATTGAATTTCCACACCCTCTGCAAGCTCGACGACCTGAAGGGTATCCAGTAGATCTTGTTGACGGCGGTGGCGGTAACTCATCATACCAAAACTTGGTATTGATCTGACGCGATCAGAGGTTGAATTGATTGATCTTGAGTCACTTGTGCGCGGCGAAATTTCAGGTTTTTATGCGAACCCTTTATACATGAAGATTGGAAACACCCTAGGTATCGACACATGTCGCACAAGGCAAATTCTATCTTAATGACCACACATAACAAATAAAATGGCTTGGAGCATTTCGCTCCAAGCCATCAATGATTCAAGTTATGTGCTTAAAAGAACGGCACGCCTGGTGGGACATCCGGATTGTATTCGTTATCCGGCATTCTGCGTGGGAGACGATAATCAGGCTTATTGACCAAATAGTAAGCCCAGATATCTCCACCGCGGAGCTTCTCTTCAGTGTCGAGATCCCAGTCAGCACGAATCGTCCGACCGCCACCCGAGAAGTCAAACAACCCGATTCGCGAGCCCATCACATAGTAGAAATACTCACTGATCAGTTGCGGAATAGAGGTCGAATCAACGTGAAACCAACCCGGCTTATCGAGAGCAACATTACCGAACATCCACACATCATCTTTTGCAGCTTGCATGAAGCCTTCGATCACCGTTCCTTCAAGCTCACCAAACACGCTGGTGTAGTCTGTCACTGAGCTGTAACCCGCACGCAACCATAGTTTAAGCGTCTCAACGCGTGATTGATCCAAGCGGCCACTACGCATCTCCGTGCGGATGTTTTCACCCATGATAAAACGAACGTTGAATGCATTCAGATAGACAGAGGGGATATCCCCAGCTGCAGCGAAAGTGTCGAACTCATCCTGATCTTTAAAGACAACAATAAATGAGTCGTTGGCAATTGCGGCTCGGTGCACCAAGCCATTGTCGGCAATCCCGTCTTCATCGTTGTCGATGTATTCGCCGAGGTGGTGCGCGACTTGCAGCAAGTCATCATCATTAGATGCGGCGGTGCCAAAGATAGGAATCCTGTAACAATTCACCACTTTCGTTGCGACAGTGGTTAAGCCCGCAGGGACTTCGGTAACTGGCTCGACGACGAACGGCCATTGCACAGGATCGATTGGTGGCTCCACCCCTACTGGGTTCTGATTGACCAGACGCTGACCGGAGAGCACTAAGGAGAAACGCTGACCACCCTGAGCGTTGTCCGTGAAGCGGTCTGCAAGCACGATCACGTTGTAAATACCAGGCTCAGCATTCGGAATATAGACTTGCTCGATATTGTCGAGGTTGTTATCACCACGCGTCGCGCCAAGCTCTGCACGGGACAAGCCACCAAGGCGCCAAGGTTGGTAGACCCGACCATCTGGACCTTGTATACGAAGATCCAAATCATTGACCAAAGCTGGAGTTGGATTTTGAGCACCGGGGATTGGATCTGACGCCGGATCCGTCCAGCAGATCGTTGCTTTTAACGGCCCGCCTGACGCACTGATCTGGAAGATCGTTCTGCGGAAGTCTGTGGAATTCGGCAGGAAAGAGACCGCAGATTCAAACAGACTCGGAACGGTCGCAGGAACCGAGAAGTTGGTCAACATCAAGTCCGTCGCCGCGAGGAAGTTGGCCAGGCCAAACCCGTAGGTGTAGTCAGGACCTTCCGTGCCGCGGTCATCAGCGGTGTGACAGATCACAGCCTTGACACTAGCCGCAGTGATTGCACGTCCACCATTACGTTCTTTAGCCAGCTGCTGAAGCAATATCGCTCCTCCGGCAATGCTCGGACTAGCCATACTTGTGCCGCTGAACTCTTTGTAAGCATTTCGGTTGGCGACCACCGATGAAAAGAGATCCACCCCATTGGCGGTAATTTCAGGCTTCAGCCGACCATCGTTGACCGGTCCCTTCGATGAGAAAAAAGCAATCGTCGCGGCGGACGGGTCGCGACTTCCACCACTTACGGCGTCCTCTGCTGCACCAACAGTCAATACATTCTTCCCGGTTTTCGCTCCACCTGTGATTGTATCAAACCCATTCCTGTCTTGCACCACGCGTGATGGGTCAAACCCTGGCTGATAAGCACCCACGAAGATAATATCACCATCCACACCTACAAACCCCCAAGGAGCGCCGGCTGCAGGTCCGGGATTTGCTGCACTGTTGCCTGCTGAATAGACAGGCAAATAATACTCGGAAGAATAACAAAGCGCGTCTACCGCTGAAGAATCTTCATCGTAGCCTCCGAAACGCGGATCAAACCGCTCCGGCGGTGGAGAGCCTGTCCAGACCCAGAAGGGAGCCAGGAACGGCGGTGGCACCCACCCTACACCACCGTAACCATAGGAATGATTGGAGATCAAAATCGTTGTAGAGCCACCGCCTGGTGCAATGGCCGCATTCGCACCCATTTCTTCAAGATCACCATTAGCATCAAAGGCAAAAACCGAAGCGCGCGGTGCCATTCCTTTCGCACGTGGATTCTGTCCGCGTGCCGCAACCGTTCCAACAACGTGCGCAGCGTGATCACCATAATCGACCAAACTACCATCCACTTGAATGACTCGGTTATCGAATTCAACGTGATCGACCAAGGTGCGGTCAATTTCCCAAACACCAACAGTCATTCCATCACCCTCCAAGCCTAGGGACGAACCCTCACCGATTGCATTGATATTCTGTGAAATCCGGGAATTCGCATTATCACTAGTGATGTAGACTGGACGACCATACTCGTCGAAACGGCGCAACAACATCGTGTTGCCATCCTGATCCTTCTTCACTTTCTCCACTCCGGCGACTTCCGCCATGCTGAAGGTGATCTGACTCCTTTGATTCGAATAGGCCTTGAACTTGGCGATGGAAAGCGCACGACTGATTTCGTTAGAGAAATCGAGCTCAGGACGGGCAGCGTTGAGTGCAGCAAGCTGATCCTGAAGAACCGCCATTTGTGCCTTCTTCGCGTTTTCGAGGTTTTTGTTGGCCGCTTCCAAAAGCGGGTCCTTGTCAACGTCCACTTGGTCGTCTTCAGCGATTGCGGGCAAGACGGCTAAGCCTAATGCAATCAACGAACTGATGAGAGTCCGTGGATATTTAGTCATTGGAGATTTTTTGATCTTCATGGGAAATTTGTTCGGGAAAATATTCTGATCTGGGGACAGAAAAACCTGGTGAAGCCTCGAGGATCACCAAGAACTAACGCATCCGCTAGGCATGATGTTGGATTTTTCTCGTGTACTCAATGAAATATCTGACTTTTTAAGCAATTTCTATCAAGAATTTTGCCAATGACTACTCTTTCTCGTCATTTGGGACATAAAGTCATCCATATATTCTCAATATCTACGCCACAAGGCTGGCACAAAAAGGACCAAAACGGCGAACATTTCGAGTCGCCCGAGAACCATCAACAAGGTCATTAAAACGTAGCTCTGTGGGCTGAAGCCTGCAAAATTCTGCGTCGGCCCAACATCTCCTATGCCCGGCCCAATATTGAAAAGGGTCGCCACCGTTGCAGAGAAGCAGGTATCGAAACTTCGCGATGGTTCAAAGAGACTCAATAACATCGTGCCAACGACGATCACCGCACCAGTCAGCGCGATGTAGAATGCCACGCCTTTCGCCGCCTCACCCGCAGGATTCTTGTTGAGGAAGATGTTGAAAACCTGACGCGGGCGAAACGCCAAAACGATTTCTTGGCGCATCATCTTAAAAAACAACACGACGCGGCCTACCTTAATCCCGCCCGCGGTTGATCCTGCACAACCGCCGATCATCATCAATAGTAGTAATAATGCGATGGAGAAGGTCGGCCATTGATCGTATCCGAGTGGGGCTGTATCCGCTGCCCGCCATGAAGAGCCGAACCCTGTCGTCGTGATGATCGACACCACCATGAAGAGCGTGTCCAAAAACGCATCACCGGCAGAGCTGTGGACCATTCCCGTCTCCTCACCCACTCCACCGACCCGCAAGTTAAACACAATAAGACCGGTGGTAATCGCGATGATGGAAAGAAACCACAGCCCCTCTTCTTCAGAGCGCAACCTCTGCTTACCAACGGTAATCAACCCCGCATAAAAGAGGAAGTTCATTCCCGCCGCAATCATGATGAACACGAGAAACATCTCTATAGGCGTGCTCTGGAAGAATCCAATCGACTGGTCGTAGGGACTAAACCCACCCGTCGACACCGCAGTGAAAGCGTGTGCAATCGCATCATAAGTGTTCATCCCCAAAACCCTCAGCCCCACGATCGCGATTGTCGTTAAGCCGACGTAAACCAGCAGCAAAATCCGCGCTGTCCGGCGAATCTGCGTCTGCGATGCCTCGCCAAGACGCAAGGACGACTCAAAGCGAAACAGCGATTTCGAGCCCACTCCGAGATAACTCAGCAAGGCCACAAAGAGCACCAGAATCCCCAAACCGCCCAGCCACTGGGTCGTCGCCCGCCACATCAGAATCGCCCTCGGCCATTCACCCAACTTCGCAATCACCGTCGACCCCGTCGTTGTGAACCCTGACATCGATTCGAACATCGCCGCAGCTGGTGTCAGCCCGGGCGACGCCAACATATAAGGCAGTGCCCCAAACATCGCCGACAGAATCCACCCGAACCCGACCACCACAACAGCCTCTTTCCGCAGGATCTCCACCTTGCACCCGCGACCAAATACCATCAACAGAACACCTGAGAGAGCCGTTATCACCGTCGTGATTGAAAGCGCAGCGGCCCCGTGATTGACCTCGCCACCGCTTTCTTGCCACCACGCGAAGCACGCGCAGGCAAGCATCGACAGCGCCAACAAAAGGAGTAGCGATCCGAAAATCTTAGCAAGCAGAGAGTAATTCATTCAGCAAGAGGGAGAAATTGAACACCGAACCAAACTACTTGGTGGCCAGCGCAATGAATGGTTTTTTCGCATCGGGCTCCACCAACGCGAACAAATTATCGCCGGCCTCAATCACATCATCCGCAGCTGGAACTTCGGCATGAATTCCATGGATGCGAGCCACCAACCCAAACCCAGCCGGCCAATCCACATCCTTCACCGCTTGCCCCACGAGTTTGGATTTCGCAGGAACTGTCAGCTCAATCAACTCAGCCCCAGGAAACTTCTTCACAGTGTGAAATTTGTCCGACGTGATGAACCGAGTCAGTTCACGACGTGTCGCCTCGCGTGGCGAGACCGCCGCCCGAATGCCGAGCGTCCCTTGGTTTTGCGAAATCACATCCGCATAGTCCGCTCGGTGCACCAGAGTGATGCAACTCGCCGTGCCCAGATTCTTCGCCTGTAAACAAGTCATCACATTATCCTCGTCACTGCCCGTCGTCGCCACGAAGAAATCCGCTTCGCCCACCTGTTCCTCACGCAGTTCTGTCATCGATGTCGCATCGGCGTTGATCACCGTCGTGTTAGAGAGCGTCGAGGTAAGGTATTCACAGCGCTCGGGGTCTTGTTCAAAAATCCGCAGGCGGCAGTTCCAGTCCTGCAGCATCTGCGCGACCGAGTAGCCATATTCACCCCCGCCAAAAATCACCACCCGCTTTGGTCGGACATCGCCCGAATCACCGTGTAGCCGTTCGACAACATTTTCCAACTTTCGCGGCTCACCAAAGAGCGTCAATAAATCCCCCTCTTCCAATCGGTCATCGGCAAGAGGGATGTGGGCATCACCTTTGCGAGTGATCAAGCCGACCCGCACGCGATCCGGCATCTTCACATCGCGCAAACTGCGACCCACCGCATCACTGCGTGTGCTCACAGTGACCTGCTGGAGCTCGACCCGCCCGCGAGCAATCTCCTCCACCAGAATGGAATCTGGATTACGAATAAACTTCGCCAACTCAATCGCCGCCAAATTTTCACTCGAAAAGATATGGTCGATATCAAATTCCGTGCGGAAATCAAAGATCCACTGCTCGCGTTGAATTCCCGGGTGGACACGGCAGATCGTCTTCTTCGCACCCAGCTTCTTTGCCACACGGCAGGCCACCAGGTTAATCGTGTTGCTGCTGGTAAGAGCGAGGAAAAGATCACACCCGGCAGCGCCCGCTTCGATGAGAACCTCTGCGGAAGCACCATCCGCGCACATCACACGCGCGTCGAGATGTTCCTCCAACTCCCGAGCCACCGACTCATCCTGCTCAATAACCACCGTGCCGTGGTCGTCTTTGGATAGACTCAACGCCATGTGACGCCCAATCTCACCCGCTCCCAAAATAATGATGTTCATAATTTCAATCGCCTGACAGGCACCGTGCCCGCATCGCGGACAAGAACTTTGGCATCACCTCTAAAGTTCATTTTGAAGGAATGCAACGCCTCATCGAAAAGTCTTCACAGCGTTTTTGCATGCGAAGTGTGGAGTGAAATTTCTGGCATTCCTTTGGTTGACCACTCTGAAAGATTAGTTCAGGGGGCCGCACAATGAAATCCACCCTTTCCGTCGCCTTGTCGGCGTCCCTTGCTATTTTCCTTCCCACGATTACCGGAGCCGCCACCGTCCTCGGGACTGCTGATCTCACAACATCCACTGTTCACTGTGGATGTGACAGTCAAGGAAACACCATCAACCTCTCCGGCACCCTCGTTCCCATACCGGAGCCCTCAACCGCCGTCCTCGCGTTTTCGGGGTTACTGATGCTGGCTCGCCACCGCCGTTAATCGCCTACAGACTGGGTGATTAGTGGCAATGCGCGACTTAACCCCTATTACCGGACATTACAACGTCACCCACTTCGCCCACCGCGAACGTGATGGACTTTCAAGGGCTCGATATTCGCACAAGTGTGGAACTCGCCGGTTGGGTGAACCAGTGGAGAAATCATGGACACATGTGTTCACAAAAACCGTGAACACATGTGGAACCATTCAGGTAAGAAAAAAGAGCCGTTACCGAGTCTGTCTTCCCAGCAGAAGCAATGAATGATTGCAAAACCCAATCCTGACATCAATTCCCGCGCCAGCTTTTACCACCAAAATACAACGACAAACCATTAATCATCAATATTTTAGACCATGAGATAGCCACTTGATGCCTGACATCTAGTTACACCAATCTTCGATCTAGGAGTCAGGTAACCACGGGCGCAAGCCCCACCCGTGGCGGTGGCATCCTGCCGCCTTGCCAAGCACACCCCGTGGCGGTGGCATCCTGCCACCAAGCCAATCCCCATCCGAAGTATCTTGGAGGTAACGGAAATTGGGCGACATTATCCGGCGCTTGCAAAGCGTCCGCCACAGGCTCTCCATTTTCCATCGCGTGCGGCGCAGCCGTTTTACGCGACTCCATTCTCCAAACCTAAAGAGCCAGCGCTTTACACTTGTAAAATTTGCCACATGTGGCAAATTACCATCATGGTGAAAACCCAAGTTCAACTCCCCGACGAGCTCTACCGCAAGGCGAAACAGATCGCCAAGGAGCGCGAGTGGTCCCTGGCTGAAGTCATGCGCCGTGGCCTGGAGCACATGGTTCGCGCCTGCCCACCTGCCAGCGACGGCAAAACCACTCTCCCCGTCCTGCCTGCCAACGCATTCGCGGAAAATGCCGATGACCTCGACCTCAAGGCCATTTCTACCGATGACGAAGCCCTCCGCGGTATCGAGTGATGACAAGTTTCGATAGCAACATCCTGTTCTACTCGCTGAACCCGCAATCAAAGTGGCACCATGCGGCGCGAGCAACACTTGAGTTATCGCTCAACGAGGATCGCGTCGTCCTCACAGACTACGTTCTGACTGAGCTCTACAACCTGCTGCGCAACGCCACCGTCATGAGCAAACCCCTCTCCGCAAAAGCAGCGGTGGAAATAGTCACCAGCTACCTGAAACACCCGAATGTCACCCGGGCCGAAAACGGACCTGTCATGGACGAAGTCTGGAAAGCCGCCGCCCAGCCCAAGTTCCCAAGGCGACGCATCTTTGATGTCCGACTCGCCCTCACCCTCCGCCACCACGGAGTCACCCACTTCGCCACAGCGAACGTGAAGGATTTCCAAGGACTTGGTTTTGAAAAGGTGTGGAACCCGCTGGTTGAGTGAGCCTGAGGACGAGCCATGCTACACAGCTTTCACAAAACCCGTGAGCCGCGAGGGGAACGATTAAGGAAAGAAAAAAGAAGCTATCACGGAGACTCCGTTCCCAGCCAAAGCTATGACTGATTGCCAGAAAACACTCCTGGCGCACTGCGAATGGTCAAATCCCCGCGCCAACTTTTACCTGCTCAACACCACGACGACCTACTCATCTTCAACAAGTTATACAAACAAGCGCTTACTTGATGCCTGACATCTAGTTGCTCTAATTACTCTTCTCGGGCTGCCCGATAAGCTTTTAAGCCAGTTCGCAGCGCTTCTCTATTTAGTTCTGAATTGAATGGAACATCTGGACTCAGAGCTGCTTCCACCGCGTCTATGTGCTTAGTGGCCTTAGGATTGGATGCCCATTGTTTGGCAAGGTCTGCGGCACTCCCATCGGCGATTTGCAACCAACCTACAATCGCCTTTGCTGCGGTCGCGTCGGGTATTTGATCTAGTGTCATGAATGCCATAGTGTGCATTCTGCTGCCGAGCGGTGCTGCATGCAATGCCTCCTCAAGCGGCGGAACAGCATTCTTTGAATAAGTCTTAGCTAGAGCTCTAACTGCAGCCAACCTCCTAACTTCATCCTGTCCGTCTGGCGCCGCAGAGGATGACAACAACAAGCGAATACTGCTCGGTGTGCCCGACCTGGCCATCGCCAAGCCGACACTTTTGATTAAACGGGGATCTTCAGAGTCACGCCATAGGGGGTCGATCATTGGAGCCAACATGTCGCGATCCGCGCCGCCGTTCATGTATGCGATGTTTCCCACCGCGCTATTTCTCAATACTTGCTCAGGATGAGAAGTGGCCACCCAGAGCACGAACTCTGCGCCGCTTTTGGTGCCTGTGGACGCGAAGGCACTAACGATTGAGCCTCGTTCGAGAATGGAGTTTTTTTCATCGCTAACGAATTGACGCATCTGTTCCGTGAACTGTGAAGGCACACCTTTCTCTATTAACTTTTGTTGGAGTAAGCCTTGAATCGAAGATTGCTTCATTGGATCGTCCTCAACCCTTCCGGCATCCAAAAACTTTTGGAAAAGCGCAGGCAACTCGTCTTTTTGCATTTCGCGTAAAAATGCTCGTCGTTCGCTGGCGGGCATCTCTCTGAACTTACGCGGAGGATTATCCGTAAGACTCGGCGGGCTAGATAATCGAGTCGGTACGGATCCATCTACTGAGATTTGATTCAGAGGTTCTGACGTTGGCGGATTATTAACATTTGGTTGCGTGATATTTGATGACAGTGGCTCTTTCGTCACCATCCAAAGAATCATCCCTCCAACAGTAGCAAACAAGCCTATCAATATCCATTTTCGATACGCTGTCGGGTTTGTATTCATTGGAACCATTTCGGTATAGTTTTGTGCAATTGGAGCTTAAGTTCGGCTGTCCGAGCAGATTATTCGATAAGCAGATTCAGAACACCCGAAATCCATCAGAACACTTTATGTGTTTAAGCGCTCTTACTTCAATACTTCAAGGCTTATTCCACTAGCCATGCTAAACACTCTTGGTTGATGCCTTTACTCTTGGATCTCGGCTTGGATAGCGACAGCATAAACTTCATCTCGGAAGGCATTTCGTCATATCAATCTATACGTGAATGCCAATAGCCAGGTTTACGCCTACTCGCTGCAACTGCGACTACTACAATAACACCATCACGAATGACATAGGCGACGTAATACGGAAAGATGGGGCAATTAACACGACGATATCCATAGTCTCTTTCACGCCATAAATAGGGTGCTGATGAAACCGTGTTCAAGAGGGACGCGATCTCGTCCCTCAACCGGCGACCAAGACCGCGGTTCTTCTCTTCGTAGTATTCTACGGCATCGAACAAATCCTCCTTAGCCTCGGAGGTAAAGTCCACAGGCATCATACCAACTTCTGGTCCAATTCACGAAACACCTCTGAGGCAGATGATCGCTGTGTCAAACCCTTGTCTAAGAGATCAATTCTCCTCACAATTTCATCGTTCCACAATGACTGAACATCTGTGTCATCGGATTGATCGGACAACTCAAGCACACGATGAACCAAGGCAACCCTCTGGTCTTCAGGAAGCTGCAAGACTTCGAGTTCTAACTCTGTTAATGTGGCCATGACGTGATTGTAGTGGAAACTCCCCACTCTAGCCAGCTCATTTTCTTGCCCCTAAAAACGGATTCACACTCACAATTGATACTAAGCTTCTGGGCACTATACGCTCATTCTCCAAGTCTATTCACCGCGCTGGCTCAATCCCCTGCGCAGCCAACTGCTCGACCAACACATCAATAGGCAAACCCACAATCGTCGAGTAGTCGCCGTCGATTGATTCGATAATCATTTCCCGCTCCTGCTGCACGGCATAGCCACCTGCCTTGTCCATCGGGTCCACTTTCTGATAATACGCGGCTATCATTTCATCGCTCAGCTCGCGGAAGGTCACTTTGCTGATGACGTGGAATCGCACATCCACTGGGCGCTCGCCCTTTCTCACCAACGACACCGCCGAACAGACTTCATGGGTGCGCCCCGACAAGCTTCGTAACATCTCACGCGCCTCGTCCATCGACTTTGGTTTTGCCAACTTAACGCCATCAATGCACACCAAGGTGTCCGCACCAATCACCAGCGCGCCGACCACCACTGTTGCCACTGCATCGGCTTTCAGCCACGCATTCTCTTCGCACAAGGTGAATAGATCCATGGAGTTATCGTGGATCTCATCCACATCCGGAGAGACCACGGAAAAATCATACCCGGCATCCGCCAGCATATCTTTTCGACGCGGCGATGCAGAGGCAAGGACTAGATCAATCGACATCGCCCACACTCCGCACTCGTGCCCAAACCGCAACCGACAATCAAGCAATCAAGCGGCAATATTGGCTGGTGTCTTGATGAGGGCTTCGGCTAAAGTTGAGACATGCATCGCACTCTCCTGCTCGCCCTCATCGTCAGTCTATCGGCTCATGCCGACCCGCTCACCGGCGCCCAAGATCTTTTCAATGGCACGGACCTATCTGGTTGGACCACTGTTATTGATAAACTGCCTGTAGGCGAAGACCCGAAACGATATGTTCAGGTCAACGAGGGCACCATCCACATGTATAAAGACGTGGCCGATGGTGAAACCGTTCCCTTCGGCTATATTCGGACGAACAAGGAGTATTCCAGCTTCCAAATGACGCTCGAATATCGCTGGCTCGATCGTCGGTTCCCGCCGCGAGCCGACGCGCTCCGCGATGCCGGACTGCTCTATCACCTCAACGGAACAGACAAAGTCTGGCCGGACTGCATCGAATGTCAGATACAGGAAGGCGACACCGGCGACCTGGTTTTACTCAAGTCCAAAGCATTCACCACACTACACCCCAAGCCCGACGACGCAGCACAAGGGCTAGGAACCGCTGGGCTACTTTACGAGAACGGCGGGACTCCACAGTTCCTCGGACCTGGCGGCTACATCGGACGATTTGCCGAGTTCGATAAACTCGAGGGCTGGAATCATGTCGAAATCATCGTCCATGCAAACCGATACGCCGAACATGTCGTGAATGGGAAAACGGTAGCCAGGATCAGCGACATTAGAACATCCAAGGACTCACCGCTTAAGGCAGGCTACGTGGGCATCCAACTCGAAGGCGCTGAACTCCAATATCGCAACATCACGCTCAAAGAACTTTCAGCACCCATCGAATCGAGCCACGAGGTTGTTTCGCTGAGTGCCGTCGATGGGGAAAACTCATCGCAGGCAACGGTTACGATCACCAATTCCGGCACCACTCCACTTCCATGCGCCGCGATACTCACCGGCAGCGATGCCGAAGCTTTTTCGATCAGCGACATCCCTGAAACCCTCGCACTCGGCGAGTCACAGAAAATCATCATCAGCTTCAAACGTACTGCCGAACCATTCCGTCACAGCGCCGGACTTCAGATTGGTCCAAAAGAATCCGGCACGTTCATCACGCTTCAAGGCATCGGCCAAAAAGCGTTCGAAGGAGCCAACGAGCCACCGCTTCAAGAGATCGTCCACGCCTTGGGCATACCGCTGAACGTCGGCGGCAACGATCTACACCTTCCCACAAAACCCGCTACCATTGGCGATAGCATCGTCGCCAGCCGATTTAAGAGCATCGAGAACAAGCCGATGATCATCACGCCGCTTGCCCGTTATTCACCGAAAGGGTCAGCGCCATTTGGTATCATCATCAATGGCGAACAACAGGTCCTCGGTAAGCTCGCCGACAGCTCCAGCGATCGTCCCGATGCTCACCAGTGCCTATTCCCTCCACTCGAAAATGGAGAATCGTCTGTGATGCTGACCGCCACAGATCAGCCCTTCAGCCTCTTCTTTGAAGGACATAAACAACTCTCGTGCACCGATCCAAACGTGCCCACAAATGCCAAGATCAAGCACACCGCACGGATCTATCCGATCAGCCATTACCAAGGAAAGCCAATACCTAACAGCTACATCGTAGGTTTCGAAGAGGCCAGTAATGGTGACTACCAAGACGCGCTTTTTCTCATTCAAAATGTGAAAGCGGTCACCGAAGGCAACTGAGCTCGAACTCCATTATAAAAATATTCCCATCGTCATATCAAGATATGTTGATTCGTAGTTGCCGAATCGCTCTAGATCGTTAAGTTACGGCGATGCCTCGTCCCGATACTACCGCCGAACTTACCACCGCCCTGCAGCAACGCATTCTCATGCTCGATGGAGCGATGGGAACGACGATTCGTGGCTATGGATTGACCGAAGCCGACGCCCGTGGCGAGCGTTTCAAGGACATCGACAAAGATATCCTCAACAATGGCGATATCCTCTCCATTACTCGACCGGATGTCATCCTCGACATCCACCGACGCTTTCTTGAGGCGGGGTCTGACATCATCGAGACCAACTCGTTCTCCGGCACGTCGATTGCGCAGTCTGAATTCTTCGTCGAAGACCCACGCGAGTCCGGCAAGGGGCGCAAAGACCCCGAGTTCTACCAAAAAATCCTCGACGATCCCTTCCTTCGCGATCTCGCCTGGGAGCTCAACGTCGAATCCGCCAAGCTCGCCCGCCAGGCCTGCGATAAAGTCGAAGCCGAAACCGGCATCAAACGCTATGCCGCCGGCGCTATCGGACCGATGACGGTCGGCCTCAACAACTCCGCTGTCGACCCCGATGATCCAGGCTTCCGTGTGGTTACATTCGATCAAGTTTATGAAGACTACAAACGCCAGATCCGCGCGCTGGTCGAAGGTGGTGTGGACATTCTGATGGTCGAAACCATCTTCGATGCGCTCAACTCAAAAGCCGCACTCGTCGCCGCTCAGGATGTGTTAGAAGAGGACGGGTTCACACTTCCCATCATCATCTCCGCAGCCGTCGGTCGCGGCGGCGAGACAATGATCTCCGCGCTCAAAATCGAAGCCTTGTGGAACGCCTGCGCGCACATCAAACCGCTCGCGATAGGACTCAACTGTTCACTCGGGCCCAACGAGATGCGCGCGTTCATTGAGGAACTCAGCAACGTCGCCGAAACCTTCGTCTCGTGTTACCCGAACGCCGGCATGCCCGACGCGCTTTCCGAGACAGGCTTCCCTTATGGCCCTGATGACATGTTCGACAAACTCCGCGACTTCGCGGAGTCAGGCTTCATCAACCTTGCAGGTGGTTGTTGCGGAAACACACCGGAGCACATAGCCGCCATCGCAAAAGCTGTGAAGGGCATCACCCCGCGCGTCATCCCGACCCACGAACCGCTGCTTCGCCTCTCGGGCACGGAAGCCTACAACCACACCAAAGATAAGAATTTCCTGATGATCGGCGAACGCACCAACGTCGCCGGTTCACCCGTTTTCCGCAAAATGATCCAGGATGGACGTCTCGAAGACGCCCTCGCCGTGGCTCGCCAACAAGTCGATAACGGCGCTCCAGTGATCGACATCTGCTTTGATGACGGACTTATCAACGGCGTCGAGATGATGACGCGCTTCCTCAACCTTGTTCAGTCCGAACCAGACATCACCAAGGTTCCCATCACCGTCGATTCCTCACGTTGGGAAATCCTCGAAGCTGGTCTGAAATGCCTCCAAGGCAAGGGCATCGTCAACTCGATCTCGCTCAAGGAGGGCGAAGAGGCATTTAAGAAGAACGCACGCATCGTTAAAAAATTCGGTGCTGCTACGGTGGTCATGGCGTTTGACGAAAACGGTCAGGCCGCCACCTACGAAGAGAAAATCCGCATCTGCGAGCGCGCCTACCGCATCCTCGTCGATGAAGTCGGTTTCAACCCGCAGGACATCATTTTCGACCCCAACATTCTCACCGTCGCCACCGGTATCGAGGAGCACAACAACTACGCGGTCGACTTCTTCAACGCCACCAAGTGGATCAAAGAAAACCTTCCCGGCGCGAAGGTATCCGGCGGTGTTTCCAATGTCTCGTTCTCCTTCCGTGGAAACAACCCAGTGCGCGAGGCCATGCACTCCGCATTCCTCTACCACGCCGGCAAAAACGGCATGGACATGGGCATCGTGAACGCAGGGATGCTAGAAGTTTACGACGACATCCCGGCCGACATGCTGACCCACGTTGAAGACGTCCTTCTCAACCGCGACCCCGACGCCACCGAGCGCTTGCTCGATTTCGCCGAGCAGTTCAAAGGCATCAAAAAGGAAGTCCAGACCGAAGACCTGCCATGGCGTAAAGAATCCGTCGAGAAGCGTCTGGAATACGCACTGCTCCGTGGCATCGATAACTTCATCGTCGAAGACACCGAAGAAGCGCGCTTGATCTACGAGAAGCCGCTCAAGGTCATCGAAGGGCCACTTATGGACGGCATGGGCGTCGTTGGCGATCTTTTCGGAGCGGGCAAAATGTTCCTCCCACAAGTGGTGAAATCTGCTCGCGTGATGAAGAAATCCGTCGCTCACCTCGAGCCCTACATGGAAGAGGAGAAGGCCGAAAAGCTCGCAGGCAAAGTCGCGGAAATCAAGATCGCTCGCCCCGATCTGACCGATGCCGAAGCACTTATCGAAGCCGAGAAATCCGCCTCCGCCGGACGCGTCATCATGGCGACAGTCAAAGGAGACGTCCACGACATCGGCAAAAATATCGTCGGCGTGGTTCTCGCCTGCAACGGCTTCGAAGTGATCGACATGGGCGTCATGGTGCCGTGCGATAAAATCCTCGACACAGCGATCGAAAAACGCGCCGACATCATCGGCCTCTCCGGTCTCATCACACCCTCGCTCGATGAAATGGTGCACGTCGCCAGTGAGATGGAGCGCCGCGGCATGAAACTTCCTGTGCTCATCGGCGGAGCCACCACCAGCGCCGCCCATACAGCGGTGAAAATTGCACCGCACTACTCCGGGCCAATCGTCCACGTGCTCGACGCCTCGCGTTCCGTCCCCGTCACGACCACGCTGATTAGCAAAGACAGCAAAGCGCAATTCGTCGCCGACAACGATGCCAAGCATCAAAAACTTCGCGATGGGTTTAACAAAAAATCCAAGCCGACCATCCCTCTCGCCGAAGCTCGCGCGAACGCCCCAAAATTTGATTGGGAGAATTACACACCGCCCGTTCCCGAGTTCACCGGCACCCGCGTGCTCGTTAAGCAATCACTCCGGGAACTGGCCAATTATATCGACTGGACACCCTTCTTCCACGCATGGGAGATCCGCGGTGTATGGCAACGCGAAGAGAAAATATTAAAGACGCGGAACGAAGCTGGCGCCGAACAAGCGCAGCAGCTGTTCGCCGATGCACAGGAAATCCTCGAAGACATCATCGCCAACAAACGCTTCACCGCGAATGGTGTTTACGGCTTCTTCCCCGCCAACTCGGACGGCGATGACATCATCGTCTGGACTGATGACACCCGCACCGAAGAGCAGACAAGGTTCCACACCCTCCGCCAGCAACTCGAAAAGGAATCCGCCAAACCCCACCTCGCCCTCAGCGATTACATCGCGCCCACAAGCACTCAAAAGGCTAATAGTGAGGGAAGTGGCATGACCGTCCCGGTCATCTCTGAAAATCCCGGCGAAGCCGCAAACTACACACCCACTTACCTCAACGACTATGAAAATCTGAACAAACGCACAGGTGCCAACCTCCCTCATTGGCGTCATGAGGATGCTACATACGCCGTCAGTTTTCGACTTGCCGATTCCCTCCCACAATCCGCCCTCAAAACGTACCAAGACGAAAAATCAAACTGGTCTGAAATCCGCCATCAAGCTCTCGAAAACAACGACTTCGCCACTGCGAAGTCCGCATCCACCCATCTAGCCACCGCATTTCTGGAACACATGGAGGCAGCACTCGAAACGGGTCATGGAGAATGCCTGCTAAACCACGACGATGCCGCACAGATCGTTGAGAACGCACTAAAACATTTCGACGGCGAACGCTACGAACTATTCGCTTACGCAGTAGCACCAAATCATGTTCACGCCATCGTCAAACCGCGAGAAAACCACTCTCTTTCTGAGATTCTGCACTCATGGAAATCGTTTACCGCCCATGAAATAAACAAAGCGTTGGGCAGGACAGGAGATGTATGGCAAGACGAATCCTATGATCATATCATTCGCGATGTGAGCGATTATATAAACCAACGCGACTACATTCTCCGACATGCCACACAGAGGAAATTTGGTCTACGACTCAATGATGATCATGACCGAGACGGTCATGCCACATTGGCAATAAACACGCCGAGAGGGAACACAAACGACTACATCGGCGGGTTCGTCGTCGGCATCCATGGTGCTGACGAGTGGTCAAAGGAAGTGGAAACCAAAGAACACGACCCCTATAAAGGCATCATGATCAAAGCGATCGCCGACCGCCTTGCGGAAGCGTTCGCCGAACTTCTCCACCACCGCGCCCGTGTAGCCTGGGGGTATGAACGACCGAATGAGTTCAACCACAACGAACTGATCAAGGAAATCTACCGCGGCATCCGCCCGGCCCCTGGCTACCCGTCACAGCCGGACCATACTGAGAAACCTCTTCTTTTCGATCTACTAGAGGCATCGGAGAAAACCGGAGTGACGCTCACCGAATCCTGCGCGATGCACCCCGGTGCAGCCGTATCCGGCCTTCTGTTTTCCCATCCTGAATCCCACTACTTCGCCATCAGCGAACTCCAAAAAGACCAAATCGAATCCTACGCAGAGCGCAAAGGGTGGTCGGTAGAAGAGACCGAAAAGTGGCTCGGGTCGTGGCTCGGATATCTCACGAAGTGATATCGCTTACGCCGGTTTACAATTGAAACCTGACTTATCGCCGCGCACAAGTGCCTCACGATAAACCAAATCACCTCCCGACCGCGTCAGATCAATACCAAGACTTGGTACTAGAATTTTTCGATCAGAAAATGTCGCGCCACCCGCCCGTCGACATCGACGGTCACTCCTTCGCTTTCCAACAACTCGCGCTTTTTCCGTAGTCCCTCGCCCTTGGTCTGCCCCTGATAGCCATTGAGTTCGAGCTTCGCGTTCAACACACGGTGACAAGGAACTTCCGGAGCGAAGGGGTTCCGCCGCATCGCTCCACCAATCGCCCTTGGCGAACCACATTGCACCACGTCCGCCAGTGCCTTGTAAGTGGTGACCTTGCCCTTTGGAACTCGGCTGAGAGCGGCATACACTTTCTGCTCGAATTTCGTAGGGGGTCTTCCGTCCATACCCATACGTATAGAAAATCACACAGCCCCGAACAAGCGCATTTCACACCTTCGCTCAATTTTACCAAGCCCCGCCCCAGACAAATTCAACAATTCTCACCATCGGCGTCGCATTACTCCGAGAGCTCAACGGTTAAGGTGATATCTCAAGCTTCAATCATCGACAGAAAGCTCCAACCCATTGACGATAAGAAACAATGAAAGCACCGCTCAAACTTCTTGGCATCATTGCACTGGTTCCCGGCATCGCATTCGCTGAACTCGCCGACTTCGGCGCGCGCTCAGAGCCTGCGGAGCCAAACGGATTCACCGTGCTGGACATCGCACCCAACACCCCGGCCGAAGCCCTTGGCCTGCAGCTTGGCGATATAGTCACGCATCTCGACGGGCGAACGCTCCACCCCACCACATCGCTCGCGCGACTGATTGCGGGCATCTATTCCAAAGGCGATGAGCTCACCGTCAACTGGTCGCGAGACGGCAAGCTGATGAGCGGGAAAGTGACACTCGACCGCGAGATCAGTGAGTCGGCATTCAACAGACGCTATGATGCACCGAGCCGACTTTCCATGCAACTCCTCACCCCGGACTCAAACGATGCGCAATTGAATGCGGCGCTTGAACTTGCCAGAGGGCTACAAGCCTCCGCCGATCAGCTTCAACAAAATGACACAGACGTAGACGAAGCGATTTCTAATTTCACGAAAATGGCAGTCACCTCGGATGGTTCGCGCGTACGTGTCCAATCGACAACGAGAAATCGGGACGGCGACAGCATCTCAACGTCGCGTTCTGGCGGAGGTGAGAGCAAGGTAAAGATCACCGACAAAGCGGGTGAGGTGGTATTCGAGGGAACGGTTACCGAAGACACTCTCGACGAAGTTCCCGAGAAGTATCGCGACCGCGTAGACAGCATGCTCAACAACGGCTCACGCATCCAATTGATCCCAGGTGGTTCTTTTGTCGCACCGCCATCGGCGAAAACTCCCGAAAAAAGCATCAACGATCTCTTAAAAGACATCGAAACCCAAGAAGGCGAATAATCCTATCCTATAACTCTGCGCCCCAGGCAATCCAGACTAACCACTATGTCCACCGACCTCCAATCCAGCGTCACAGAAACCTCCGCCTTCGTCGCGCCGCTACGCGAAGAAATCGCCCGCGTGCTCATTGGCCAAAATGAACTCGTCGAGCGCATGCTGATCTGCCTGCTCACTGGCAATCACTTGCTTGTCGAAGGTCTTCCCGGCCTGGCAAAAACACTCGCTATCAACACCTTGGCGACCACGCTTTCGGCATCGTTCAGCCGCATTCAATTCACGCCGGATCTGCTTCCTGCGGATGTCATTGGCACCAATGTCTACAACCCGGATACGCGTCAGTTCACTGCCAAGGAGGGACCCGTGTTCACCAACCTACTCCTCGCCGACGAGATCAACCGCGCCCCAGCCAAGGTGCAATCCGCGCTGCTCGAAGCGATGCAGGAGAAGCAAGTCACCCTCGGTGGAACCACCCGTAAGTTGCCGTCGCCCTTCCTCGTCATGGCGACGCAAAACCCACTCGACCAAGAAGGCACCTACCCGCTGCCGGAAGCCCAAATGGACCGCTTCATGATGAAGACCATCGTCGGGTATCCGCAGCGCGCCGAAGAGCTCGCCGTCCTGCGTTTGATGTCGCCAACGATGACCAAACCGTCTGCTAATGAGGTCACCAACATCGAATCCATCAGCACCGCACGCAGCGTTGTCGATGAGATTCATATGGACGAAAAAATCGAAGAATACCTACTCGATCTCGTGCTCGCCACCCGTGTGGAAGGGCGTGGGCAACTCTCTGTGCGCCAGAAAGACGTGAATCTCGACTTCCTCGCGCCACTTCTCAGTGCAGGGGCATCGCCACGTGCCACTCTTGTGCTCGCCCAAGGCGCACGTGCCCTCGCATTTCTCGACAACCGCGCTTACGTCCTGCCGGAAGACATCAAGGCTCTGGCCCCGGATGTTCTTCGTCACCGCGTTATTCCTACCTACGAAGCGCAGGCCGAGAACCTCGACGCAGATGCCATCATCACTCGTATTCTCAACACCCTCCACACGCCTTAATTTCAGCGCGTCACATTCATGTCTGACATCATCACTTCAGAACTCATGGAGAAAGTGCGGCGCATCGAGCTCCGGACACGCCGCATCGTGAACAACCGCACGATAGGCGCATGGCATGCTTCATTCAAAGGACAGGGCGTGGAGTTCGCCGAAGTGCGCGAATATCAGGAAGGCGATGACATTCGCGCGATCGACGCCAACGTGTCCGCGCGCTTCGACCATCCATTCATCAAACTCTTCACCGAAGAGCGCGAGCAGAATGTCTTCCTGCTCGTCGACCGATCGGCATCGCACCGCTTCGCCTCCACCAAGGTTCCGAAGGACGAACTCGTCGCCGAAATCGCTGCAGTGCTGGCATTTTCCGCCACCATGAACAAGGACCGCGTCGGTCTGATGATCCACACCGACAAGGAGGAGTTACACCTCAGCCCGGGTCGTGGCCATCGCCACGTGCTACGCATTATCCGCGAGCTGATTGCCTTCGAAACCGGATCCCGCAAGACCAATCTCGGCGTCGCTATTGAGCATCTCTTGGCAACAACACTCCGCAAATCCATCGTCTTCATCATCGGCGATCTGTTGACCCCTGGCTTCGAAAAACCGCTACGCGCACTCGCTAGAAAACACGAAGTCATCGTCCTCCATCTCACCGATCCCCTAGAACGCGAACTCCCCAAACTCCCGCCATTTGTCTCACTCGCCGTCCAAGACCTCGAAGACGATACCTTCACCACCGTTGCATCGAAGCACGCCACCTCGCTCGCCGACCGCGTGAAAGCCGAGCATAGCCAAATCGCCAAATCCTGTCGCCGCTGCGGAGCGGACTACGTCTCTCTAGACACCAACACCGATTATCTTCCCGCCATCGTCGGACTCTTCGATCGCCGCATGTCTCGTCGCTAAGCATGAAGACCATCAAGACCATTGCCAAGTTTATCGCGCTGGCGCTCGTGCTCGTCACCAGCGTCCTTGGGTATTTCTTTTTCTCCGTATGGCAAAAAAACGAGCGCCCCACAGAAATTAGCGCCGAGTGGACAAAGGACACCGTCACCCTCGGCGAGCCGGTCACTTTGCGCACCACCATCCGCGCGGCATGGCATCGCCGACCTAGTTCCGTAGTGCCTACCCGCCTTCCCGAAGGCCTCGTCGCCCCACTTTCCGGCGGTAAGATCACCAAGGGAACACTCGACCTCACCGGCCACCGTGACTGGACGCTCGAAATCCCCATCGTCCCCACGTCGACCGAACTTGGGGCCAGTCAACTCATTGAAATCCCACTCAACAGCACACGCAGACGCTCCGTTGGTACCGCCGCCATCGCGATACCAGCGCTTACTGTCATCAGTCCGGAGAACATCCCCACCGACCCATTAAGTCATGCGAAAGTTCTCCGGCCTGACTCAGTGATCGCTGAGACCACCAACCTTATCGAAGAAGAAACACCCTTCCCGTGGATGATGATTGTCGCCGCAGTAGTCGCCATCGCTCTGGTCGTGCTCGCCATCCGCCTCTTGCGCAAACCAAAGCCAGTGCCTCACCCCTGGGACACCGCACGCGAGGCGCTCGATTACTTGGCGAAGAATCCACCAAAAGAACCTTCGATCTACTACCTCCAACTCACTGACATTTTGAAGCGCTATACCACCGAGCGCTTCACCATCTCTGGCGATTCCGCATCGGCGAGTGAGTTATTACGCTCTATTGCTGCACTGCCAGATCTCGCCCCCGAACATCGCCAACTTATTTCCGAAGTCATCCGTATAGCTAATGTCGTAAAGTTTGCACAAACTCCGGCCGACGAAGGATCACGAATGGGCGCGCTGGCGCACATCAGAACATTCGTCGAGTGTACCATCCCAATAGAGGAGGAAGCCAATGCCTGAGTTCGCCCACCCCTTCGTCTTTCTCCTCCTCATCCCACTCATCGTCGGTGCCGTCTGGCAATGGGTGCGCGACCCGGCAGCCATCGGTGTGCCTGCGGCCACCCTCTATCGACCCAACGCGAAAAAATCGCGTCGCCCGGGATCGCGTCACTTCATTCTCTTGCTCGAAGTCATCGCCGGTGCCTTGATCATCACCGCACTCGCGCGCCCGCAGCAATCCGTCGAAGTCGTTCCCGTTACCAAAGAAGGCACCGACATCATGATCGTTCTCGACTTCTCCAACAGCATGGATCTTTACGATCCCGATCCCGGAAATACCAGTCGTCGCAACAACGAAGACATCGTCAAAGGAGAGCTTGTCGACCGACTTGCCGTCGCCCGTCAGCAGATCGGACGATTCATCGGCAGACGCTCGGGTGACCGCATCGGGTTGGCAATTTTCGGCCACCGCGCCTACACCGCCTGTCCACCAACTCTCGACCACGATTTCCTCACCGCGCAGATTGATCAACTAATCAACACACTGCTCAGTGTCGACGAACGAGGAACCAACATCGCAGCAGGACTTGCCGCTGGAATCAACTCACTCGTCGACTACGGCGAACGCCGCAAGACCATCATCCTCATCACCGACGGCGAGAACACCATCAACGACCCGGTCTTCACCCCGATTGAAGCCGCTCGACTTGCTGCCGAAAAAGACATCACCATCCACGCCGTCGCTATCGGCAGTGACCACCCACACGCCACACCAGACCGTGCATGGATCCTGCAAAACAAATCGTTCAACACAAAGGCCATCGAGAAACTCGCAACCACTGCCAACGGTCGCTTCTTCCGCTCTACCGATGTCGAAGGGTTTGAAACCGTGATGGATACCATCGATACCTTGGAGACCACATCACGCACCCAACCCGCGATCATCTATCGTCGCGATCTATTTCCTGCGCTCTGCATGGCCGCCGGCATCCTTGCGCTCACCACCTTCATCCTGCGCCGAACCCTCCTCCACCAAATCGCATGAACTTCCTCGGGCTACAATATCTACCTTGGATTCTCGTCGGCTTGGCATCTGTCAGCCTGACGATCATCTGGGCGCGTCACTGCAGAAAAATCACCTTCCAGCGACTCGCCTCGGACGGATCGGGCGCAGCATCCCTACAAACCACAGCATCGCCGCGTAGACGCCGCATCCGCACCATCGCCATTGTCGGCATGCTGGTGCTCCTAGGCATCACCATTCTTCGTCCAACCGGCGGCACTATCATCACCGAAAACCGCTTGCCCGCCAAAAACCTGATCATTCTCTTCGACTCCTCAAAATCGATGGGCGTCGCTGATGTGGGCGGACTCACCAGAATGGAAGCCGCACAACTCTACGCCCGCGAGTTCATCAACTCCCGCCCCGCCGATCGCATCGGACTCGTCTCGTTCGACGGCATCGCCTTCCCGGAATGCCCCGCCACACTAAGCCGCACGATGCTTGAAAATCGCCTGGAAATTCAATCCCCCGGTGGACTTGGCGTCGCTGGCAGCGACCTCCAGGGCGCACTTGAATCCGCCGCTAAACTCCTCACCAAAACCCCACCGCCGGGATCCGCCATCATCCTCATGAGCGACGGTGATCGACTCACCAACGACACCGAAGCAAGCACCGCGCCGATCGCAGAAATCGGCGTGCCAATTCACACCATCACCTTTGGAGACAACGCGCGTGAGTCGCCCATTCCCAACTCGAACCTCAGTTCGGAAGCGGATCCCGACATGATGCGTGACATCGCAGAAAACACCCGAGGCATCTACCTCGAAGCGGAAGGAGTAGCCAGCGATGCCACCATCCGATCGCTTGGCGCACGTATCGATACCATGAAGCTCGACAACTCATCCGAATTCGCGGCAGACCTCCAAAACCGACCGCTCGAGCTCTACGCCTACCCACTTTCGCTCGCCCTTGCTTTGCTCTTTCTACGTCTCTTCCTGCCCACCCGTGCCAGCAGAAAACGGTATCCCTTAACACCTGCGATCGCCCTCGGTTTGAGTCTTCTCATCGTTGCTCAACCCAGCCACGCGCAATCGCAAGACACCCCGCAGTTACCGGATGCTCAACCAATGGTCGCGACCATCTACCCACCCTTCCTTGCCGCACTCGATGAAGCAAAGGAAAAGGAACTTCCGCTCGTCGTTCTGTTCACTGGAAGCGACTGGTCGGAAGCCTCGATCGCCTTCGAGACAGAGATTGCCTCAAACTCCATCTTCACCGACTGGGTAGAACGCCGCGTCGTGCTTCTCACCGTCGATATTCCGCGCTCAGGCATCGATCCACAAACCCGTAAAGCGAGCCGCGAGCTCGCTGGTCGTCTAGGTGTCAGCTCATTCCCCACCGCCGTTTTCCTTGACGTCAATGAAACCGAACTGGGCCGACTTACTTACGATCCCGACGGCCCCGCTGAGTGGGTGAAACGCGCCGAACTCATCCTCGGAGGAAACCGCGCAGCCTCTACCATCGAAGCCTCCGTCGACGAACTCCCGGCCAGCATCCGCGACCATCTCGAAGAACCCGGCATCGAAAAACGCGAACGTGCCATGCGCTACTACAACCAAGCACTCGAGTTCATCACCCTCGAACCTGAACTCGCCGCTCAATCTCCCGATCGTTTCATTCTGATCGACGACCTACTGTCCACGGCATCGTCACTGACAACCCGACAAGATCTCGATCTCGAAGGCACGATTTCCGCACTTCGCGCCAACCTCCACCACCAACGCGGACGGGCCTTTCTCCCACCCCGAAATAAGACACCCGATGCTTCACCCCTGGCCGCCCTGAGCGGAGAGAACCCTGTCGAGCCCAACCCGGAGCAAGCTCTGCGGATCTTCACTGACGCTCGCGCCTATTATCAGGACATTGCACGGGCGACCCCAAACAGCGAAAACTTCAGCGAAAACTTAGCCATTCTCGAAAGCGACATCCAGTACGCCAAAGACCTCATCGCCTTTCGTAAAGCCTATGAGCAAGCCGTTAAAGACACACGGCGCGCACTCGATCAGGAGACCGAGTTCCGCAACTCGCTCGACCAATGGGTAACGGTAAAAGACCCAGTGAACGATCCATCAATTGCCGATTCCAAAGCTTCGATTAAAGAACTCGTCCGCCTCGGAGAAATCGTCAACGCACCGATGATCGATGAACTCCGCAATGCCGACGAAGATATTCTCCGCGCTCCCGAGCCTCACATCGACCGCAAGCTCGAATCTTCCAGAACTGATATTCAAAACGCTTACAACCATCTCGTTACCCAGCAACAACCGCAGTCAGGGGAAGGCGGCTCAAGCGACCCATTCGCTCAACCAAACGACGACCAAAGCGACGGCGAAGGTGATGGCGACGAACCCCAACCATCCCCAAATCAAGCGGGAGGCGACCGCGACCTCCGACGCTCTGAGAACGGTAAAGGCGACCTCAGAGATCGCCAATTAGAGCAACTTGGCCGCGACGCCCGTCGCCAGGGACGCGGCGCAGGTGGCGCTGGCGGCCAATCCGGAACTAGCCCACGCGAGCAGCACTAAGAATCATGGCAATACGTAGAATACAGCAAGCGCTTGCCACCGCACTCGGCATCGTATGGCTACTTGCGTTCACCTCACATTCCGAGGCGCAGACGGACTATCGGATCATTCCACCGAATAGCCCCGTCACGGCCGGTATCGCACACTCTTTCTTTGTGATATCCGAGGGAGACATCACCCCCTTACCCATTAAAAACACCAGCGCTCTAGACTGGCGACCAACCACCACCGCTCCACGCAACTTGGGAAATGTCGCGACACTGAGCTTCATTCCCCGTCGTGAGGGAGAACTAAAATTCCCACCCATCCCTCTCCTTATCGGCGGACAAAAGGTATTCCTTCGTCTCGATCCCGTTGATGTCGTGCCCAACACCCAGGACGAAAACGTTGCTGAGTTTATACCGGTGTGGAACGGATCGACCACCCCGCCAGCCATCCTGCGCGTCGGGCAGGAAGTGGATCTGGAAATGCTAACACTCACCAGAGAACGTCCACGCACCTTCATCGATTCACCGGAATTCGAAATTTCCAATGTCCGCTGGTGGCGAGACTCACCACGCGGTGAACCTCGATTCGACACCCGCTTCTACCCATTCTACTACCGCCCCTACCAAGAACAACGCGGCATGTTTCGTGGCAACGAACGCTACGTCCGTCGCTATAAAACACGATTCACCGTACTCTCCGGCGAATCGGCAAAGGGGTCACTAAGCGCCAAGCTCAGCGACAGCTCAGGCGATAGGGTCGAATATGTTCCCGTCGATATTCCCATCAAACCGCTCCCTCCCCAACCGGATGGCAACTACTTCACCAGCGGGCTCATCGGCGATTGGAACTTCTCCGCCTCCATCTCTCCACAATCTCCCGCCGCAGACGAACCGTTCACCATCATACTTACCATCGATGGTCGTGGTGACGAATCCATGCTCGACGATCTCGACTTCTCCTCGCCTGGCTTTAAATCCGTTTCCTCAGAGATGAAAACCATCGGCGGCACAAGTTTCGACCGTTTCCGCGGGCGGTTTGTCCAAACCCTCATCGCCGATGGCTCAAACCCCGTCTACCCCGCGCTTTCGGTGCTGTCTTTCGACACCAAGGAGGACCAATGGAAGATCCATCGTCTCGCTCCATCGATCCGTTTCGCAGATATCGAGCCACTGTCCGCGGCGCTCAACCCATCGACTACCCCGGGAACAGCGATCACCAAGCCCATCTTACTCAACTTACACCCCTCTATCTTCGTCGCATTTGGGCTTGCGCCTTTCTTCCCTCTACTCTCCGCACTCGCCATCGGTGCAGCGAAGAAACAACAATCCAAGAAAAACCCACGCAGAAAACTACTCCGCGCCGCTCTGCGCGAACTAGACAGTGGACGGAGAGCCCAACAACTCTTCGAAGAAAAAATACTTCCACTACTGCGCGATGAGCTCAAGCTACCAAGCGGGGCGTCCACCGGTGAAGTCGCAGAAAAACTCCATCAAAGCCATCCTGAACTTGCCACCATGCTTCGCGACCATAGCGACGCCTCGTTCACCGGAAAGCCCTCACCGATCACCTCCGAAAAGCTCAAGTCACTCGTCCCTAAAGCGATCATTATTGCCGTGCTATGCCTCCTGCCTCTAGCCAGCCTCCGCGCCGACGAACTCGAAGAGAAACTCACCGCAGCCGCGGAAGACTTCAACAACGCCAATTTCAAATCGGCGATCACAGACTACGAAGCGTTACTCGATGACTATCCTGACCACCCCGCCGTGCACCTCAACCTCGCACGCGCTCGTCTCGCTACCGGAGAGTTCCATCTTGCCCGTGCATCCGCCTACACTGCATTCCTCCTCGACCCTTTAGACGGCGACACCCGGGAAGTTCTGGACACTACATACCGTCGCCTTGGCGACCCGGCATTACCGGGCAGCGCAGCGTTTGCCTTACGCCCGGACCAACTTCTCATCCTTGGATGCGTGCTGTGGGCACTCGGATTTACCTACCTCGCCATAAGACGGTTCCGCCCCCTTCCACTCGTTCCCGGCCCGGCCCTAATCGTCCTCGCCGGACTATGCGTTGCCGCTGCGATTTGGAGAAATTCCACCGCCTACGTCCCCGAGCAGTTCATGGTCATCACTCCCGAAACCCAACGTCAAAGCGAACCTGGAAAACCAGACTTCGAACGTCCTGCTCTACGATCCGGTGAAATCATCCAAGCCACCTCTCTGAGTGACGATGGAAGGTATGTCTTAGTCGAAACTCCTGACACCTCATTCTGGCTCCCCGCCGCCGACCTCCGCCAAGTTTGGTAACACCGTCAAATCATGCGCATTCTCCTCACCTGCCTCACTCTTACTACTAGCCTTCTCGTAGATGGCGCGGAGCTCAGCACCGAGCAATTCTCCGCCCTCGAAAAAGCGACTGTCGAATCTTCTGCAACTATCCGCAGCCACATCATCGGCGTAGGACGCATGAGCCGAACTCTCGTCCAGCCGGCAGTCGCCTTGGACGCCGACGGGCATTTGCTCACCGCATTCATACCAACCATCGATGGCGAACCTCTTCCCTACCTTGCCTATCTCGACGACACGGAACGCCTCGAGTTAGAGACGATCTGGGAAGACGGGGAATCCGGGTTAGCCCTTCTCAAGATCGCAGAACTGCCCGATGGAATCACACCCGCACCAATCTCCGCAGCAGACAGCTTGAAGAAATCATCTTGGATGATCGGTGCAGTATACCCACCAACTGTTCTACCAGGCGACGTCCCGGAACTGAAGCTCGGCACTCTTCAAACCGCTCCCCTAGCCGACGATTCAGGCTTCCTCGTAGACTTCAACCAACGCACCGCCGGCAGCCCGCTTTTTGATCTCGCCGGCAGACTTTGTGGATTCACCATCGATGAAACTTCAGAGCTCACCAGCCTCAAGGCACAATCCATCCAACAGCTCGCCGCAAACAACGACAAGCTCCGTCCTCTCATCGGCGAAGCTTCCGATGCCACGCTTCCTGAACTCCCCTACTTCATTCCTGAACCGACCGTTGAGGAAGAGATCGACGAAGAGGAAGCCTTCGACGATGGCCCGGCAACACCGCCGTCAAATCCCGCACGCGATGCTCTCCACACCCTCGCCACCAATGCCGTCGATAACATCCCCGTAGTCTCCATTTTCAATAACGCCGGAATCGTCACCACCGGCATCCAAGGTGTGATCATCGAGTCCGACGGACTGATTCTCACCAAAGCTTCCGAAATCGGCTCTGCTCCAATCTGCCAGATCGGTGATCAATCCTACCCGGCCGTGCTCGTCGCCACCGACAAGGAAACCGATCTCGCTCTTCTCAGCATCGAAGCCAGCAACTTGCCAACCGTCAAGTGGAGCACCGACACACCCACGTTCGGGCAAATCGTCCACATCCCACTGAACCTCAAGGCGCCGCCCTATGAATTTTCCACCACCAGCGGAATACTCAGTCACCAACTACCCGCGCACAGTGCGAATGCGGTTTCGATTCACAGCCCCGAGGCCATCACCTCACTCGGCATCGTCCCGGAACAGGCCGCGACAAAAATCATCATCGGTGGCGTCATTCCCGAAGGCGCTGCTGCCATCGCAAAACTCCAGCGCGGCGATCAAATACTGTCCCTAGACGGCAAGGAAATCACCAATCGGAACATCCTCACCAATCTGCTCACAACCAAACAGGTCGGCGACCAAGTGGAAGTCGAGTTCAAACGCGGTGACGAAACAATGACCGCCACGCTGACTCTGGACCCCGTGAATTTCCGCCAGCCAATGGCCAACGCGATGGTGCAAACTGAACGCGCCATCTCCATCACGCCACCGAGCATCCGCCGATCGGGATTTCCAGCGACTCTCGTCCACGACGCCCCACTCGAGCACTTCCAAAACGGATCGCCACTCGTCGACTCCAATGGTGCCGTCATTGGACTCAACATTGCAACAGTCACCCTCGGACGCACACTGGCTCTCCCTTCGGAGACGGTGCTTGCAGCCATCGCCCGAATGAAGGCGAATTCGATCATTTTTTAATGCAACTATCATGAGACATACTGCACTTTTCTCGCTTTTTGCCGCCTTGCTGCTCGCGTCCTCCGCGCAAGCCGCCGACGCACTTACGCCGACAGCACTCCAGCAGAAACTACTCGAAATCACACCGCGACTTGTTGCCTCAACGGTGAGCATTCAGGTCGGCGGCGGATCCGGTTCCGGTGTCATCGTCACACCCGATGGACTCATCCTCACCGCCGCTCATGTCACCAGCGAGCCCGGTGCAAAATTACGCATCCTCCTCGCCGATGGACGCGACCTCGAGGGCACCGCGCTTGGTGTCGATCATACGACCGACGCCGGCATTGCTCGCATCGACTCACCGGGACCCTTCCCTTACCAGCCCTATGTGAAGGACGCCACTTACGCCGTCGGCGATTGGGTCATCGCCACCGGTCACCCCGGCGGACCGCACGCCTATCGCCCATCACCAGTCCGACTCGGTCAGATCAACCGCGCTGGAACTGAGGGCGGATTCAAGGATCCAATCACGACTACCGCTATCGTCATCAGCGGCGACTCCGGTGGTCCGCTCTTCGATCTCGAGGGTCGTGTCATCGGCATCAATTCAAACATCTCCGGCGATTGGAACACCAACAATCACGTGCCACTCCCCTCATTCATTCCCGTCTGGGATCGCTTGATGAACAACGAAAAAATCGAAGGCGAAAAATTCAAGCGAGCGGAACCTAGCGTCGACGACCCCTACAAACCGCAACGTGATTTCTTTTACGAAGAACTCGCAAAACGCCCGAACGATCCCGTGGCGAACCTTCTCAAACACCCAAAACTGCTCGACCCACATCACATCCAAGAGCATCTCAACCGCTGGGCGAGAGAATCCACGGAAGAGGAACCCTTCGATCCAATGGCGTATCCCACGGCCATCCCATTCGACACAGAGCCAGTCCTACGCCCATACCTCGGAGTGCGCCTTGATAGCAGCAATGGTAATGCAGTCATTACCGAGATTGAAGAAGGCTCGCGCATTGGAGACCTCCTTGACCTTGGTGATGTAATCCTCGCAACCAATGGCATCAGCATTAACTCGGCATCAGACTTTGCTCGCGCATTAAACGACTTGGAGTTCAACTCTGAGAAACCCGATCTAATCGAGTTCATCATCCGCCGCGGCACAGAAGAACTGATTGTTCGCGTCCTTCCAAGCGCAACCCACCAACGCCTCTACTTCCGCCAACCACTATCTGCACTTGCCGATCGAATGATGAGCCGCGCACCTGCGCTATCACTCTCTGACACGCTGCAAAACATCCGTAATACCTTCCTCACCCAGCTTCCGAAAAACTCCCCATCGGTCATTCCCCTCGTTAAAGGCCGCCAGCAGATTGTTCTTGCCACGGCTCTGACTGAGAACGGTATTCTGCTCACCAAAACCTCCGAAATCACCAAGGCGGACGGCACACTGATCGATGGTATTACGGCGAAAATCGGCGACGAAAAGCTCGCTGTTGAATTGCTGAAATCCGACTCACTCACCGACCTTTCGCTCGTCAAAGTGGACACCTCTGGACTAAGCCCCGCTCAGTGGACACCCCGCGACAACCTACCCACCGCAACCATTGTCGTCACCCCTCGCCCTAGCGAATCAGTAACCGTTGGCATCACCACCCAACCGATGCGCTCGGCGCCAAAATCCGGATTCGATCACCTTCTCACCCTCGGAAAAACCCCGCCCTTTCTCGGTGTCACTCTCGCTACATTTTCGACCAATCCTGACCACCCTACAGTCTGTCTCTTATACACATCTCCG
>JAGXGH010000001.1 GCA_024636835.1 Verrucomicrobiales bacterium | reverse complement strand
AGATGTGTATAAGAGACAGGATCAATTCCATACGTGAAGCACTCACGGAGAAACTCGTCGCTCTCTGGCACAAGTGTGCCACGGATGAGTGGCCGTGGCTAGAGCCCTACGTGACCTACGATAATGCCCGTATCTGCCAGGCGCTGATCCTCGATGGTAGATGGCTCCCCAAGGGTGAGGCTCTGCAAATAGGTCTGAAATCCCTGCGTTGGCTCGCCTCGATTCAGGAGGGTAAATCTGGGTGCTTCCAACCGATAGGCAGCAACGGATTCTATCAGAGAGACGGTGAAAAAGCAGTTTTCGACCAACAACCTGTCGAAGCCCAAGCCATGGTCTCCGCTTGCCACGAGGCGTTCCGCATTACGCAGGATCCATTTTGGCCGCGTGAGGCGAAGCGTGCCTTTGAGTGGTTTCTTGGACGCAATGATCTCGGTTTGTCTCTCTATGACTTCACCACCGGCGGCTGCGGCGACGGTCTGCATGCAGATGGTGTAAGCGAAAATCAAGGAGCTGAGTCCACACTCGCCTTCCAACTCTCACTCGCTGAGATGAATAGTGCCGAACATTGGATCACCCCGCACCCCATGCCTCTAATATGAAAATTCCTCTTTGCCGTCATGAGTTGACGCTCCAGCCCGAAAGTGCGCGTGTGATTATCCGGCCCTTCATTCCGGGTGATGTGCATTGCATCACAAAAATCATCGGTCGAGCCTTAGCTCTCACCGAAGAAGAAGTCCTCGATCAGTTGAACGCTGTGCGAAAGGAGTTCGACGGACGACACTTCGATATCGAAAAAGTTCTGCTCTTTAACTACGATAAGATGAAGGCGCACGTCTTCACTCACCGATCCTTATCGAATGAGAGGCGGCTATTGATCGGTGCTTTGTTCTCTGGTGAATACGCGCTCGAATCGGCGGCATTGTTTAATCCGTCCATCGTGCCACACCCGGATCAGAGCGATTTGCCCGACGGTTGCCTTCGTTTCATCATGAGCCTTCGGGCGACTGGCGAAGGTCATATCTCATCCATCGAGTTCCGGGTCGGCACGATCTCTCCTGAGGGGCATATTGATATCCTGCCAACTTCACGTTTTGTCACCGTGCCTGAGGTCGTGCCGAATTCCAGTTATCGAAAAAAACGTTTCCTCACTAAACTCCACGAGTTGGATCTGGATGATGGATACGCCTCCGCGGTCATGGCTCCGCTGGGTGAGAATTTTACGCGCAGCGAGTTAGACAGAAGTATGCACAGGGTTAAACAGGAAACTCGACCTGCCACAGTGAACCTGCATCGCACTCTCGAATCCATCCAATGGCTCGCCGACTCCAACTATGAACTGAGCTTTTCACCCAAGCTTGAGATGCACGAACGCATCATCTTCCCGGTTTCCATCAATGAGAGTAATGGCATTGAGGACGCGCGCTTTGTCCGCTTCGTCGGGGACGATGATGCAGTAACGTATTACGCCACCTACACGGCGTATAACGGAAGCACGATTCTTTCGCAGCTCATCGAAACCGAGGACTTCCTGCAATTCCGTATTCAAATGCTTATGGGTAACGGGGTGCAGAACAAGGGTATGGCTCTTTTTCCGCGACTGATCAACGGCCAATATGCGATGCTCTCGCGTCAGGATGATGAGAATCTGTTCATCATGTTCTCCGACGCCCCGCATCACTGGAGCGACCCACAAATCATCATGCGTCCTCGTGAAATGTGGGAGTCGGTGAAGATCGGCAACTGCGGATCGCCGATGGAGACTGAAGCCGGTTGGCTGGTTATTACGCACGGAGTAGGGCCGATGAGAAAATACTGCATTGGCGCAGTCCTGCTCGACTTGGACGATCCATCGAAGGTCATTGGTCGTCTTCCAGAACCCTTGCTAACGCCCGAAGGCCTTGAACGCGAGGGCTACGTCCCGAACGTCGTTTATAGCTGTGGTTCACTTATCCATGGCCGCACTTTGATTCTGCCTTATGCGATGAGCGATAAGGCCTCTGCCGTTGTCAGCCTATCACTCGATGAACTGCTCGCCACGCTACTGGCGAACGCGCCTATAAACAACTAACCCATCACACAATGAAATCACTGATCACCGTCACCACGTCCAAATCCATTTTCGATACAGCTGCCGCTCTACGCGTCGCGGTCGAGGCGAATGAGTTTGGAGTCATGCATGTTTACAATCTCAAGGAGACCATGGCGAAGAAGGGCGTCGAATTGGGCCGTGATTGTCAAATTTTCGAAATCTGCCAACCAGAGCAAGCGAAACGCGTGCTGGATCTCGACATGAGTGTCTCTACCGCGCTGCCCTGTCGTATCTCTCTTTATTGCGAGGGTGAGAAGACGACGATGGCCACCATCAAGCCGACCACCTTGATGGGAATCTTTGACACACCACAACTGAAAGAAGTAGCAGCGGAAATCGAGGAGACCATTTCCAAGATCATGAATGAAGCGGCAACTAGCTGATACCGCTTTCGAATAAAAAAATGATTATTCGCCGCGCACAACTAGCTCTCGATCAACCAACTCCACGCACACTCGCGTCAGATCATTACCAAGACTTGGTATGATGCTTGCCAAAGAATACCGACCATGAAAACAATCAGAATGATCTATGCGAATACGGGGGCTTCACTCTCTCTGATCCTCGCTGGCTTGTTGAAATGGAATGAGGCCGTCAGCCGTTTTGGGGTGATCACCCCATAGCCATTTTTTATAAATCGGGCGAACCTTAGTTTGTAATCAAGAAGCCATTGAAAGGAGAAAAAATGCCTATTCAACTCAACGAAAACAACGATGGAAAGACGATTGCCGTTCAAGTTAGCGGTAAGTTGGTCAAAGAGGACTACGAACATTTTGTTCCAGAGTTTGACCGTCTCGTCAGTTTACATGGAAGTCTACGCGTCTTGTTCAACATGACCGATTTCCACGGATGGACGGCCGGTGCGCTATGGGAAGATACCAAGTTCGCGACGCATCACTTCAGCCAAATTGAGCGTCTTGCGATAGTCGGTGAGAAAAAGTGGCAGCACGGAATGGCGACATTCATTCAGCCGTTCACCAAGGCGATCGTCAAATACTTTGACCATGCCGACTCTGCGAAAGCTGAGATATGGTTAGCCGAACCTTAACGATGAATGCGACCTCGCCGAGCTTGAATCACCGACTCGGTTTGGGTTCGGTCGTCGCGGTGCGCGGTAGTGTGGTGGATGTGCGTTTTGAAAATAAACTGCCAGCAATCCACAACATCCTGCACGCCGGTGAGGACGATAGTATTGTTATCGAAGTGCTCTCTCACCGTGACGCGCAGCACGTCCGGGGGATAGCACTAACGCCTACCCAGGGCCTAGCGCGAGCGATGAAGGTGACAGACACAGGCGGCCCATTAAAGGCACCCGTCGGCAATGCGATTCTGTCGCGTATGTTCGATGTTTTTGGCAACGCCATCGACCGCGAACCTGCGCTGGACGATGTCGAGTGGCGGTCGGTGCATCGTGATCCACCAGCCTTGTCACGACGTTCCACCAAGTCGGAGATTTTCGAAACCGGCATCAAAGTCATCGATGTGTTAGTTCCCTTGGAGCGCGGCGGTAAGGCCGGGCTTTTTGGCGGGGCAGGGGTGGGCAAGACCGTGCTACTCACCGAAATGATCCACAACATGATCGGTCACCAAGAAGGCGTCAGCATCTTCTGCGGGATCGGTGAACGTTGTCGCGAAGGGGAGGAACTCTATCGCGAAATGAAGGAGGCCGGTGTGCTGAAAGACATGGTGATGATCTTCGGCCAGATGAATGAGCCACCGGGTGCGCGCTTTCGCGTGGGTCACGCCGCGCTGACGATGGCCGAGTATTTCCGCGATGACGAACACCGCGACGTCCTGCTGTTGGTCGATAACATCTTCCGCTTCATTCAAGCCGGAATGGAGGTCTCCGGCCTGATGGGTCGCATGCCGTCGCGACTCGGTTATCAGCCGACCATGGGCACCGAGCTGTCGAGCTTGGAAGAACGCATCGCCAACACCGACACCGGCGCGATCACTTCCATCCAAGCGGTTTACGTGCCTGCGGATGACTTCACCGATCCGGCGGCGGTGCATACCTTCGGGCACTTGTCGGCGTCCATCGTTCTTTCTCGCAAGCGCGCGAGCGAAGGCCTTTTCCCCGCGATCGATCCCTTGCAATCGAGTTCAAAAATGGCAACGCCCGGCATCGTTGGCGATCGTCATTACAAGCTCGCTCAGGAGATTCGTCGAACGCTCGCGCAGTATGCCGAGCTCAAGGACATCATCGCCATGCTCGGGCTCGAGCAACTCTCGCCGGACGACCGTAACGTCGTCGGACGCGCACGACGGCTGGAGCGATTCCTCACCCAACCTTTCTTCACTACCGAGCAATTTACCGGCATGAAGGGAAAACTGGTGAGTCTGGAAGATGCCCTGGAAGGCTGCGAGCGCATCTTAAACGATGAGTTTAAAGACCATCCTGAAAGCGCGCTCTACATGATCGGAGCGATCGGCGAGGTGAAAATCAAGAGACAACACAAACCAGAGGGGGAGCACGATGAATCTTAAAGTCCTGCCGGCCTTCGGCGTCTTCTCTAACAAGCCAGAGGTTATCCGAATCGTTGTCGAGAACAGCAAGGGATCATTCGGACTTTTGCCAAATCGCCTCGATGGTGTGTCCAATCCTATAAGGCTGCCATGAAGCAGCCTATTGCCCGCTATCGAAGGTAGGTTGTTTACAAAGGAGGATGAGTCGGTATAATCGGGTAGTTTGTCGCGGGATACCGATATCATAGATGTAGGAGAGAGTTGTGTGGCGGTGGCTGGCGCGGCGCGTGGATGCTTTGTGTTGGGTAGTGCGGATTACTTCCGTGCAGTGCGGGAGGCGGTGCTTGGAGCGAAGCGCAGCGTGCGCATCCTCGGATGGGATTTTCACAGTCAGATACGGATGCTGAGGGGCGAGGATGACGGGCATCCGGCGGAGTTGGGGGATTTTCTGCTCGACGTGCTGGATCGGAAGCCGGAACTGGAGATCCATGTGTTGATCTGGAATTTCTCGATGATCTACGCAGTGGAGCGTGAGTGGAAAACCTTCTTCGGGTGGTCCGGGAGGAAACATCCGCGTTTACATTTCCGGACGGATGATAGCATACCGCTGGGAGCATCCCATCATCAGAAGGTGGTGGTCGTGGATGGCGGTATGGGCTTTGCGGGTGGAATAGATCTGGCCGCTTGGAGGTGGGATGATAACGTGCACGAAGGCGCGGACTCGAGGCGCACGGATCCAAGTGGCAAACCCTATGATCCGTATCACGATCTCCAGATGGCTGTGACCGGCCCGGCAGCGGAGCAGTTGGGGCAAATTTTCGCCCAGCGCTGGGAACGAGCGACAGGGGAAACACTCGAGGTTCCTGGGGCGAGCGCTGAATTGCCGTGGCCGGAAAGCCTGGGAGTGGATTTCGAGGAAATGGAGATAGGATTCGCTCGGACCTATGCGCCCTACCGGGAGTTTCCCGAGGTGCGCGAGGTGGAGTCGCTGCACTTGCGAATCATCGAGAAGGTGGAGCGTTATGTTTATATGGAGAACCAGTACCTTTCGTCGCACCGAATCGCGACCGCGCTTTGCGATCGGTTGCGGGAAGAGGATGGGCCGGAGATCGTGATTGTGCTGACGCCGAATTTCGGGGGCTGGATGGAGGAGGGCACGATGGGAGTGATACGTGACCGCTTGCTGGGTCTGATCCGGGATGCGGACGAACACGGGCGGTTGCGGCTGTTATATCCCAAAGTGCCAGGAAAGGACGGGGAGGAGGTACAGGTTTACGTGCATGCGAAACTGATCATCGCCGATGGTAGGGTGGTAAAGATCGGTTCGTCGAATCTGACCAACCGTTCGATGGGGGTGGACAGTGAGTTGGATCTGGTGATCGCGGAAAAGGAGGAGCTGGAATTTGTGACTCGCTTGCTGCACAGATTGCTGGCGATTCATCATGGAACGGACGCCGATGCGGTGGCGAAAGTGGCTGGGGAAGAAAGCGGGTTGCTGGGACTGGTGGATGCCTTGCGGAATGACGACGGGCACTCGCTTGCGTCTGTGGCGGTGGTGGAGATGAGCCAGTTCCAGCGGGAACTTGCAGACAGCAAGTTACTCGATCCCGAAGAGCAGATCGATCCGAGTTATTGGATCCGCAGTAGCACGGAGGCCTCTGAGCGTGGATCGGTGACGAAGCGGGTGTTGGTGGTTTCTTCGCTCATTCTCGGCTTGGTTGCGCTGGCTTTCATTTTCCGGGAAGGCTTGGGGGGCTTGGTGGACAAGGAGACGGCGATGTCTTATTTCACGACGATACGGGATTCATCGTGGTCTCCGCTGATTCTGACGGGAGTTTTTCTGGTGGCGAGTGTGATAGGGATTTCGCTGAACGTGCTGCTGGTGGCGGCGGCGCTGGTGCTCAATCCATGGGTCGCTTTCGGAGCCGGATTGGTGGGGTCGCAGATGGGGGCGAATGTCGGATTCTATGCTGGGAGGCGGTGGGGGAGGAAGCTGATGCGTCGCTTCGCCCCTGGGCGGATCCAGGAGATTAGTCGGAAGCTCGGGGAGCGGGGGGTGGTGTCGGTGGCGTTTTTCAGGATCCTGCCGATCGCGCCGTTTCCGGTGGTGAATATCGCGGCGGGTTCTTCACATCTGGGGGTTAAAGTTTTTAATCTCGGCTCGCTACTGGGGATGGCGCCGGGGATGCTGGGTGTAGTTTTACTGGCGGATGTTACGCAAACGGCCGTGCGTCAGCCGGATGCCTGGAATCTGGGTTTGTTCGCTGTGGTGACGGCGGTGTTCATCGGCGCGGTCTGGTTCGTCAGGCGGGCGCTACGGAGACGCGGTATGACGGGGGAGGAAGACTGATTGGAAATGAAATTGCGAATACTGAGCTACAATATCCACGGCTGTGTCGGCTGGGGCGGGAAAGAAGACGCTGGCGCGGTGCTGGAGGTGATCAGGAAGTCGGACGCGGACATCGTTGCGCTCCAAGAGGTGCACGACGAGGACGATGTGGACCGAAGTTTTCTCAAGGCTCTGGGAACTCTGGGTTACGCATCGGTTCTGCATGGGTCGACGATGAGGAAGCAGGAGGGGCACTACGGAAACGTGTTGATGACGAGGCAACCGGTGCTGGAGGAGGATAAGATCGACCTGAGCTACAAGGGGCGCGAGCCGAGGGGCGCAATCCGCGCACGGATTGGCATCGAAGGGATGACGGTGGAGATCCTAACGACGCATCTCGGTCTCGGAATACGCGAGCGGAGAACCCAACTGGAGATACTCGCGGAGGCCCTGCCGGACTGGCTGAAGGAATCGGAGGACGTGGTGCGGATCGGGCTGGGTGATTTCAACGAATGGATTCCCGGCGGAAGAACCCGGCGCCTGTTGCACCGCCTGTTCGGACATTCGCCGAGGGTGGCGACTTTCCCGGCGGTGTTTCCACTGATCGCTCTGGATCGGATTTACGTCAGGCCTCATGAGGCGCTGGTCGGGATTAAGGCGTTCCGCGAAGAGCCTGCCGATCGGGCTTCGGATCACCTGCCACTGCTGGCCGAGGTGAGTTTACCCGACAAACTCTGAGATTGTCGCACCGCACTCCGACTACACCACCACCCCCAATGGACAGGCATGTCCATACCCCATTCAGCGATGGGAGGGACGCTTTTCAAGCGTCCGTCGCGTAAAAGGCTGCGCCCCACGCGATCGTGCGGCGTGAAATGATTTAACAGTGAAATTGCTTTAGCTGTCATCCGTCGGTTTTTTTTGCCTCGCCCTGGTGCGGTGAAGTTTCCAGCCCTGATAGAAGAGAGTGCTGGCGATCCAGATAAACAGCACGACGAGCGGGTAAGCGATGGCGCGGGGGAAAAAACCGAAGAGCACGGCGAGGAAAACCAACAACACGCCGACCCCCACTGTGATGCGAGCTTCGATAGGCGCGATCACACGCCGGTTGGTAAACGCGGCACCGACGACATTGGCGATGCGGACAGCACCGGCAGTAGCACGCCCGGAACTTCCGCCGCCACGCGTCAACACCGGACGCTGATGGCGAGGTTGGTTGGGCGCACGCACTTTGCGTCTTTCATCCAGGACAATCTCCGTGGCGTTTTCGAGGTCAGCGAGGAACATTGCTTCCACCGACTGCGCGAACGCTTCATCTTCAACAACCACATCCATCTCGCAGTTGCCGAACCAACTGACGATGTTCAGATTCGTCGATCCAACCCGCGCCCAGCGTCCATCGGCGACCGCCGTCTTGGCGTGCAACATGGTGCCATTCCACTCAAAGACACGCACTCCGCCCTCCAAGAGAGCACGATAGCCCGCACGGGACAATGGCTTGAGAAGCGGAACATCCGTTGCGTTGGGCACCAGTAAGCGAACATCCACGCCATCTTTCGCCGCTGACCTCAGAGCTTGCACGTAACTGGTCATGCCCGCGTAGTAGGCATCGGTCAGCCAGAGACGCTTTTTGGCCAACTCCGCAATGAGTTGATCGACGCGAAGCATTCCACCTGTCGCCGGAATGCTACCAACGACCCGAAGCGCGACTTCACCTTGCGGTGCAATTTCCTCCGGGCCGATCATTTCACTCTCCGGTATCGCCTCGCCGATCATCGCCCAGACAATGGCGAAGGCCTGGTCAAGTTCGGTCAATGAAGGTCCGCGCACCTCGACTCCCGTGTCGCGCCACGGTTCGATATTCTTCTTAGGGTTCCCCATCCACATGCGCCCCACACACAAGCCACTGACAAAGCCAATCTCGCCATCCACACAAAGCGTCTTTCGATGGTCGCGGCTGAGCCAGCCAAAAGGCGAGTCCCAGCGCGCAGGATTGTAACAACGCACGTCCACGCCACCCTCGCGCAAGCGGTTCCAGAACGCCTGCGATGCGGTGCCGAAGCATCCCAGCCAGTCATAGATCAGACGCACCCGCACGCCTTCTTTCGCTTTGGCAATCAGGGCATCGGCGAACGTTCGTCCTGTATCGTCTTCGTGAATGATGTAGCTCTCGAAGTGGATACGCTGCTTTGCCGTGCGAATGGCATCGAGCCAAGCGGGATAGTTTTCCTCCGCATCTTTGAGCAGGCGAATACTGTTGCCGGCGATGAGTGGTGCGCCTGCCGCGCGCGAGAAGGCCTGATTGGCAAGTGAGCGGATCGAAGCCAATGTTTCGCGCTCGATAGGGTCGGGTGGTTGTTGAGCACTCACTAGTGAACATTGTAGCAGTGAGTGTCCTCAACAAGCAAGCGATCAGAAATTGGCCAATGGTGGGGTTACACCCCATGGTGAAACTGGCTCGACTAAGTAATTCTAACTTAGGTGTCCCTTCCAATTTCGGTGAATTCAACTTCACCTCAACCAGTTCTTGGTTGGGCGCCATTTTTTAAACTCAGAAGGAAATAGACTAGAAATGATTCACAACCCACCGCGGCACAATCGCTCCGCCAATCAGGCTGGGCACGTCGTAGGCTCCCCTGCTAAGGCTGATTCTAGAATGTCTTGGCAGCGCTTGGGGCGGTTTCTGGCGGTCGTGGTGTTAGTGGGTTTTTCGTTGAATGAAATCTGGGAGATGGTGCAGATGCCCGCCTACGTTGAAACAGCAGGGCGCTCCTGGTCGAGCACGCTCGGTCTTTGCACTCGCGCAGCGGTGGGTGATGTGGGGATCATCCTGGGCATCTGCGGAGTAGGCACATTAGCCGCAGCTGATCTGGGCTGGGGCATGCGTGACCGATGGAACATCTATGCCGCGGTGGCTGTTATGGGGCTGGTTGTTGCGGTGCTGGTGGAACATGCGGCGCTGGCCACTGGGCGCTGGTCCTATACGGAACGCATGCCCGTGGTGCCTGTGCTTGATGCGGGTCTGTGGCCACTTCTTCAAATGACATTGCTGACTCCGCTCACATTTTGGATTGCCCAACGGTGGGCGGGTCGCAGCACAAGGAAAGGCACCCTATGATGAATCACTCTGACGGATGGCTGGATGGGCGGCGGGATATGGATTTGGACCGTGATCGGAATTGCGGTGCTGGTCCTGCTGGTCCTGCTGGTCGTCGTTATCAACAAGCTGTCCAACAAATAATTTGGCACTCGAAGCTGCCGCGAAACGCACTATTAACGGTAAAAAGAAACCTATTTTAACCGTCAAAGACGGGCCTGGCTGATGACGGACCCCGTGACCAGAGAGACACCATGAATGAGCACCACCAACAAGACGACAATGAGCCGACTTCCAACGAGCCGACCAGCACTGCCTATTCCCATTCAGATCATGACGATGCCGGCGCGGCAGTGCCAGCCGGAGCTCATCACCATCATGGTCAGACGAGCATGCGCATCTACAGTCACTCCGCACTGCTGTTCTGGTGGCCGGTCTGGGTGGTGGGCTATGTGATGGCTGCGCTCACCTATTGGGGTGGCAAGCCACAGCACATGGAGTCCGCAGAGCAGGCGCTGGAGTGGGTCCACCCCGGCAACAACCTCGGCGTGATCTACTTCCTCACGCTGTTCCTGATCATTATCATTACAAACTTCTCCGTGCGCGGCCTGGCATCGGGAATGGTTATCATGGGGGCCGCGCTGCTGACCCTTGTCCTGGCCTATTTCGGCTGGTGGGACGAGATATTCCTGTGGTTTGGCAAGCTCACCATCCATCTCACCATGGGCGCCTATTTCTGGTTCTCCACATTGATGTTCATCACTTGGGTCTTCACGGTGTTTGGATTTGACCGCCTGAGCTACTGGGAGGTCACGCCTGGACAGCTCACCCACAAGATGATCTTTGGCGGCGGCTCCAACAGCTACAGCGCGCAGGGGATGGGGCTGGAGAAGCATCGCGATGATATTTTCAGGCACTGGATCCTCGGCTGCGGTTCCGGGGACATGAAAATCCAGACATCGGGAGCCACCCGTGAAGAGATCGACCTGCTGAACGTGCTCTTCATCGGATCAAAGGTCGATGCCATGCAGAAGCTCATCGCCGAAGTGCCGGAGGGACAGGATGATGATTGAGTTTGTGCAGATCAAACGAAGATACTCAGAAATCAGCCAAACAAGAGAAAGAACGCCGTTATGAACGAAAATGAAGCACCCGCGAAGGATCCCATCTGCGGCATGACCGTGGACACCGCCACCGCCCTCCACGCCGAACGCGATGGAGAAACATTCTACTTCTGCAGCGAGCACTGCCGGGAAAAATTCCTGTCAGCGCCCGACGACAAGTTCGACGACAACAAGTCTGGTGGCTGCTGTGGGTAAAGCCTTCTCACCAATAACCACGCGATGTAACGCATCCTCATGATGGTGCTCGGTTGCGGCCTGGCGCTTCTGCTGATCTTTCTTCTCCCTGCACTGGGATTGGTCACCACCTTCATCCTCGGCTGATTCGCGGGAGTCTTGATCGCTGGGATTTATAATCTGAGCCTCCCGCTGGTAAAATAAACGATGACCAACATGGAAAAAACACCGGACAGGAAGTCTAAATACAGCGCCGACAGCCTCTCGCTGATCGGCGCGATTGCCTTGGGAACCGGCGTGATGATCGGCGCCGGGATCTTCGCATTGACCGGTCAGATGGCGGAGATGACCGGAAGCCTGTTTCCCTTGGCCTTTATTTCCTCTGCACTGATCGTCTCGTGCAGTGCCTACTCGTACGTCAAACTATCCAATGCCTATCCGTCTGCGGGTGGTATCGCCATGTATTTGCAAAAAGCGTATGGCTCAACGCTGACCACCGTTTTTCATGCACTGTTGATGTATTTCTCCATGGTCATCGCCCAGAGCTTCCTGGCGCGGACCTTCGGCGCCTACACCTTGCGGCTGTTTGAAATCGATGACGGCAGTTGGCTGGTACC
>JAGXGH010000108.1 GCA_024636835.1 Verrucomicrobiales bacterium | reverse complement strand
TTACGTGTGCGTCCTTCCGTTACAGCTTCCCCATTTTGAACTCCCGCTTGCAAACAACACCATCACACACAAACCTTTCTACGCTCCTGCCATCATAACTTAGCACAGCCAACTTCCGGACGGAAAAGCGGGGCCACCTCAAATAGGCCGAGAAAAGTGAGGCACAACGCGAGAGGATTTTCAAAAAATAGATTGATCATAAAGCGATGGGAAGTTGCGAGAGAAGATGATAATTCTATCGGGAAAGATAGATGGACATTCTGAGACACAGAGCTACATCGAAAGCGATGTCGGACGTATAGCGTCATGCGGTTGTCCGCGGAATAGGCGTCAGTTCAGAAGCGAAGCCAACCAGACGGTAGATCGTTCCCGTTACGAGAGGCGTAAGCTCAAACCGTGAGACGCACTGGCGGTGCCCTGCCATGGCTTACGCCATGGGTGTACTGGCGTATGCACCGATCTCTGGAATGATCGAGATATTGGAGCGATGACCACGATGTGACCGAGCCGATATCGTTCCAAACAATAAAAGGTAGTTTTAACAGCGGTGCGTTAGGGTGTCCTGAGAACTGCGTGTAATCCGCCCCTTGAGTTATCGATGCCTCCGTCGAAGCGTCTAATTTGTCCTCCGAATAATCATCTAGGGTGGCAGCGCTGATACCGAATAATAGAGCCAGCGCGGTGATCCAAAGGATCATCACAGAACGCATTGCGCTGTTTAAAGAGGATGGCATTGCGGATTGTCGGGTAGTTGCCAAAGAAGAGTAGGGCGACTGATTAACATCGGGAGCATCTATGGGAGCGTCCTCAATGTCAATGGAGATTGTTAACACAAGGTCAAGGATTTGCCGATTCTTGGCAGCGCCTGAGGCGGGTCGATCAAAGGGTAGTGATAATTCCTGTGCAATCGCCTGTGATCAATTTACGATTTCACTTAAGTGGCCAGAAGATGGGAATGAAAACGGTGGCGACTATCCAAAGGAGAATGTTCAGCGGAAGGCCTACCTTTACGAAATCAATGAAGCGATAGCGGCCTTCATGATAAACGTAGGTGTTGGTCTGGTATCCTATGGGTGTGGCAAAGCTGGCACTAGCTCCGAACATGACGGCGACTACAAAAGGCCGAGGGTCGATGTTAATGTGGATGGCGAGGCCAATGGCAATTGGGGTGAGTAGGGCTCCAACGGCATTGTTTGAAATGAGTTCCGTGAGGACAGTGGCAATGAGGTAAACAAGGGAGAGTGCGATGATGGGGTTGCGTCCGATGACAAGCGGCTCAATCCAATTGGCGATGAGTGAGGAGGCGCCTGATTTCTCCATGGCGAGGCCGACCGCGAGCATTCCTGTAATGAGGAGAAGGAGTCCCCAAGGTATTGTGCGATAGACTTGTTCCAGTGTGACGCAACGGGTGCCAATAACGATGAGCGCCCCGATCATAGCTGAAAGTCCCAAAGGGATGGTTGATGATCCGGCGAGAATAATGACCAGAAGCATGGTGGATGCACTGACGGTGCGTTTCCAAGGAACAATTGAGATAACGGGGTCTGTCGATACGGTTGATGCCTCTAAGGTCGAGGAGGTTTCCGTTTCGTCTGGCAGTAGACGGCGACCGATAGTCATCATGTAAAGGACACCAATGAATGCATAGATGATGCCGAGTTTGGTAATTTCAAAAAGGCCGAAGGCTTCCATTCCGTGAGTCTTGGCGGAGTTCGCCACGACCAGGTTCGTCGAAGTGCCCATGAGGGTGAGAGTTCCGCCCAAGACAGTTGCAAAGGATGCGGGGATCAGTAGAGACTTGAGATTGATGCCGGTGCGGTGGGAGAGGTTTTTAAGGATGGGTACGAGCGTGGCAACGACAGGAGTATTGTTTACAAAACCCGAGATAGGTATGGCGGAGAAATTTAACGCTCCCAGTAAGGATAGCTCTCCCTTTTTCGCGGATTTTTCGAAAAGGCGTGTGATAGGGTCGAGGACACCGTTTGCAGCCAGCGCATTTGAAAGGATAAACATGCATGCGATGGAAACGACGGCGTTGTTTCCGAACAGAGCAAAAGCGTCGTTTGGCTCTAAAACTCCCGCTATGACGACAAGGACAAGTGAGATGATGGCGATTATTTCCGGCTCAATGATCTCGCGAACAAAGGCTACGAAAATAAGCAGCACAAGTATCAGCATGAAGGCTGGATGCCAAGCGACCGGGAGGAGATTCATATGATTATGTGCTAGGCGTGATTGCTAGCTAGACGCCGATCGATGACTTGCACTACCAGCTATGGAATGTCTACTCAAGAACAAATTGACTAGATTGAAGATGATCGTAATTCGGCGACTAAAACGTTATTTGCTGAAATAGCAAAGAAGGAAGTTACAGCGAATACTGGCTTAAGGATCTTGCTGTTGTCCGTGGGATTGACCCTGATTATTATCTCCACCTGGTGGTTAAGGTGCGATTAGAGGTCATCTACAAGCATGACTCGCATTGATGCCTAGAAAGTATCGACAGGGACGTTGACGCGTTTCCCGCGTGGGAACATGAGGCGACGGTGTTTTTTGACGAAATCGGTCGGATCCCAGTATTCTTTGAGGGTGCGGGGAAATTTGCTGCGATTGATGCCGATGTTGACGTTTTTGCGCACCTCGAAGTGAAGGTGTGCGACGTACATGCCTCTATTGGTGCCGATGGTGCCGATCTTTTGCCCGCGCGCGATGCTTTGCCCTTGTTTGACGAGAATTCGGTCAAGGTGGGTGTAGAAGGAATCAACGAGCATCAATTTTCCTGACGGCGGATCTTGGTAGACGTGTCGGATGATGACTGTGTTGCCCCAGCCTTTACGCATATCGCCTGCGAGCACGCAATACCCGACACCGATGGCGTGAACGGGGTCGCCGAGGTCGCTGTTGCCGCCACCGTTTCCGTTCCAGTCATCGCCGAGGTGACCGTTCGGCCAGAATCCCCGTGCTTTCCGGTAGCCTTTAGCATCAGGCGGTCCGACGGGGAAGTCGAACCCATCCGCCAGTGGGACGAGCGCGAATTTTCCTTTTGGCTTGGCGCATGCACTTCCTGAGCCGATCATGGCAAGCGTTACGAAGACGACGCAGGCGATCGAGCTGAGGATTCGGGAATGGGGTGAGGATGGAAAAATCATAGTTGCCAGCGTGGTGCCATGGGACGAGAGGGCTGGTGTTGAACTCTGCCTATGTTAGAGCCCATCGGTGGGGTGTGAAAGCTCAAACAAATGACGATTTTCAGAGTAGTGAATAGGTCACGAGGAGGGCAGCCAGTTGGCGATAAGCGCAGCCCCGACGACCACGCCAATCACGACGCGGTAGTAGCCAAAGCCGTGAAGGCCGTGGCGGTTTAGATAGGAAACGAGCCACTTCACGGCAAATGCAGCACTGATCAGGGACGCGACGAATCCAACGACGATCGACGTGGCACCGTAGGTGGCAACCATCAATTCGCCGCTCTTCAGTGAGTCGTAACAGGTGGCGGCTCCGAGGGTCAGCACGCCGAGAAGGAACGAAAACTCGACCGATTTACGCATCGTCATGCCAACGATCAGTCCGCCAACAATCGCCATCAGCGAGCGGCTGGTGCCGGGCCACATGGCAACGCATTGCATTAGTCCGATGAGAATGGCTTGGCGGATCGTGGGTACCGGAAGTTTTCCTTCAGTTTCCGCGGTGTCGCCCGGGCGCTGGTGGGTTTTTCTGCCGAGAAAGATCAACAATACACCGCCAATGATCCATGCAATGACCACTGGCCACATCCCGAAGAGGTAGGATTTGATCCAATCGTTGGCGAGTAGTCCGATGATCGCCGCAGGCATAAACGCGGCGATTAGCGAGAATGCCAGCGATCGTCCCTCGCTATCTTTGCCGAGCAGGCCGTTCGCCATGCGTAAGATGTGCCGCCAATAGAGCCCGAGGACGGCAAGGATCGCGCCGCCTTGAATGCAGATTGCGTAGGCGTCGGCGGCTTCCTTGGCGTCGGGAGTGTCTACCGCGATGCCGAGCACTCGCTGGGCGACGAGTAGGTGACCCGTTGATGAGACGGGTAGATATTCGGTGATGCCCTCGATAACTCCGAGAACGATGGCTTGGGTGATGGTCAGTTCGTCGGACATGGGGAGAGGTTTAGATGGCGTCGGGTCCGGTCTCGCCCGTGCGCACACGGATGACTGAATCTAAGTTGGAGATGAAAATCTTACCATCACCTATTTTCCCGGTCTTCGCAGCATCCATTATCACCTGCAGCACTTCTTGAACATTGGTGTCGTTGACGATGATCTCGAGCTTGGATTTAGGCACGAAATCCAGCGCGTATTCGCTGCCGCGATAGACTTCATTGTGACCCTGTTGGCGTCCAAATCCACGAACGGCGGTGAGTGTCATTCCGACGATTCCGATTTCTTCAAGGGCTTCTTTGACCTCGTCGAATTTAAACGGTTTGATGATGGCTTCGATTCGTTTCATTCCTATGTGGAGTCTGCGAGTCTAAACGCTATCCGCAAGGATTTTTCTCCATTGATTTGTTTGCCGTCGTGGGGCAGGGAGGAAGTGCATCGGGCGCACTGCTTGGCCGGTAATTGAATAATGCCCTGAAAATCGAACGTATTTAGCTGGAAGCGTCCCCCCCCGAAATTCTCAATGGAGAAGCACTACCGTAAATATTCACGCCGGTTCTACCGGTTCATCCGCCATCCTCGGAGGCGGAATCGATCGGCTGTGCACCGGTGGCTGTCCCAGCAGATTTTTGATCGTCGGCTGTGGGCACCATCGCGCTACCCGATGATTCATGGGCTCACGCTTGGCCTGGGGATGTCGATGTTACCTTTTCCCACCCCGCAGATGCCGATTAGTGCTTTGGTTTGTGCGTGGAGGAAATGGAATATTCCGATGGCAATACTCGGGTGTTGGTTGAGCAATCCATTCACATGGTTTTTCCAGATTGCTTGGCAGGTGAAACTAGGGCGCTGGATACTTGGTCATGAAGTGCCCGTTGCACCCTTGGTTGACGACAGCGAGTCAGGCTTGCAGCGAATGCTGGACTGGGCGAAAGACAATGCCGGAGCATGGAGTCTTGGTGTGGTCCTCTCTGCTCTTATTTGCGCCACAGCAGGGTGGGTGATCGGTCACCTGCTGTGGATATTCTTCGGTCACTACATCAAAGTGTCGCCGATCCGCAAGTTCGTCACACGCCGCGTGCGGGTAAAAGCTGCTAAGGCCGCGGAGACGAAGGCTGAGGAGTCTTCATGACAGCTTGTCCGATGATTGTAACCGCAGATTTTCACAGATGAGCGCAGATGCAGGCATTCTGAATCATAGCGGTTGCGAATAAAAATATGACTATTCGCCTCGCACAAGTAGCTCACGATCAATTCATTCTCATGGATTGTCGGCAAACTGGGCTGCAACTTCGGCGATCGTCATCTTCGTTCCCGAATTGATTTTGTATTCATATAGAAACTTTGTGCTATCTCCGACATCGAGAGTGAAATCGACTAACTCGCCCGACGGGTCGAAAAGATACGCCGGTGGACCTGAGGGAAGTGTCCAGCTCACAGAATTGATGTCTCCAAAAACACAAATGTGATCTGGTGGATTAGAGACCTTGATTGCTTTGGTCATGGGCACATTCTGCGATTTCAATGCATCGAAAGTTTTCACATCCTTATTTGGAGCAAAAGACGATCTGTGTTTAGCCGCCGCAAAGCAATAGGCTAAGAAAACAAGCGTTAGAATTGCCGAGGATTTGAGAAACGATTTAGTGCCGGCCTTCACAAGATTCCTTTACTCATCGGTTCAGAGTCACCGTAAGGTTCTTGTATCCGAGTTCTCGCTCGTAATCGACTTCCTTCTCGATACTTCTCTGTGCGGAAAGAAGGGTGATGGATTGCAATTCACTGAGCTTTTTAAGAAGCGATCGAATAATAAGCCGAGCATGAATGGCCCCGAGGCAATTGTGCGTGCCATTTCCAAAGGCCATGTGCGGGTTTGGCTTGCGATCGAGGCGTAATTCTTCGGGTGATTCGAAGACCGTTTCGTCAAAATTGGCGGAGGCCCAGGAAAGTGCGACACGTGAATCCGCTTCGACTTGGACACCGTTCACATCGGTTTTCACCGGACAGACCCGCCCAATATGAGTGATCGGTGAGATGTAGCGCATCAGTTCTTCCGTCGCGGTGATGACCAGTTTTGGGTTCTCTCTCAATGCGGCCAGGGCCTCGGGGTGTTCGGACAGATAGGCAATCGTTGAGCTGATAGAGTGAATCACCGTGTCCCTGCCTCCGGCAAAGGTGAGGTTGGCGAATCCGAGCATCTCATCGCGCGTTAGCGGTCGGCCTTGGTATTCGGCTCTAGTGAGTGCACTGAAAAAATCCTCGCCAGGGTTCTGCTTAGCCATGTCGAGTTGTTGGTGGATGTAGTCTTCGAGAGCCTGGCCTTTTTGTGAGTCGTTACTGTTTCCCTCACGGAAGACATGCACACCCCAGCTTACCCATGTATCCGCTTCTTTTTCTGGCACATTGAGAAGATGGGTCAATGCTCGCGACTGTAAGGGCAGGGCAAACTCGGTAATGACTTTAATCGAATCCTGCTGGATGGCATTCTCCACCAAGTCATCGACCAAGCTTTCGATTTTTGCGATGTAATCCTTTTGCATCGGGCGGCGGAAAAACGGCTCAACGATGGCGCGGTATTCCTTGTGCTCCGGTGGGTTTGTCTCAATCGGTAATTGGCGCACACTACGGGCGTCTTCTTCCGAGGGGATGGGAACGCGGAACGGTGCGTCACTGCTGAAAGTGGCGTACTCACGCGCGGCACTTCGAACGTCTTTGTAGCCGAGAATGAGGGCGATTTTTTCTCCAGCGACCTCGGTTTCCATGACCCCGTTCTCTTGGCGGGCCTTCTTAAAAGGGTCGTGATAGGGGCATGAGGTATTGTCCATGGTGAGTTGAAAATCTTTAGAGTTCCACGACTTCAACGACAAGTCCGTCCATCTCATCGGTGAGTTCGATTTGGCAGCTTAGGCGGCTGTTGTCATCCGCACCATCTTCCATATCGAGGATGTCCTTTTCAGTCTCATTCTGTGGTCCTACCTTTTCCTTCCACTCGTCAGCCACACGCACATGGCACGTGGCGCATGAACAAACGCCACCGCAGATGGCATCGATTCCTTCGATCTCGTGCTCGGTAGCCACTTCCATGAGTGTGCCGATAGCATTTTCGATGGTGGTCTTTTCTCCGTCCGAGGTGATGAAGGTGACTTTGGGCATGATGCTTTCTGGTTACTTATATTTCAGTTCCCACTTCACCTCGGCATTGTCTGAGGTGGTGAGGGTCAGGATGCTGAGGCCGTCGACTGGGTGGGCGGAGAGCTGCGCTTCGGCTCCGTTTGCTTCCAGCTTGAGTGCCTTCGCGCCGTTATTTGCGACGACGATTTGAAAGGGCTCGCCGCCGATGACGCTGGCGGTGCCGCTTAGTGTGTGTGTGTTGGCATCCCAACTAACGCCCTTCAGTTCCATCCAACCTTGGAGCACGTGTCTGTTTGTGCTGATCACTTGAGGATGATCTTGAACCTTGCGCACTGAGATCATTGCACAGTGATCTGCCTCCAGTTCACGGGTGATGCGGGCGGTGCCTGGGAGTTTGCCCAGATAGGTGTCCGACCAGAATTCGTAGGCGTGGTAGTGAGCCTTTGGATCGAGTCCGATCGCGTTGTCGACTCGATCTCCGCTGATCGCCGTCGAGACTTCACCTTTTTCGCCCGATGTGTTGTAGAAGACGATTTGGTGCCAGTCAGGGGTCAGGTCGAGGTCGTAAACCTGTGGATCTACAACACCGGTGAATGCATCGAGTGGGCGTGCGGTTTTTGCTTCTTTATAATGCGGATAGATACGGGAAAAATCGTGGGTGATTTCCGGGGTGAACATCGAAAAGGATGTCGCCAGGTCAACCCTGCCACTGGAGATGTAGGTCATGGTGAGCAGCGATTGGCGAATTCCCTGTGAGCAGTCATGCACCGCTTTAGTGTCTGCGTAGTAGTTGAATACCGTGCGGTTTTTATACCAGCGCAGGCCGCTGATAGAGACCATGGCGGGGACGTATTCGTTTGAATCTGCCCAAGTCCGCTGGGTGTCGACAATGCCTGCAGTCACATCGAGGCAAGGTCTGGATGATTCGCCAAGGTTGCGCTCGTCAATGAGACCATCTTTACCAAATGCCTCGCGCAGCATGGAGAAAGCACGGCGGTAGGCGCTATTGGTGGTGGCATGGCGGTCATCGAACCCACCTTCGGGACGCCAAGCACTGGCTGGGTAGTCAACCTTCACGCCATGGATACCATCTTTATGAAGTTTACTCCATACCTTGACGAAGTGTTCCGAGAATTCTTTGTCGGTATAGTCATAGGTGACATACGGTTGATGGTGTGGGTGCTTGTTAGGACTCTTGCGTTTACCGGGCCTTGGTGGTGTGACGCGGTCCACTTCTGAGCCGTCGTTGAAGAGCATATACTGTGGGTATTTTCTGACAAAATCATCCGACGGCATGCCGAGCTGCATATAGATGTAGGGGATGCCGTTATTTGCATACATCGCTTGGCACCATTTGGCAGTGGTTTCGTAGGGCTCAACGAGGTGGTTGAATTTCTGCATGTGCTCATCGTCCCACCAGCCCTGTTCGGTGTCGTTGTGGTATTTATCCGGCTCAAGGCGCAGGGATACCTTAGTGTATTTGGTTAGTCCACACTTGTTAGCATATTTGAGTTCTTCGATCAGCTTGGCGGAGTTGTTTATATTTGGTAGTTTACTGATATTGCCAACACTCCATCCGCAGAGCACGGGAAAATCATAGACGTTGGGCGAGGCATTGTTTGCCACCCGCATGGCCATTCCATAGCGCTCCAAGGCCTCGAAAGGCTCGCGGGTGTGAACATCAATATAGAAGGTGTCTTCGGGGATGTAGGTCTCTTCCTCATCGACGAGTCGGCCAATCGGGTCATGGGCGTAAAAGGACGGTTTACCCTGATTAAGAAGGGCAAATTTCCCGAAGGCCTCATTGCCAAGACCACCCCACACAGCGGTGCGGCGTTCCCCGTCGACTAGGCCAGTGAGCATCAAGCTGTTGGCGCTTCTGCGGTCGATTCCAGGTTCGACGAGAGTTGGTTTTGCGCCTGCGGAACCATTCAGTGTCATTGCATTGGCTATTTTCTTCCCCCCAAAGAGGCTTCCACCTGATAGAGGAGTGCTTTCTTGCAAGCGATAGCTAATAAAGTTTGGCAGAGTGAGGCCGAATCCGCAGACCAGAGCTGGGTTGTTTTCATAAAGGGCATACGTGTAAATCCGCTTGGCGCCATCGGTGCCGTATTTGCCATATACGCCATGCTCATCAAATCCCGTTACCTCGATGAGCACACGTTTTCCCTTGCCTAGATGATCACTGACGTCTTCGGATGAAATGCTCGCCACCTTACCCTCAACGTCGCGCGGCAGCCAGAATCGAGAATCTGAGAGCAATGCTTCCTTGCTCTTAGTATCGAAGATGGAAAATTGCCCGTCTTCCGCAAATGATACGGAAACGATTCCGTTACTCAACACACTGTCTTGATAGGTCACAGGGGTAGGTGAAGATGCCTCTTGTGCTTGCAGGGACAAGACTCCCAACATCAGTGATAGCAGACCTAGGAGCGGGAGGTGTTTTTTTGAAGTCATATAAATTGTGTTTGGCAGGTGGAGAAAAGCTTCGAATCAAGCTTGTTGAGTGAACGCTTGAGAAAAGGGGATAAGTGAAAACCTTCAAAGGATACGTGATTGAAAAGGTAAGCTGTCAACAGATGGGGACACAAATTGATTTGGGTGTCGATGATAGATGAACGCATATCTGCCCTAAATGCGAGAAGCCCATCAGATCAGCGAGATCTGGTGATGCACTGTTCTAGATCTAAAAAAGAAACCAAAAAAAAGAAACCAGGCATATAGTTGTTAAAAAAGAAAAAAGAGTTGTTAAAAAAGAAACCAGGCATATAGTTGTTGACCCGCCCAAGGAGGTTTGATAGAAGGGTGGTATGAAAACGGCGCAAGTGATTGATTATGAATCCAGTGAGGTGAAAGAAGCGATGGTTGGAGTGCGGGCGAAGACGGCAGCGAATGTCGGCGCGGGATGGTGGGATAGGCGGAAGGATGTGGATGGGGTTTCGCGGTCGGGGCGCGGAAGACATCGGCGGATTCTGGCGGGGGAGGGTGAATTGGCGTGCTACCACGCGATGAGCCGGACGGTGGGCGGTGAAATCTTCTTCGATGAGGTGGAGAAAGAAGCGCTGAAGACGTTAATCTGGAAGCTGGCTAGGTTCTGCCGGGTCCGAGTGCTGACCTACGCAGTGATGGGAAACCATTTCCACGTGCTAGTTGAGGTTCCCGATAAGGCGAAACTGGTGGAGGAGTTCGCTGGACCTGAGGGGGAACAGCGGCTGTTGACGCATGTAAAGTGCTTATATTCAGCCGCTGCGGTGCGATCGTTGGAGGCGGAGTTGAAAAGGATGCGCGATCAAGGACGGGTGGAAGATGCTGCGGCTGTGGTGGAGTCGTTGATCGCTCGGATCGGTGATCTGTCGCGCTACATGAAGGAGGTGAAGGAACGGTTTACGCGTTGGTATAACAAGCGTCACGGGCGTCGGGGGACGCTGTGGATGGATCGGTTTAAAAGCGTGATGGTGGAGAATGGCGAGGCTCTGCGGACGATGGCGCAATACATCGATCTGAATCCGGTGAGGGCGAAGATCGTCGATGATCCTACGGAATACCGCTGGTGCGGGTGGGCGGAAGCGCTGGGTGGGAGTCGTCGTGCGAAGCGTGGGATTTGCCGCGTGATGGATTGTGCGCTGGATAGTTGGGAGCGAGGACGGGTGGAGGCGAGAGAGAATTATTCTGGAGCGCTAGAGGTGATTTTGGATGGGGAAGAGCTTGAGGTGGTGGCTAAGGGAGACCAAAGTGTTACCACTTCGGCTACGAGAGATCGCAAGCGGATGTCGGTGGGGAGTTTGTTGCTCAAGCGTGTGCGGTATTTCACGGACGGGGCGGTGATTGGGAGCAAGGCCTTTGTTGAGCGGGTGTTCGAGAGCAACCGAGAGAAGTTTCCTGAGGGAAGGAAGCATGCATCGCGACCGTGGCGTGATCCGAGCGATTCCGGTAAGCGTGCGGAGTTTGGGATGCACACTTTGAAAGACCTGCGAGTGGATGTGTATCAGGAGTAAATGCGAAGTGACAAATATACAGAGTTCATAAGTTGGATATGTTTCGGTAATTATCTAAACTAAAGATGTCTCGAGGACGTGCTTTTTCTCTCACGATGCCCTATATCTATAGCAAGTATGAATCCGAAACCTTATGAAGAACTCGACTACCGCAAAACTGATCTCGGCGAATTGATTTTGCGGCGGAGACTTGTGCTTCCGCTCGATAATCTGGAGGTATACGAAGTTATCTTGGGGAACGCGTTTTTGATGTCTAGTCTGTTTACCGAGGTGGAAGTGGCGCTTTCTAATCTGGGCTTGAAAGCCGCAGAGGCCGAGTTTCTGGGCGAAAATCTGGATGTCGTCGTTGGTGGCTTGGGGCTGGGTTATACCGCACAAGCCGCATTGGCTCATGAATCGGTGGGGGTGCTTCGCATTGTCGAATACCTCCAGCCGGTGATTGAGTGGCATCAAAACGGTTTGGTGCCTCTGGGGGCGGAAATTACAGAGGACTCTAGGACTCGCTATGTGTTGGGGGACTTTTTCGAACTCGCTGTAGCGGAAAAGTCGATGGCTTCTTTCGATCCAGAAAATCCTGAGCAGCTCTTTCACGCGGTCTTGCTTGATATCGATCATTCGCCCGACAATCTTCTCCATGAGAGAAACGCCGCGTTTTATGAGCCTGATGGACTGCGTAAATTTGCTGAGAAATTGCATCCCGGCGGGATTTTTGCTCTTTGGTCCGATGATCCGCCGGAGCTGGTTTTTATGGAGGCACTCTCCGAGGTTTTTGCGACCAGTGAGTCTCATGTAGTCAAGTTTTACAATCCGCTTCTAGAGCGAACTTCCGAGAGCACTGTCTATGTAGCTCGGAAGGGCTAAGAGAATGACTGATAAAGTGCGGCTGCGCCGGGGTTATGGTGGGAACCGACACGTTTCCCCTACAGTGGAGATGCGGCTGCGCCGAGGAGGGGAGTTTCGTTCGATACTTACGACCTAAATTTATCGGGTTTTGCGTGGGAATGTATCGGAATTTTAGGGATGAGCAGCTAACTTGCTGAGCAGTCACAACCATCACTTTTTTCGTATGAAAGCTCAATCTATCATCATCACGGTCTTGCTCGTTTGTGGCATGGCTCAGGCTCAGGATGTTTGTCATTTCAACAAGGTCGAGATTCCGCGCAACGAGGCACGCTTGCTGGAATTGGCCAGAGTGATCGAGTTCCGGTGTGAATGTCTTTTGCCCAAACTCGATAGAGAGCATGGAGACTTCCAGTTCATCGCGGAGAGGTATCAAGCTGGAAAATGCGTAAGCAGACAGTGTTTCTCGCTTGGTAAATATTCTTCTAACGAGATTGTCGATGGTAACTATCAGGGAGTTATCTCTTTTGGTTGGGATATGAACGACCAAAAGCTTGTTGGAGTTCATGATTCTGGATATTTCCGCTACCCTGGCTTTGCTGAATTACCTGGGTTTCACGCGTCCCGACCGAATGTGTGGGCGTTTTTCAAGAACTCACAGGCCGAGCAAAGAACGTCAAAAAGTGGGATGAAGTTCGACCTTTATCCGGTTATTGGCATTCGCGGTGAGAAAGAACTGATGTACAACGGAGTAACGATTTCAGGTCGGACAGGTGATATCTACTCATATCCTTCAAAGCAATTGACCGGCTTTTTTAAAGGAAACCCGGACGCGGTCATCGTTTATCTCTGCTATGCCGCTGGTCGGCCTGACTTAGATTATGACAAGAAAGCGGATACGGACGGTGTGAAAACAGTCCCTCCCGTTGAGTGACCATTACTAAAGAAAATCGTCTTTGTGGAGAGAGTGGAAGGTTGACCCAGGGGTAAGACCGCTACAGAAAAGACGCATGAGCTGTGATTTATCATTGGAGAACGCGTTACGGGCGGGTGGGTATTGTAGGGTGGTAGGTGTTGACGAGGCTGGACGAGGGCCGCTTGCAGGACCGGTGACGGTGGCTGCGGCCTTGCTGCCGGATGATTATTTTTCCGACGTCTTGAACGATTCGAAAAAGCTCTCCGAGAAGAAGCGTGATGCCTTGTTCGCGGAGCTAACGACGAACCCAGTGATCGAATGGCACTGCGAGGTGATGAGTGTGACCGAGATAGACGAGAGGAATATCCTCGGTGCGACTCACGAAGGAATGCGGCGTTCAGTGTTGGCGCTGAGCGAGATCGACGTGGCATTGATCGACGGGCTGGCTGTGAAGGATTTTCCGATCGAGCAACGGGCGATCGTTAAGGGAGACGGCAAGAGTTTCTCCATCGCGGCGGCGAGTGTGATCGCAAAGGTGACGCGGGATCGTTTGATGCTGGATTATCACCAGCGTTTCCCTCAGTATGGCTTTGATCGGCACAAGGGATATCCTACAGCCACTCATTTGGAAGCTTTAAGATTACATGGCCCTTGTCCGATCCATCGTCGCTCGTTTGCACCCGTCGCTCAACTCTGCCTGCCACTGTGAAGGGTGGAGTCGCAAGGAAGTGGGCGTGTTTGGCGAAAAAGTCGCCGGTCTATATATCGAACGAAATGGGGGCGAGGTGCTTTTTCGAGGGTTTCGCGCGCCGCATGGTGGTGAGGTGGATTTAGTCTGTCGCAGCAAGGAGATGCTGTGCTTTGTGGAGGTGAAGACGCGACGGAGCCTTGCGTATGGCCGACCGGTGGAGGCGGTGAATGCAGCCAAGCAACGCTTGATCATTCGCGGAGCGATGGAGTGGTTGCGGCGAATGGGTGACAAGACCAAGGGCGTTTCGTATTGTTACGATGTGGTAGAAGTATTACTCACTGAAGGTGAGCCGCCGGATGTGACGTGGCTGAAAAATGTGTTCAATGACTAAGCAATGAGCTGGATTTCCCTAGATTCTCTCGTGCTTGCGTGTTGACTTAAATCATCGACGCTAAGGGGTTGCGTTTTTAGAATATTTAGCAAAATTAAGTAGGTCTAAAATTATTCTTTCGCTTTGCGAGTTCGTCCACTCCATACTTCTGGTCATTCCACGATTCTCTGAACTACCGTGAACCTCTCTATTTCAACATACATTAAAAGTCCATTAGTCGTCATCCTCAGTGCTGCGACATTTTTCGGGATAGCGCTTGCTCAAGACGAGCCACAATTGGTTGCTGAAACCGGTGAGAAACCGACATCGGGCAGCGACGTGGCTGTTGTGCCCGACGTGGCGAAGAAGCCCGATGAGGTGAAAAAAACCGATGAGGTAAAGAAGCCAGACGTGGCTGAGGCACCCGAAGAGGCGAAGAATCCCGAAGAGGCGAAAAAGCCAGAGCCAGTAAAAGAATCCCCGAATGGCGGTGCCGATGAAGCGGTAGCTCCAACTGATGGCAAGACAGATGCCAAACGAGCCAAGCCGGTGAATTCAGAGTCGATTCGTGTGTTCGGCTGGGTTGAGTGGTGCGTTATCAGCGACGAAAAATTGACGATGAAGGCCCGGCTCGACACTGGAGCGAAAACATCGTCGCTACATGCGGAGGATATTGAGTTGTTCGAGCGCGACGGAGCGAAGTGGGTGAAATTCACCACGGTATCGAATGAGGAAAAGAGAGTGATGATTGAAAGTCCCCTGAAGCGTATTGCCCGAATTCGCAAGGCTGGTTCTGACAAGTTAGACGAGCGCTATGTAGTCGATTTGGATTTTGCGATAGATGGGGTTCAGCGTCGTGGTGAGTTTACACTGAGCGAGCGTGATCACATGAACTACCCTGTATTGGTGGGGCGAAATCTTATTGGCGAGTTTGGACTGATCGATGCGCGGCGCTCGTTCATCGCGGAAGAGAACATTGAGCTCTAGCTTGCTGGTCGGGATTTGCCTTTGTAATCATCCATGAAACTCCGGATTCAATTTTATCTGATTCTTTGCCTGCTGGTGCTGACCGGCGCGGGGATTGCTGGTTACAAAGTGTTCAAATTGGGTGTGCCCATCGTTCCTGGTGAGAACGTGACCAGATGGATCGTTGAAGCGAAAATTACGTTCTTTGCCACCGGAGGAGATGTGACGGCCCGGTTGTCTCTTCCTGAGCAGGACGTCGCCAATCGTTCAGTGCGGATGGGGCGTGGATCGGCGTTTCGATATGGATTTGCCTTCGATGAGCGCAGCGGTGATCCCGATGCAGTGTGGACAAGCTCTGAAGGAAAAGAAGGGATTCAAACGCTCTACTTCCGAGTGCATGTCGAGCAGGGAGATTCGCCGACGCAAGTATTTCCACACTTCGGGGCAAAGCCTGAAGTTGATAAGCCCGTGTTCACTGGTGTAGAGGCAGACGCTGCGGAAGGTATGGTTGATCGAGTAAAGATAGATAGTGTTGGTGCGGAATCGTTTACCAGGCACATCCTCTTAGAGCCTGTCTCTTATACACATCT
>JAGXGH010000107.1 GCA_024636835.1 Verrucomicrobiales bacterium | reverse complement strand
GACGAAGGAGGTGAGATCGGCTCCGAGGAGTGCTGAGTAGTCGCTAACGGTGTCCAGAATACCATCGGTGCCGTCGTCTAAATCACCGAGTTCATCCGCTGAACCCATCTCGGTGGCAGAACTGCCGGGAAAGACGTAGTCGGGGTCCTCAATAGTGCCCAGAAGCATCATTTCGGTGTTGGTCACCAGGCTGTTGGCAAAAGCGTCGGTCATTCTGTCGACGGCTGCGATGATGTGAGCTTCCATCTGGGAAACCCCACCCTGATCCGCCCTGGCCCCGGCGCCGTAGCCCACCACTACATCAATGGTCGTCCAGCCAGAGGTATCGGCCTCTGCAGAAGGACCAGCTTCTACCACCGGACTATCGGCCCCGACATCTCCAGACGCCACATCTCCAGACTCCACACCTTGGTGGTTGCAGGTCCCGTCACAGGTGTGTTCTACGTCCGCGCTCGGATTGCCACAACGGTCAGTCATTGATGCCGTGTCGAGCTCACGCACCATCATGTAACCGTCCGGTAGAATACGGTATTCAAAGTGCTGATTGGCATCGTATCTAGCAACGATGCCATGGACGATACCGTCGTGGTAGACGATATTCACCTCACTCAATTCCTCTCCGGTAATCTTACCCATGAGGGAATGCGTCTGTTCAGTGCGTGTGCGGATTTTTTCAATTTTAACATCCAGCACTTCAGCGCCTGGTGTGGGTAGTAGAAGATGATTGGACTCACCGTTGACAATCCGGTTCAACGCATTGGGATCGAGAACCATGCGACGGGCTCTCAAAGTATGTTCATCGATCTCTTCAGGCAGTAGTTCTTCACGCCCATCCGCAGGCAGCATGGCCATGATGGCAGGTGCACTATTTTTAATCACCTCAGGAAGCTCGCGAGTCGTTGGAATTTCGAACTTACGTTGACCGTTGGGCCCACGAAGCACCGGTTGTTGCAGAGTGGGCTTGCCTACCCTCCAGATACTATCAGAGTTTTTGCGCTCACTAATCTCGACAGGCTCGGCAGGCTGAGCGATCAGGGCTTGTTTGTTCCTAGGCGTAAGGGATTCGGGTGTCGGAGTCGATGTTGCCGTAACTTCGGCATCCTGCGAATCTCCTCTGAAGGTCCACAAGAAAAGGATCACGACCAAGACCGCGAGCATAGCAGCCATCAGGAATACGGTTTTTTTAGGTTGTTTCATGACTTTGCTTTGCAAGAAGTATACGTGGCCAGGCACTTGAACCGACAGGTCTTCAATTATAAGCGAAACTGCTTATGTGTCGATGCTTCGAAAAAAAAGGCACTGCGTTAAGCGTAATCTTCAATGAATGCAGGGCTACGAAGCCGAAATAGGGGGCAAAAGGTAAAATATTATAATAACATTAATAACAGGACACCCATCATTCGCTCTGAGATCCTCTGGGGTTACATTTATTTCTACAAGCCCTATTCTCTTCGAACGACTTTCCGCCCCCAACACTCGCCGCAACTTTCCGCCAATTACCCCCGTTCCCCGTGCTCCCCCTATCACGCTCAAATAGCCTGCATCAGGGCAAAAATTGATACTGGGCGTGAACAGTCCGCCGAAAGACCTTTCAGTGGGTTATCGTAAAACGGCGCGAGAGATGCGGATGGAGCAAGTTCGCTGCAACGATGGTCAACGCTCCGAGGTAGAAGGTAATGCCAAGGTTTTGGTGTTCTGCGAAAATAAGGGCGGCTGCGATGATACCGTAAACGGGCTCGAAGTTGGCGGCGAGATTAAAGGTATAGGCGCTGATGGTGCGGAGCAATTTGTTGGTCAGGTCCTGGGCAAAAACGGTGCAGACCCACGCGAGTAGAATAATCCATAGCCATTCGATCGCGTCACTGAAAAGTAAGGCGCCGAAGCTGCCGGGGTCGACGATAGGAACGGCGATGAAGCAGACAAGGGTGGAAGCGAGCATCTCCCAGCCAACCATGACCATGGGGTCACCACCTTTGACCATGATGCCTTTGTTCAGCACCATAAAGATGGCGGCAAAAAGTGCGCTAAGCAGAGCGAGAAAGAGGCCGAGCAGATGACCTTTTTCTGCGCCAGCGATGAGGCAAATTCCCGCGAAGACAAGCATTCCTAAAAAAACCTCAAAGCGTTGGATGCGGCGGCGGGTGAGTATAGGTTCCGTGAAAGCCGTGAACAGTGAGAGGGTCGCTAATCCAGCAAGAGCGATGGACACGTTGGCAACTTTTACCGCTCCAAACAGACAGAGCCAATGGAGGCCGATGATGGCACCTATGCCTATGAGCTTTGAGATAGCCACTCGCCCCAGCCAGATCTTTCTTTTTCGCATCAACAGCACCCACAGAAACGCACCGGCGGCGGCAAGGAGGCAACGCCACGTGATAAGCACGGGCGCGCTCAGGGATGAGAGCCGTCCGATAATGGTCGTCGCCGCGAAGATGACGACGAGCAGGTGGAGCTGGAAAAACGGATTGATGCGGAAACTTGAGCGGTATTTGGCGAATGAAAAGTTTGTTTTGTGAAATGGCTCATACCACTTTCGAATAAAAACATGACTATTCGCCGCGCACAAGCAGCTCACGATCAATCACTCCACACCCGTTCGCGTCAGATCAACACCAAGTTTTGGTATCAATCGTTCTTTTTCACGGCCAAGAGGCCGTCGAGCCAGTTTTCCGGAACGCCATTCGCAGCTCCGAGTAATGATCCGACAACAGCACCGCGATGGCAGTTGTCGCCGCCGACCATGGTGTTGGCGGTGATGCCAGCGCTAAAGTCATCGTGATACTTCCAAGCGAGATAGAGTGAAGCGGGCATGGCCTCCGCGATGTAGCAGGCTGGACTAAACCGTTGACCGATGACCTGCGTGTCCGGCTGAGTGGACCATTTGTCGGCTTTGTTACCTGAGATCCAGTCGCCTGCTTCATTTTGGATGGCCTCACGCAGTGGCAGGCCCTCGCGGATACGCAAAATGATACGCGCTAAGGTGTCGGCCGCACGCTGGACATTGGGGTGCGCGTGGGTGAGCGAGACGTGCTGCTTTACGGTAGCTCGGAGTTCTGCCAGGTCGAGTTCACGAAGCATGAAGCAGAGCGCGGGGACTTGAGCGAGGCCGCCGATGTGTTCGTCTTTGATGGAGCATTTCAGTGGCGATTTCCCTTGGGCGTATTTGGTGAAAAATCCGCGGTGATATTCTTCCAGGTAGGTGTCATTGTGCGATCCAGGCGTGAGCATGAAACTGATGTAATGCTCGAGCCATTTCTCGGGATTGTAGCCATCGTCGCGTTCGCAGAGCTTCACGAGTTCGGTGGCGAGCTGGTAGTTCAGGGTATTTTCTCCGGCTTTTAGAAACTGATGATAATGGATCCCGCGCTTTCCCCAGTATTTTGCCTGATCGTGAAGGATTTCGCCTTTCTCATTGAGTGGGGTGTATTCGGATCGCCAGAGAATCGAGCCGGTGTGCGGGTTCTTTGGGGAGAGATATGAGGTGACTTCACCGTATTCGGATTTCAAGGCTTCGCGATCGTAATACCAATGCACAGGCATGGCTGCCGCATCAGCGACGAGTGAGCCAAGGTAGGCGTTCTGAAAGGTGGTTTCTGGCATGGATTTGGAAATCGTTAAATGTTTGTTGGAAATTGAAAGGCAGTGATAGGGTCAGTCCCCGCAAGATCACAATAAAAAGCCGAGTGAGTCCTTGGCTTCGTCGTACAATTCTCGTATCTACTCTACGGTCGGGATCTCGTCGCCTCCCCCTGCCGACCCAATTATTTTTTCTACAAAACAACCAACCCATGTGTGGCATATACGGATTCAGCGGATTCGCAGACGATAAACTTCTCGCTAAAATGGCGGTGAAAACCTTTCACCGCGGTCCCGACGGTGAAGGAGAGTTTCACGGGGATGGTTTCTCCATGGGGATGCGACGTCTTGCCATCATCGACTTGGCTGGAGGCATTCAGCCGGTATTTAACGAAGATGAGACGCTTGCGGTTTGCTACAATGGCGAGATCTACAACCACGTCGAACTGCGTCGCGAACTGGAAGCCAAAGGGCACACGTTCTCCACCGATCACTCCGACACCGAAGTCATCGTTCATGGCTTTGAAGAATGGGGCATCGACTGCGTCAAACACTTCAACGGGATGTTTGCCTTTTGTATCTACGACCGGAAGACCGGCGATCAGTTCTACGCCCGCGACCGGTGCGGACAGAAACCATTCTACTACTGGAAAGATGATCACGGCCGTTTCGTTTTTGGTTCAGAGGTAAAGGCACTACTTCAATCGAACCAGGTGCCTCGGCAATGTAACCTGAATGCCATCGACCCTTATCTCTGTCTGCGCGTCGTTCCCGAGCCACAGACGATGTTTGATGAGATCTACACCCTACCGGCCGCGCATCGCATGGTTCGGAAAAAGTCCGGTGAGATAAAAATCGATCGCTATTGGGACATCAAACTCAAGGAAGACACCAACTACCCCACTGACGAGGAAGCTGTGCAACTTGTGGAAGATCAGCTTCGCGAATCGGTCAAACTCGTCATGCGTGCGGACGTTCCAGTGGGTGCCTATCTGAGTGCGGGCATCGATTCGTCACTGCTGGTCGCGCTGATGAGAGAGCAGAGCGATAAAGTGAACACCTTCTCGCTCGGGTTTAATTCTCCAATCGACGAAACCGCAGCCGCCGCCGAAACCGCGAAGTTTCTGGGAACCAACCACCACACGATCAACTGCGAACCAGAGGATTTCGACCTCCTGGAAAAAGTCATCTATCAGATGGACCGACCCGTCGGTGACGCCTTGATCATCGCGTTCTACAAACTCGCGCAGCGCACCAGTCAGGACCTCAAGGTCGTAGTCGGCGGCGAAGGAGCGGATGAAATATTCGCCGGATACTCGTTTCATAAAATCACCCAACTGGTGGAAAAATACCACCGCTTGATGCCTCGTTTTCTTCACAAAGGCTTGGCAATGCCCGGGCTGAAGATGACGCCGGCGTCCGTGCTGAATAAGTTCTTTAATTTCCCTGCCGACCTCGGCTCTCAAGGGAAAAAGCGTCTTGAGGAATTCATGGGATGCTACGGCGACCGCACAATGTTCCAAAACTATGTCGCACTAAAAACGCTTTGGGGAATCGATGCACGCCGCGACCTCTACACAGACGAGTTCAAGGATAGAGCGACCGAAAGCTGGGTACCTCCCGTGCGCGACCACGGAGGGCTCTTTCTCGACCGAATGCTTAAACTCCAGTGGGACGAATGGTTGCAGGACTGGGCGATCATTCGCCAGGACAAAAACACCATGGCACACAGCATGGAAATCCGCCTCCCCTTCCTGGATCACCATCTGATCGAGCTTGGGTTCACTCTCAGCCCCGATCAAAAAATCCGTAACGGCAAGGACAAGTGGATTGAGCGAAAAGTCGCAGAAAAAGTCCTGCCACCGGAAGTGGTCAACCGGCCGAAAAACCCCTTCTTTTTCCCGATGGAGTTTTTCTTTGAGCATCCGCAGATCAACCGCTTGATCGAGCGAACACTCAACGAGGAACAAGTGAAAAAGCGAGGATATTTCCGCTACGAGTATATCCGCGATCTCTTGGAAAAGATGAAGACGCGCGAGTTCGTTTATCTGAAACAAGTGATGTCCTTGGTGACCCTAGAACTCTGGCACCAGATCTTCATCGACGGCGAAGCGCCATAGTGGTTCCTCCCCTCGAGAGGGATGGCTTTCAGCCGTCCGTGTCTTTCCTCCAGCACCGCACACCATTCCGGTGCCGGCATTCTTCTCCATCGTCGCACAAAGTTACGGACGCTTGAAAAGCATCCCTCCCTTTAACAATGCATGAGATCGCGACTTGCGCATCTCCACTGGGAGGGATGGCTTCCACGCCGTCCGTGTCTTTCCTTCAACGTCACCCGATCGCGTGGGGCGCAGCCGTTTTACGCGACCACCCAATCGCGTGACTCGATTCATCGGGGTTATACGCGACAAAAAAGGCTCCGAGGTTTCCCCCGGAGCCTTTTCGCTGCGATTATCGGCGCAGGCCAAGTTTTGTGATGATCTCTTTGTAACGAGCCTCGTCCTCACGCTTCACGTAATCGAGAAGTTTGCGACGGGTCGAGACGAGTTTGAGCAGACCGCGGCGGGACGAGAAGTCTTTGCGGTTGGTCTGCATGTGAGCCGTAAGGTGAAGGATGCGGCCGGTAAGGCGCGCGATCTGGACGTCGGCACTGCCGGTGTCTCCTTCGTGCTTACGGAATTCGTTAATATCGATGGTTTTAGTAGCTTCGCTCATTGTTGTGTATGTTTTGTAGGTAAGAAGCCCCCTGCGAGCTGGGAGCCCGGCACCTGCAGCAGAAAATCGCATTGGCAATCATCAACCGCATGGGCCGCTCGGACCTGGTTATCCTGTCGGCTACACGTAAGGCGCAGCTTGGACAGGAGGGTAAAAAAGCACTTTTCCGTGGATTCGCAAGCACAAGTGCTACAATACCTTCGCGATGATATATACCTGCCACGTTCTTGCGATGAAGCGCACATCCCAGTATTCTACCGAGTCTTGGTATTGATTTGACGCCTGTAGACGTGGAGTTGGTTGATCGAGAGCTACTTGCGCTCGGCGAATCATCCTACTTTTATCCAATCGCGGTATTACTCGTCTATTAAGGATTTCCATCATCCGATGGTCATTAGCCAGCGTAATTTAGTCCATTGACTGGCAAATTTTCTGCCTCCCCCCCCGATTCCACTCTCTTCTATGCCCCACGCAAGACCTACGAAACTGCCCGCCATCATTCTTCCAGAATGCACGCTACTTCCACAATGCGTTCTCCCACTACATATCTTCGAAGAGCGCTACCAAACGATGATCACTGAGGCACTCGACTCCGATCGACTCTTCGCCGTCGCCTGCAAGCGAAAGGATGCAAGCTCGCTCATCGAAACCGAAAATGTCTATCCACTGGGCTGTGCCGGATTCATCCGCGCCTGCGTCACTAATCCTGACGGCACTTCAAACTTGATGATACAGGGCACTCAACGCGTTCGATTCACGCAATGGAATGAACAGAGCGAATACCCATTAGCGACTGTCGAGTGGATCGGTAACGACGAATGTTGTAAAAATGCGGAAACTGAAATCACTGAACAACTCCTCGACACCATCGATGGTATGATCAGCGATGATGACGAGGCTGCGATCGCCATGCTGAAACATCTACGAAGCCTCGACGATGGCGGCACGATTGCCGACCTGATAGCCTATCACTTCCTCGGTGGTGATCATGATCTGCTCCGCAAAGTAATCAATGAGTTCCACTGCTGTGATCGCATTTCGCTTGTGCTGGAAGCACTCACTTCCGCACGCAGTGAGTCGAACTAGAAACTTGTCGACCGACCCGGTCAAATTCCAACCAAAGCGAGGCGAAGGTCGTAACACAATGGACGCCACCACCTAATCTAATCCTTACCAGCAAGCTTGATCACCTCTTCGGCAGCATCAGCACCCATTCGCATGGCTTTGTGCATATTCGGATAACAGAACCCACCTTGGCGACCTGTGGTCCAAAGGTTCGGGATATCGTCGATGTATTTTTTCAAGGTTTCAAAATAGGGCTCGAAGCCGAGTTTGAAAATTGGATAGCCAGTTTCACATCGAAGAATGTGGTGTTCGACGATATCTTCGGGCTTGCAGATATTCTCAGTCTCAAGATCCGCAACAATCTGTTTCCAAATATCCGGATCGCCGGTCCACTTCCCATCTCCCTTGTCGCAAGTCATTTCGACGATCAGAACAGTGTGGCCTTCGGGTGTGACTTTCAGTCCGGCATTCGTCGGCTCGCCAACGCGATGGAAAATACGACGGCGGTAGTAAATGTAGAGCGCATCAATACACTTCACCTGCTTCACTAACACACCATAAATCGCGATTGGCTTGTAGTGAAGATTCTTCGCAGCGTCCAAGACGCCTTGAGGCGGAGTCGGCGTAATGGATTTTGCCATCAACGGCATCGGCATGGTCGAAATGCAGTAATCCGCTTCAAAAACCTCGCCGTTTTCGCAGGTAACTCCTGTCACTTTTCCGTCGGACACTTCAACCGACTTCACCGGATGATTAAGCATAATCTTTCCGCCCAATCGCTCAACCTCGTCACTCATCATACGTGGCATCGATTCCGCACCGGTCTGGGAATAATGCAAAGTCTCTTCGAGTAGCGCACTGTCCACAGCCATCTGCTCTCTTTCTTTCACCCCGACCTTTGCCAAGGCCTTCTTGATAATATCGACCGCGGAGAGTCGAGGCATCTTGGACTTAATAAAGGTGGCCGAGAGTTCGCGAGGAGGAATCCCCCAATATCGATGGGTAAAGTCGCGGAAGAAGAATCTATACAAGGGCTTTCCGTAAAGCATGATCAACGCTTCCTCAGCGTCCTTCGGTTCGCGTGGAAAAAACTTATACCAGATTTGTGAGCCAACCAATGCCGAGCCATACCAACCCAACTTGAACAAGGACATGCCTTTGATCATGTCTTGAAATTGAAGCGGGTAGCGGTAGAAATTTCCCATCCACCGAATCTTCGAATCGAGGTTCACTTCGATTCGCTCATCCCCCATGATCCCCTTGATCGTGTCGAACACCCCTTCGTCGTGGGCGTGCAGCATGTGACAACCTAGATCATAAAAGTTACCATTTCGCTCGTGCCCAGCAGCAAGACCACCAGGCCTTTCCTCCTTCTCCAACACCGTTACTTCAATCCCTTTTTCAAGTAGCGTAAGGGCGGCATATAAACCACAGACTCCACCACCTAAAATGAGCACATGGGGTGAATTTGTAGAGACTTTTTGCGACACAGATCAGAGATGATGAAGACTGCTGAATTTTATCTCAGCGCTTGAGATCAACCGCAAAGCTCGGTTTGTTTTGCTGCCATCTGATGCATGTAAGAATCGGGGAACTCAACCTTATCCATCGTCAAACCGCCGTCTTTACTCACGCTACCGGTAACGATCGCCTTGTTCCCTTCGGTATCGGGCTCTATCATCCACATCGGCACGAGGCCTTCTTTCTGAGCGATGTCCGCACTCTCAATCATACCGTAGAAATGCTCGCCACCGATCCCATGCTCGATCACCTCGCCTGAATTGATATCGCGCTTGGCAAAGGCATAAACGTCCGCCACGTAACCTTTCCAAGGCTGAAGCAATGGCTCATTGAGCAGCGCGGCACGAGCTACCGTCAACGGTGTCTCCATATGACATAGGTGGTACGGACGATAGAGCACGTAGTAAGGACCATCTCCGAGTTTGTAGTAGGAGAGATAGGGCTTCTGGAAGTCCGCCAGTTTGTCGGTCATCTTGCCTATGCAATAAACGCCGGCACCAGGCTTACCACCCAGAATATAGTCAACTTTCCCCTCACCCTCGTAAGCGTCGTAATCAAAAACTCCGTCGAGAAGGTCATCTACGTGAACAACTTTCGGTCCCTCCATCCCACGAACATGCGGACGCCAACCGTACGCGTTGGCGAGGAGTGCCATTTCAATGTTAAGCTTAGTGCCGTCCGTATAGGCGCAGCATGGCACCGGGTTGAGATTACGCTTCGCAGCCTCGCCAGCGATCGAAGTGGGTGTCGCATAGCGGTCAAGAAACCCTTTGATGTTACCGGCCTGAACCATCTCCATCCCCCACAACTGCATCTCGTTCCACACCTGGGTAATCACCCCGTGCTGGTCGCCCGCATCCGAAGTATATACCACTCCCGCCTTGTCTGCCTCATGCTTCAAAAGCCGACCAAATGCCACATCCACTTCCGCATTCATCAAAACCAGATGCGCCTTGTTATCAATTGCCTTGAGACAATACTTCAGCGCATCGGAAATCGCGGTGGAGCACTCAACCAGGACATCATATTCCGTCTCATCCAAAGCCGTCATTGCATCGGTGGAAACGACCAGCCCATTGTAGTCCTTGCGCAGTTCATCGATCACTGCCTTGTTACGCTCCAGAACCTCGGGGTTAAAATCAGCTACCATAGCAACGCTCATTCCAGCCGCCTGACAAATCTGCCGAGCCACTCCGATGCCCATAATGCCCAGACCAATCACGGCGACACGGATTCGTTTTCCTTCCTGTTCGTGTTTTCTGAGAAGGTTGATCATAATTTTGCTGAAATTTTCTGTGATGAAGGAGGGTAGAGGATACTGCAAATAAGGGGAAGCTAACCGATACTGTCAAGTGATTAGTCTTCGACTGCAGGAGAAGAATTTTATTGAGTAGGCCGATGATCCTACAGGTTAAGTGAGCAATTTCAAATGGTCGCCGGTTGCTAGCCCCACTGCCCTTCCGTCTCCATAGCCTCCGCCAACATCGCTGCATATTCTTCGGCATCGATTTCCTCGCAGCCGAATTGCGCGAGGTGGTGATTGTTCCACTGAGTATCCAGTAGCACGAACCCTCCGCGTTTTAAGCGCTCGACCAAAGCGACAAGGCACACCTTCGATGCCTCACTCACGCGTGAGAACATCGACTCGCCAAAAAACGCACCCTCTAAGCGCACGCCGTAAAGCCCTCCGACCAGCTCGCCATCCTGCCATGCTTCGACCGAGTGCGCTTGCCCGCGTTGATGAAGTTCAAGATAGCTGCGCAAGATCGTTTCCGAAATCCACGTCTCTTCGCGATCCGCACACCCCTCTATAACTTCGAGAAACGCAGTGTCTACGCGAATTTCAAACGGACGTTTCTTCAAAACACGGCGCAGACCTTTCGGAATGTGAAACCGATCGAGTGGAATCACCCCGCGAGGGTCGGGCGCAAACCATCCAATCTCACCACTGTCCAGAGCCATCGGAAACAAACCCGAAGCGTAAGCCGATAGCAAAAAACCTGGCTCAATTCGATCAACCGGATGGGGAAACTCACTCACGACAACAAACTAAAACCATTCAACGCTCAAATTCCAGCCCGAAAGCTAGCAGGCACTGGGCACCGGGCGCATTAGTAAGGCGCAGGCGCTCTCCGTGATGTGACCATCTTGGTCACAATCCCCCACTCCGGCGCAGGCGCTCTCCCCCCACCGCTCCGCTTTCATCCATCTGAAAACCAGCAAACATCCCCCACCCGCAGGCATCTCTAAACCACCGACCCATTATTGCCATCTACTTAAAACAATAACACCTAAAACCTAACACAGCCTGCCGCCTAACGATCTCCTGACCGCCTTCCATCCCCGCCGAGGCTCCATTCTCCAATCCCAAATAACCACCCACGCATCCCGACTTGCATTTTCCTCCAAACGGGCGCTTTCTTTCCATATGCGCAAGGCGGTCTATCCCGGGTCCTTCGACCCCATCACCCTTGGACACCTCGATGTCATCAAACGAGCTGCCAAGCTCTTCGATGAAGTCGTGGTCGCTGTCGCGCATAACGACGCCAAACAGCCACTATTCACCAGCGCCGAGCGCGTCGATCTTATTCGCTCCAGCCTCGCGGAGGAAAACCTCACCAATGTGCGCGTCGATGCCTTTAATGGCTTGCTCGTCGAATACGCGATCAAGCAAGGAGCCACTGCACTGGTTCGCGGACTACGTGCGATTTCCGACTTTGAGTTCGAGTTCCAGATGGCGCTCATGAACCGCAAAATACAACCCGACCTCGAAACCATTTTCCTGATGCCCAAGGAGGAGTATTCCTACATCAGCTCGCGGATGATCAAAGAAGTGTCACGCCTCAACGGCGACATCTCAGCCTTCGTTTCGCCGAAGGTTGCTGACGCGCTGGAGCAAAAATTCCGCCCCTAAACCAAAAAAAACCAACCATTTTGCTCTCCACACTTCAAATTCCGATCAATGACATCCCCATGGAGGGCGAACTCGTTCGCGGCTCCACCGAGGGAGATGTATTCGAGCTCACGCCCGGCGACGCCCAGCCCCTAAGCCCCATAGAATATGACCTGAAGGCCTATGTATTCGATGAAATCCTGCGCATCGAAGGTTCCATTAGCTCCCAATTCGAAGTCGAATGCACACGCTGTCTCGAGAAATTCCCCTTCAATCTCGTCATCGACGACTACAATGCCGAACTAGAAATCGAAAATCGTGGCATAGTCGATTTGACAGAACGCATTCGTGAAGATATGCTCCTCAGCCTTCCGGCCTACCCCCATTGCGACGCTTCGAGCGACGAAAGGGTCTGTTCGGTAGGAGATCGGTTTACCGCCGTTCCTGAAGAAATCGTCGATGACGAGGACGACAGCAGCGAGGGTAAACCTTCTTCATCTAGTGAAAACGATGTCTGGTCCGCCCTCGACACGTGGAAGCAAGACGACAAAAAATAACGAAAGCGCCGAATTTCTCGGCATCTCAAGATTCTCCGAACCATCTAACCATCCAAGACCATGGCTGCACCAAAAACAAGAACGACCAAATGCCGCAAACGCATGCGCCGTGGCGCCAACCGCTGGCGTGCCCCTAAATTCCAGACCTGCTCCGAGTGCGGAAGCACCAAACCTGGCCACATCGCCTGCCCGTCCTGCGGCTACTACGGCGACCGTCAGGTCCTCGACGTCGACGCTCTCTAAGCACCGACTCGTCTAGCACGAACATTTCACAAAAGGTCGCACCCACGCAGGTGCGGCCTTTTTTCGTGTCATGAGCTTACGAAAGCACCAAAAAACGTTTCCAGCAGGTAGCCACTCTCGTCATTCTCGCCAACTGCGTATCTCCACCTTTTTGCTACTCATCGTAAACGTCCAAACGCAAGTCCCTCAACGAGTGCAGACCTGTCTTGCCACGCTTCGTCGTGTCTCCGGGGTCTCTAAACGGTTGTGAGATGTGACCCCGAGTCTTCGAGAACTGACCACGGTTCGCTTCGAACACGCTCTGCACAAACGCTTTCGTTCCGATCACCGCGCCATCTGTGAAATACCTCACTCGTTGCAGTAGTAAATTGCCAACTTCTGCCGAACTCTTGTCTCGCGGTTTCCCTGACGACACTTCGCCTTTCGATTCTCTTTGCTTGGCGGTCTCGCTTATTTGGTCATTACTGCTTACGGCTTTCCCCTCAGCTTCGTCCATACATTCGCCCAATACCACCGCCTCCATTGCAGCAGAGTAGTTATCCGCCGCATCTTTTGCTCCCCGCTCCCAGCTATCGACCGAGCAATCCATCACCCGACAAATCCCTCTCTTCGCACGACGACTACCACCCTGCGCTTCCGTCCACCCACACCAACGATAATCCGCTGGATCATCGACAATTCCTGCCCTCACCGCATTGAGGTCAATGTATTGCGCCATGGTTCTCAGGGCTTCGCCATCGCCAACAATCACACTCTTAAAGCGATCCATCCACAAGGTTCCGCGCCTCCCGCGACGCTTGTTATACCAACGAGTAAACCGCTCTTTCACCTCCTTCATATAACGAGAGAGATCTGCCATCCGGGCGATCACATAGTCGACGATGGCTTGTGCATCTTTCTCCCGTCCCTCATCACGCATACGCTTGAGTTCACCGCCCAAGGAGTCCACCGCTGCCGTGGAGTACAGGCACCGCATATGAGTCAGCAGTCGGCGTTCGCCTTCTTCGCCAGTGAATTCTTCCACCAGCTTTTCCTTATCTGGAATTTCGAGCAGAACATGGAAGTGGTTTCCCATCACAGAATACGTCAGCACGCGCACACGGCAAAACCTCGCCAGCTTCCAGATCAACGTTTTCAGCGCTTCTTTTTCCACATCGTCGAAGAACACATCCCCACCCACTGTCCGGCTCATCACATGGTAGCAGGAGAGTTGCCCCTTAGCGCCCAAGAGTCGTTTACGTCCCTTCGTTCCGCGCGAGACACCATCCACATCCATCCGCCTATCCCACCACCCTGCGCCAAGGCTCGCCGCCGTCTTCGCCTTCACTCCCAACAGCGCCTCACGAACCCCATCCTGCTGTAAATCAGTCACTTCCGGTGTTTTCATGACGCATTTATACCTCCAAGAATCCATACACACAAGCAAAAACATACTAGATGCCGCGCATTAAGTAAGACTTACCAAGTCGGCTTGTTTTCGTCTCAAGAGGAACCTAGAACCTGATGCCGCGCATTTAATAACGACCCTTTTAACAAAAGGTCGCACCCTAGCCTGTGCGGCCTTTTTTGTGATGTTCCGACTTACTCCTCATTATCGCGCTCACGAGACGAGAGCAAAAAACCAATGTCATTCGGTTGTGAGTATTCCTCATCGCCAATATCTCCACCATCGTCAGTAAGGTTAACGCCCACCGAATAAATCAGGGGTTCTCCACGATCATCCGTCGCCCAGCGGAGTGGTTCGAGATTAAAAGGGTCAACGGGAATACTTGCCAAATAATTGGGGACAAGCTCGTCAAACCCCTTTGGCATCCGACCTTCGTCGATTACGAATTTTCGGATCGCTAACTGAACACGCAAAACTCGCCATCCGACCTCTGTATCCAGCGCTTTTTTCATTATCGCCCTATAGGGCAACGACAAATTTATAAGACACTGGACGAGTATCTCATCAATCGGGTTACCGCTAGCCCCTGTCATTCGATGAGAATCGATCGTCCTAATAAGTTCGCGCAATGGCGGGCGTGGGGAAGTTTTTTCGAATTTCTGAATAGCAGGAAGTGTATTTTCGACAACATTTGCCATCATTCTATAGCGTACAGGATCTGTTGATAGAATTGCGCCGAGCATCCGATGTTCTGCACCTGAGCTAGAGCTCATACTTAACATACCGGCCCAACCCTCTGGCGACATCGTCTTAATCATCCATATCTGAGCAGCAATATCCGCACGAATCACTTTGAGTAGCTCATCGGGATCATCTTCGGAGATCACCAACATCTGATCGAGAGCATCAATAACAGGACTGTTATCAGCATATGTTGCCTGTAATTGCCAGATCCCATTCTGCACCTGTCTTTCACAATTCTGCTCCACCAACTGAGCAATGTCTTGATTATGCAACCTCCCCCATCGAATTGCATTGGCTGAGTTCTCTAACCAACGGAGTGCCTGATCAGTGTCGCCGATCATGCTATGCATCAGCGCGATCTGAGTGGAGATCTCGCAGAGCCGGACCTTGATGGCAACACGGTCTTCGACGAAAAACGCCTCATAATCTTGATCCTCGCCACGAAAGCCCTCGAGCTTCATCACCCGATCCAACTGAGATGCCATATTTTCGTCCTCTCTAAGTCGCTGGAGTAGTCTCGCCGCCAATTCCTTCTGAGAAACTTCATCGACTGCTGCGGATGCCGTCAGATCAACGAATTTCATTTCCACACCGCGAGTCGGATTAGGGCCGGCAAAGTTTTCTTGCGAATACATCTCCCCAGTTCCCGGAAACGCCACAAGTTCACCAAAAACAACACCGTGATAGTTATTGTCCTCTCCTACTTTTTCCAAAAGCCCTAAAAACCATTCATCTTTCAGAACATTTTCTTCATCAGGAACCTCTGGCGGATAGAAATCCCGGGCATCAAAGGACTCACCAGCAACGACCATCTCACTTTTCAACGCTAACCACTCCTTCTTTTTTTTCCACCCCGCCCACAAGTAGATCACAGCCACCCCTAGCAACAAGATCAAAGGCATCCGAAATGTCCAAAACACCCAACGCCTTTTCCACCATTTCTTCTTATCGGGGTCGTCGCTCATCGCCTCCAATCATGATTACTCGACACCACAAATCAAGACATCTACTCAAAGATCTCTTCGCTGCCGTTCGTTCAAGGTTCATGAAAACGTTCTCGAGCAGCACGGCCAGATTGGCCGGGTTAACAGCGATTCTCTTTGTCGCACTGCCAACAACCCTTCACGCAGCCTATGCTTCCACGGACAAGCTACGGATAGAAACCCGTCTTTGTTGGGTAACGGGATTTGAGCTGAACAATAAACTTCTGGACAATGCCCTTGTCCGCCTTGATCACCATGGTTTGATGTGGAGCCCACATGCGAATTCCGGCCCTATCCGATTGGAATTACAGCTCAAAGACAAACACCTCTATCTCCTGAGTTTATGGCTGAAGATCGGCAATCTCCATGATCCAGAGGGTTATCAAAAGATCCCCATCACCAATTCCGTGGGCACCAAAATAGAAGATCCCATTTTCGCCTCATGGTTCACTGGGGAATTGAAACTCACCCATTGGTCGCTCTTACCTGAATGTTTATTTTCCCGGAAGGGAGAGCTATTCCATTTCAAAAATGGAATCCATGTGAAAAACGCATCCGTTCCGGTGAGTTACAAGGATCCATTCAAGAACGCCATCAAACGTCATCAACGTAAGGTTCGCATGATAGAGCGCCAGACAACAAAACCATGAAAGAACTCGTACGCGAACGCGACTCGGCCATCCTGATCTATTACAAATCCGTACTCGAGGCCGAGGGGATTGCGGTAATGGTGAAGAACCAAAATTTCGCCAACATGGAATTTGGCAGCGCGCCGATCGTTCCCGCCTTCTATCCCCAACTCTGCGTCATGAACGACGAGGATTACGATCGGGCGATGGCGATTCTCAAAGAGCGAAGCAAACCGGCCAGCGACGCCGAAGTGGCTGATGAATGGACGTGCGAGAACTGCCACGAAATAAACCCCGGCAATTTCGATATCTGCTGGTCGTGCGAATCAACCCGCGCCGAATAAGACAGAGTTAAAGGTTGCCACTACTATACAAAAAAGGTCGCGCCCTCGTCGGTGCGGCCTTTATTCGTGTCTTTTAGATTCAATGGCTCCCAAAGACTACTCTTCCGGCAGGTAGCCACTCTCGTCGTTGACGCCCTGCACTGTCATCAGCCAGCGGATGTCGCCGATGTTGTCATCATCCAGCGCAACACCGCCATCGTCGGTCAGATCAGGGCCGATGGAGTAGATCAAAGGCTTACCTGAATCGTCCTTTGTCCAGCGTAATGGCTTTCCATCAAAAGGATCTTTGGGAAGTGCATTCAAGTAGTTCGGCACTAATTCCGAGAATCCCGAGGGATAACGACCTTCCGCCAACTTGAAACGCGCAACCTCAATCTGACTGCTAGCAATAGCCCAGCAGGCCTGCACGCGTAGGTCGTTTTCCATGAAACGAGTCCAACCCGTAATCGACTGGATCGCAGCATACTCTACAACCCGACTGAGTGGATTTCCCGACATCGACCGCTTACCCGCTTCAGCTTCAAACGCCAATCCAAGCTCTATCAAAGGAGGACGGGGAGAGCTCGACTCAAAATGCCTCAAAGAGACCAGATATATTTCGCTAATCACCCGAAGATTTCGATAAACAAATACATCTGTTGTCTTGAACAGTTCAGACACCCGCCTTTCAAACACAAGGTCGCCACCAATAATTGGACTCGCCGAGACAGTTTCGTTCTCCGACGACCACATCAAACTCCAACACATCCACGCAACTTCAGACCTAACTGCCTCCAAAAAATGGTTTTCTCTACCATCGGCCGGCCTCACTTTTCGATGGAGATACTCAACGAGATCCGCATTGTCGCTATGATTTGCCAGAATTTGCCAAACGGCTGTAAGAAAAATACTTTCGTTGGTTATTTCCACCAATTGACCAATCAGGGCACTTTGCTGATCTGACCACTCAATTACTTGCATCCCTCTCTCAAGCCCCTTCATTGCACCATCTAAATCTCCTGTTATCCCGCAGAGCAAGGAATCGCGCATATTAAATCTAGCAAGTGCGATGAGATTCGGAAAACCCATATCAATATCCCACAGATTCTCGGTTCTAAAGAGCTCTTGAGCCTGCCAATACGGCAAACCGTGAATTCGCTCCAGTTCCATGCGCAAATCATCCTTATCCCGGTAATTGGCTAGCAATCTAAGCGCCGCATTTTCATTGGTGAATCGCTCTTCCGGCGCCTTTTCAGGATCCTGCGCAACCATCAAGGTCAATCCAAGTTCCGGGTCTGGATCATACCAATCTGTCTCCAAAAACGAGAGCGATCCATATCCGCTAGAAGCTGCTGCAGAATCTCCGTAAACGGCCGTAGCCATTTCACCATCGATCTTATTAATCCAATTCTTAAACCCTTGATCGGCTAGAACATTCTCTTCAGTCGGAACTTCTTCACCAATAAAATGCTTCACCTCGAAAATTTCACCCTCAGCCTCTAGTTGCGTCCTCATTTCCAGCCACTGCCGTTTTTCATTCCATCCCAGCCACCAAAACGCCCCGCCTAATATTAGACACAACAACAGCGGCATCCAAAGCGTCCAGAACACCCAGCGCTTTTTCCACCATTTCTTCTTATCTGACGCGTCACTCATTCATTTTCATACTCACCACCCGCCATAAAACTTCAAGCCGCGAATTGACTCTTGGTCCGCAACCCTCTGAAATCTTGAAGACATATTCACCGTATCAATCCCATGCGCCTAGCCATCCTACTCCTCGCTCTCGCCCTTCCAATTTCAGCACTCGCCGATCGTCCACCGAACGTGGTGTTCATCATCGCCGATGACGATGGATGGGCCGATCTGAGCGTCAACAATCCAGAGACTTTCTACGACACGCCGAATCTTCAGGCGCTCGCTGATAGTGGGGTGAACTTCACCAATGCCTACGCCGCCTGTCCGGTATGCTCGCCCACCCGTTCTTCCGTGCTCACTGGTCAATATCCAGCACGCACGCGAAACACAGATTACTTCGGCGCGCCAAATGAATATCTGGATAAACTTCCAGCGAAGGATGCCGAACCGGACATGGAAAAGATCTCGCGGTTCAAGAATCGTGCAGTATGGCCAGCGCCCTATCTCGGCAAGCTCGCAGCTGATCACACCACACTCGCCGAAGCGCTGAAGGCAAAAGGCTACGCCACCTTCTTCGCCGGTAAATGGCATCTCGGTCCGGAGGGGTCATGGCCTACGGATCATGGGTTCGATATCAACAAGGGCGGAAACAAAGGCGGTGGCCCCTACGGAGGAAAGAAATACTTCTCACCCTACGGTAACCCCACCCTCGAAGACGGACCTGACGGCGAACACCTGCCTGACCGACTCGCCTCCGAGACAGTGAAATTTATCACCGACAACAAGGACAAACCCTTTCTCGCCTACCTCTCGTTCTACTCCGTGCACACCCCACTGATGGGACGCAAAGACCTGGTAGAAAAATACGAAAAACGCAAAGCCGCGCTATCCATCGATAAAGAAACGATTTTCGGCTACGACCATCCTCGCAAAGTCCGTGAGGTGCAGGAGCACGCCGTCTATGCAGCCATGGTCGATGCGATGGACCAAGCAGTCGGCAAAGTCATGGCGGGACTCAAGGATCTCGGACTCGAAGAAAACACCATCGTGATTTTCACCTCCGATAACGGTGGACTATCCACGTCTGAAGGATGGGCAACGTCAAACATCCCACTGCGCGGTGGCAAAGGCTGGCTCTACGAAGGCGGCATCCGCGAACCGCTCATTGTGCGCTGGCCCGGAAAGACCCAAGCCGGAACCAGCTCAAAAACTCCAGTGACCAGCACCGACTACTTTCCGACCATTCTCGAACTCTGCGGATTGCCCGATCTGCCCGACCAACACAAGGATGGCGTAAGCTTCACTTCATCATTCGTTGGAGGAACATCCAGTCATTCTCGCAAACCACTCTTTTGGCACTATCCTCACTGGGGAAACCAAGGAGGTATCCCTGGTTCTGCCGTTCGTAGCGGTGACTGGAAATACATCGAATACTACTGGGGTAAAGAGCCCGAACTTTTTAACCTCGCCGATGACCTTGCCGAGAAGAACAACCTCGCCAAAACAAACCCTGAGAAGCTAGCCGAGCTGAAGACTATTCTCGATGATTATCGCAAGGACACCGACGCTTTGGCACCGACCTTGAACCCCAACTACAAGAAGTCTTTCGAAGACTCGAAGTGGTAATCCATCGATCGAACAAAGGATCACCCGCCTCTCAATCATGACCGGACCTCGTGTACGTTGGCACGATGCGTCAGCGATCGAGACGGCGTATCTACGATTTGACTCATCACAGTGATCGAGGCGCTTGACGAATCGAAAACGCTCAACAAACTCTTTAACCATACCGTCAACCCATTGAGAAAGTAAGCCATGACATTCTCCGCATTTACCTCCGCCATCTCACAGTCAGACTCTCCTCCGGAATCTCTCGATGCCTCGCTGCGTGTCCTGTGGTTGATCAAAACCGATCACTGGGAAGCTGCACACGACCTCGCGTCAGAAATCCACACACCGATGGGAAGCCGTCTTCATGGTCTACTCCATACCATTGAGGGCGATCTGGGGAACGCGGGCTATTGGTATTCAAGAGCCAACTCACCTGCTATTCAGCCCGCAGGTATCGATGCGGAATGGGAAGCCATCGCTCGAGAGCTCACGGCAGAAAGCTGAGCGATGCCGAATCCACCTCTTACGGCTTATCCAGGAACTGCCCGTCATGTGCGCGATCTTGTTCGTTCAGCCGTGATCGACCACGATGCCTTTCAGGCCTACATCAAACCCTGCGAGCTTCAAACCTGCCGAGCGACTTGTTGCCACGACGGGGTCTCACTTTCCGAAGAGGAGCGCATCGGCATTGAAGATCTAGTATTATCTCATCCAGCGTCTTTTGGTGACATCCTGCACGACCGAGAGCCGTCCGGGCTTTTCGAGGACCACTCGTCAGGAGGATCAAAAACAGCGACTCGCCTAGCGACGCAAGACCAACTCGCCACGGACTACCCAGATCACTTTCCAAAGACCCGCTGCGTCTTTCTTGATGAACGCGATCATTGCGCGCTCCAGCGCTTCTCGATGAAGCGTGACCTCCCGCAGTGGTTCCACAAACCGCTCACTTGCTGGCTACACCCCATCCTCATCCACCAAGCCAATCGCGATTCACGACCCGTCATCACATTGCCCGGCCCGGACAATGACCCGCAAACGACGCCGAACTACCGTGGGTTCGCTTCGTGCACCCATTGCGGACGACCTGACCAAACTGGTAGCCCTGCCCATCAAGCACTCGAGCCTGAGTTGAAAATGCTTGGCGCGATCAGCGATCGCAATTTACTCGGCGAACTGCGAGCACCCGCTCTCGACTAAGCATTATCGACCCTCGTTTTGCGATGGAGTCGATAGCCAAGAAACAACGCTGCAATGCCGAGCCCGGAGGCGAGTCCCCACCACACTCCTCTAGAGCCCATATCCATTCCTTCCGAAAGCATCCACGCGATAGGCATAGCAAACAGCCAATAGCTCAGCACCCCTAAGGTTGCTGGCATTTTCACATCCTGCATACCTCGAAGCATCCCACCGGAAACCACCTGCAGACCGTCGACCAACTGGAACACACCAGCGATAGCCAACAGAGAAGCAGCCAGCGAAATTACATCGGTATTATCAATAAACAGCGCTGCGATATCCCCGCCCACAGTGAGGAATAGCGTGGCACTGATGCCCGTGAATGCCAGCGACAGTAGCCACCCCGCATGCGAAATTTTCCGCATCCTGTGGGTATTCACCTCACCAAAGGCCTCCCCCATACGGACAGTAAGCGCCATCGACAATCCGAGCGGCACCATGAATGCCGTTGCCGCGCAAGTCAGTGCGATCTGATGAGCGGCCAAGGCCTCCGCCCCAAAATGCCCGATCATGACCCCAGCGAATGAAAATGCTCCGACCTCTGCGAGCGTTTGCAGTGCCCCCGGCCAACCAAGAGAAAACAGCCGACGTAGCTCGGGGTAGTTCGGTTTCCGAAACCAATGCACAGGCACCCAATCAGCCAGTTTCTTCGAGCGCAGGAACCAAAGCACCGTCACCAGCATGATCAAGGTTCGCGAGATCAGCGTCGCCCAGCCTGCTCCTTCCAGACCGAGTACCGGGCAACCTAGCTTTCCAAAAATCATCACCCAGTTCAGGCCGATGTTCAAAACAATGCCACAGGAAGAGATCCAGAACGCCGGCCAAGGGTGGTCCATCGCATCCGCATGGTTCTTCAATGCTATCCCCATCAAAGCGGGAATGCCAGACGCCATGATCAAAACAAAATACCCCGACGCACGCTCTGCCACCGCTGGCTCTTGCCCGAAGTGATCCAACAAAGGCAGTAACCCCAACGACAACAAAAACAACGCCACCCCGATAGCGGTTCCCAAATAGAAACCATTCCTGCACACGCTGCGTGCGGTCTCTGCGTCGCCACTACCCCGCGCTGACGATGTGCGGATCGACACCGCGGTTAACGCGCCCATGCCGAACACAAATGGCACATAGAAAATCAGCGAGGCAAAGGTAAGTGCGGCGAGTTCGATCACCCCCAAGGCACCGACCATCACCGTGTCTGCCACACCGAGCATCATCTGCCCGAGCTGACCGATAATCAGCGGCCACGCCAAGCTCAGGATCTTCCGGGTCTCACTCATGCTTGGTTCTTTTTCTGGAAGAATTCCTGATGGATTGCTGTTCTACTATCGTCTCTCTATCGCGAGTGTATTCATCTCTAGTCTCTATCTACAACGCTGTCCATCAGACTCACCGACCATGCTCAAACTATCCACTCTCCTATTTTGCACGCTCGCCGTGACCACAACCATGGCAGGCCTGTCCAAAGAAACTGCTGACGCTAAAATCCAGGAGCAGTTCAAACAACTCGTCGCGAAGGAGAATGCGGCGACCCTCGCCGACAAAGCACCAAAACCGATCAACCAGCAGATCGAAGAAGCCAAAGAGAAAGGCTCCAAACTTCAGATCACTGGGAACACACTTGATCTCGGAGATGACATTCTGATGCCCTATGCGGTAGTCACCCGCGGTGACACAGCGCCAGAAAGCGGCAGGCCGCTCTACATTTCCATGCACGGCGGAGGAGCAAGTCCTGAGCAACAGGGACCACACACCTGGAATGTAAACACCCGCGAGTTCCAGACACAGATCAAGTTTGCCATCGGTTTGTATCCCGAGGATGGCATCTATTTCATCCCACGCATGGCAGACGACCGCAAAGGACGCTGGTGGCATAAACACAACGTCGTCGCCTTCGATAGAGTTATCGACCATGCCATCGCTCACTGGGGCGTGGACCCCAACCGCGTCTATCTGATGGGCGTTTCCGAAGGTGGTTACGGCACCGACATTTTGGCTCCATACATGGGCGACCGATTCGCTGGTGCCAATGCCATGGCGGCAGGTGTTGGTCTTGGAAACCCGCCAGCGAACTTACGCAACGTCGCATTCCGCACTGACGTTGGCGAGAAGGACACCATGTTCGACCGCAGCCCAATGGCGCAGGCCTTCCACAAGGAACTAGATAGGCTCCATGAGCTCGACCTGGATGGTTACATCAACAACATCAACGTCCAGCCGGGACGCGGTCACGGCGTCGACTACACCAAAGGAATCGCTTGGATCAGTCAACACAATCGGAATCCATGGCCGGAGAAAATCGTTTGGGTGAACCAAACTCTCGACGGAGTCCGTCGCGAGCGATTCTATTGGGTGGCCATGCCGGAAGCTCCGGAGAAAGGAGACATCCGCATCGATGCCACCGCCGACAAGGCAAGCAATACCATCACAATCGATGTTGCCACAGTGGACGCCACCAACACCGACGGCAACCGCACCCATGGCAAAGACAACGTAGCCGAAGCCCCTCGCAGACCAATGAGCAGCGCCAAGATTTCACTTCTACTCAATGACGCACTGCTTGATCTCGACAACCCCGTCACCGTCATCTGCAACGGCAAGAAAGTATTCAGCGACAAGGTCGAGCGCAGCAACGAAGTCATCGAGCGCGCCCTCACCCATCGCCCAGATCCGGCATCCTGCCCGACGGCAGCGATCAAGATCACAACTCCGTAAGGCACGGATCCCTGGGAGGGATGACTTCCACGTCGTCCGTAACTTTCCTTCAACGCCACCTGATCGCGTGGGGCGCAGCCCTATACGCGATCACGGACGCTTCAAAAGCATCCCACAATATAACGCCGGAGGGGGTGCGCCTCGCGCCCCTGTGCGATGTCGCTGCAGGCAAAATCAACGACCGGTAATTCACCTGTAGCACATCACCACCCGATGGGGACGAGGCGTCCCCACTCCATTGTCACCCATCGCGTGGGGCGCAGCCCTTATACGCAATCACGGACGCTTGAAAAGAATCCCTCCCGTTGCCGCCGCATGTCCGCGCTTAGCGAGCCCCTACTAATCCTCAACCATCGCCAACTTCTCTGGTGGGTCGACCCACTTGCCGTGTTCGTTGATCAGATCGATCAGGCGGTCGACAGCTTCGGCTTCCGGGATATTGAATTTCACCGCTGTCTTGCCGACGTATAGGTTGATCTTGTTCGGTGCGCCACCGACATAGCCGAAGTCAGCGTCTGCCATTTCACCGGGGCCATTGACGATACATCCCATCACCGCGATACGCACGCCTTTGAGGTGACCCGTTGCTTCGCGGATCTTCTGGGTGGTCGATTGTAGATTAAATAGCGTCCGTCCGCAACTCGGGCAAGCGACGTAATCCGTCTTGAAGATCCGCGCACCAGAGCCTTGCAAAATGTTGTAGGAAAGCCTCAACGCCGCTCCTGCGCCCGGCTCACATCGCACCAAAATAGCATCACCGATTCCGTCGCAAATCAATGCGCCAATTCTCGTCGCTGCACGCAGCAACACCGTTAATATATCGTCCGCACCCCCGGTCGCCATTTCCATCGTCAAGGTATCCTTGAGCAAAATCGAATGGCGCTCGTCAATCCGTGCAGCCAACAAACGGTAAGCAGGAATCGCACGCAAGGACACATTGTCCGCCACCGCCACGAGAGCTGGACCGTCGAGTGCATTCACCTTCGCCACCGCTTCATCGTCGGTCGGATCGATCTCAAAAACATCGGCATCTTCGAAAACGATTTCCGGCTGAAAATCCCCCAGTGCCGCGAGGCGATCCTTGAGTAATTATATCTCTTCTCCTCGGTTACCACTCTTACCACTTCGTTGCCACCGACTTGAATACCCAGCACATCGAGAGGCTCAGTCGCGCGACGTCGGTAATCGAAGGGATCAAAACTCACCTCGCTGGTGATATCGTCGGATAAGGTCTCTTGCAGATTGTTGTAGTGGTCCGCAATGGCCTGGGCCACCGGAATCTCGTGCACTGAATCTTCAGTCAATGAAACGCGAATTGTATCGCCTATCCCGTCTTCAAGCAGCGACCCGATACCGATTGCACTTTTGATTCGGCCGTCCTCGCCGTCGCCTGCTTCGGTCACTCCGAGATGGATTGGATAATTCCAATCCTCTCCGGCAGCATCCAGATGAGAAACGAGCAAACGATAGGCCTCGATCATCACCTTCGGGTTACTTGCCTTCATCGAGAACAAGAAATTGTGATAGTCGTTTGCACGAGCGATTCTAGCAAACTCCAAGGCGCTCTCAACCATGCCCAGTGGAGTATCGCCGTAGCGGTTCATGATCCGATCAGAGAGCGATCCGTGATTCGTTCCGATTCGCATCGCTACACCGCGTTGTTTGCAAAGCTCGACGAGCGGCACAAACTCCTCCTCAATCCGCTTCACTTCGTCCGCGTATTCTTCGTCGGTATATTCCCGCGTCTGAAATTTTTTCTTATCGACGTAGTTGCCGGGGTTGACCCTTACTTTGTCCACCCACTTCGCAGCCTCCATGGCGGCGTCAGGTTTGAAATGAATGTCGGCGACAATGGGCACATCGCACCCTTGCGAGCGCAGTTCACCGATGATGTTTTCGAGATTCGCCGCGTGGCGTTTGGTCTGAGCGGTGATCCGCACCACTTCACACCCAACCGCAACCAACTCGAGCGTTTGCTTCACACACTCTGCGGTGTCCAGGGTATCCGACGTGAGCATCGACTGCACACGGATCGGATTATCTCCACCAACACCCACCTTCCCCACCTTTACCTCGCGAGTCACTCGTCGCTGATAGCGATAAGGGTTCTTCCAAGGGGCGGCAACTGACTGTTGGGAGTTCATTTGATCGGCGTGATGAAATGGAAATAAAGGATCAATAAGATCACTCTGCAGAACGAACCTCGGGGGCTGGAGGAAACTTCAATTCACCTCCTCCACCACCGCCTCCTCCGAACATCGAGCGACCATCCAGTATAGTCACATAGGCCATCAGCGAAAGCAGCGCAAGAGCGAAGGCCGTCTGCACGACTTCGAGGATACGGCCAGACACTGGCTTCTTACGGATCCACTCGCCAATCGCCAATACAATATGCCCCCCATCAAGAACAGGCAGCGGCATCATATTAAGAATCGCCAGGTTTACGTTGATCAACACAGCAAACCACAAAGCCTTTTGCCAACCGTCATCAGAGAACATCACATAAAACGCCTTACCGATCATTAACGGGCCGCTCATGTCTTTCACGCCGATTTCAGACTTTGAGGAGAACAAGGCTCCGAACATACGGAAAATCGCTAATGCACTGTCCTTGATCTGATGACCGACTGTTGGGTATTCGATGACGCGTTCGCCGCCCCCCCAGCCTACGCCAAGCATGATACGCTCGCCATCGATAGGCTTGAGCGGCGTCACGTTCACAGTTGTTTCGACATCGACCCCGTCAATATTTCGCGAGACCACAATAGGTATCTCTTGCCCCTCTTTTGAGTCGACGACTTCAGTGATCTCGTAGTTGTAGGTTACTTTCTCCCCATCGATCGAAAGAATGGTGTCACCCAGCTTGATGCCTCCGCGTGCAGCGGGGCTGTCCTTGACAATCGAACTGACCAAGGGGCGCGCAGCTCCAAAAATCGGCAGATCCCGCACTCCGCTTCGGCTGAAAATTCCTGCGGTCTGCTTCTCAGGCACAGGCACAGTGACCGTTTCTTCCGCCCCCGTGTCGCGACGCACCACCGTGAGGTCGACAGTCGGCCCTTCACTAAAGGCGATCTCGCTGGTGACTGAATTATTTGCCCCATACCAAGCCGTGATAGGGATCTCATTTACGGCCACGATTCGGTCGCCGACATTGAGTTTCTCGGCGCCTTCCCATTGGTAGTCCTCACCATTGAGTTGAAACTCTTCAACAACGCCACCGATCAAGGTCTCGCTCTCTCGCTCGTAGACCGGCGTTCCCACCTGCCAAACGATCACCGCCAGCACCACTGCCAGCAGCACGCTGAAAATCGGCCCGGCTACAGCGACGATGATTTTGTCCAGTGGAGTCACCGAAGGCAAGGCCTCGCGGGCTTCCTTGTCCCCACCCTCGATGGCCTCCATCGGTGCCATTTGTGGCAGCGCAACGAATCCACCGAACGGTAGCCAACCTAATCCCCACTGCACGCCGTTGATTTCCTTTTTCCAAATCGGTTTTCCGAACCAGATCTGAAAGCGATCGACTTTCAGACCACGCCATAGCGCGGCCCAGTAGTGACCGAGTTCGTGAACCACGATCATGAGGTTAAAAAGGAGCACGACCTCAACGATCGTAAGAATAACTTTTCCAATAGTGATTAGGGTATCCATCGCGGGCAACTTGCAGTAAGAGGCACAGCGAGGAAAGGACGATTTTCTGTCTTTTCATCTCGATTATGACACAACTAATGGGATTGCTACGACTTTTGCGCTTTCTCAATGCCTAAAATCCGATCATTATCTCCACGTGGAAGAAAGTCGGCAGCTACGAATCTACAACATCATCCTGAAAATGGTTCTCTGGGGCGAGCCACGGGAGAAGGTTTTCAAAACCTTGGAAACCAACGGATTCACAGGCAATGATGCCAAAGAACTCTATGCCAAAGCGTTCAAAGAGCGGCTCGATGAGATCCGCTCAAGTTGTTGGAAAAAGGCGACCTATGGGTTCGGTGGGATCGCCGCGGGAATCCTCGTCATTCTCCTCCACAATCGAATGGTTCTGGAGTTCGGTATCCCCCACAACTATCTCTACTACACAGGGATCATCATCGCGGCCATCGGACTATTTTTCTTTGCAGACGGCATGCTCAAAGCCGCCAGCGCTCCGAATAAGAAAGGCCCGGTCACCGACGACGAGTAATTACTGTATCTGGAGTGCCCCTATCATAATAAATAACACGGCCACACCGCGTCAAGCGCACGATCCACAATCAACCTGGCATGACCGTCCCGGTCATGTTCGCGCGGATCATGATCGAGACGATCATGCCACCTGCCTTCCTGATCACAAGCGTTTAGCTCGCCATCGGATCGAGCAGATAGAACGGCCATATGTAGCCTGCCACAACCGCATTATACATCGCATGAAGAGCGATTGAACTCACCAACGATCCGGTGAGGCGGTAGAGCAAGGCATTGACCACACCCAGCGCAGCCACGGTGAGGATCCCATCAACGGCGTAGTAATGCGCCAAGGCAAACACTGCCGCCGAACCTAGCACGCCGATCCAAACGCCGAAGCGGTTTGTCAGACCTTGAAAAAGAAATCCGCGGAAGAGAACTTCCTCAACCACCGGTGCAACAATCACCGATGCAAAAACGCCATACGCCATCCAGCCGAAACCAAAATTACCGCCCGCCTCGACGCCTCGGATCGGATCGGATCCCGCAAAGGGCGACACCAGTGTGTAAACCAAGGTGTTCCACGTATACAGCAGCGCGAACCCACCGGCTATCAATCCCCACGATATCGAGCTTTTCATGAGAAATGCACGCAACATGTGACGCGGGCGATTGAACAACCATGCGCCGAGCAAGACCACTGGGATGAGCCTCCAGACTGTATCGACGAGCGTCGTCAACCATATTGATTGCGTGTAGTCAGGCATCGTAGCCAATGCGCCTTTGCCGAACAAATTCCCCAAGCCTTCACCAATAACGAACACCACCAAAACATGCCCGACCTTGATCCCATCGAGATAATTCGGTTTCCGTTTCTCCTTCGTTATCGCTGCGACCTTGCGAACGAAATACGGGAGGAAAAACACACCGATCAGCGCAGGCACCATCCACGCTAAAGAGTGCAACAACGCAATTCCCGCGAGAAATCCCGCGTGGTCGGCCTCGGAATCGATCTGCTCATTCCAAATCCCGTTGCGGTTGAAATGCATCGCCAACTCAACTTCCCACCAAGCCGTATCATCTGCGTTCATACGCAAATGCAGCCATTGAAGTGCTTTGGTATCCGGCTGTGTTTCAGTATGCCATGCACGTGCCAAACGATCGCCAGGCGCAACCTCACCACCGTTTAACAATTGCTCGACTTCTCCCGACTTTTCCGACGTCAATGCAGAAACCAACCATAACCCGCGAAGGCGATCGTTCTTCACCGCCATCGGCCCGAGCTTGATTAGTTTTTGCCCTACTGTCGCCCGTGCGTCCTGTGGCGTACCGACTCCGACCACCCGCCGGATCAGGTAGGACTTCCCTTCCAACATCCTCGCGAGCATCAGATCGCGGTCTGCCGAACGCTCGGCCTGAGCCACCGCCGTTTTGATATCGACGTCCTGCTTGGTGTGGTAGATGTTCTCAAAACCTTGCACCCACATCACGACGTAAAGCAGGCAGAGAGCTCCGACGAGGATCACCGGCAAGCCATGCCGCACCCTTTTCAGGTAGCGGCTTGGTCCTAGTGCCTGTGGTTGATCGCTCATCCCATCAATAGACTTCGACTATTTTCCACCTCCCCAGGAATCACGCAAACTGACCGTGCGATTGTATACCGGATGGTCGGGAGTGCTGTCCAAACGATCGGCCACGAAATACCCGACGCGCTCAAACTGCACACGTGCTTCCGAAACTGCCGCTTTCGCCAACTCCGGCTCGAGCAGCGCATGGATCACCTTAAGCGAATCTGCATTAAGATGGTCGACAAAATCGCCCTCACCGGCCGATGGGTTTTCATCGACGAACAAGCGATCGTAAAGGCGCACTGGAGCTTTCACTGCGTGGTCCGCAGAAACCCAGTGGATCACCCCTTTCACCTTCCGCCCTTCGGGATTCTTCCCTAGAGTTTCGTGGTCGACTGTGCAGAGCAACTCGATCGGATTTCCCGCCTCGTCGCGCACGACTTCCTCGCACTTGAGAACATAGGAATAACGCAAGCGCACCTCCGTTCCCGGAGCGAGACGGAAGAACTTCTTCGGTGGATTTTCATCATCGAGGAAATCTTCGTGCTCGATCACCAAGTTGCGCGACATCGGAATCTTGCGACTCCCCGCGTCCGGGTCATTAGGATTCAAAACGGCTTCCAACTCGTCGACACGAGTTTCGTCCCAGTTCGTGATCGTCACCTTAATCGGGTCCAACACCGCCATGTAACGCGGTGAGGTTTTATTGAGCAAATCACGCGCAGCATTCTCCAAGAGCGTAACGTCGTTCGTCGATTTGAACTTTGTCAGACCAACTTCGTGACAAAGGTGGCGGATCGCTTCCGGCGGCACACCACGACGGCGCAATCCTGAGATTGTCGGCATTCTTGGATCATCCCAACCATGCACCAATTCCTCACTAACGAGACGGAGAAGATTACGCTTACTCAGCAGCGTGTAGGTGAGGTTGAGCTTTGCGAACTCGATCTGACGCGGCACCGCAGGCACCGGGCAATTCTGCACCACCCAGTCGTAAAGCGGGCGATGATCCTCGAACTCCAAGGTGCATAGCGAATGCGTCACCTCCTCAAACGCATCCTCGAGCGGGTGCGCGAAATCATACATCGGATAGATGCACCATGTGTCACCTGTATTGTGATGCGTGTGATGCATGATGCGGAAAATCACCGGATCCCGCATGTTCAAGTTCTGTGATGCCATGTCGATCTTCGCACGCAAAACGGCCTCACCGTCCTTCATCTCACCGGCGCGCATTTTCTCGAACAGCGCCTTGTTCTCGTCGGACGTCGTGTCGCGATATGGGCTCGCCTCACCGGGTTCGGTCAGCGTGCCACGGGTGGAGCGCATTTGTTCCTGCGACTGAAAATCGACGTAGGCCTTGCCAGTCTCGATCAAATGCATCGCGCACTCGTAGAAACGCTCAAAATAATTCGATGCAAAATAGAGGTGGTCGCCCCAATCAAACCCCAACCAACGCACGTCTTCTTGGATCGAGCGCACATATTCATCCGACTCTTTCGCCGGGTTGGTATCGTCAAAGCGTAAATGGCAACGTCCGCCAGTGGCCGCATTTTCCTGCGCGATTCCAAAACTCAGGCAAATCGCCTTGGCGTGGCCAATGTGGAGATAGCCGTTCGGCTCGGGCGGAAATCTTGTCACCGTGGTTTTGTGCTTTCCGCTCTCCAGATCGTCTTTGATGATTTGGCGGATAAAATCCAAGCGCTCGGATGCGGGTTCTTTGGTTTCTTCGGTCATGGAAATCGAACAGTTAGAAAAATTTAGGAATAGACAGGTGAAACTTGGTTCGTATGTGATGAAGCGACAGCTCTCACCGAACAAACCGAGAACACCTCTAACATGAATCAGACTAAAAAGATGAAAAGATCGAATATTTCACAGATGTTTTTCACCGCAGCTCTCGCCATTTTCTCGATTGCCAGCTGTTCCGCAGAACCCAACCCAAAACTGAGCAAGATGCCTGAAAAAGAAATTACCACGCCACAAGAAGGACAAGAGCAAATCAGCCTCGGCGCCGGATGCTTCTGGTGTGTCGAAGCTGTCTACAAACAACTCGACGGTGTGCTCGGCGTCACCTCTGGATACCAAGGCGGCCACGTCGACAACCCGACCTACGAACAAATCTGCACCGGTGCCACCGGGCACGCAGAAGTCGTTCACCTCGTCTACGACCCGAAAAAAATCAGCACCGAAAAAATCCTCGATTGGTTCTGGAAACTTCACGACCCAACCACCCTCAACCGCCAAGGCAACGACGTCGGCACCCAATACCGCTCGGCAATCTTTTACTACAGCGATGAACAGAAAGCAGTCGCCGAGGCATCGATGAAAGCAGCTCAAGATTCGTTCTCAAAACCCATTGTCACCGTGATCGAAAAGGCACCGAAATTTTACCAGGCCGAGGTTTCCCATCAAGACTACTACTCACTCAACAAGAACAAGAACCCCTACTGCCGCGCGGTGATCACCCCGAAGTTGGAGAAATTAGGCTTGGAAAAATAGGCTGACCAAGAGGGCGGTCGCGCCCCGTTTTTCGCCCTGAGATTTCACTCACCAAAAGTAGCTACGTTTGGGAAAACGTGGCGGGGGCGGCGTCCGAAATACACAAAAATCCCCGACGCACCCAGAGTGTCGCGTATTCCACCTCGCCAGTAACTTTCCTTCATCGTCACCCGATCGCGTGGGGCGCTCCCCTTGTACGCGACCCAAAGGGATTTGCCAAATCTCCAATCCCGATTTCAGACACCACCAGCTAATGCTACGGGCGTTCTATTTTCTTAACTGGGGGCTGTGCTAGAGGCTAGGCATGTAGTTATTCGTCTCTGATCGTCGTCAAACACGTGCAAGCTTTCTCCTCTGGCCACATCACCCATCCACTTTGTCACCAAAGTAGCCACTGTCCAAAAGCGCAGGCCGACAGAGAAAAATTTACTCACGTGAAAGGGGTAACTGTTCTTCATCGCACTGTAGACTAACTTGAGCTATGGTCTGCAGGTTAATTGCACTCCGCCCATGCCTTCGTCCAGATCCACGAGCCGCATCCCATTCATTTCGGCCCTTCTCATTTTCATCACCATGCTCGTGGTGGCGGGTATTGGCGTCACCAAGATTAAACTCGACGGCGACGGCGGCAGCATCCTTCCCATGGACATTCCCGAAGTCCAAGGACTGACACTCTTCCGCTCGGCTTTCGGCAAACGTGAGGAAATCCTTCTCACGATCCGCGCATCAACTCCCGAGAAAGCCAGCGAAGCATCAAGGGAGCTCCGTGCACACTTACTCTCCCACCCAGAAGTCGTCGCCGCAGTCAATGACCCTGAATTGTTAATCCGCGAGCTCGCCGACGGAAAAGTCCTCGATCTAGCACCCGAAGTGCGCGACGCCGGAGCCGCCCTCATCGCCTTCGCTTGGCTCAACGGTAGCGATGAAAAGCTCCGCACCCTTGAAGAGCGCTTTAGCGACAAAGGACTCACGAAGCGCATCGACGAAGTGATGGAAACTCTCCAGTTCGGCGAAGTCGAAGACGCACTAAAACTCCAAGCCGATCCACTTGGGTTTCTGGATATTCTACCAAAAAAAGAAGGTAACGAGGCAATAGGTATCGGACCGAACACCTCCAAAGACGGTCGCTATCGAGTGCTTGGCATTCGCTCACCGGAGTCACGCATCAGCGGAGATCAAGCCGTCGCTTGGCTCGATAATGTCACTGCACTCGTCGACGAATGGACTCAATCCCGCACCGCGAGCGGCGCTTACCCAACCAAGGTAAAACTGACAGGCGAGCCCCGATACATGAAAGAAACACTCGGAGGAATGAAGCGCGATCTCGGACAATCCGTGGTCACTACCTTGATCCTTATTATGATTCTGTTCGCGGTTATCCAACGGCGGATGAGAGCACTTGCATGGCTGATGCTCGCGCTGGTCGCGGTGTTCTTCATCACTATCGGATTTGCCGGCTGGCTCTTCTCTTCAATGAACGTGCTCAGTGTCGGGTTCGCCGCCATCCTTCTGGGACTCGCTGTCGACTATGGCATGGTCATTTACGGAGAGAGCTTGACCGAGCGCAGCGAGGATGGCGTGACCGAACTCTGGAAAGGCGTCGGCCCGAGCGTCCTATGGGCCGCCGCCACCACAACTGCGGTATTCTTTTCCCTCAACTTCAGCCGCATCCCCGGCATCGCGCAGCTCGGCGATCTCGTCGGTCTTGGAATCCTCATCAGCACCACCGTCATGCTCGGTGGATTCGCCTACATCTGCTCGAAGCTCAAACCCGGGCGGACGAAAACCGCCAGCCCATGGCGCCACGTTCGCACCGGCGGAAAAAGCCGTTTGTGGGCAACACCTCTCGTCGCCTTCGCCGCTTTAATTGTCATCATCGCCGAAATGCCCGGTATCGATAGAGACTTCCGTGTGTTACGCCCACGCCATAGCGAGGCCCTCGACGCCTTTGAGGAAATGCGCTCAGAACTCTCGCCAGACAATGCTCCAAAAATCGCCTACGTAGTCAGTGGTAACTCCGCAGATGATCTGTGGAAAAATCGCCAAATCGCTCGGGATGGGATCGCCGCAGCCACCGCTTCCGACGATGTCTCAAACTACTTTCTCGCCGGAGAACAAGTGGATCGCATCCGAGAAATCCTTGCCCAACGCGACCGCGTGATTGGCAAGCTCCGCGACACCGAACTTTTCGAGGAAGAACCCATCGCCCTCGTCGAAGCGATCTTCAAAGGATGGGACACGATGCTCAACTTCCGTCCTGAAGGGTTCAAGACTGGCGGCATGATGAACCGCAGCGGACTCGACCGTGTATTTGCCGTTTACGGTGACAACCAGACCGCCCTGCTGGGGTGGATCGAAGCCGCAGACCGCGACCGCTATCTCGCACTGGATTTCTCCTGGGCGGACAAGGTGCAGGGACAGGGTGGTTATCTCGCCGGGTGGGAACCCGTTGGACCCGCCGTGCTTCGCGTGGTTGGCCAGGACTTCAAGCGTATCTTCACCCCGCTCGCCGTGGTCATGTTGATCATGCTCATCATCGTATTTCGTGATTGGCGGGATATTGTCCTCGCCCTTGGTCTGATGGTGCTCAGCGGCATTACATTACTCGCCATGATGCGCCTCCTTGGCCTGCGGTGGAACTTCATCAACCTGTGTTCAATCCCACTGCTTTTCGGCACAGGGCTCGACTACATTATCCACATGATTTTCTCGCTACGGCGCAGCGGTGGCCACATGCCGACTATTCGGAAAGGCATCCGCAAAGCACTGCTATTCTGCGCACTTTCCACCGCCGCAGGATTTGGATCACTCGCCATGGCTGGCAACATGGGTATCGCAAGTCTCGGTCGCGTGTGCGCCGTCGGCATCCTATTAATCATGGTTTTTGCCATCTACTTCCTACCCGTATGGTGGCTGTTTCTTCACAAAGAACGGCTCAAAGGAATGGGCGGCACCAGCCCCGCGGATGACACTAAAAACAAGAACTGAGAACAGGACTTGCGTTTTATTGAAAATGGGATGACACTGTGGCATCGAGCTCTCAAGCTCTGTAGTGATTCAGACAAGGTAGGTCATCAGGTAGGTCTTAGTATTTAGTGGTGAACTTAAACCCGATTCTCGGGGCCCGGACTGCGAAAGCGCAGACAGACGGCACGACATTAAAACACCATGAATAGCAAAATGTATGTAGGCAACCTGTCGTTCGACGCAGGCGAACAGGATATCAATGAACTCTTCGCCCAATTCGGCGAAGTCACAGACGTCCACCTTGTGATGGACCGCGAGCCAGGCCGCCCACGCGGTTTCGCCTTTGTCACCATGTCCGATAAAGCGGAGATGGACAAGGCAATCGAAGCTCTCGACGGCAACGAATTCCTCGGCCGTAACCTTACCGTTAACGAAGCACGACCACGTGAAGATCGCCCATCCTATGGTGGCGGCGGCGGCGGTGGTGGTGGACGCGGCGGCGACCGCCGTGGCGGTGGTGGCGGCGGCGACCGCCGTGGTGGCGGTGGTGGTGGCGACCGTCGTGGTGGCGGTGGCGGCGACCGCTGGTAAGCGATCCCATCCCAAAACAACTTTATGCCCGTGAGCGCCTAGCGTTCACGGGCATTTTTAGTGCCCAAATCCAAACACCTCATGACGTAGCCACATCACACTAGGCCATACGCATCGACCGCCGTATCTCCTGTAGGCCGTTCGTGTCGGAGGGCATCACCACCCCGAGCAAAGCTCACTATTTAAACCACACCACCCGCGACATTCGCCCGTATTAAAAATGATGAGCGATCTCTTCCCACCTCGCGCCGACGACAACCTACTTCCCACCGATGGTGTCGTGAACTACCACGGCCCTGTAATGCTACCTACAGAGGCAGATCGTTTTCGCGACAAACTGCTCAGTGACATTCCGTGGAAGCATGACGAATCCGTGATCTTCGGAAAACAGATCGTCACCGCACGCAAAGTCGCTTGGTATGGTGACTCGACATTTTCCTACACCTATTCTGGCTCAACCAAACGTGCACTTCCCTGGACAGATGAACTGCGTGAACTCAAATCCACTGTCGAGCAGCTCGCAGGACAGCAATACAACTCCTGTCTACTCAATTTCTACGAGAACGGCAGTCAGGGAATGGCGTGGCACAGCGATGACGAAAAATCTCTTGGTCGCAACACATCTATCGCTTCCCTCAGTTTCGGTGCCGAGCGGCGATTTCTCTTCAAACACAAAGCCACGTAAGAGAAAGTCCAGATCATCCTTGAACACGGAAGTCTCCTCGTGATGAAGGGAGCGACCCAGACCTACTGGCTACATAGTATTCCCAAGGCCATGAAAATCACAACACCAAGGATCAACCTCACCTTTCGCACGATCGTCGATCAAGGCTAAACGGCCTGAGCAATTTTATCACTTAGTGATGAGATTAATCGTGCAAAGATACGGTTACGATCGAACTGAAGGGCAAACTCCCTCGCTTTCTGACTTAGCGCACGACGTTCGGGTTCGGTCATTTCACAGGCCTTGTCCAAACAGGCACGGAGCTCATTCACATCACCAGCTTTATGCTCGAGACAATGGCCGCCGGATGCCTCAGGGATGCCGCCGGTGCGTGTGGTAATTACCGGTCCCAAACCTCCGGCCAACATTTTCTCGGCAACGGCGATGCCAAAGGTTTCCACAAATTCGGTCTTTGGCTTGCTTGGCAAACACCAGGCCGCACACCCGTGCATGAGAGCGCCCTTTTCCAAATCGGAAACGTCATCGAGAACACGCACATCGCCCAAATCCGCTGCCCGCATGGCAATATCGTCTTTCGCGGGGCCATTTCCACAGATGATCAATTCTTTATCGCCACGAAAGCGACACCCCTCCCAGGCATTCAGCAGATCATCAACACCCTTGGCTGGCGCGATACGTGAGAGAAACATCACATAACCATCCTTGCTCAAGCCACGCCTCTTGAGAAGTTCATAGAGTTCGTCAGGGTTTTCCTCGATCGCGAGATAGCTTTCCGCATCAATCGCTGGATAGCTGATTTTCACCTCATCGGACAAGCGTTGGGCGAATGCCGTTCCCATGACTTCGTCCACCTTCTCGCCAGCCTCGACGATCAGATCTTTGGTGAACTGACTAACCGCCACAGGAAGGTCGTGTGAGAGAAAATTGGAGAGCACCAGCTGGGCTGCACCCACTCGACCCTCAACGAGGGCATTGCCGACCACATTGGTGATATCCGAACCGACGGCCTCGCCTACAGTAACGACGTCGACCGTTTTGCCACAAACATCAAAACTACGCACCGCCTCCATTGCCATAAATCCATGTGGCACGAGGTAGAGATCCATCACCATCGTCGTGCCATTCAAAGAATGCAGCAAATCCACAATACATCCGCTGATCCCCATGGAAACACGGCCATCGAGAACCTTGTAATTTCCAATGGGCTCAGGACGATTTATGTGAATCCCATGGGAATATTTCGATATGCTTTCGACAGGTTTCAGCGGCAAACCACTTTGCTCCAGAATATCCAACGGGTAACTCACAATGTGCACGTCTTGCACACCAGCCGAGATTGCTGCTTCGGCAAGATTTCTCGCCTCTGTGGAATGTCCGCAAATAATAGGATCAGCGCGAACGAGAATGATCAGGTTATCAATTGCTTGTGTATTTTTCATCAATGAATGGGATGGGGGTTTTTATGGGGCAAAATTGGGCGGCAAGTAAGTGCTACCGAAGTCAGTCGGCGCGGCGGATCTCTCGAGTTCCAAATGCCCGCCAGCTGTAAATTCCTCAAGCTTCAGCCATGCGCGATGGAGAGGTTTCCCATTCAGAGCAGCAGACGCAATAAATGGCTTCTGGGGATCGGGGTCAGGTGCTGAAATCTTGAATTGACCCTTGCCTACATTCATCGTCGCGCTCTCAAACAGCGGACTGCCAATCAACATGATCGGCTGAGCCGTGACTGGAAACAATCCAAAGGCACTCCATACGAACCATGAAGATAGCGCACCGGAGTCTTCATTCCCAGGAAGCCCACCACGCCCGATACCGAATCGCTTCCTCATCACCAATTGCACAATCTCAGCCGTTCGATCATGACGACCAGCGTAGATATACGCATAAGGAGCTTCCATATCCGGCTCGTTGTTTAATCCCTCAAAATGAAACACTCGCTGTCCGGCAGCCGGTTCTGTAAAACCAAAGAACAAATCCAACAGCGCAACGAACTTCTCAGTCCCGCCAGCTATCGCAATTCGTTCAGGCATATCGTGAACGAAGCGGAACGAATAGTTCCAATTTTCACCCTCGTAGTAGGTGGAACCTTCCTTCAGCAAGCCAGTCGCAGGGTCAAAAGCGTTCACCCAATAGCGGGACAGCTCTGCCGCTTTATCGTGGATGATTTGTTCACCGCTGGAGCGAGCCATCCGTGCCATACAAAAATGTGCATCAGCAATGTCCAGGGTATGCGACAGAGGCGCGACGACCTTGGATCGCTCGTATTCACCAAACTTCCCCTTCCTCCCTTTGCCACTTCGGCTGGTCTTCCAAAGCAACTTCAGAATCGCATCCCAATCTGCATCTATCCCTCGAAGCCGGGCGTCTTCCATTATCAAGTGACATAGACCCGTCGCCTGTTTGGTGAAACGATCCGGACTACTATCCATCAAGTAGCTCACCGGAAACCCACCTTCGCGCTTCGCCACCTCACAAAGGAATTCCACAAAGTCCGCCCCCCTCTCCGGCCATAGCGTCATGGTCAATGGGAGGTGCGTTTTATAAAGATCCCAAAGGGTGGATAGATCAAAAAAGAACGGCCCGTCCTGATGTCGGAATGGGTTTTCATTTTTGAAATCCGCCGGCTTTATCGAACTCCTGTATAAAGCGGTATAAAACACCTGGCGATCAGCATCGCTGCCACCACTCACCGAAACTTTCGAAAACACCTCATCCCAAACCGACCGAGCTTCGCCCTCGATATCACCAAAGGACTTGGCACCCAAAGCATCTGCCACTGTACTCGCTCTATCCTCACACTGAAGCGAGAACGCGAAATCCAACTCCATCTCCGGCGACGAAGCAGTGAAGACATAACCAAACGAAGGTTGGAACTTTAGTTTATCCAGTCCCAGATTGAACTCGGCCTCGCCCTCGAGCACTTTATCATCCTGCCACAAGCTCGCCACACCACCTTTGCAATGGCAGGTAAAGTGCAGCGGGACGCCTTCCATTATTACCGTTCCGCTGACTCTCTCCGGCGACTCGATCTTCATCGACCCTCCTTGCGGGTAGGTCGACATGGTATCGATCAATAATCCACCGGCAGAAACATCGACGACCACGGTCGGTTGAGATTCAGCAGGGAACGTGTAGCGATGCCTCACACCTCTTGTCGAAGCCACCGCAGAAAAGCGCACATCACGCTCTAAAAACCGCCCTGAGTAAACTCCGGGAGACGCCGTCTCATCGACGAGTGTCTGCACATCATATCGCTGGTCCAACTCATCGCTAAGCAATGGGGTCGTTAGAAGATAATTGTAGTAAACCCGTATCCTCCCCGTTCCACTCTGCTGGAAATGAGCCAATCCCAATGCACCATGAACGGGGAATAACTCTTGCGGAGGCGTGCCATCCAAGGACACCGCGTATTGGCCATAGCCCGTAACGTAGCCTCCCGAATAGGCACAAACCGACACCATGCCAAACGGCAGGGTAGCTCCTGGATGAGTGTTTCCAATCGGCGGCTTGGCGGTCCACCAACGACCAGCGACTCCATGCGGAACCGGGAGGTCGCAAGCCCTGCAACCAATGAACGGATCAACCAGATCACAGGCATCAAGAGAAGGATCTATCAAAGCTTGAGGGCACACTCCATACTACATAGCAATGCACGTGCCAGTCCCCCTGCCGTTCTCTAAAACGGCCAAAAAATCGGGATCAAAATCACCGCAACCACCCACAGCACAAGGTTTAACGGAATCCCTATCTTCAGGAAATCGCTGAAACGATATCCCCCGGCACTGTAGACGTAGGTATTCGTCTGATATCCGATAGGAGTAAGGAAACTGGCGCTCGCACCGAACATGATTGCCACGATAAATGGTCGTGGATCCACATCCAGCGACCCAGCTATTACGATTACAATTGGAGTCAGCAATATCGCCACCGCATTATTGGTGACGGCCTCGGTCAACAAGGACGACAACATATAGATCGCTGCAAGGATGGCCAGCGGACCGAAGGCTTCCAACGTCGATACCACACCACCAGCAAGCCACTCCGCCCCGCCGGTTTTTTCCATCGCCAGACCCACGCCGAGCATTCCATAGATGAGGAAAAGCACGTTCCATTCGATCGAGCGATAGGCATCTTTAAGGTCAACACAGCGAGTAAGGATCGTCAAAACGGCCCCAGCAAGAGCCGCCGATGTGATCGACAACACACCAAGCCCTGCCACAACAACAACCGCGCACATAATCGCCAAGGCCAGAACAACACGTCGCCGCTTTGGCACTTTAAACGTCACCTCACTCAGACTGAGAAAGTCATCCTGTTTCTGCAGTTGTTGTAGATTCCTGACAGGCCCCTCGAGCAGCACGGTATCGCCAAACAGAATCGGCACATCCTGATAAGCCTCTTTCAAGTTCACTCCTTTTCGATGGAACGCTGCCACCACCACTCCGAACCGGCGGCGCAAGTTCGACTGCCTCACCGTACGACCAATCAGACTGTTCTTTCGCCCGACGATCGCTTCGACCGTCTGCACTTCAAGGTCTTCAGCATCCTCGTCGTCGCGCTTCTCGTGTAACATCCGCACTCCTTCCGCAGCGCGGATTTCGCCAAGCTGCTTCGAGGTGGCACGAAACCACAACACATCACCCGCCTGCAGCAGCAATGCATCCAAGGGAATATCCTCAACTCGCCGGCCATGACGGATCACCTCGTAAACGATGGTGCGCTTCTTGTTCGAAAACAGCTCGTGTTCAATCAGCCGCTCGCCCACCAATCGTGAGTCCCCCTCTATCTCCACCGCACTGCAAAATTGTCGAGTATCCTCAACATCGAGCAAGCTCGCCACCGTTTCGCGATCGGGTAACAAAAACCGTCCAACCACGAGGAAATACACCACCCCCACCGCCGCATAAATTACCCCGAGTTTGGAAATCTCAAACACGCCAAATGCCGGTTCACCATGCTGCACGGCAACACCCGCAACCAAGAGATTCGTCGACGTCCCGATCAGTGTCATGGTTCCTCCGAGGATACTCAGGAATGACAAGGGGATCAGCGTTTTACTCGGCTTGATCCCCGACGACCGTGAGAACGCCATCAACACAGGCAGGAAGACAATCACCACGGGTGTGTTGTTCAAGAACGCAGAAAGCGGCATCACAATGACCGCCAAAATGACAATGGCTTTCAGCAATGATTTCCCTGCCAACTTTTCAAATCGTTGCGCGATCCAATCGATAGCACCAGTGCGTGTCAGCGATTCGCTCAACACGAACATCGCACCAATCGTCATTGGTGCGGGGTTGCTAAACACTCTGCCAAGATCCGTCTCGTCGAGAATACCGACGACAAGAAATACACTCATCCCCGCTAATGCCGTCAGCTCGGTAGGTAGCCATTCTTTGACAAAACAAAGAAACACCGCGCCGAGCACGACGAAGGTGAAGAGCATTTGATAGTCATTCCAATCCATAGATCCCGAGGGTAATTGATGCATAGGATACGACACTGAATACCGCCGTGCCAAGAACTGTCGGCAACGGTTAGGCATACTGAGCATCAATGAGCTGCGAACCACCCTCACCACGTTTTCACAAACGTAGCTACTTTCGGAAGAAAGTGGCAGGGCGGTGTAGCAACACGCATTACACTGGGCGATCCCCAATACCTCTCACTGAGCTTGCGCTTGGCTGTCGGCAACGGTGAGGCATACTGATCATCAACGAACTGCCGACACCACCCTCACCACGTTTTCACAAACGTAGCTACTTTCGGAAGAAAGTGGCAGGGCGATGTGGCCGCACGCATCACACTCCGCGATCCCCGATGCCTCTCACTGAGCTAGCGCTTGGTTGTCGGCAACGGCGAGGCATACTGATCATCAAAGTGCTGCCGACACCACCCTCACCACGTTTTCACAAACGTAGCTACTTTCGGAAGAAAGTGGCAGGGCGGTGTGGATACAGAGAAAAATTGATCGCAGCAACCAGTTCTTAGGGTCTATCTTTGCCCCGCGATGTTGATTGCTGAAAGCCTCACAACAAGTTTACTCGACCTACTTAAAGGTCTTGGGGTTCTCGCAACGATTATCGGATTTTTTGTAAGCGTGCTATTTCTCACCTCATTCCAATGTCGCAGGCTCGCCAAAACGTTTCCGTCCAACAGTGCCATTACTGGGAAAACCTATCATTTCCGATCGGCTCAATTTGGTCTGTCCGGTTTTCGAGGTCTCATCGATATCACCGTTGGAGAAGCCGGTATACGAATCGAAATGTTTCAAGTCTTCGCTCTGTTCCACAACCCCATACTCATCCCGTGGTCAGAGATCACCGCCATCGAGCGTGACGGCATGCTCATCCGCGAAAGCACCGAAATCGTCGTTAAACCCGCCCACGGAGACATCTCTTTCCGACTACCTCTCAGTGCTATGAAAAGCATCCAATCTCTGCGCGAACAAACACTCGCAGCAGCCACCGTCGTTGAAACATCAAATTCATAGCTTCTATGAACTTTCGTTCCAAAATAATCCTGATCACATGTGTTGTCGCCATATCCAAGGCCTTGGGCGCGACCTATGATGTCGGACTCGGTCAAGCGCTTGCCACTCCATCTGACGTCGCTTGGGAAACACTGGCGGCTGGCGACACGGTTCGTATTCATTGGCAGGAGAATCCATATCACGATAAATGGGTGATCTGCCGACAAGGCTCTGAATTCATGCCCATCACCATAATTGGCATTCCAGGACCAAATGGCGAACGACCGATTATCGACGGCAACGGCGCCACCACCCGGCTCGCGTTAAATTACTGGGGCGAAAATCGTGGAGTCATCAAGATCGGTGGTGCCAGCTTTCCTGCCGACACCACACCAACACACATCATCATCGATGGTCTTGAGATCCGCGGAGGGCGTCCGCCCTATGGTTTTACTGATGACACGGGTGTCATCCAGAGCTACTCCAACAACGCCGCGGCTCTATATGTCGAAAAGGGCGATCAAATCACCATCCGCAACTGCGTCATGCAAGATTGCGGTAACGGCCTGTTCGTTGCAGCTAACTCTTCCAATGTGGTGGTGGAAAGCAACTACATCCACGGAAATGGGAATGCAGGAAGCATCTACGAGCATAACAGTTACACGGCGGCGGCAGGAATCACTTTCCAATACAACCGCTACGGCCCACTGCGCTCGGGTGCTGGAGGCAACAACCTCAAAGACCGGTCCGCCGGCACGGTGATCCGCTACAACTGGATCGAGGGTGGCAACCGGCAGCTCGATTTGGTCGACGCCGAAGATAGTATCGAATTGCAACAGGATTCCCGATACCACAGCACATTCGTTTATGGCAATGTCTTGATCGAACCCGCTGACGCAGGCAACCGCCAGATCATCCATTACGGGGGTGATAGCGGTAATGAGCCGGGCTATCGCAAGGGAACGCTCTACCTGCACCACAACACCATCGTCTCCACCCGCTCAGGACGCACAACGCTGCTGCGGCTATCCACCAACGACGAGTCTGCCGATTGCCGAAATAACATTATTTTCGTCACCGAAACCGGCAATCAACTCGAACTCCTCGCTAATGCGGGAGCGCTCTCACTAAATAACAACTGGCTGAAGCCGGGCTGGGTCAACTCCTTTGACTCTGCATACTCGGGATCAGTTACCGGCGCAGCAACCTGCATCACTGGCTCTGATCCCGGATTCATTAATCTCAACCTCCAGAACTTCCGGCTCACCGCTGGCTCGGATGCCATCAATGCCGCAGCAGCTCCCCATTCCACGACCATCTCCAACCACAACCCAGTCCTTGAATATGAAAAATTCCAGCGAAGCAAACCAAGGCGGCCGCTGGACACACCCGATCTCGGAGCATTTGAATACTCGCCCTATGCAGCTTGGCGGGGCGAGGAATTCAGTGCAGATGCAGAAAATGATCTGGTGAGCGGCGAGAACGCCGACCCCGACGGCGACCAAATCTTAAACCTGTTCGAATTTGCCTTCATGTTGGATCCAAAAAGCGCTTCGGCTGAGGCCGCATTACTTCCCGACTGGGCAATAGAAGGTGAGAATCGATATTTCGCGGTCAAGATTAAGCGGCGCCCCGCTCCAACTGGGCTGGCCTACAAAACAGAAGTATCGGAAGATTTACTGACTTGGTGGCCTGGCACTGTTTACACAGATACTCAGGCACCTACGACCACCGCCTACACCACCGACGCGAGCTCTGTCGACTGGACACGAGTGCGATTGAATAAGACCATCGATTCAGCAACACCGGCATTCATAAGGATAAAAGTAGAATACGAGTAATCTGATCCTTTTGAGTTATACCGCTTCCGAATAAAAATATGACTATTCGCCGCGCACAAGTAGCTCAGGATCAATACGAAGATTGGGTGTCCACTTGTCAATCGCCCAGCTTACAATTGTCCTTCGATAGCGGCAAGGCACACTACTCATCAAGGGTGCTTCCAACCCCACCCCGCCACGTTTTCACAAACGTAGCTACTTTCGGAAGAAAGTGGCAGGGCGATGTGGCCGCACGGAAAAACTCCGCGATCTTAACGAATCTCGTCATAGTCCACATTAAGTGTGGAAAATTAGGTTACTACGTTAACTTGGCGTTCGTTTCGCTTACGCAACCACCGGGTTACCGGCGGACTCGTGTTGTTCCTCGGCTTCCTCCGCGGCTGCGGTGGTCTTTGGAATGACGCGAACCATCTGAGTCACTGCACGATCCCAGTCGTCCAGGATGGCTTGACCTTTCGGGCTGTTGGTCAGTTCGACGTGGCGAGCGATGAGCTCGCGAAGGTTCTCGGCAATAGCGCGGCGCTCGATGGGCTGAACAACAATCATCTCGCGGTTTACTCGATCGCGGAAGTATCCGTCTTCGTCGAAGACGAAGGCTTCACCTCCGGACATACCCGCACCGAAGTTGATGCCGGTGGACCCTAGGATGACGGCCATACCGTTGGTCATGTATTCGCAGCCGTGGTCACCACAACCTTCGACGACGCCGATGGATCCAGAATTACGAACGCAGAATCGTTCACCCGCGCGACCGTTGCCAAACAGCTCACCACCGGTCGCACCGTAGAGACAGGTATTCCCCATGATGGAGTTTTCCTCCGGGATAAACCCGCGCTCTTTCGGCGGACGAACGACGATGGTTCCCGCGACCATTCCCTTACCAACATAGTCGTTGGCCTGACCGGTCAAGGTGAGGTCAATTCCACCAGCGAGGAAGGTTCCGAAGGACTGGCCGGCAGACCCTTTGAGGTTTAGTTTGATCGTTCCCGGAGCAAGTCCCCGATCGCCGTAACGCACCGCCACTTCACCGGACAACTTGGTGCCGATGTTGCGGTTGGTGCTGACGACATCGTAGGAAAGCTCGACTTTCTCACGGGACTCGAGCGCTGCTGCGGCATCGACCATGATGGTGTCATCGAGCGATTTATCTTGGATCCCCAGGTTGGGTTCACCGCCCCAGATATGTGGCGAACCATTATCCACAGAAGCAAGTAAGGCGGAAAGGTCCAAACTGTTTGCCTTTGGGTGATCGGCGACTTCGCGCTGACGGAGGAACTCCGTGCGGCCAATCAAATCGTCGAGCTTACGCACACCGAGCGTTGCCATGATCTGACGCACTTCGTTGGCCACGCTATTGAAGAAATTGACCACCTTCTCAGGCGTGCCACGGAACTTCGAGCGATACTTTGGATCGGTCGTTGCCACACCGACTGGGCAGTCGTTCAAGTGACAACGGCGAACGTAAACGCAGCCCATGGCAATCAGTGCGATGGTGCCGAAGTTGAATTCTTCCGCGCCAAGGATGGCCGCTTTGATAATGTCATCGCCTGAGCGAAGCCCGCCGTCGGTGCGTAGCGTCACACGCTCACGAAGACCGTTGAGCCTGAGGGTTTGGTTGGTCTCGGAAAGACCCATCTCCCAAGGAAGACCAGCGTGCTTAATGGATGTCAGTGGCGATGCGCCAGTACCGCCATCGTGACCGGAGACAAGGATGATGTCAGCATTCGCTTTCGCCACGCCGGCAGCGACAGTGCCTACACCGGATTCGGCAACGAGCTTGACGGTGATCCGCGCGCGTGGGTTCACTTCCTTGAGGTCGTGAATCAACTGGGCAAGGTCTTCGATGGAGTAAATATCGTGGTGCGGCGGTGGCGAAATCAACTGCACACCTGGCTGGGTATTACGCAACTTGGCGATGATACCGTTGACCTTGTGCGCAGGCAACTGACCGCCCTCACCCGGCTTGGCTCCCTGAGCCATTTTGATTTCAATCTCCTGAGCACTGGCGAGATATTCCGCAGACACGCCGAAACGACCTGAAGCGACCTGCTTGATCTTGGAGTTCGCCCACTCGCCGTTTTCGTATGGCTTGAAGCGAGATTTCTCTTCGCCGCCCTCACCCGAATCCGACTTACCGCCGATCATGTTCATGGCGATGGCGAGCACTTCATGGGCTTCTGGCGAGATCGCGCCCATCGACATGGCCGCGGTGGTGAATCGACGGCGAATGTCTTCGACAGGCTCGACTTCATCGATGGAAATTGCTCCGGATTTTGCTGGGATGTATTCGAGCAGATCCTTCAACGCGGTAGGGCGTGTTTCGAGCATCAGCTTTACGTAGTCATCGTATTCCTCAGGTTTGCCGCTGGCGACAAAGGTGTGAAAATTCTTCACCACGCTAGGAGTAATGACATGCTTCTCTCCGCCACGCTGGTAGCGGTTATTGCCTGGATCTTGGAGGGATACAGCGTCGCCAGATGGCACCGCGGATCCGTATGCCTCGCTGTGACGAGCGATGGACTCGCTGGCAATCTGATCGAAACCAATCCCACCGATACGACTGTGCGTTCCGGTGAAACAACGGTCGATCACTTCCTTGGCGATACCGACAGCTTCAAAAATCTGCGCACCTTGGTAGGAATTAAGAACGCTGATTCCCATCTTCGACATGATCTTCAACACACCCTTTTCCAACGCGCTGCGATAATTCATCAGCGCCCTGTCAGCAGTCACTCCCTCACCAACTTTGTTGGCCTCTGCATGATCCACCATTTCACGAACGGTTGCGTAACCGAGGTATGGACAGACAGCGGTGACTCCGTAAGAAATCACGCAGGCAAGTTGATGGCTGTCGCGGATTTCTCCCGACTCGAGCACAAGTGATCCACGCATACGCTTCCCGACACGACCCAAGTGGTGGTGAACGACACCTGATGCGAGGAGAGCAGGCAAAGCGACACGCGTTTCGTTGGTCGCACGGTCGGTCAGAATCAGAATTTCTTTCCCTTCGTCGACAGCTTTCTCTGCGGCCGCACAGACGCGATCGATGGCAGCGATCATCCCTCTAGCGCCATCTTCCACGTTCCAAGTGATGTCGATGTTCTGACAGCCGAATCCCAGTTCTTCCAGGTCACGGATTTTTTCCAACTCGTGCTCGAACAACACGGCGGATTCAAGATTCAAGATTCGAGCATGCTCCGGAGATTCGCCGAGTAGGTTGCGCTCGATTCCCAGTCCGGCAGCAAGGCTCATCACCGAGCGCTCACGAATCGGGTCGATCGGCGGGTTGGTAACCTGCGCGAAAAGCTGCTTGAAGTACGATGTGAGGTTGCGCGGATAGAGGCTGAGGCATGATAGCGGCGTATCGTCTCCCATGGAGTAAACCGCTTCCTGTCCGCCATTGACCATGGGACGGAAAATCATCGCGAGTTCTTCCTTGGTGATACCGTTGGCAACCTGAAGCTGGCTAAGGGTGAGCGGATCAAACTTGCTGATATTATCTTCCTGAGGCGTGCTTGGCACAAACTCAGTAAGCTCGATGCGGTTGTTGCGAATCCACTGCTTGTATGGTGCTCGCTTGGCGAGTTCTTCCTTGATCTCGAGATCGAACTTCAACTCACCTGTCGAGGTGTCGGCAGAGAGCATTTGGCCAGGACCGAGGCGACCTTTACGGATCACTTTCGCGTCATCCATTGGGATGGTTCCAATTTCAGACCCGATGAACAGAAGCCCATCATCAGTGAGGGCAAAACGCGAAGGACGAAGACCGTTGCGGTCAAGTGAGGCGCAGACTTTCACACCGTCAGTGTAAACGAGTCCGGCCGGACCATCCCAAGGCTCAGAGAATGAACGGTGATATTGATAGAAGGCGTTCAGCTCTGGAGAGATGCCGGTCTGATTGCGATACGCCGGTGGCACCAACATACACATCGCATGCTCAAGTGAACGACCAGAGAGGACGAGAAGTTCGAGTGCGTGATCGAGTGATGCGGAGTCGGACTCTCCCTCTTGGATGAGGTTCTTAATCACCTCGACGTCGTCACCCCAGATTTCTGATTCGTAGAACTCCTCACGCGACTTCATCCAGTTGCGGTTGCCACGCACGGTGTTGATTTCACCATTGTGACAGAGCATGCGGAACGGCTGACCGAGCGGCCAGGCCGGGAAGGTATTGGTCGAGAAGCGCTGATGATAGAGCGCAATCGCGGTTTTGTAAGCCGGGTTGCTGAGGTCCTTGTAGAAGGCGCGCAGCGCAGCGGGCATCGCCAACGCTTTGTAGGAAATCAAGCGGTGAGAGAAACTAGGAAGGTAAACCCCTTTGATCCCTTCGGCTTTCAACTGATGCTCTATCTCGCGACGCACGAGATAGAGCTGACGTTCGAAATCATCGCCAACCACACCCTCGGGGCGCTCGACGAGAAGATGGAAAATGTCTGGACGCGAACTCTGCGCAATCTTTCCAAGCTCGTCGGCATCGACAGGAACGTCACGCCACCCCAGCAATTTCACACCGCGCTTTCCGGCGAGTGATTCGGCGATGGTCTTCACTTTGGTCGCTATTTCACGATCACCTTGAGGAGTAAAAAACACCCCGACCCCAAGGTCTTCGTTGGCGACATCTTTATGACCTAGATCCGCGAGCGCAGATTGCAGAATCTCATAAGGAAGCTGAGTCAACACACCGGAGCCGTCTCCGGTTTTCATATCCGCATCCACCGCACCGCGGTGCGTCATGTTGCAAACGCTCTCAATCGCAAACTCGAGGATCTGATGACTGCGATTACCCTTGAGATGAACGATCGCCCCCATTCCGCAGGCATCGCCTTCATTATCCGCTTGATGCATTGTCCCGGCAGCTTCGGCGGGAACAGAAAGAAAATCGTTTTGGTAATCTTTAAAATCCATAGTTCAATGTATGATTCGGTATTGCTCTGCAATACGACAAACTAGCAGCTGTCACACCAGTTCCTGGAGGGCAACGACCGGATGAGAAACTACGCGCAAACCACCTCAATGTCCAATTTCAGTGAAAATTGCCAATTCCCCAACAAACGTAAGCTTCACATGATCAAATCACTGTGAAAATTGCTCATTTCCGTCAATTTGCAACTCACCGACTACTTCACCCGTGAAACTCCTCTCCCGAAAAGCCATTTTACGCAACGCCCGACTCATGGTCTGGGGAGGACTCGTGTATTCCATCGCCATGCTATTCGCCGATAAATGGTGGATTCTTGAGACCTTGAGCAATGGCAGAATGCTCGTTTTGCTCGTGGTCATCCTAGGCACTGCACTTTCTTTGGTCGCCTTCGCACCACTTCGGGTGATAACGGGATTAATCGTCGCCGCTTGGCTCGCATGGCCCGCTCTCCCCTACTACGGGCTCGGCGAGCTGGCGATCTTCGGCAAATCCGAACGCGAACCTAGCGTTCATTCCTCGGAGTCGGAGCCTGCGGTTTCTGTGATGTGTTACAACATCGGCAGCGAGAACATCCCTCTGCCCGGACTGGTCACAAAACTCGATTCCACTCCGCGCGATGAGCGACCCGATATCATTCTACTCATGGAAACGCGCACCGCTGGGTATCGCGAACACTTCAACGCTCTGCGCCAAATCTACCCACACCACATCGCCGACCCACGTGAGGACAACTTCGGAATGTGGCTGATGAGTAAACACCCTATCACCAAACAACGCAGCGTTAGTCGCAACGATCGCACTCCGATTGGCGATGTCCCGCTCGTCGATGTCGACATTAACGTAAACGGACAAACCATCCGCGTCATTGGTGCACATCCCATCCCGCCAATCTCCAAGGCTACCGCTGCATCACGTTCCAATTATCTCTCGCTCATCGAAACGCGCTTGGCGGAGAATGAATCACCCACCATTCTGATGGGTGATCTCAATTGCACGACATGGTCACCGCAATTCGATAAACTTAGAAAGATGCGCTCGGCTGCCTATGGATACGGTTTTCATCTCACCTGGAAGCCCTTCGCGATCATCCCTTTACTCGGTCTCCCAATCGATCATATTCTGCTGAGCGATGACCTGCGGGTCGAAGACTTTTCGACCGGCCGCGCTGGAGGGTCAGACCATCGACCACTGAACGCAATAATCTCACTTCCAGCCACACGATGAGCTTCACTCCCACAGTCGCGTTTTCTTTCGACCCTCTTTGGATCAGCGCGACAGTGCTATTCGGCTTGATCGGCTCAGCGGTGCTATGGCACGAAAAACGCAACAACTACAATCCGCAGCGGATGGTGATTGGAGTCGCCTTAGTAGGCCTGGCCTACTTCATCGAAACAGGATGGATCCTCTGGGCCGTGAGTTTGGTTCTCACCGCCATGTTGTTCATCAATTGGGAGAAATGAACGCAGCGAACCCGCAACCCTGTCCTTATTTACCAACGGTCACCGAACGGCGCCCGGCATCCGCCCTGGCTCCATTCCGCGGTAAATCCAAGGGCCCCACGTTCTACCAAACCGCACTTGAGTGCGCGCAGTCGCGGTGGCTTGAGAGCCTCCCCGCGCAAGCGATCTTGATGATAAATCGCGCGCTTTCCACAAATTTCGCTAACTGGGCAGATGACGATCGAGCGCGACTCGATACCTCACTGTTTCCGTATCGAGCACTCGCGTTCATCATCCGTGAAGGAGATAAGTTCGGATTCCTCGGCAACCCTCGCCGTCATTTCCAACACCTCGCCACGCGAATGTCTGGACCAAACCTAGGACTACGAATTGCCCGTGCATGGGCGTGTTGGGCGGTGGCTCGCAAAGCGCTACCCGAGCTCATCGCCGATGAGTTACAACTCACGGAAGAAGGAATCGTCGAACCGACTTTCACCGAAATTTCAGCAAACTTGGCAGCAGCAACCATCAGCGCTGAGCACCGTGCGTGGACGGATGCCATTCACGAGGCATCCGCTTAGCGAATACACAAGCATCGCGACTTTTACGACCGTCGTGACTACTTCAATTCGAGACCACGCACGCCTCTCTTGGTGGCACGAATCTTATCGAGCTGATCAGACATCGACTTCACGCGATCCGAGTTTTTAGCCGCAATGTTATTCTGTTCACTCGGGTCTTTGTCCAAGTTATAGAGTTCCGTTTTCTTGCCGCTCTGGATGAGCTTCCACGGTCCTTCGCGGAGAGCTAGCCCTCGTGCTTCTTGGACGAGAAACTTCGAACCGATAGCGTCCTTGCCGAGGAATGCCGAAAGTGTGCTGCGACTGTCTGGAGCATCATCTGCCGCTAACTCGATATCGAACATTTCCGCGAACGATGCCAGGAAATCGATCTGATTCACCAAGGCGTCAGACACACCCGGCTCAATCTTCCCCGGCCACTTGATGATGAAGGGAACACGCGTGCCCCCCTCGTAAATCTGATATTTTCCACCACGATAAATCCCCGACCCATCGTGTCCACGATCGCTCTCCTTGGTCGATGTGTGAACCGTTGTACCATCGTCGTATCCATCGTCATACACCGGTCCATTGTCACTGGAAAAAATCACAATCGTGTTGTCGGCGAGACCGTATTCTTCGAGCGCTTTCATCAACTCACCTGTCGTCCAATCAAACTGCACCATCGCATCACCTCGGTAGCCTAACTTGGTGGCGCCACGGAATCGCGGATGCGGCACGCGCGGAACATGGATGTCCTGCGAAGAAAAATACAGGAAGAACGGCTCGTCCTTTCCTTTCCGCGTGGCGAGGAAATCCTTTGCCTCTTTGACGAACACATCAGACATCGTCGCATCATCCCACAATGCGGATTTCCCACCCCACTGGAATCCAATGCGCCCGATCCCATTGATCACGGAGTCGTTGTGTCCGTGCGTGCTGCGATAAAATGTCATCGATTCGGGATTCTTCTTACCATCAGGATACTCGGTCACATCCACGTCCGCAGGCTTTTGCTTACTGACAAAAAGCGGGTCGCTCGAATCCAGGTTCTCTACCCGGTGGTCACGCACGTAAACACACGGCACGCGATCATTCGTCGACGGAAGAAGGAACGACCAATCGAAGCCTACCTCAAGAGGGCCTGGCTTCACTTCCTCATTCCAGTCCACCGAACTCCCCTTCGCACCAATTCCAAGATGCCACTTGCCGACAATCGCCGTGGTGTATCCCGCCTGTTTGAAAAGCTTCGGCAGCGTCAGCCGGTCAGTCGGAATGGTTAACGGCGCGTTTGGAGGAAGAATACGAACATTCTCTCGAAATCCATGAATCCCCGTAAGCAGCGAAAATCTTGATGGTGTGCACGTAGCGGCGGAGCAGTGCCCATCGGTAAAGCGCAATCCTTCACTGGCCAGCTTATCGATATTAGGCGTCGGGATCATTTTTGATCCATAAGCACCAACATCACCATAGCCGACATCGTCGCCATAAATGAACAACACATTTGGATGTCCAGCATAGACGAACACCGCGGAGAGAATCAAAGAGAGAGCAATGGAACACTTCATATACCTGGAGGAAACTACATTTAGATCCCTAATATACACAGCAAAGCCGGAAATCTTCCAAGCTCATTCAAGCTCCCCTTCTGTATCGACCTCTTTTAACTTCTCATAAGCCGCATCCATCTCCGCCTTCGCTGCCGCCACCTTTAACTTCTGTAGCTCAATCTGCTTCTCCAAATGCGCGATCGATTCTTCGCTGATACGTCGCTGAGATTCGATCAAGTGATCTTCAAAGCGAAAGAGAGCCTCACTAGCCAAAACTGCCGCCTTTTCGCTATCCTCTCCTTTAGCCCTCAAAACATAGCGAAATTCAGAATCCTCAGAGGCAGCCACAGTAAGCGAAGCCCCGACATCCTCCACCGTTCGTCCTAAGAGCTCACCCAGTTCCGCATGTAATTCCTCACTGGTAAAATACTGATGCACCCATTCAGAACGACCTGAGAAAATGGACATGGCGATCCCACGTTCCGGTGACGTGAGAGGCTGAATTTCGAAGTGTAATTCGCTCACCGCACGTTCTTTGTTGCCAGCGCCGCATCCCGCGAAAGCTATCACAACAAGCAGGCAAACCGGCATTCGTATAAACGCACAATCATAGAATTTCCCCATACCCGATTGGAACGACAATGCCTTTCAGCGTTCAATTTTTGGCGGCCAATACGCCAAAAAACTACACGTTGGACCCGTGCCAACGCAATTTACGCCGCAAAATCTCATAAAACGAGCGATCGGTCCGCATCCCCAAGGGGAGAAACTCACTCGCGAGGCGCACTTCGAGCACATCGCCTTCGACAATCACATGACGCTCGTAACCATCCACAGTCAGCACCACACGGTCATCAGGACTAGGCGTTACAACTTGTAGATCAATCGCCTCATCGTCACCAACCACCACCGCCCGGTTGCTTAAGGCATGCGGACAAATCGGCGTGAGAAGAATCACCTCAGCCGCAGGCGACACAATAGGCCCCCCCGCAGACATTGAATACGCCGTCGATCCAGTCGGCGTGGAAATAATCAAACCGTCGGCATGATAGCGGTTCAGCAAGTCGCCGCGAACGCTGGCTTCCACACGAATCATCCGTGCCACATTGCTACGCGTCAGGGTGATCTCATTCAGCGCCTGCACACGGCACAGCTCACGGCCGTCTCGCTTGACGACTCCCTCGACCAAGCGCCTCGGACTGATCCGAAATTCACCATCAACCAAAATCCTCGCCGTCTCCTCGGGGTCGTCACCTTGCGAGAAGGTCAAAAACCCAAGTGTCCCAACATTCACCCCAATGGTCGGTTTTAAATTGGGCAACATTTTTTGGACAGCATGCAGCATCGTGCCGTCGCCGCCGAGCACCACCACCATCTCCGCCTCATTAACCATCTGGTCAAAAGGCACGCCTTCGCCAGCGGTAAATGATGCGCTCAACTCGTCGAGAACCACCCGCACGCCGCGCGCCTCCAGCGCAGGGACGAAGCGTTTCAAAAACGCTGCGGCTCCATCTTTCTCATCGTTCGCGGTGATACCTATGCAATCCATGCCAAATATTCCTGATTCCCGTCAGTGCCGGTGATAGAGGATTCCGTCACACCACGCCACTGTCTACCTGCATCGCGCACGAATTCGCGGATTTTGTCCACCGCTTTCTGTCTTAACTTGTCATCGCGGACGATGCCGCCTTTTCCGATATCGTCGCGATCCAGCTCAAATTGAGGTTTAATCAAACACACGACCATCCCATCATCCGCAAGGACGCTGAAAACCGCCGGCAGGACTTTCGTCAGCGAAATGAACGACAAATCCATCACCGCCAGCTTCACCGCTTCGCCAACATCCTCCGGCGTCAGATAGCGCGCGTTAAATTTTTCCCGCGCGACCACGCGCTCGTCTTCGCGGATCCGATAGACGAGTTGGTTTGTCCCCACGTCAAAACAATACACCTTCGCCGCTCCACGTTGCAGAAGACAGTCGGTAAATCCACCGGTCGACGCACCGATGTCCGCACAAACCCAGCCCATCGGGTCCACTTCAAAATGATCCAGTGCGCCTTCCAACTTCAATCCACCGCGCCCGACATACTTCGGCTTCGTTTTGAGTTCGATCCGATCATCCTCTCCCACCTTCCGCGAAGCTTTGTCCACCAATTGGTCGTTCACCTTCACCTCGCCGGCGAGGATCAAACGCCGCGCCTGTTCACGTGAGTCGCACAACCCACGCGAAACAATCGCCACATCCAAACGTTCACCTTTTGCCATCGATCCCCTTTATACTCTCTTCCTTAGACTTTCTACCCCTATCTACGAAGCCTTGACACTCGTGTCCACGCTGTCCGCCAACTTCGCGACGTTCAGGAAGTCAATCAACCGACGCCAACGTCCAAAACTCCGCCGATGTGGTTTGCAGATAAGGCGTGGCAATTCCTTTAATTGCGGCTCGTTTGTTTCCTGTGGCAGCGCGCTCCCTTTCTCAAATTTCCCGCTGACCAGGAGATCACCGAATTTCTTATTCAGCTCGTCAACGGCATCATCGTGAAGTTCGTGATGCATGCGAATCGACATCTTATCGTGGCAGAAACGATAGGAGTGAAAATTGGTGTAGAATCGCAGCACTTCATCAACCGCCTCATCAACGCTATCGGTGACGAACATAAACCCCATGTCCGCTGGAGAGATTAGTTCGTCGCGCAACAGATGCTCCTGAATAAAGCGGTAAAAAGTCTTCCAATACGTACCGCCTGGTTCGTCGAGAAGTACCACCGGCTGAATCGCCGCCTTACCCGTTTGCATCAAAGTCAGGATCTCGAACCCCTCGTCCATGGTCCCGAATCCGCCGGGTAAAAGCACAAAGGCGTCGCCCTCTTTCACAAACGAAAGTTTACGCGTGAAGAAATAGTTAAACGTTACCAGCTTTTCATCGTCGCGGATCGTCTCGTTGGCATCCTGTTCAAAGGGCAGGTCAATGTTCAGCCCGAAACTGTGCTCACGCCCCGCGCCAAGTTGCGCACCACCCATAATCCCATCGCCAGCACCTGTGATCGCCATCCATCCCTTGTCGCGCATCTTCGCAGCAAACTGCACCGCCGAACGATACGCAGGCTCGGAGGACGGGGTCCGCGCCGAGCCATAGCACACCACCTTGCGGTGATTGCGATAGGGTTGGAACATTTTGTTCGCCACCCGCATCTCCTTCAGCGCTCGGTTGATGAGCTTCATATCCCCCTGCCCCGTCCCATCGCGACCGACCTTCAGTGCGGTGATGATCATCTCGCGAACCAAGCCATTGCACGAATCCTGACACGCCCAATTAGCGACAATCTCCTGAAGCTGCGAGTCGAGCTCTTTGTTGCCCGTCGTTGCACGGTAGTCTTCTGGCAACCCAATAATTCCACCGGCAGTGAAATCGCGCTCCTCAAGCGCATCGATGCCTGCGGTTTCCGTATCATCCAACTTGGCTCCACCCGGGGTGGAAACTGATTTCTTTCGACTCATAGTGATCCATCATCGCCAAGGAGGCATCAGCGTCAATTGCCATTATTGTTGCGAGCCATGGAACGTGTTACCTCACACGGATAACCCTCACCACACGAATAGGTCTTAGAGGACCTCTGAGACCTATTTCCCAAAGCCCCCACCATTCTCCATCGCGTGACTGCGCCCCAACCGACCGCCCCTCCATTCTCCATTCTCCATTCTCCATTCTCCATTCTCCATTCTCCATTGACCATTGACCATTGACCATTGACCATTGACCATCACTCCATGGACATCACCGACAACCTGCGCATCCGCAACATCGACCCGCTCATCTCTCCGGTTCTGCTCGAAAAGCGACTCCCACTCGAAGATGACGAAGCACATCTCGTCGCGCATACCCGCACCGCCGCCAGAAACATTCTTCATGGCACAGATGATCGCCTGCTCGTCGTCGTCGGCCCGTGCTCGATCCACGACCCGGCCGCAGCCATCGAATACGCGCAACTCATTCGCGACGCCATCGACAAGCACAGCGATGACTTGCTCATTCTGATGCGTGTCTACTTCGAAAAGCCGCGCACCACCGTGGGCTGGAAAGGCCTCATCAACGACCCGGATCTAGACAGTTCCTACGACATCAACAAAGGCCTCCGCATTGCGCGCAAGCTACTCATCGACCTCGCCACCATGGGCGTGCCAGCAGGCACTGAGTTTCTCGACACCATCAGCCCGCAATACTTCGCCGACGTCATTGCCTGGGGGGCCATCGGTGCACGCACCACCGAAAGCCAGAACCACCGCCAACTCGCATCCGGCCTCTCCATGCCCGTTGGGTTCAAAAACGGCACCGGCGGCAGCATCCAAATCGCCGCCGACGCCATCCAAGCCGCCCAAGGCAGCCATCACTTCCTCGGAGCCACCAGCCAAGGACTTTGCGCCATCGTCGAAACCACCGGCAACGACGACTGCCATCTCATTCTCCGCGGGTCCACTGCCGGCCCCAACTTCGACAAAGACTCCATCGCCAGCGTCGTCGAACTTCTCGACTCCCGTGGAATGCGTACCCAACTGATGGTCGACTGCTCCCACGGCAACAGCCTCAAAAATCACGAGAACCAGCCCAAAGTCGCCGCCGACCTCGCCGAACAAATCGCCGCCGGTGACAAGTCCATCGCTTCCGTGATGATCGAGAGCAACCTCAACGCCGGCAACCAAAGCCTCGGCAACGACCCATCCACACTCACCTACGGCCAAAGCATCACCGACGCCTGCATCGACTGGCAAACCACCGAGCAAGTGCTCGAAAACCTCGCCCAGGCCGTGCGCACGCGCAGGGGGTAGCCTCTGTGGTGTCGGCATCTTGCCGACGCACCCAGCACATCAACTGTAGCTCGAACGAGTCAGCCAACAGGCATACTCAACCGGGAGGGAAGGCTTTCAGACGTCCCTAGCTTTCCTTCAACGACCTCGAAAACCTCACCGAAGCCTGGCACACAGAGAGAATAATTCGCTATGAGCAACGATAAAAACGATCCATCACTTGCTCGCAATACTTCCGAGCAAAAGTCGATGCATTCGTTAATTTCTTCATCATTGCAGGGTTCATTATTCGGAGCTCTCATTCCCAGTATACCGCTCATTGTTCATTTGCTTGTCGTCTCGAAGAGCAGCAAGCAAATCCCGAACTACAGTGAAGCGCTGTTAACCACGTTTATCTGGGTAGGTTTTCTTGCGTGGCTAACCAACACAATCGTGATGCAAAAATTTACCAGCAGGCAAGGCAACGTATCCCGACGAAAATCCCCTATCAGCTACTTGGTTCACCTTGTCATTTTAATCGCGATCAACATCGCGTTGGGCATCTATTGGTATGCTGTTCACCTCGGTTGATGAACCCCCTTCACCACCCGTTGCCTTCCATTGGTCTTGTGTTAAGCTTCGCGCTTTCCCTGCACACACATGACCAACCGACCCACCGACGACCTCCGCATTGAAGGCATTGACCCACTGATCGCCCCGCAACTTCTGATGAAGGACGTGCCGGTAAGCGAGCAGGCCTCAGAACTCGTTGCCGCCACCCGCGCTACCAACGAAGCCATCCTCAAAGGCGAAGACGATCGTTTACTCGTCGTTGTCGGTCCATGCTCGATCCACGATCCGGCCGCAGCCATCGAATACGGCCAGAAGCTCAAAGACATCGCAGCCAACTACGACGATTCACTGGTTCTCGTCATGCGTGTGTATTTTGAAAAACCGCGCACCACCGTCGGGTGGAAAGGGCTCATCAACGACCCCTGCCTCGACGACTCCTACGACATCAACCGCGGGCTTTACGTTGCACGTCAACTCCTTCATGACCTTGCCGAGATGGGCGTCCCCGCCGGCACGGAATTCCTCGACACCATTACCCCGCAATACATCGCCGATCTCGTGACCTGGGGAGCCATAGGAG